>NZ_JBGMWH010000020.1:0-67357 GCF_041514305.1 Salinarimonas chemoclinalis
TTGCTCGGCAAGGCATTCAGACAGGCGGCCTCGGGCCGCCTTCTTCGTTTTCGGCCCCGGTTTCACAGCCCCGGTTTCGCACCCCCGGTTTCGCGCCCCCGGTTGCGCGCCGAGGGTGGGCACGCTGTTCGAGGTGTCCGCACCTGCGGTGCGGATCATGATCTCGTCCAGGTCGGACCGCTCGAAGACGGTGTCGCGTCGGACCATCCCGATCGACGATCATCCGGCGATGCGGGCCGGCGCCCCGGGGTACCCGCCGACCTTCGAGAACCAGACCGGGCGCGGGCGGCCGTCCTGGAGTCAGCCGAGCGCGCCGTCCACCAGGGCGCGCAGCGATCGCACGTCGGCGACGAAGCCGCGGATTCCTTCCGCGAGCTTCTCGGTGGCCATCGCGTCCTCGACGAGCGCGAGGCGGAATGCGCGCTCGTCGAGGCTCATGCGGGCGGGCGCGCCCGCGACGGTGTCGGGAGAGAGCCTGCGCGGAAGGTCGCCCTCGTCGGCGGCGAGCGCCTCGAGCAGGGCGGGCGAGATGGTGAGCCGGTCGCAGCCGGCGAGCGCCTCGATCTCGCCGGCGTTGCGGAAGGAGGCGCCCATCACCACCGTGCCGATGCCGTGCGCCTTGTAGTAGGCGTAGATCCGCCGCACCGACAGCACGCCCGGGTCCGTCTCGGCGTCGTAGGGCCCGCCGCCGGCCTTCACGTGCCAGTCGAGGATGCGTCCGACGAAGGGCGAGATCAGGAACACGCCCGCATCCGCGCAGGCCGCCGCCTGGACGAGAGAGAACACGAGCGTGAGGTTGCAGTCGATCCCCTCTCCCTGGAGGATCTCGGCCGCGCGGATACCCTCCCAGGTGGCGGCGAGCTTGATCAGCACCTTCTCGCGGGGAACGCCGCGCGCCGCGTAGTCCGCGATCAGCGCGCGCGCCTTCTCGACGCTCGCCCGCGTGTCGAAGGAGAGGTCCGCGTCGACCTCGGTCGAGACGCGGCCCGGGACGATGCCGGCGAGTTCCGTGCCGAAGGAGACCGCGAGCCGGTCGCACACGGCGGCCACCAACGCCGCGCGGGGTCCGCCCTGCGCCCGGCCCCAGCCGAGCGCCTCCTCCACGATGTGGGCGTAGGCCGGGTCCTTCACCGCCTTGAACAGGAGGGTCGGGTTCGTCGTGCAGTCCTGCGGGGCGAGACGGCGCACCGCCTCGATGTCGCCGGTGTCGGCGACGACCACCGTCATGTCGCGCAGCCGCGCGAGCTTCGAGGTCATGATCTCACTCCGGGTCGCGCCGTCTGGGGCGGGTTCTGGATCGCTCGCGCGCTTGTAGCGCCTCGGCCCCGGCGCGCGCAACGCCCCCGCGGCGCGGGGCGAGCCCTCAGGGGCGCACCTCCGGTGCCCGCCAGGGCTCGGCCCGCAGCCAGGGGCCGCCGATCGGCGTCTCGACGACGACGTGGACGATCTCCCCCGCGGTCCACGCGGGGAGCGCGAGGACGTGGGAGAGGACGCCCGTCGCGTCGATCTGCGCGCGCGTGACGAAGAGCGGCGCGTCGGGCCGCGAGCCGGCGCCGATCAGGGCCGGCGCGCCGGGCGGGAGCCCACGGGCGAAGAGGCGCACGCGCGCGTCGAGCGGCCCGGCGACGGGCAGGATGCGCAGGGGCGCGACGCCGCCGATCTCGCCGGCGGGACCGGAGTGCGCCCGCGCGGCCCCCTCGCCGGTCTCTCCGGTCGCGGCCTCACCGCCCGGGATCACCAGCGTCGAGCCCAGCGGCAGGATGTCAGGGTCGCGGATCCCGGGGTTCGCCGCGAGCAGTGCCTCGGGTGTCACGCCGCAGCGCTGGGCGACGTTGGTGAGCGTGTCGCCCACGACGACGACGCGCTCCGCGCCACAGCCCCCGCCCGCCTGCCGGGCCGACGCCGGCGCGAGCCAGATGCAGAGCACGAGCGCGAGGGGCGCGAGCGCGCGTGCGGCGGTGATGCGGTGATGAACGCCGGCCATGGACGCAAACGGCGCATGCGCGCGCCCCGTTCCGGCATCCGCGCGCTTGCGCGGCGCGGACGGCTGCGCTTGAAGATGCGACATCGAAAGGAGCCCCATGGACATCCTCGTCATCGGCGCCGGCGTCGTCGGCCTGGCCATCGCCCGCTCCCTTTCCCGCCGCGGCCACGCGGTCGTCGTCGCCGAGCGCACGGCCGGCATCGGCGGCGGCATCTCCTCGCGCAACAGCGAGGTCGTCCACGCCGGCTTGTACTATCCCACCGGCTCGCTCAAGGCACGCCATTGCGTCGCAGGCCGGCGGATGCTGTACGCCTACTGCGCCGAGCGCAACGTGCCGGCCCGCCGGCTCGGCAAGCTCGTCGTGGCGACGAGCGAGGCGGAGATCGCGAAGCTCGAGGCGATCCGCGCGCAGGGCGAGGCCAACGACGTCGAGGAACTCGCGCTGATCTCCGGCGCGGAAGCCCGCGCGATGGAGCCGGCGCTCGCCTGCACGGCGGCGCTCCACTCGCCGCAGACCGGAATCGTCGACAGCCACGCGCTGATGCTCGCCCTCCAGGGCGAGATCGAGGACCACGGCGGCGCGCTCGCGCTGGTGACCCCGATCGAGCGGCTCGCGTTCGGGGACGGCGCCTGGCATGTGACCGTGGCGGGCGAGACGCACGGCTTCGACGCCGTCGTCAACGCCGCCGCGCTCGGCGCGCAGGCGATCGCGCGGGCCACGGAGGGCTTCCCCGAGGCGGCGATCCCGCCGCTTCGCCTCGCCAAGGGCACCTACTTCGCCTGCTCGGGGCGCCCCGCCTTCTCGCGGCTGATCTATCCGGCGCCGGTCGACGGCGGGCTCGGCGTGCACCTGACCCTCGATCTCGCCGGGCGCATGCGCTTCGGCCCGGACGTCGAGTGGATCGAGGCGGAGGACTACGACGTCGACCCGGCGCGGGCGCAGGGCTTCTACGCCGCGATCCGGCGCTACTGGCCCGCGCTCCCCGACGGGGCGTTGACCGCCGACTATTGCGGCATCCGCCCCAAGCTATCGGGGCCCGGCGAGCCGGCGGCGGACTTCGTGATCGCGGACGCGGCCGCCCACGGCCTGCCACGTCACGTGGCGCTCTTCGGCATCGAGAGCCCCGGACTCACCTCCGCGCTGTCGCTCGGCGAGGCGGTGGCCGAGCGGCTCGCGTCGGGCTGAAGCGTGCGGTTCGCGCCGTTCCGGTAACGCCGCATTAACCCTGAGCGCGTTCCCTCGACGAGAGCACCCTCGAACGGGGGAAGAGGTGACCGACGCGCCCGATCGCTGGCGACTGACTGGGCTCGCCCTGCGCGAAGCCGGGCGCACGTTGCGCGCCGAGACCGCGAGCCTGCTGGGGCTCGGCGGCCTGCGCGCGCGCACGCCCAGGCGCCTGGTGATCGTGCCGCCGGACATGCGCACCTGCGACGCCACGATCGCCGACGACATCTACGCCGGCTACTTCGTCTTCGGCGGGCGCACGCTGGCGACCGGCGGGCGCTCGCCCTTCGCGCTGGAGCCGCCCTCCGAGGGCTGGGCCGACATCCTGCACGGCTTCTCCTGGCTCAGGCACCTGCGCGCCGCGGACACCGCGCTCGCCCGCGCCAACGCCCGCGCGCTCGTCGACGAGTACCTGCGCGAGGCGCACGGGCCGGCGCTGCGCAAGCCGTCGGTGGCGGCGCGGCGGGCGATCTCGTTCCTGTGCCAGTCGCCGCTGATCGTGGAGGGCGCAGACCACGCCTTCTACCAGCGCTTCCTGCGCGGCCTCGCCCGCGATCTCGCCATCTGCGCCCGCGCCGCCCGGGCGGCGCCGCGTCCCATCGTGCGGCTCCAGGCGGCGATCGCGCTCGCCTATGCCGGCCTGTGCTGCGAGGGCTGCGAGACGCTCGGGCGCGGCGCGACCAAGGTGCTCGCCCGCGAACTCGACCGGCAGGTCCTCGCCGACGGCGGCCATGTCGGGCGCAATCCGCGCACCGTGCTCGATCTGCTGCTCGATCTCCTGCCGCTCAAGCAGGTCTATCTCGCGCGCGGCGTCGACCCGCCCGAGGCGCTGATCCGCGCGATCGACCGGATGCCGCCGATGCTGCGGCTCCTGCGCCACGGCGACGGGACGCTGAGCCATTTCAACGGTACCGGCTCGACGCCGGTCGACCACCTGACGACACTCCTGTTCTACGACGAGGGCCGCGCGAGCCCGCTGCAGCGGGGGCTGATCTCCGGCTACGAGCGGCTGCAGGCGGGCGCGCTGGTGCTCGTCGCCGACGTCGGCGCGCCGCCGCTGCCCTTCGCGGCGCACGAGGCGGCGGCGGGCTGTCTCTCCTTCGAGCTGACCTCGGGCGAGGCGCGGCTCGTCGTCAACCTCGGCGCCCCGCGCGAGCACGCCGATCCGCTGGCGCGGGCGGCACGGGACACGGCGGCGCATTCGACGATCACCCTCGACCGGGCGTCCTGCGGGCGCTTCACGCGCGACGCGCGGGGCCTCGGGCGGCTGCCCGCGGCCTTCCTGGAACGGCGCTTCGGCACGCTCCTCGTCGCCGGCGCCGGCGAGGTCCAGGCAAAGCGGCCCGAGCCGCTCGTGCTCGAGGCCCGCCACGACGGCTGGGCCGCCGCCTTCGACCTCGTGCACGAGCGCCGGCTCGCGCTCTCGCCGGCGGGAGACGGGCTCGCGGGCCGGGATCGGCTCGTCCCCACGAGCGGGGGCGTGTCCGGCGCGCCGGCGGCGCTGCGTTTCCATCTTCACCCGAGCGTGCGCGCGCGCCGCACCCAGGGCGGGCGGGTCGTGCTGCTCGGGCTCTCGAACGGCGAGACCTGGCAGTTCGTGCTGGAGACGGACGCGGCCGAGGGCGCCGAGGGCGCGCGGCTCGAGGCGCGGCTCGAGGAGAGCCTCTACCTCTCGGCCACCGACGGCGCCCGCAAGTCCTGCCAGATCGTCGTCGCCTTCGACACCGGCACGGTCGCCGCCCTCGCCTGGCGCTTCGAGCGGCTCACCCGCGCGTGAGACCGCTCACTCCGCGGCGGTCGCCGTGCCGCGGCGGGGCTTGAGCAGGTCGAGCGGGCTGATCCGCAGCAGCGTGATGCGGTTGCGCGTCTTGCGCAGCACCTGGAAGCGGAAGCCGTGGAAGGTGAAGGCCTGGCCGGTCTCGGGGATGAGCTGCGCCTCGTGGATGACGAGGCCGGCGATGGTGGTGGCCTCCTCGTCGGGCAGGGCCCAGTCCATCACCCGGTTGAGGTCGCGGATCGACACCGAGCCGTCGACGTTGACCGACCCGTCGACCTGCACCCGCACGCCCGAGACCGCGATGTCGTGCTCGTCCTTGATGTCGCCGACGATCTCCTCGATGATGTCCTCCAGCGTCACGAGCCCCTGCACCTCGCCGTACTCGTCGACGACGAGGGCGAAGTGGGTCTTCTTCGTGAGGAAGGCCCGCAGCTGGTCGCGCAGCGACGTGCGGTCGGGCACGAACCAGGGCTCGAGCGCGATCGCGTCGATGTCGAGGCGCACCGCCTCGCCGCCCACCGCGTCCAGCGCGCGCAGGAGGTCCTTGGCGTGCAGGATGCCGACGATGTTCTCGTGGCGCCCGCGCCAGAGCGGCAGGCGCGTGTGGGGCGAGGTCAGCACCTCGCGCACGATGGCGTCCGGCGGCAGGTCCGCGTCGATCATGCGCATGCGCGTGCGGTGGACCATGACGTCCTCGACCGCCAGCTCGCGCAGGTCGAGCAGGCCGCCGAGCATGTCGCGCTCGGCCTTGGCGACGCCGCCCTCCTTGTGCAGGAGGTCGACCTGGCCGCGCAGCTCCTCGGTGGCGGAGAGCACGTTCGTGTCCTCGCCGAGCTTGAGCCCGAACAGGCTCACCAGGCCCCGGATGAAGGCCTCGATGGCGAGCGTGATCGGCCCGAACAGCGCGACGATCCAGGAGATCGGCTTGGCCACGATCAGCGCGACCTTGTCGGGATAGTTGATCGCCACGGTCTTCGGCAGGATCTCCGAGAACACGATCACGAACACCGACACCACGATCGTGGCGTAGACGATGCCGACCTCGCCGAAGATCGACAGGAGGATGCCCGTCGTCAGCGAGGCGGCCAGCGTGTTGACGACGTTGTTGCCGATGAGGATGCCGCCGATGAGCCGCTCGCGGGCGGTGAGCAGGCGGTTGACGAGCGTGGCGCGCTTGTCGCCGCCCTTCTCCAAAGCGTGCATGCGCGCGCGCGAGGATGCGGTGAGCGCCGTCTCCGATCCGGAGAAGAAGCCCGAGAAGACGAAGCAGGCGAGTACCGCCAGGATCGAGACCCAGATCGAGCCGTCCATGTTTCTCCTCGTGAGATGGCCCGCGCGCTCAGACCGGCGCGGGTGCCTCGCCCGCGCATTCACGGGCGAGGAAGGTGCGGACCGCCGCGACGTCGACGCCCTTCGCGACGAAGCTCGCGCCGATGCCGCGCGCCAGGATGAAGGTCAGCTGCCCGGCGACGACCTTCTTGTCCTGCGCCATCGCGTCGAGCAGGCGCTCGGGGTCGGGCGCGAGGCCAGCGAACGCTCCGAACGTGGTCGGCAGGCCGCTCGCGGCGAGATGGCGCGCGACCCGCTCGGCGTCGGCGGGCGCGCACAGGCCGAGATACGCCGAGAATCGGAAGGCGAGCGCCAGCCCCGCGGCCACCGCCTCGCCGTGGACGAGGATCGCGGGGTCGTAGCGCGCGAGCCGCTCCAGCGCGTGCCCGAACGTGTGGCCGAGGTTGAGCAGCGCCCGGTCCCCCTCCTCGCGCTCGTCGCGGGCGACGATCGCCGCCTTGGAGCGGCAGGAATGGGCGACGGCGCGCTCGCGCTCCGGCCCGCCGGCGAGGACGGCGGGCCCGTTCGCCTCGCACCAGGCGAAGAAGGCGGCGTCGTCGATGAGGCCGTACTTCACCACCTCCGCGTAGCCCGCCCGCAGCTCGCGCGCGGGCAGCGTGTCGAGCAGCGCCGTGTCGGCGAGGACGAGGCTCGGCTGGTGGAAGGCGCCGACGAGGTTCTTGCCGTGGGCGGAGTTGATGCCGGTCTTGCCGCCGACCGAGGAATCGACCTGGGCCAGCAGCGTCGTCGGCACCTGCACGAAGCGCACGCCCCGCCGCACGATCGCGGCGGCGAAGCCCGCGAGGTCGCCCACCACGCCGCCGCCGAGCGCCAGGACGAGGTCGCCGCGCTCGATCCGCGAGGCGAGGATCGCGTCGCAGACCCGCGCCAGCGTGGCGTAGCCCTTCGAGCCCTCGCCCGCGGGCACGGTGATCGTCTCGCAGCGCAGCCCGGCCTCCTCCAGCCGCGCGCGCACCCCCTCCCCGTGGAGGTCGGCGACGGTGTCGTCGGTGACGAGGGCGACGGCGCGCGCGCCGAGCGCCGCGGCGCGCGCGCCCGCCTCGGCGGACACGCCGCGGCCGATGAGGATGTCGTAGGAGCGCTCTCCGAGCGCGACGCGGACGGTCTCGCGGGCGGGGCCGGAGGCATGGGCGTCGGCGGGTGGTGCGATGGTTGCGCTCACGGCGCGTCTCCCGGATGTATCGCGAGGTGCGCCTCGAGCGCCGTCACGACGGCCTCGACCACGTCCTCGTGGGCGCCGTCGTGGCTCTCCACCACGACGTCCGCCATGGCGTAGACCGGATAGCGCCGCTCCATCAAGGCGCGCATCGTGCCCTCCGGATCGGGGTTCTGCAGGAGCGGGCGGGTGGACCGCTTGCGCACGCGGCGCATGAGCGTTTCGAGGTCGGCCCTGAGCCAGACGGAGACGCCGCTCTCGGCCACCGCGCGCCGCGTCGCGTCGTCCATGAACGCACCGCCGCCGGTGGCGAGCACGATGGCGCCCTCGCGCAGCAGGCGATCGATCACGCGCCGCTCGCCATCGCGGAAATGCGCCTCGCCGTAGATCTCGAAGATGTCGGGGATCGACATGCCGGCGGCTTCCTCGATCTCCGTGTCCGCGTCGCGGAAGGGGAGGCCGAGCCGCACGGCGAGCCGGCGCCCGACCGTGCTCTTGCCGGCGCCCATCAGCCCGACGAGCACGAGCGGCCGCCCCGCGAGCGCCGCACGCACGCGCGCCTCGCGCGCGCCGCCGACGGCCACGGGCACGGCCCCGGGAGCCGGCCCGCCCCCCGCCGCTTCCCCCTCGTCCTGGTCACGCCGCGCAGCCATGGGGATTGGATAGCACTGCGGGGGGCGGCTGTCATGATGGCGGACGGGAGGGGGCGGGGTCGCGATCGCTACTATGGCTCCAGCGTGGCCAGAGCGCGTGCGAGCAGCTCACGCAAGAAGACTTCCGTCGGGACGCCACGCTTGGCGGCTTCGACGCGCAGCCGTTCCAGCTGAGGACGAGGCAGCGGCAGTTCGATCGTCGGATCGCGCGGAGAGAGCTCGTGCAATACGGGCTCCATCCGGCTCCAGTCGTACTCGCTCAGGTCCGCCTCGGCGACGAACCGCTCAGCCGCCTCGTCGCTCGGGAGGGAGGGCCAGGGCTTTCTTGGCGCGTTCATAGGCCTTCACCTCCTTCTCGTGCATGTAACGTGCACTCACCGCACGGACAAGCAGCCGATCGCCGAGCTGGCGATACGTAAACACGAGGAACACGTGACGGCCGTTCGGCGTCCGTCCCGCGGTACGATAACGTACCTCTCGCGGGAATGGATCGGGTATTCGAAACTCGATGTTCGTGAGCACATGCTCGATCTCGTCGCGCGAGACGCCGTGCTTACCGCATTTCGGCCAGTTTCCCGCATCCCCCTCGATGCCGTCGATCCGAACAGCCATCACGATACGCCGCACCAGAGGGAAACGGCAATGTGGCATGATTCGACCGGCCCGCTCACGGCCGGGTCTGCTCCTGCGGCAGGAGCAGCGAAACGGTTTCGCTGGTCCCCTCTCGGTTCTGGTGCACTTCGCCCACGCTCGCGTCGAGAACAATCATCGCTCCTATCGAGCCTCGCGGATCACGTCTTCCGGAGGTGGCAGATTCGGAAACGGGCCATGGCGGCGGTGCATCTCGCGGATGCTCTCCAGCTTCTCCTCCATGGAGAGGCGCGGCGGCGCAGCGGCGGCGAGCATGTCGCGGACGAGCGTGCCGAGCGGCTTCCCCTCTGCCCCCGCCCGCTGCTCGAGCCGTCGCAGCACCTCGTCATCGATGTTCTCGATCTCCAGCTTGGCCATGCGCCTTCCCCGTTCGGTGCCATGCCGATGTAGCTTGAGTTGCAATTATCGTCAATGGTCGACGTCTGGAGCTTCGCAGGACGGGAAATCCGTTCTTCGGGATCCGATCCTCTCCCCTCGGGAATCGAGCGCGCGGGGCTTACTCTTGTCGTTCGTCTGCATGCTCACCGCCCCACAAGCCCCCGCGCCACGATCACCCGCATGATCTCGTTCGTCCCCTCGAGGATCTGGTGCACCCGCAGGTCCCGCACGATCTTCTCGATGCCGTAGTCGGCGAGGTAGCCGTAGCCGCCGTGGATCTGCAGCGCCTCGTTGGCGATCTCGAAGCCGCGGTCCGTGGCGACGCGCTTGGCCATGGCGCAGAGCTTGGCCGCGTCGGGCGCGCCCGCGTCGAGGGCGGCGGCGGCGCGCCAGAGGAAGCTGCGGGCGGCCTCGAGCTCGGTCGCCATGTCGGCGAGCTTGAACTGCAGCGCCTGGAAGTCCGTGAGAGCCTTGCCGAAGGCGCGGCGCTCGCGGGCGTAGGCGAGCGACTTCTCCAGCGCCGCGTCCGCGCCGCCGAGCGAGCAGGCGCCGATGTTGAGCCGTCCGCCGTCGAGGCCGGCCATCGCGATCTTGAAGCCCATCCCCTCGTCCGAGAGCCGGTTCTCGACGGGCACGCGGGCGCCCTCCAGGATCACCTGGCGCGTCGGCTGGGCGTTCCAGCCCATCTTGCGCTCGTTGGCGCCGAAGGAGAGGCCGGGCGTGTCCTTCTCGATCACGAGCGTCGAGATGCCGCCGGGACCCTCGTCACCCGTCCGAACCATCGTGACGTAGAGGTCCGACACGCCGGCGCCGGAGATGAACTGCTTCACGCCGTCCACCACGTAGTAATCCCCCTCGCGCCGCGCGCGGGTCTTCAGCGCGGCGGCGTCCGAGCCGGCGCCGGGCTCGGTGAGGCAGTAGCTCGCGAGGCTCTCCATCATCACGAGCCCGGGCAGCCAGCGCCGGCGCTGGGCGTCCGAGCCGTAGCGGTCGATCATCCAGGCGGCCATGTTGTGGATGGAGACGTAGGCGGACACGGTCGGGCAGCCTGTGGCCAGCGCCTCGAAGATCAAGGCCGCCTCGAGCCGCCCGAGCCCCGACCCGCCGACGTCCTCGGCGATGTACACGCCCCCCATGCCGAGCTCGGCCGCCTCGCGCATGACGTCGACGGGGAAGTGCTTCTCCTCGTCCCAGCGCACGGCGTGCGGCGCCAGCTTCTCGGCGGCGAAGGCGCGGGCCATGTCGCGGATGGCGACGTGGTCCTCGGAGAGGGCGAAGGGGGTCATGACCGGGCCTCGATGACGCGTTCGGGGCGGCGGAGGCTATCAGCTCGCGCGCCCGCGCTCCAGCCGGCGGCCGCCGTGCGCCCGCGTCAGCGGTGGATGCCGAGCATGGCCGAGAGGCCGCCGTCGATCGGGATCGTCGCGCCGGTGACGTAGGCCGCCGGCGGGGTCATCAGGAAGGCGGCGAGCCCGGCCACCTCCTCGGGCCGGCAGAAGCGCCCGGCGGGGATCTGCTTCTCCATGCTCTCGCGGTAGGGCGCGTAGGGCGCGAGCATCTCGGTGTCGACGAAGCCCGGCGCGATGACGTTCACCGTCACGCCGCGCTTGGCGGTCTCCATGGCGAGCGTGCGGGCATAGGCCGCGAGCGCGCCCTTGGTGGCTGCATAGGCGGCGTTGCCGGCGTTCGCCTGGGTCGCCGCCACCGAGCCGATGGCGACGATGCGGCCGGCGCGGGCGCGCAGCATGGGGCGCACGAGCGCCTTGCACAGCCGCGCGAAGGCGAAGAAGTTCACCTGCATCGCCGCTTCCGCCTTGTCCTGCGCCATCATGGCGGCGAGTGCGTCGTAGCTCTGGCCGGCATTGTGGACGAAGCCGAGCCAGCTCTCGCCCTCGACGGTCTCGCAGAAGGCCTCGACCGCCTCCTTGTCGGCGAGGTCGAGGGGGCGCGGCTCGATCGTGGCACCGGGATTGGCCGCAGCGACGTCCTCGGCGAGCGCGCGCGCCTCATCGGCCGAGGAGCGGTAGGTGAAGACGACGTCGTGCCCCTGCGCCGCCATGGCGCGCACGATCGCCGCGCCGACGCCCTTGGCGCCGCCGGTGACGAGGATGCGGGTCCGGTCGGTCATGGCGGGCTCCATTCGGGTCACGCGGGATCGGCCGAGAGGACGAGGCAGGTGTTCTGGCCGCCGAAGCCGAACGAGTTCGACAGGACGCAGCCCACCTTCGCCTCCCGCGCGACGTTCGGCACCACGTCGAGCGGGATCGCCGGGTCGGGGACGCGGTAGTTGATGGTGGGCGGGATCACGCCCTCGCGGATCGTCATCAGCGAGACCACCGCCTCCACCGCGCCGGCCGCCGTGAGCGTGTGGCCGATCATCGACTTGTTGGACGAGATCGGCACCGATCTCATCCGCTCGCCGATCACGGCCATGAGGCCCATCGCCTCCATCTTGTCGTTCTCGGGCGTGCCGGTGCCGTGGGCGTTGACGTAGTCGATCGCCTCGGGGCCGATGCCCGCGTCCTCCAGCGCCGCGGCGATGGCGGCGACGATGGGTGCGCCGTCCGGCGAGGAGCGGGTGCGGTGGAAGCCGTCGCCCTTCTCGCCCGCGCCGATGACATATCCCAGGATCTCCGCCCCGCGTGCGTGCGCGTGCTCCGCGCTCTCGAGCACGAGGGCGGCGGCGCCCTCGCCCATGACGAAGCCGTCGCGGTTCTTCGAGAAGGGCCTGGCCGCCTCCTCGGGGACGGCGTTCTGCGTCGACAGCGCCGAGAGCAGCGAGAATCGGATCAGCGCCTCGGCGTGGACCGAACCGTCGGTGCCGATGCAGAGCGCCGCGGGTGCCTCGCCGCGGCGGATCGCCTCGACGCCGAGCTGGATCGCGGTCGCACCCGACGAGCACGCCGTCGAGAGCGAGATCGGCGAGCCCCGGGTGCCGAAGCGCTCGGCCAGATGATCGGCCACGGTGCCGAACAGGAAGAGGTCGTGCCAATCCGCGAAGGCGCCGGTCTCGGTGGCCTTCAGGAGGTCGGCGTAGGTCACGTCCCCCGCCTGCCCGGACGCCTCCGCGAGCGCACGGCGCTGCGGCCACTCGATCTCGACGGGGGGCACGGCGACGAAGAGCGCGCCCGGGAAGTCGCCCCGGGGAAGGCCCGACTGCTCCACGGCCTCCGTCGCGGCGGTGGTGGCGAGGCGCTCGGAGAGCTTGGGGGCGCAGAAGTCCTCCGCCCCCTCGAAGTCGACCGTGCCGGCGATGGTGGTGCGCAGCCCCTCGACGGGGAAGCGCGTGATGCGGTGGATGCCGGAGCGCCCGGCGGTGAGCGCGGCCCAGTTCGCGGCCTTGCCCTCGCCGAGCGAGGTGATCACCCCCATGCCGGTGACGGCGACGAGGGGTCGCCCGAAACGGTCCGTGAAGCGCGGCTCGGCCATGGCTCGTCCCTCGGGGTCGTTCGAATCCGGCTCAACCCGCGCGCAGCCGGACGAGGCCGGCGCCGCGCTGGTGGCCGATGCTGGTGACGGCGGCCTCGCGGGCCTCGCCTGTGGCGATCAGGCCGGCGGCGAGCGCGACGCCCGCCGGGGCGTGGGCCTCCATCAGGTGGCCGACGAGATCCTGCGTGACGATCGGCGCCGCGCCGGGCGCGCGCGCCGCGAGCACGCTCCGCTCCTCGGCGTCGCGGGACGGAAGACCGAGTGCGCCGGAGACGATGCGGGCGTCGGCGCCCGTGCCGGTCTCGTCGAAGAGCCGCCCGAGCGTCTCGGCGAGCGCGCCCGCGCCGCGCCCGGTGCGCGCCGAGCCCACCGCCGCGATCTCGGCGAAGACCCGCGCGCCGCGCGCCCGCGCATGCGCCCGCGCCTCGAGCACGAGGAAGGCGCCGCCGGAGCCGAGCACGAAGCCCGGCGCCGTCCGGTCCGCCACGGCGGCGGGCGCGCCGGAATAGGCGAGCCTGCCCATCGCGTAGGCGAGGATGGAATCCGCGCGCTCGGCGTTGAACGAGCCGCCCACCAGGAACACGTCGTTCTGCCCCGACGCGATGCGGGCGTGGGCGATGCGGATCGCGTCGACGCCCGCCTGCTCCTCGCCCATGAAGGTGCGCGAGGCGCCGGTGACGCCGTGCACGATGGCGATGTTGCCGGCGAGCAGGTTCGACAGCTGGGCGAGGAACAGCGTCGGGCGCACGTCCGACATCAGCCGCTCGTTGAGCAGCACGTCGGGCGCCGCGTGCGTGCGCATGGCGGTCAGCACCTGGCCGTCGACGTCGTAGTCGCGCTCGCCGCCGCCGGCGGCGACGATGACGTGGGTGCGCGCCTTCAGCTCCGCGTCGTCCTTGATGCCGGCCGAATCGAGCGCCGCGCCGGCGGCGTAGACGCCGAGCCTCTGCCAGGGCTCCATCTGGCGCTGGTCGGACTTCTTGGGGATCTGCGTCGAGAGGTCGAGCGCCGGGCCCGGGCGCACCGGGTAGGGCGCGAAGCGCTCGGTCTCCCAGGGTCCCGGCTCGGTGAGGCCGGCCAGCGCCGCGAGATGCGCCTCCACGCCCTCGCCCACGCAGGAGACGAGGCCGATGCCCGTGACGACGACGTCGCGCTCGTTCGGTCCGCCGCTCATGCCGAGACCTCCGTCAGGCCGATGCGGGCGGCCTGGGCGCGCATCTGGTCGTCGAGGCCGGGCGGGAAGGGCATGATCCGGAAGCGCAGCTCGGCGTCGCAGATCGGCTTGCCGCCGACGGCGATCCTCGCCTTCGTGCCGACGTAGCCGGAGCCCTCGTGGACGAGCGCGGCCTCGATGTCGAGGACGGCGTCGGGCTCGACGAAGGTGCGGAAGCGTGCCTTGTCGACCGCCATCAGGAACGGCATGTGCGTGTAGCCCATCAGCGCGAGCACGAGGTAGCCCGAGGCCTGCGCCATCGTCTCGGTGAGGAGCACGCCGGGGACGAGCGGGTGGCCGGGGAAGTGGCCCTCGAAGACCGGGCTCTCGCGGGGCACGACCGAGCGCGCGACGATGCGCTTCGCCTCCCGGTCGAGCGACACGACCCCGTCGATCATCTCGAAATATTCGAGCCGCATGCGCTCGCCGATCCCTGGTGGGGCGCGCCGCCGGGCGCGCAGCGATCAGGCCGCGCCCTTGGCCGCGACGAGCTCGTCGATGCGCGCGACGAGGTTCTTCATGACGAAGTACTCCTCGGCCGGCGCCTTGCCCTCGTTGACTTCCTGCGTCCACTGCTCCAGCGGCAGCTTGATGCCGAAGGCCTTGTCGATGGCGAAGGCGATGTCGAGGAAGGCGAGCGAATCGATGCCCAGATCGTCGATGGCGTGGCTCTCCGGCGTGATCTCCTCGCGCGGGATGTCGGCCGTATCGGCGATGATGTCGGCGACTTTGTCGAAGGTGGTGGACATCGCGACGCTTCTGCTCCTGGCGACGCTCCCGGAACGGAGCGTCCGTTTCGTGTCGTGCGTGGGTCTGCGCGCACGCGCGCGGCGGCCGTCCTCGCGCGCGAGGGGCTCCTCGAAGCGCCTCCCATACACGCATGGTGCGCGCCCGGCAACACGGAAGGCCGGTCGAGCATGCCGCCGCCGCGACGCCCGCCTCCCGCGGCGATGCGCCCCGGCTTTTCGCGGACGTGCGCGATCGCTATGTGCGGGGTCTGGAGGAGGAGGCGATGAGCGACGTCGTGTTCGATCGCGGGCTCGCCCGCATCCGTCTCGCCCGCGCGCGGGCGGCGGGCGGCCGTGCCGATCTCGATGCCGACTTCCTCGTCGCGCGGGCGGCGGAGGACCTGGAAGACCGGCTCGCGGCCGTGCTGCGTGAGTTTCCCGTGTGCGTCGACCTCGGCACGCCCGCGCCGCACGTCGCGCGGATGCTCGCCCGGCGTCCCGGGACCGAGCGCGTGCTGCGCCTCGCGCCGCTCCCCGAGCCGGGCGCCGTCGTCGCCGACGAGGAGGCGCTGCCGCTCGCGCCCGCGTCGGTGAACCTCGTCGCCTCCGCGCTCTCGCTGCAGGGCGTCAACGATCTTCCCGGCGCGCTGATCCAGGCGCGCCGCGCGCTCGCGCCCGACGGGCTGCTCGTCGCCTGCCTGCTCGGCGGCGCGACGCTCCACGAGCTGCGGCAGAGCTTCGCCGCGGCGGAGGCCGAGACGATCGGCGGCGTCTCGCCGCGCGTCGCGCCCTTCGCCGACGTGCGCGACCTCGGGTCGCTGCTCCAGCGCGCCGGCTTCGCGCTGCCGGTCGTCGACGCCGATCCGCTCGTGGTGCGCTACGACCACGTCTTCGCGCTGATGCGCGACCTGCGTGCCATGGGGCTGACCAACGTCCTCGCGGAGCGCCGCCGCGCGCCGCTGACCCGCGCCACGCTCGGGCGCCTCGCCGAGATCTATGCTGCGCGCTACGCCGATCCCGACGGGCGGGTGCGCGCGACCTTCGAGCTCGTCTGGCTGACGGGCTGGGCGCCCCACGAGAGCCAGCAGAAGCCGCTGCGGCCGGGATCCGCCGCGGTGCGGCTCGCGGACGCGCTCGGCACGCGCGAGATTTCGGCCGGCGAGAAGGCGGGGCCCGGGTGAGGGCGCGGTGCCGCCGGGCGGGTTTTCCCCAGGTGCGTGCACCGCGCGGCGCGGGTAGTCTCTCCCCCGATCCCGAAGGAGCGAGCCCGGCCGCGGGCCGAAAGAGGAGACCCCGATGAAGGAGCCCGGCCCCGACCATCCGATCGGCATCGCGCCGCACGGCAAGCGCGTGCGCGTCGTGCTCGGCGGCGCCATCGTCGCGGAGACGGACGCCGCGCTGCGGCTGGAGGAGAGCGTCTATCCGCCGGTCTTCTACGTGCCGCGCGCGGACGTGGCGATGGACCTGCTCTCGCCGTCGCCGAGGCGCACGCATTGCCCCTACAAGGGCGAGGCGACCTATTTCGGCGTCTCCGGCCACGGCAAGGAGACGAGGGACGCCGCCTGGGCGTACGAGACCCCATTCCCCGCCGTCGCGCCCATCGCCGGCCACATCGCCTTCGACCGCGCGAAGATGGACGCGATCGAGGAGCTGAGCTGAGGGTTCGAGGGCGCTTTCGTCCAAGACGGCGGGCGGCGGGGCGCGCTAGCTTCGTGCCATGTGCGCCGCGTCACCGCTCACGTCCCTCGATCCCGCGCTCGCCGCCGCCGGCGACGTCGCGCGGTTCTGGCGCGTGCCGCGCTACGCCGATCTCGACTGCCTCGCCGCGCGCTTCCGCCGGCACGCCTACGCCCGCCACACGCACGAGACCTACGCCATCGCCGCCATCGTCGAGGGCTGCGAGACGTTCTGGCGGCGGGGCACGCAGAACTACGCCTTCGCCGGCTCATTGTGCCTCGTCTCCCCCGACGAGGCGCACGACGGCGAGCCCTACGGCGGCCACTTCGTCTACCGCACGCTCTATCCCTCGCCGGCGCTGATGCGGGAGGTGGCGGAGGATCTCCTCGGGCGGCCGGTCCCGCGCGCGCCCTGGTTCGCACCCTCCGTCGTCGACGACCCCGGCCTCGTCGCCGAGCTCGCGGCGCTGCACGACGCGCTCGGCGCCGGCAGCGGCGCCGGGACGCTCGAGACCGACGAGCGGCTCCTCGGCTTCCTGGCGCGGCTCGTCTCCCGCCACGGCGACCTCCGCGGCGCGCCGGCGGCGACGCGCGAGAGCCGCGCGGTCGCCCGCGTGCGCGAGGCGATCGACGCGCACTTCGCCGAGGACCTCGGCCTCGAAATGCTGGCACGCGAGGCCGGGTTGTCGCGCACGCACCTGATCCGCGCCTTCGGGCGGGAGACGGGGCTCACCCCCCACGCCTACCAGGTCGACCGGCGCTTCCGCGCCGCTTGCCGGCTCCTCGTCGCCGGCGAGCCGCCCGCCGCCGTCGCCGTCGAGGTCGGCTTCTACGACCAGAGCCACCTCAACCGCGCCTTCAAGGCGCGCATGGGCATCACGCCCGGCGCCTACGCCGCGCGGGCCGCGGCCTGAAACGCACTTTCGTGCAAGACCGTGCGGGGCGGATCGGGCGATCTCGGCGTCGACGATCGCGCGCCCCGAGGCCCTTCCGTGCACCCATCCGCTCCCGCTTCGACCCGCTCCGACGAGATCCGCGCGGCGCTCGCCGACATTGCGGCGCCGACGCTCGCGCTCCTGCCGATCGGCGTGCTGTTCGGCGCGCTCGCCACCGCGAGCGGGCTCTCATCGGCGGAGACGGCGCTGATGTCCGCCCTCGTCTTCGCCGGAGGCTCGCAGTTCGCCGCGATCGAGCTGTGGGCCGACCCCGTGCCGATCGCCGCGATCCTGTTCTCGACGCTCCTGATCAACGCGCGCCACGTCCTGATGAGCGCCTCGCTCGCGCCGCGCACGGAGGCCTTCGCGCCGTGGCAGCGGCTCGTCGGATTCCACTTCCTGGCCGACGAGCTCTGGGCGCTCGGGGAGCGACGGGCGGCGGCGGCGCGGCTGACGCCGACCTACTGGTTCGCCATGGTGGCCGTGTTCTTCACCACCTGGATGGCGACGATCACGGCGGGCGCAGCGCTCGGCGCGCGGCTCGGCGATCCCGCCCGCTTCGGGGCGGATTTCGCCTTCCCGGCGCTGTTCATCGCCCTCGTCGCCGCGCTCTGGAAGGGGCCGGCGACGGGGATCGCGGTGGGCGCCAGCGCAGCCGCGGCGGCGGGCGCGGCCTTCGCCGTCGGCCCGCCCTGGCACGTTCCCGCGGGAGCGATCGCCGGCATCGTGGCGGCGGCGCTCGCCTGGCGGCCGGGGCCGATGGACGAGGGGAGGACGCGATGAGAGATGCGCTCGCCGTCGATCCCGCGGCGCTGGCCACCATCGTCGGCATGGCGGGCGTGACCTACGCGACCCGCGTCGCCGGCCTCGCCCTCGCCGGGCGCCTCGCGTTGCGGGGGCGGGCGAAGGCGGCCTTCGACGCGATCCCGCCCGCGGTGCTCACGGCGGTGATCGCGCCGGCGGTGCTGCTGTCGGGCTGGCCCGAGGCGATCGCCGGCGTGCTCGTGGCGCTCGCGGCGATCCGGCTCCCGCTGATCGCCTGCGTCGCGGTGGGGGTCGGCGCGGTCGTGGCTCTGCGCGCGCTCGCCGGCGCCTGACGGCCGCCGCCGTGGCTCAGCGCGCGGCGATCACGGCGATCTCGACCTTGTACTGCTCCGCGGCGAGCTTCGCCTCGACGGTGGCGCGGGCGGGCGCGCAGCCCGGCGCGACCCAGGCGTCCCACACGCCGTTCATCTCGGCGAAGCCGGCCATGTCGGTCAGCCAGATCGAGGCCGAGAGGAGCTTCGTCTTGTCCGTGCCGGCCTCGGCCAGGAGCGCGTCGATCATCCCCAGGATCTCCCGGGTCTGCTCGGCCACCGAGCCGCCGGCGGTCTCCTTGGCCACCTGGCCCGCGGTGTAGACGGTGTCGCCGTGGACGACGGCCATGGACATGCGCGGGCCGGGCTTGATGCGGGTGATCTCGGTCATGGGGAGGTCCTCTCGTGTGGGAGGCCTCTCATGGCCGAGCGCCGCGCCGGGAGCAAGGGCCCGCGGAGCGCCGCCCGTCACCCCGGCTGGGCGGCGAGGCGGGCGACCGGCTTCTCGACGATCGGCAGGTTGATCAGCGCCGACGCGATGCCGAGCGCCACCGAGAACCACCAGACGATGGCGTAGCCGCCGGTCGCCTCGTAGAGCACGCCGCCGAGCAGCACGCCGAAGAAGCCGCCGAGCTGGTGGGAGAAGAAGGCGAAGCCGTAGAGCATCGCCATGTAGCGCGTGCCGAACATCACCATCACCAGCGCCGAGGTCGGCGGCACGGTGGAGAGCCACAGGAGCCCGATGGTGATGCCGAAGACGATGGCCGAGGCGGGGGAGGCCGGCACCAGCACGAAGGCGGCGATGGCGATCGCCCGTCCGAGATAGATCCAGGCCAGCAGATGGCGCTTGGGCATGCGCGTGGAGAGCCAGCCCGCGCCGAGCGAGCCCACCGCGTTGGCGAGCCCGATCACCGCGAGCGTCCAGCCGCCGACCGCCGCCGAGAGGCCCGCGTCCTTCAGGTACGCCGGGAGGTGGGCGGTGATGAAGGCGAGCTGGAAGCCGCAGGTGAAGAAGCCGGTGACGAGGAGCACGTAGGAGCGGTGCCGGAAGGCCTCCGCCAGCGCCTGTGCGATCGACTGGCTCGGCCCCGCGTCGGCCTTCGCCGACGCGCCGCCGGTGCCGCGGGTCGCGAGCATCACCGAGAGCGGAAGCACCACGAGCATGATCGCCGAGAACCACAGCAACGCGTCCTGCCAGCCGACCGCCTCGATCAGCGCGTTGCCGATCGGCGGGAACAGGAACTGGCCGAAGGACCCGGCGGCCACGCCCATGCCGAAGGCCATCGGCCGCCATTCCTCCGGCAGGAGCTTGCCGAAGGCGCCGAGCACGAGGTTGAACGACGCGCCGGCGAGCCCGATGCCGATCAGCACGCCCGCGCCCAGGTGCAGCATCATCGGCGTCGAGGCGAGGGCCATGACGACGAGGCCGACGGCGTAGAGCAGCGCGCCGACGATCAGCACCCGCACCGTGCCGAAGCGGTCCGCGACCGCGCCGGCGAGGGGCTGGCCGATCCCCCAGACGAGGTTCTGGATGGCGATGGCGAGGCCGAACGTGTCGCGCCCCCAGCCGAACTCGGTCGTCATCGGCACCTGGAACAGGCCCGCCGAGGCGCGCGGGCCGAAGGTGACGAGCGCGATCAGGCAGCCCGCGGCGACGACGATCTCGGGGGCGACGCGCGAGGCGCGCGGCGCAACGGCGGGGGAGGGCATCGGGTCCGGGCTCCGTCGAGGGCGCGTGCGGCGGGTGTGAGGCTCGCATGCAGCTTAGCGGCTCGCTCACGCGGGGGAAGCGAATTGGCTGCATGGCCCCCATCACGCATCGTGATGCCTGGTCCGTCTCGCGCACCGCCGCGCCGGCGGGGAACCGGCGCTCGCCCGCGCCCGTTCCCCGCGCGTCCGCACGGACCGCCATCCGCTCGCAGATCCGAGGAGCCCCCGATGATCCCACGCCTGAAGCCGCTCGCGCATCAGACCGTCGTCGTCACCGGCGCCGCCGGCGGCGTGGGCCGCGCCGTCGCCCGCGGGGCGGCCGCGCGCGGCGCGCGCCTCGTCCTCGTGGGCCGCGACGGCGGGGCGCTGACGCGGGTCGCGAACGCCCTCGCCGCCGCGGGCGCGCGGGTCGTCACGGTCGAGGCCGACGTCGCCGAGCCGGAGGAGGCGCGCCGGGTCGTCCAGGTCGCGCAGGCCACCTGGGGCGGCTTCGACACCTGGGTCGCGACCGTGCCGACGGCGCTGGCGGGCGCGGCGCTCGCGACCGGCTCGGGGGAGCAGCGTCGCATCTTCGACGGGATCTACTGGAGCGCCGCCACCGGCGCGATCGAGGCGGCGCGCCACCTGCGCCGGCGCGGCGGCGCCATCGTCGTGGTCGGCGGCGGCGTCGCCGAGCGCGCCCTCGCGATGCAGGCGCCCTACGCCGCCGCCCGCGGGGCGATCGCGGCCTTCGTCGTGGGCCTGCGGCGCGAGCTCGCGGCGGAGCGTGCGCCGATCTCGATGACGCTGGTGCGCCCGAGCGCGGTCGACGCGCCGCCGGATGGCGGGCCGGAGGATCTGGTGGAGGACACCCTGCCGGCCTACGACCCCGCGCTCGTCGCCCGCGCGGCGCTGTTCGCGGCCGAGCACCCGCGGCGGATGCTCGTCGTCGGGGCCGGCGGCCATGCCGCGGATGCGCTCGGCGCGGTCGCGCCGGGGCTCGCCCGGCGCATGGCGCGGGCGGCGCCCCGGCGGGCGACGCGCCTCGCGCTCGAGGCGCAGCTGCATCCCGGCGCCGCCGCGGCGATCGCGCTCGGCACCGGGCTGATCGTCGCCGGCCTCGCCTGGGCCCTCGCCCGGGCGACCAGCGCCGACGAGACCGGCGCTCTCGAGGCCGAGGGCGCCTCGCCCGCCGACCGACGCCGGGAGGCTTGGCGGGCCGCCCGCCCGCTGCGCGCGGAACGGGCGGCCACTCGTCCGGCGCGACGGGTCCGCCCGCCGATCACCCGGCACTGACGGCGTTCGGCGGGGCGGCGCTCGCTCGGCGCCTCAGCGCCCCGTCTTCACCCGCGTCCAGGCGCGCGTCACGAAGCGCTGGGAGCGCGGGTCGTAGGCGGTGTTGATGAACAGGTTCTCGATCGTCGAATCGCTCGGGTAGATGCCCGGGTCGCCCAGCACCTCCGGATCGATGAACTCCTTCGCGGCGAGGTTGCCCGACGCGTAGGCGACGTAGTTCACGTTCCGCGCGGCGACCTCGGGGCGCATCATGTAGTCGATGAAGGCGTGCGCCTCCTCGATGTTGGGCGCGTCCGCGGGGATCGAGAAGGAGTCGAACCAGAGCAGCGCGCCCTCCTCCGGCACGACGTAGGCGATCTCGACGCCGTTGCCGGCCTCCTCGGCGCGCGCCTTGGCCTGGAGCACGTCGCCCGAGTAGCCGACCGCCACGCAGATGTCGCCGTTGGCGAGCGCGTTGATGTATTCCGAAGAGTGGAACTTCCGCACGTTCTGCGCCATCGCGGCGAGGAGATCGGCGCCCTGCTGGAGGTCGCCCTCGTCCTTCGAGTCCGGATCGAGGCCGAGATAGTTGAGTGCGGTCGGGAACAGGTCCTCGGGCGCGTCGAGCACGTGGATGCCGCAATCCCTCAGCTTGGAGGCCACCTCGGGATCGAAGACGAGATCCCAGGTCTCGAGGTTCGCGTCCGGCCCGAGCCGCTCGCGCACCGCGTCGACGTCGATGCCGATCCCGGTCGTGCCCCACATGTAGTTCACGGCATGCGCGTTGCCGGGATCGTACACCGCGAGCCGGTCGGCGATCTGCGGCCAGGCGTGCTCGAGGTTGGGGATCGCGCCCTTGTCGAGGGGGGCGAACACGCCGGCCCGGATCAGGCGCTGCGTGAACGGGCCCGACGGCACCACGATGTCGTAGCCCGAGCGGCCGGCGAGCAGCTTGGTCTCGACGATCTCGTTGTTGTCGTAGGTGTCGTAGACGACGCGGATGCCGGTCTCGGCGGTGAAGTCGGCGAGCACCTGCGGGTCGACGTAGTCCGACCAATTGTAGACGTTGACGACGCGCTCCTGCGCATGCGCCACGCTCGCCACGAGCGCCAGCGCGGACACGGACGCGAGCGCGCGAAGCGCCCGGCGGGTGGGGAGGATGCGACCCATCGCGTGCGGTCTCCCGATGTTTGCATGTGCGGTGGAGGGGATGCGCGCGGCGGCGCCGACGCGTGCGAAACGTAGGCGAGAGGGGGGTGGGGTGCAAGGGTCTGTCCAGGGTCTAGCGACCCGGGCTGGTTCGGGGCCGGGCGCCGACGGCGTCGTAGAGCAGCAGGTTCCAGGACGGCTTCAGTTGCTGGAGCAGATCGAGATCCCGCGTGTTTCGGCTCAGGAGCAGCGACTCGCTCTCGATCGCCGACATGTAGATCAAGGCGTCGTTCAGGACTGCGCGTCGCCGCCCTTCCTGGCAGCATCGCTCGGCCGGGCTCAGGCTCTTCTTCGGCCGCGCCAGCCCCTGCGTCCGCGCCAGGATGCCCGCCAGCATGCCGGCCTCGATGAACGCCTCCGCGGACGGTTCCACCGTGCGGCTCATGTCGATGGTGCTCAGGACGTTCGCGATGGCGGAGGCGACCTGCGGCGTTCCGGAATGCGCGGGATCCAGCATGCCGAGCGTGATCGTGAGCTCGGCGCAGGCGACGGAGCTGTGCCGAATGGCACGAAGCGTCAGCAGCGGTGCGAGCTCGGGTGGCAATCGCCCCTGGAGCCGATCGACGTAGACGGTCGTGTCGAGCAGCAGCGGCAGCTGCGGGACGTCGGCCGCGTCGAAGGGTAGGACGCCGCGCTCGCGATAGGCGAGCGACCGTGTGCGGCGAGCGGGGTCGTGACGTTCCGCGATCGACCGCGCCGTATCAGATCGCAAGCTCGAAGTCCTCGGGCAGACGGTCCCCTGTCGTCAGGAGCCAATGCACGAAGGGGTCGGGAGACGCCAGGAGGGCCAGCGCGCTCTCGATGATGTCGGTGGGGTTCTCCGTGCCGATACGCTCGGCAGCCGCGGCGACGAGCCCCGGATCGACCCGCACGCTGAGCCTGCGCCCACGCTCCCCGGCCAGGCGCCCATCGTCTCTCAAGCGCGCCAAGGCCTGCTCCACACGCTCGGCCACCATCGGGTCGAGGGATCGTCGACGGCTCTGGCCGCGCACGGCGCGCGCTCGCTCCACCTCCGTGTGTCGCTTCGGCTCGGGCCTCGCCACGATCCCCTCCTGTCCGACGTTCCGGGCATCATGTCCGACAGTCGCGGGATCCGCAAGCGCGATCGGCGCGGGCGCGCGGACGGCTCTCGTCGGCGCTCGGGCGACGATCGCGACGCCCCGAACGGAGGGGACGGGATCGAAGCCGCTTCGCGGGCTCGATCCCTCAAACCCCCCGCATCCGCGCGAGCGCCGCGTCCAGCGTCGCGTCGCGCTTCGCGAAGCAGAAGCGCACCACGTTGGTCACCTCGCCGCCCGGGTAGAAGGCCGAGACCGGGATGGCGGCGACGCCGTGGTCCGTGACCAGCCGCCGGCAGAAGGCGACATCGTCCTCGTCGCGGCCGGCGAGGTCCACGGTGACGAAGTAGGTGCCCGCGGCGGGGATCACGGCGAAGCCGAGGTCGGCGAGGCCCGCGCAGAAGCGGTCGCGGGAGCGCTGCAGGTCGGCGCGCATGGCCTCGAACCAGGCGTCCTCCTTGGCGAGCCCGTAGGCGACGGCGGACTGGAGGTTGGGCGGGGTGGTGAAGGTGAGGAACTGGTGGGCCTTGGCGAGCGCGCCGAGCAACGCCGGCGCGGCGCAGACGAAGCCGACCTTCCAGCCGGTGAGGTTGAAGATCTTGCCCGCCGAGCCGATCTTCACCGTCCGCTCGCGCATGCCCGGCTCGGCGATCAGCGGCCGATGGCGCGCGCCGTCGAAGACCACGTGCTCCCAGACCTCGTCGCAGATCGCGACGAGGTCGTTCTCGACGCACACGCGCGCGAGGAGCGCGCGGTCCGCGTCGGAGAAGATCGTCGCGGTGGGGTTCAACGGGTTGCAGAACAGCGCGGCCTTGGTGCGCGGCGAGATCGCGTCGCGCAGCGCTCCCTCGTCGAGGCCGAAGCGCGGGGGCGCGAGCGTCACGACGCGCGGCACGCCGCCGGCGCGGCGCACGAGCGGCAGGTAGGCGTCGTACATCGGCGCGAACAGGACGACCTCGTCGCCGGGCTCGACGAGCGCCATCAGCGCGCCGGCGAGCGCCTCGGTGGCGCCGGAGGTCACCATCACCTCTCGCTGGGGATCGAGGTCGAGCCCCTGCCAGCGCGCGTAGTGCGCGGCGATCGCCCCGCGCAGCTCCGGCAGCCCGAGCATCGGCGGATACTGGTTCCAGCCCTCGATCACCGCCTTCGCCGCCGCCTCGCGCACGTCGGCCGGGCCGGGATCGTCCGGGAAGCCCTGGCCGAGGTTCACCGCCCCGGTCTCGCGGGCGCGCCGGGACATCTCCTCGAAGATCGTGGTCGGCAGGCCGGCGTAGACGGCGTTGAGCGGCTTCATGGCGGGGCGGCTCCGGAGGGCGGCGAACGCGGCCCTGTAGCACGGGCGGGCGCGCCGACGAAGCGGGGAGCGGCCCCGGTTCGAGGGGACGTCCCCGACCCGGCGGCCGGGCGGGCGAGCGGCCCGCGCTAACGCCGCGTTCACGATAGGTCGAATGCGACCGATCGGCTTTACCGGCCGTTCAGCGCGCCCGGCGCCTTCTCGTTCCCGTGATCGAGCCCGCCGGCCGAGGTGGCCGCGGGCGCTGGACGGGGACCCATCATGGCACGGGACACGGGCGGGACGGTGGTCGCGGGGGCGCGGCGGGGTGCGGACGCGGCGTTCGGCTACCGCGCGAGCGCGCGGGCCTCGCTCGTCGCCGCCGCGCTCGCCTGCGCCGGGCTCGTGGGCGGCGTGGCGATGCTGGCGCTGTCGATGATCTGAGATCGGTCCGAGAGCGCCCGGGCACGGGGCGGCGTCAGGCGGCCCGGGCCATGGCCGCGTTGAGGCAGGCGATCTCGACGGGGCGGCCGGGCCGCGCGAGCAGCGTGCAGCCCCGCGGCATCTCCCGCCAGCCCTCCCGCTCGGCGTCGATCGGCTCGGAGACGACGAGCAGCCCCGTCGCGCTCTCGCGCCAGTAGAGCGAGGGCGGGCGGTCGTCGCAGGCCCAGCGATAGGCGACGAGGTTCTCCCCGTCGGTGAAGGCCGCCGTGAAGCGCACGGGCTCGTCGATGGAGGCCGCCCGCACCATCGCCCGCACCGTGGCGAGCGTACGCGCCATGGCGCCGATCGGGTCCTCGGCGAGGCCGTCGGCCAGCGCCATCAGGAAGATCGCCTCCGAGTCGGTGTTGCCCTGGCGCGCGTCGTAGAGCCCGTCGGGGATGAGCGCGTCGAGCCTGCGGCGGATGCGCGAATAGCCGCCGATCTGCCCGTTGTGCATGAACAGGTGCCGGCCCTGCTTGAACGGGTGGCAGTTCGCCCGCGTCGTCGCCGTGCCGGTGGAGGCGCGCACGTGGGCGAAGAACAGCCGCGAGCGCACCTGCTCGGAGAGGCTCGCCAGGTTCTCGTCCGACCAGGCCGGGCGGATCTCGCGGTAGAGGCCGGGCTCGGGCCGCTCGCCGTACCAGCCGATGCCGAAGCCGTCCCCGTTCGTCTCGGTCTTCGCCTCCTCGGCGTGCAGGGACTGGTGCACCAGCGAGTGCGCGGGGGCGCAGACGAGATCGGAGACGAAGACCGGTTCGCCCCGGTAGGCGAGGAAGCGGCACATGGCCGGTGGGACTCCCGAGAGGGCGCCGAATCGGGCGGGATCGGCGGCGTGCGGATGATGACGCGCCCCACGTTAGGAGGTCGTGAACGCGGCGTCAGCATGGCGCGACGGGAATCGGTCGCGCCCCTCACCGGAAGTTCCGCCCCTTGGGCATGACCGCGGCGACCGCACCGCGCCCGATGCCGAGCCCGGCACGACGCTCCGCATCGGGCCCTCGGCCGCGCACGGCCCGCTCGGCCTCGTGGCGGGCGACGTCCTGCGCGAGCGCCGGCTCCTCCCGCACCAGCGCCCGGAAGCGCGCCTCGCGCTCGCGCTTCGTCTCCTTCTCCCGCGGATCGGGGGCGGAGCCGCCCTTGACCTCGTCGGCGCGGGCGAGGGCCTCGGGCAGCGCCTGCGCGCCGAGCCGGGCGAGGAGCCCCGACCAGTCCTCCAGCCGGTCGGCGACGACGTGGACGACGCCGTTCGCCCGCTGCAGCCGCCCGCGCACGCCCACCAGCCGCGCCCCGACGACCACCGGACGGAAGGCCTCGAAGGTCCCGGGCCAGACGATCAGGTTGGCGATGCCGGTCTCGTCCTCGAGCGTCATGAAGATGACGCCCTTGGCCGAGCCCGGGCGCTGGCGGATGAGGACGAGGCCCGACACCGCGACCCGCGCCCCGTCGCGGGCGCCGGCGAGGTCGGCGTGGCGCATCGCGCCGCGCCGGGCCAGCTCCGCGCGCAGGAAGGAGACCGGGTGGGCCTTCAGCGATAGTGTGAGGGAGCGGTAGTCGCACACCACCTCCTGCCCCGGAGGCATCGGGGGGAGGGCGGCGTCGGGCTCGCGCTCGGCCATGGTCGCGGCGCGAAACAGCGGCAGGTCGTCCTTGTCGCCGGAGCGCCGCAGCGCCTTGACCGCCCACAGCGCGTCGCGGCGCGACAGCCCCAGCGAGGCGAAGGCGTCCGCCTCGGCGAGGCGCTCCAGCGCCGCCGGCGACAGCTCCGTCCTCAGCCACAGGTCGCGCACGGAATCGTAGCCCGCGCCGCGCCGCGCCGCGAGGCGGCGCATGTCGGCCTCGCTCGCGCCCTTGATCGTGCGCAGGCCGAGCCTGAGCGCGTGCGTCGCGCGGATGTCCCCACGCATCGAGGCGTGGGCGGGGTGCAGTCCCTCGGCGGCGCGGGAGCCGGGCTCGAGCGTACAGTCCCAGTCGGAGGCGTTGACGTCGGGCGGGCGCACCGCGACGCCGTGCTCGCGGGCGTCGCGCACGATCTGCGCCGGCGCGTAGAAGCCCATCGGCTGGGCGTTCAGCAGCGCCGCCGCGAACACGTCCGGATAGCGCGCCTTGACCCAGCAGGAGGCGTAGACGAGGAGCGCGAAGGAGGCCGCGTGGCTCTCCGGGAAGCCGTACTCGCCGAAGCCCTCGATCTGCTTGAAGCAATGCTCGGCGAAGCCGCGCTCGTAGCCGCGCGCCACCATGCCCTCGACCATCTTGGCGGCGAAGGTGCCGATCGTGCCCACCCGCCGGAAGGTCGCCATGGCCCGGCGCAGCCGGTCGGCCTCGGAGGGGGTGAAGCGCGCGGCGACGATGGCGATCCTCATCGCCTGCTCCTGGAAGAGCGGCACGCCCAGCGTCTTGCCGAGGACCCGCTCGAGCTCGTCCTTCGGGCCGTGCTCGGGGGCGGGGGCGGGGTAGGAGACCCGCTCGCGGCCCTCGCGCCGGCGCAGATACGGGTGGACCATGTCCCCCTGGATCGGCCCGGGGCGCACGATCGCCACCTCGATCACGAGGTCGTAGAAGCACGCGGGCTTGAGGCGCGGCAGCATCGACATCTGCGCGCGGCTCTCGATCTGGAAGACGCCGAGCGTGTCCGCGCGCTGGATCATGGCGTAGACCCGCGGGTCCTCGGCGGGGATCGTGGCGAGCGTGAGCCGCTCGCCGTAATGCTCGCCGATGAGGTCGAAGGCGCGGCGCAGGCACGAGAGCATGCCGAGCGCGAGCAGGTCGATCTTGAGCATGCCCAGCGCCTCGAGATCGTCCTTGTCCCACTCGACCGTGGTGCGGTCCTCCATCGCGGCGGGGGCGACGGGGGTGACCTCGTCGAGCCGCGAGCGGGTGATGACGAAGCCGCCGGTATGCTGCGAGAGGTGGCGCGGGAAGCCGGAGAGCTCCTGCGCCAGCGCCAGCACCCGCGCGAGGCGGGTCTCGCGCGGGTCCATGCCCAGCCGCTCGACTTCCTTCTCCTCCACGGCCGCCTTCGACCAGCCCCAGATCGATCCCGAGAGCGCGGCGACGGCGTCCTCCGACAGGCCGAAGACCTTGCCGACCTCGCGCACGGCGGAGCGGGCGCGGTAGGTGATGACGCTCGCCGCGAGCCCGGCCCGCTCGCGGCCGTAGCGCTCGTAGACATACTGCATCACCTCCTCGCGCCGCTCGTGCTCGAAGTCGACGTCGATGTCGGGGGGCTCCTTGCGCTCGTTGGAGACGAAGCGCTCGAACAGGAGATCGTGCTTGGTCGGATCGACCTCGGTGATGCCCAGACAGAAGCAGACCGTGGAATTGGCCGCCGAGCCGCGCCCCTGGGCGAGGATGCCGCGGGAGCGGGCGAAGCGCACGATGTCGTGGACGGTGAGGAAGTAGGGGGCGTAGGCGAGTTCGGCGATGAGCGCGAGCTCGTGGCGGATGGCGGCGGCGACCGTGTCCGGGATCACGTCGCCGTAGCGCCGGCGCGCGCCCTCCCAGGCGTGGTGCGCGAGCGCCGCCTGGGGATCGGGGAAGCCCTCGCGGCCCTCCTCCGGGTATTCGTAGCGCAGGTCGTCCAGCGAGAAGGCGAGGCCGTCGAGGAAGCGGATCGTCTCGGGGATCGCGCCGGGCGCCTCGCGGAACAGCCGCGCCATCTCGTGGGAGGGCTCGAGGTGGCGCTCGGCGTTGGCCGCGAGGCGGCGGCCGGCGGCGTCGAGGGTGGTGCCGTGGCGGATGCAGGTGAGCACGTCCTGGAGCGCGCGTCGCTCGGGCACGTGGTAGAGCACGTCCCCCACCGCGATCGCGGGGACGCCATGGCTCTCGGCGAGGGCGAGGCTGCGCGCCAGCGCGGCACGCGGCGCGCGGCCCCAGCCGGCGCGGGCGGCGAGCCAGGCGCCGGCGGAGGCCTCCGCGAGGCTCGGAAGAAAGCCGAGATCCTCGTCCGCCCGCTCGAGCCGCGGCAGCACGATCAGCTGCAGGCCGCAGGCCCGCTCCAGGAGGTCGTCGCGGTGCAGCACGCACGATCCCTTGGGCGCGCGGCTCTTGCCGAGGGTGAGCAGCCGGCAGAGCCGGCCCCAGGCGGCGCGGTCCCTCGGATAGGCGAGGATGTCGGGCGTGCCGTCGGCGAAGGCGAGGCGCGCGCCGACCGCGAGCCGCAGGTCCCGCGTGCCCGCGGCGTTCTCCGCGCGCCATTCCCGCAGCGCCACGTGCGCGCGCACGACGCCGGCCACCGAGTTGCGGTCGGCGATGCCGATGCCCGACAGCCCGAGGCTCGCCGCCTGGGCGACCATCTCCTCGGGATGCGAGCCCCCCTCCAGGAAGGAGAAGTTCGTCGTCACCGCGAGTTCGGCGTAGGGGATCCGGAGGGGGAGGAGGCCGGTCATGGCGGAAGGTCGCTTCACGGTCTCACGGGTTGGCCGTCTCGGTGGCGGGGCACACGCGACGCGGCCGAGACTCCACGCGTCGCGCGACGCAACCCCGCCCCTGGCTCGCTCCCGCTCGCCGTCCCCGCCCCGATGGGGCGGGAGCTGGTCGGCCGCCCGCTCATCCGAACAGGCCGTGCACGTACCAGCGGGGCGCGGCGGTCTCGCGACCCCAGAGGCCCTCGCGGAAGATCCAGAAGCGGCGGCCCGCGCTGTCCTCGGTGCGGAAGTAGTCGCGGGTGAGGCCCGCCCCGTCCCACCAGGCCGGGGCGATGCGCTCGGGGCCCTCGTAGGCCGCGGTCTCGTGCAGGACGCGCCGCCAGCGGAAGCGCAGGGGCGGGCCGTCGGGCACGGTGGCGACGGCCTCGATCGGCTCGGGTCGGGCGAACAGGCGGATCGGGCGATCCGGCGCGGCGCCGGGGACGGGCGCGAGCCAGTCGGCGGCATGGTCGTCCTCCCGGCGCCTCCCGCCGCGCTCCGAGGGCGGCACGAGGGTCGCGGCGGCCTCCGGCCAATGGCTGTCGCAGGGCGCGATGCGGCGCACGCGCTCGGTCCCGAGCCGGGCGCCGAGCGCGTCGACGAGGCGGGCGAGGTCCTCCCCCGCCACCGAGCCGTCGAGCCGGCGGGCGGCCTCGTCGAGCCGGCGCGCCGAGAGCGCGGCGAGGCGAACGACCTCGAAGCCCCAGCCGATGTCGAGCTCGTCGCGCTCGCCGGCGAGCTTTTCCCGGAACAGCAGCGCCATGCGCGCCGGCTCGCGGGTGGGGCGGCTCGCGCCGACCCGCAGCCGCCGCACCGCCCCGTCGACCCGGAACAGCGACAGCTCGAGGGCGAGCGCCCCCTCGCCCCGGCGCTCGAGCATGCCGGCGAGCTCCTCGGCGAGGCGCGCCAGCGTGCGCGAGACGTCCTCGGGCGTCAGGATCGGCTCGAAGAAGCGCCGCTCGACCACGTAGGGCGGCGCCTCGAGCCGCGCGCCGATGGCGGAGCGGGTGCGGCCGAGAGCGGCGTCGAGCCGGCTCACGAGATCCGTGCCGAAGCGTGCGGCGAAGGGCGCGCGCGGGCGCAGCGCCACGTCCTCGATGCGGGAGAGCCCGAGCCGCGCGAGTCCCTCGACCACCTCGTCGGCGACGCCGAGCGCGCGCACGGGCAGCGGCGCGAGCGCGCGCGCCTCCTCGCCGGAGGGGACGATCGCCCCGTCCGCCGCCCGCGCCAGCGCCGCCGCCGCCTCCGGCGTGCCGGCGATCGCGGCGCGGGCGCGAAAGCCGAGCGCGGCGAGGCGGGCGACGGCGTCCGCCCGCATCGCGGCCTCGCCGCCGAAGAGATGAGCCGAGCCCGTCACGTCGAGCACGAAGCCGTCGGGCGGCATCGGCGCGACGAGGGGCGTGAAGCGCCGGCCCCAGTCGGCGAGTCGCGCCAGCGCCGCGGCGTCCCCCTCGGGATCGGCGTCCACGACCGCGAGTGCGGGATGCAGCGCGCGGGCGTCGGCCAGCGACATGCCGGGACGCAGCCCCAGCGCGGCGGCGCGGGGGTCGCAGGCGGCGAGGCGCAGCGCCCCGCGGACCTTCGCCACCGCGGCGAGTGGGATCTCGCCGGGCTCAGCCCCGCGATCGGCTCGCCCCGGCGAAACGCAGGACGCGCCCACCGCCGGGACGCGCCGGTCCCGCCGGGCGCGGTCCGTCGCGAGCGTCGGCAGGACGAGGGCGAGGTAGCGCTTCGCCGGGCGTGTCTCGAGTGAGGTCCCGCGGGAGGTCCCGGAAGACGCGGTCGTCATGGCTCCACTCCAGATGATAGAGGCCTTCGCGCCCGCCGCGGTGGCGGGCGAGCCGGACGCGCCAGGCCGGCGCGCCGGGGGTGCCGGCGAGCCCGGGGCGGCTCGGCGCGGCGCAGACGACGAAGCGGGTCTCGGCGGCGCTGGCGCGCGGCCCCTCCCCCGCCCCGAAGGCGGCCTGCACGACGAGGCCGGTCGTGCCGCCCTCGCGGGCGGCGAGCACCAGCCGGCGCGAGGCGGTCAGGTCGTAGAGCCCCGGCAGGCGGGCGATCTCGGCCAGCACCGCGCCCAGCGCCCGGCAGCGCAGGGCCTGCTCCGTCGCCCACAGGGCCTCGCGCGCGTCACGGGCGCGCACCAGGACGAGATGCGCGGGATCGAGCCCGGCGAGCGCGAGGCCCGGCCCGTAGGGCGCGCCGTCCTCCCGCGCGGCCTCCTCGTCCTGGACGAGGAGCACGCGGCCGGGCGGGCGCGGGCCGAGCCGGGCGCCGGCGGAGCCGGGGACCGCGGCGGGAGCCGACGCCCCGAGCCGGGCGGCGCAGGCCAGGGCGAAGCCGTGCGCCGCGCCGAGATCGCCGGCCTCACCGGCGAGGATCTCGTGGATCGTGCCCCGCGCGAGCCCGCCGCCCAGCGCGACGTCGAGCGCGGTCGCGCCCGCGCCCGCGCCCTCGCCCTCGCCCGCGCCCTCGCCCGCGCCGAGCGGTGCCGGGGGGCGTCGCCGCCGGCGGAGGGGGGAGGGCTCCGTCGCCGCGGGCTCCGCAGCCTCGGATGCCGTTCGGAAGAGCCGATTCGGCGACGCCCGCGTCCGCAGCGGCCGGGCGGCGCGGCCCGCCGAGCCTTCCCCCGCGTATCCCGCTTGCGCGGCCTCGCCGAACCCGCCCGGCGCCCCCTCTCCCGGCGCCCCCTCTCCCGCCGAACGCTCGCCCGCCTGGGCGGCGGCGAGCGCGGCGCGCGCGCGGGCGAGCCGCTCGGCCGGGGTCTCCCCCGCGCCGAACGCCTCTCCCGGCGTCTCTCCCGGCGTCTCTCCCGGCTTCCCGCCGGGCATTCCGCCGGGCATTCCGCCGGGCACGGCGGTACCGTCCGCCGGCGTCGGAGCGCCGTCGCGAGGCTCGTGACGAGCCATGGTTCGATCCCTGTCTGTTCTCAATCCGTTCGCTCATGGATTCCATCGCGACGGGTGGGAGTCAAGCGGGGAATCGGACGGATCGGGACCGGCGCCGGAATCGGACGTTGCGCGCGGCGGAGGCGCAGGGAGATCCGGGCGCCGCCCTCAGGCGGCCGCCCGCTCGAGCCGCGCGCAACTGTCGCGCACCACGAGCTCGGGCGGGATCAGGTGGCGCTGGCGGGGGGCGTCGGGGTCGGCGATGCGGCTCAGCAACACCTCCGCCGCGCGCCGCCCGATCGCCCCGTGATGGGCGCGCACGGTGGACAGCCGTGGCTCGGAGACGGCGGCCTCCGGCGCGTCTCCGCAACCCAAGATAGATAAATCGCGGCCGGGGCGCCGATCGGCGCGGGCGAGCCCGGTCATGGCGCCGAGCGCGGTGAGATCGTCGACGCACACCACCGCCGTCGGCGCGTTCGGCAGCGCCAGGAAGCGCCCGACGCCGTCGATCCCGGTCTCGCGGCTGCCGTAGCCGTCGATCAGCCAGCCGCAGTCGATCGGAACGCCGGCGCGCTGGAGCGCCTCGCAGAAGGCGCGCCGGCGCGCGCGGTGGCTGGAGAGCCCGTCCGCCCCGCCGATCATGCCGATGCGCCGGTGGCCGAGCGCGAGCAGGTGCTCCACGGCGAGGCAGGCGGCCATCGTGTCGTCGCTGCCCACGTAGTCGAAGGCGAGCCCCTCGACCTCCCGCGAGACCTGCACGACGGGGATGCCCGCCGCCAGGAGCTGGTAGAGCGCCGACGCCGTGGTGCCGCCGGCGGGGACGATCAGCAGGCCGTCGGGGCGGAACTCGCCGAGCATGGCGAGCACCCGCTCCTGGCGGTCGAGGTCCTCCGCCGTGGTGCCGAGCAGGATCGTGCGCCCGGCCTCGCGCGCGGCGTCCTCCACCGCGCCGAGGATCGCGGCGTGGTCGGGCAGGGCCACGTCGGAGAGCGCGACGGCGAGCATGTCCGAGCGTGCCGTGCGCAGCGCCGCGGCGCCGCGATTGTAGGTGTAGCCGAGCTCGCGCGCCGCCTGCTGCACGCGCAGCCGCGTCGCCTCCGCGACCACGGGGGCATTGCGCAGGGCGAGCGACACCGTCGCGGTCGAGACGTCGAGCACGTCCGCGATGATCTGCAGCGTGACGCGGCCGCGCGCTCCGCGGGCCGGCCCCGACGATGATGAGTCCATGCAGTGCAGCCTCCCGCCGAGCTAACCCAAGTTAGCGGCACGAAATGCGCGGTCCATCGGGGAAGCTACTTAGCGGGGAACCGGACTAGCTCCGCCGCGTTCGCGCGCGCTCCCGCGCGAGGAGGTAGAGACCCGAGGCGACGACGACCGCCGCGCCGACGAGGGTCCAGGCGTCCGGCAGGTCGCCGAAGACGAGCCAGCCGAGCGCCAGCATCCAGACGATCTGCGTGTAGAAGAAGGGCGAGAGCGCCGCCGCGGGCGCGCGGGCGTGGGCGAGGATCAGCAGCCAGTGGCCCACCGCGCCGAAGGCGCCGAGCCCGGCGAGCAGCAGCCAGGACAGGACCGAGGGCGGCGCCTCCCAGACGAAGGGCGCGATCGGCGCCGTCACGGCGAGACCGACGAGGCCGGAATAGACGAGCGTCGTGCGCGAGCCGTCGTGGCCCGCGAGCATGCGCGTCGTCACCCCGTAGAGGGCGTTGCAGACCGCCGCCCCGATCGAGAGGAGCGCCGCCGGGTGGAAGCCCTCGATCCCGGGGCGCACCACGACGAGGACGCCGACGAATCCCACCGCGATCGCCGCGAGCCGGCGCGGCCCGACCCGCTCGCCGAGCAGCGGCCCGGCGATCAGCGCCACGATGAAGGGCGTCGAGAACATGATCGCCATGGTCTCGGCGAGCTGGAGCCAACGCAGCGCCGTGAAGTTGAGCAGCGTGCCGCCCATCAGGAAGAGCGAGCGCAGCACCTGCAGCCCCGGCCGCGCCGAGCGCGTCACGCCGGGCGTGGTGAGCCCGTTGACGAAGGCCGAGATCAGCACGATCGAGACGAGGTAGCGCAGGAACACGACCTGCAGCGTCGGCAGACCCGCCTCGCCGAGCCACTTGGCGCTCGTGTCCAGGCAGGAGAAGCAGATCAGCGCCGCGCACATCAGCCCGATCGCCGCGAGCCGCTCGCGGCTGGCGGCGGCGTCGAGCGGGGCGTCGAGATCGGTCTGCGGCGGCTCGCCGGAGGGCGCGGGAGAGGGCGCGGGAGAGGTCATGCGGCCGCGAGACTAGCGGCGCGCGCGGACGATGGGCAGGGGCGCGGGGCGCATGCGGCGGAGGCGCGCGGCGCATGGAGCCGACGCCGCGCGCGCCGGTCGCCCGGGAGGGCAGCGTGCAGCCGAACGCCCCTCGTGCGCGAGACCGTGATCTGCGGTAAGCTCGGCGCTGCGCGTCGAGCGGGCGCTTCGTCGGCGTCGATCGGCACGCTCGGTCGAGAGCGTCGGGAGGACGTCATGGCGCGGGTCACGGTGAACGGCGAGCTGATCGAGACGGTCATGCGGCGCGCCAGCGAGGGTTTCCTCGCACCGGCCGCGTTCCGCCGTCCCTACGTCTGGGGACAGGACGACGTCGAACGCTTCTGGGCGAGCCTCCTGCGCGGCTGGCCGACGGGCCAGTTCCTGATCTGGCGCCCGCCGGAGGGCACCGACCTCGCCGGCGCCTCGCGCGGGCGCATCGGCCCGATCCAGCCCCACTACGCCCGCCGCTTCTCGATCCTGCTCGACGGGCAGAACCGGCTCGCGACCTTCGCCTGGTCGATGTCGCCGTTCGACGCGCCGGGACCCTCCGACATGACCGCGGCGGAACGCGCGACCTGGCGATCGGGCAAGGCGCTGGTCGGCGACCCGGAAGCGCGCGCGATCCGTTTCGTTCCCGAAGCGGAGGCGGCGGCCGGCAACCGCGTGCCCGTGCGCGCGCTGTTCGAGAACGCGCTCTTGTGGTCCCTCGTGCTGCGGACGCCCGGTCGGGTCGTGCCGCAGGCGCACCTGGACTGGTTCGACCAGGCGACGCGTGCCCTCATGGAAGCCCGCTGCCACGTCACCGAGCTCGTCAACCTGCCGCCGCAGGAGGCGCTCGAGGCCTTCCGCCACCTCGCCCGCGCCGGCGTCGCCATGTCGGACGAGGAGTTCGAGGCCGCCATGGCCTGGGCCTTGCCGCCGTCCCGGCCGCGCCCGCGCTGACGCGAGCCCGTCGAGGACGCCACCACCAGGACACGACCGGCTACGGCCGCGACGAGACGCCCCTGGACCGACCCGGAACAGGGGGCCCCTTTGGCGGCAATCATGAAGTGTCGTACCGGTTTCCGAGTCGACCCCGCGAGGGTCGACGGGCCGCCGAAAACGAACGTCCCCGCCCGAGGGCGGGGACGACCGGCAGGGACCTTGGGATGCCGAGCCCGCGCGAGGGGTCCATTTGCCTGCGGAAAGCGACCGCCTCTCGATCTGCTACGTCGGAAAGGATAGCTTCCTCCAGTGGGAATTGCAAGGCTGGAGGAAAGAAACATGCAGATCACGCGGGGGCAGATCACGCGGGGGCAGGTGACTCGGGGGCAGGTCACTCGGGGGCAGGTGACTCGGGGGCAGGTCACTCGGGGGCAGGTGACTTGGGGCTTGGACCTCGGAACGACGTCGATCGGCTTCGCGCTGATCGCGGACGGCCCCTCGCCATCCGTCGAGGCGATGGGTGTGCGGATCTTCCCGGAAGCACGGGACCCGGACGGCACACCGCTCAACCAGTCGCGGCGCCTCGCGCGCGCCATGCGCAGGCGCCTGCGCCGGCGGCGCGAACGCAAGCGCGCGCTCGGCACGCTGCTCGCCTCGATCGGTCTCCTCCCGGCCTGGGGATCGCCCGAACGGGCGGCGGTGATGGCCCGCGACCCCTACGAGCTCCGATTGCGCGCCCTCACGGAGCCGCTCGCGCCGTACGAGGTGGGGCGGGCGCTCTACCATCTCGCGCAGCGCAGGCATTTCTCGGGCCGCGACGGTACCGCGGACGAGGCACGGTCCGCCGCCCCGCCCGCCGACGAGATCGCCGCGGCGAGCGCGCGCGAGGAGACGCTGGCGCGGATCGCCGCGAGCGGGAGCACGCTCGGCGCGCTGCTCGCACGAACGCCGCCTTCCGAGCGGCGCCGGGGCGTGCACGCGACGCGCGCCGTCGTCGCCGACGAGCTCGGCCGTCTCCTCGACGCCCAGGCGCCGCACCATGCGGGCCTGCGCGATCCCGCGACGCGCGCTGCGATCGAGGAGACGATCCTCGCGCAGAAGCCCGTCTTCTGGCGGACCTCCACCCTCGGACGATGCCCGCTCGTCCCGGATGCGCCGCTGTGTGCGCGCGGCGCCTGGCTCTCGCAGCAGCGCCGCATGCTGGAGAAGCTCGCCAACCTCGAGATCGTCGGCGGCAACGCACGCCCTCTCGACGGGGACGAGCGCGCCGCCGTGCGTGCGGCGCTCGCGCGGGCGCCCTCTCTCTCCTGGCCGAAGGTCCGCGCGGCTCTGAAGCCGCTCTATGCGGCACGCGGGGAGAAGGGGGGCGAGCGCTCCCTGCGCTTCAACCTCGAGATCGGCGGCGAGAAGGCGCTCCTCGGCAATCGGCTCGAGGCGGATCTCGTGCGCATCCTCGGCGAGGACTTCGCGAACCGGCACGACGCGGATCGCCTGCGAGCGGAGCTGCCCGAGCGGCTGCGCGCGGCCGATACCCGCACGATCGGGACGCAGCGGATCGTGGTCCTGCCCGAGCGCGTGCGCCGGGCGAACCGCGCGCGCCTCGCGGACGCCCTCGCCGTCGACTTCCGGCTCTCGCAGGACGAGGCGCGCGCGCTCGCCGACCTCGTCCTGCCGGCCGGATGGGAGCCGTTCTCGACGGCGGCGCTGGAGGCGATGCTGCCGCACCTCGAGGCGGGCGTGCGGATGGGCGCGCTGCTGATGTCTCCCGAGCACGAGACGTGGCGCGATGCGACCTTCCCCGGGCGCGATCGCCCGGCGGAGGGCGCGCTCGCGCGCCTGCCGAGCCCCAGGGACCCGGCGGAGGCGCGGCATCTCGCGGAACTGCGCAACCCGACCGTGGCGCGGACGCTCAACGAGCTGCGCAAGGTGGTCAACAACCTCCTCGCCGCCCACGGCAAGCCCGATCGCATCCGCATCGAGGTCGCACGCGAGATCGGGCTCTCGAAGCGCGAGCGGGACGAGCGGGCGGACGGCATGCGCCGGCAGGAGCGTCGTCGCAAGGAGGCGGTGGCCGCGCTGATCGCGAACGGCATCGCCGATCCCTCCCGCGACGACGTCGAGAAATGGCTGCTCTGGCAGGAATGCGGCGAGCAATGCCCCTACACGGGCGACCGAATCGGCTTCGAGGCCCTGTTCCGCGACGGCCTCTTCCAGGTCGAGCACATCGTCCCGCGCTCGCGTTCCTTCGACGACGGCATGCGCAACAAGACGCTCTGCCGACGCGACGTCAACGCCGAGAAGGGACCGCGCACCCCCTACGAGGCCTTCGGCCACGATCCCGAACGATGGGAGGCGATCCGCCACAAAGTCGGCGGCATGGAGGCGGCGAAGGGCAAGCCCGGCATGCCGCGGGGCAAGGTGAAGCGCTTCCTGGCGCAGAGTCTGCCGGAGGATTTCGCGGCACGCCAGCTCAACGACACCGGCTGGGCGGCGCGCGCCGCGCTGGCCCAGCTCGAGCGCCTGTGGCCGGACCACGGGCCGTCGACGCCGGTGCGGGTCGAGGCCGTGACCGGGCGGGTGACGGCGCAGCTTCGCCACCTGTGGGGGCTCGACGCGATCCTCGGCGAGGACGGCCGGAAGACCCGCGCCGACCACCGCCACCACGCGATCGACGCGCTCGTCGTGGCCTGCGCCTCGCAGGCCGCGACGCAGCGGCTCGCGCAATACTGGCAGCGGAAGGAGGACCCGCGTGCGGAGCGCCCGCACCTGCCCCCGCCCTGGCCCGAGATCCGCGCCGACGCCGCCCGCGCCGTCGCCGCGATCGTCTGCTCGCACCGGGTCCGCAAGAAGGTCTCCGGGCCGCTGCACGAGCAGACGGTGCTGGGGCGCACGCAGGAGCCGGCGCAGACCCGTGGCGGCGCGACCTACCGGAGCTACGTCACGCGAAAGCGCATCGAGGACCTCACCCCCGCCCGCCTCGCCGACATACGGGACCCGGCCGTTCAGGAGGCCGTACGCGCGCACGTCGAGGCGCGCGGCGGGGTGCCGAGGAAGGCCGTCCCGCCCTACCCCCGGCTCGGCGAGGACGGACCGGAGATCAGGCGCGTCCGCGTTCTCGTCGAGCGGCAGGAGGCGCTGATGGCGGCGGTCGCGACGGGCGTCGCCGAGAAGGGCCTCAACCACCACGTGGCGGTGTTCCGGCACGCCGACGGGCGGGTCGTCTTCGACGTGGTGAGCCTGTTCGACGCCGCCGGCCGGCTCGCCCGGCGCGAGCCCGTCGTCCGCCGCGTTCGCGCGGACGGCGCGGCGTTCGTCATGTCCCTGTCGAACGGCGACATGCTGCTGTTCCCGGACGGCCCGCATGCCGGCTACCGGGTCGTGACGAGCGTGTGGACGAGCGGGGTGGTGGTCACGCTGGACCATCGCGACGCCACCGGCGCCAGCGTCTGGCGGCCCACGGTCGGCTCCCTCGTCGCGAGCGGGGTGCGCAAGGTCTCCGTCGACCCGATCGGCCGCGTGCGCAAGGCGCGGGATTGAGGAGGCGGCGATGACCCTGTCCCGCATCCTCGAGATCGCCACGCCCGGCACCCGGCTGTCCACCGCGCTCGACCAGCTCGTCATCGCCCGGCCCGGCGAGCCGGACGTGCGCGTGCCCATCGAGGACATCGGCGTCCTCGTCGTCGACGACGCGCGGGCGAGCTACACCCATGCGGCGCTCGTCGCCCTGCTGGAAGCCGGGGCGACGGTGGTCGCGAGCGGGAGGGACCACCTCCCGCTCGGGCTGCTCCTGCCGCTCGACGCGCACCACGTCCAGACCGAGCGCCACCGCGCCCAGGTGGAGGCGGGAGCGCCCGCCCGCAAGCGGGCCTGGCAGGCGCTGGTCCGCGCCAAGATCGCCCAGCAGGGGATCGTGCTGGCGCATTTCACCGGCCAGGACGCCGGGCTCGCCGAGATGGCGCGGCGCGTCCGCTCCGGCGATCCGGACAATCTGGAGGCCCAGGCGGCGCAGCGCTACTGGCCGCGCCTCCTCGGCACGGGCTTTCGCCGCGACCGCGAGGCGGAGGGCGCGAACGCGCTCCTCAACTACGGCTACGCGGTCGTGCGCGCGGCGACGGCGCGGGCCGTCGTGGCGACGGGCCTGATCCCCTCGCTCGGCGTGTTCCACAAGCGTCGCTCGAACCCGTTCTGCCTCGCCGACGACCTGGTAGAGCCCTACCGGCCGTTCGTGGACTGGCGCGTGCGGCGGGTGCTCGGCGAGGGGGCGGACCCGCCCACCCTCGACGACCGGGCGACACGGGCCACGCTGCTCTCGGTGCTGAAGGAGACGGTGCGGGTGGGCGCCCGGCGCCTTCCGCTCCTCCTCGCGCTGCACGCGAGCGCGGCCTCGCTGCGGCGCGCGCTCTGCGAGGGGACGCGTGGGCTCGACCTGCCCACGGGGCTGCCGCTCGCCGCGGAGGACCTCGCGTCGGACGACGCCGAGGAGGCCGCGCCCGAGGAGGCCGCGCCCGAGGAGCCCACGTCGTGAGCGGGCGCAAGGAACGGGATCGGGCCTGGCCCTGGGGGTGGCGGACCATGTGGGTGATCGCGATGTTCGACCTGCCGACCGACACGGCGGCCCAGCGCAAGGCCTATGCGCGCTTCCGCAAGGCGCTCCTGAAGGACGGCTTCAGCATGATGCAGTACTCGGTCTACATCCGGCACTGCGCGTCGATCGAGAACGCCGCGACGCACGTGACCCGGATGGGTGCGCTGACGCCGCCGGAGGGGGAGGTGCGTTTCCTCACCATCACCGACAAGCAGTTCGCCCGAATCCAGACCTTCCTCGGGAAAAAACGACAGCCCGCCCCGCCTCCGCCGGCCCAGATCGAACTCTTCTGACGATCGGGACGGCGGAAAACGGAGCGGGATGAGGTACTTGGCAGGGAGGCAAAGGTAGCAGATCGAGAGACGGCCGCAAACCGCAGCTCGCAGGATCATGACCATCTCGGCGTTCATAAGGTAGCAGATCGAGAGACGGCCGCAAACCGCAGCGTTTTGCGGAACCGGAGCGCGTCGGCGTTCAAGGTAGCAGATCGAGAGACGGCCGCAAACCGCAGCACTGAACCATGGCCACCGATCAAGAGCTTTTAAGGTAGCAGATCGAGAGACGGCCGCAAACCGCAGCCGCCGGCCATGTACAGGTCGCCCGGCTCCGGAAGGTAGCAGATCGAGAGACGGCCGCAAACCGCAGCAGAGCCGCGACGTCGGGATGTGCCGCGAGGAAGGTAGCAGATCGAGAGACGGCCGCAAACCGCAGCACGCGGCAGGGGGTAGATGTAGTGCGTGCGAAGGTAGCAGATCGAGAGACGGCCGCAAACCGCAGCATGTTGACCTGTACATGGCCGGCGCCGCCGAAGGTAGCAGATCGAGAGACGGCCGCAAACCGCAGCGAGGCGCGGCGGGTGACGCCCGTGGCCCTCAAGGTAGCAGATCGAGAGACGGCCGCAAACCGCAGCGTAACCACGAAGGTCGTGCCGAGCTCGCCCAAGGTAGCAGATCGAGAGACGGCCGCAAACCGCAGCGCGAAGGTCGCGGCGAATTCCGACAGCCCCAAGGTAGCAGATCGAGAGACGGCCGCAAACCGCAGCACGCGGCGCATCACCATGCACAGGCCGCCGAAGGTAGCAGATCGAGAGACGGCCGCAAACCGCAGCTAGATAGGCGATCGAACCATCTCGCCTTTTAAGGTAGCAGATCGAGAGACGGCCGCAAACCGCAGCGGTCTCCCGCTCGGGCTCGTCGTCGGGGTCAAGGTAGCAGATCGAGAGACGGCCGCAAACCGCAGCCACTTGGCCTCCAGGTGCCGCTCGAGCGCGAAGGTAGCAGATCGAGAGACGGCCGCAAACCGCAGCGCGCGTGGTGCAGGACTTCGCCACCGACTAAGGTAGCAGATCGAGAGACGGCCGCAAACCGCAGCTCCGCTCGCCCCGCCTTCGTGGCGCTCTTCAAGGTAGCAGATCGAGAGACGGCCGCAAACCGCAGCACGCGGCAGGCGCCCCCCCCCCCCGCGTTGCCGCTGCCGCGCACCTCGCCTAATCTCGTGTTCGTCGCCGAGGAGACCTCGCCCATGCACTTCGCGCTCACCGACGAAGAAGAGATGATCCGCGATGCCGCGCGGCGGATCGCGGCGGAGCGGCTCGCGCCCAATGCCGAGGCGCTCGATCGCGGGCAGGGGCGCGCGCGGCTGCTCGAGAACCTGGAGCTGCTGGCGCGTAACGGCTTCTCGGCGCTCGACGTGTCGGCCGAGTACGGCGGCTCGGAAGCCGGGACCGTCGCCTTCGCGCTGGCCATCGAGGAACTCGCCTACGCCTGCGCCTCCACGGCCGTCTCGACGTCCGTGACCAACATGGTGGGCGCGGTGATCCAGGCGGTGGGGTCGCCCGAGCAGAAGGCGCGGCACCTGCCGCGGCTGGCCGACGGCACGTACCCGGCCGGCGCCTTCTGCCTCACCGAGGCGCAGGCGGGCTCCGACCCCTCCGCCATGCGCACCCGCGCGCGCCGCGACGGCGACGACTGGGTGATCGACGGGCAGAAGATCTACATCACCTCGGCCGAGTACGCCGGCGTCTTCGTCGTCTGGGCCGTGACCGATCCGGACGCGCGGCCGGGCAAGGGCATCTCCTGCTTCCTCGTCGAGGCCGGCACGCCCGGGCTCGTGATCGGGCGGGCGGAGGAGAAGATGGGCCAGCACGGCTCCCCGACGAACGTCGTGCATCTCGAGGGCTGCCGCGTGCCGGGCTCCGCCCTGATGGGGCGCGAGAACGACGGCTTCCGCGTCGCGGTGGGCGAGCTCGCCGGCGGGCGCATCGGCGTCGCGGCGCTGTCGCTCGGCATCGCGCGCGCGGCGATGGACGCCGCCAAGGCTTACTGCGTCGCGCGCAGCCAGTTCGGCCAGCGCATCGCCGACATGCAGGGCCCGCAATGGATGATCGCCGACCGCGAGGTCGACCTCGCCGCGGCGCGGCTCCTGATCCTGCAGGCGGCGCACCTGAAGGACCGGGGCGAGCCCTTCGCCAAGGAGGCGTCGATGGCCAAGCTCTTCGCCTCCGAGGCCGCCCATCGCTGCACCGACACTGCGATCCAGCTCCACGGCGGCGCCGGCTATTGCCGCGACTATCCCGTCGAGCGCCATGCGCGCGACGCGCGCATCACCCGCATCTACGAGGGCACGAGCGAGATCCAGCGTCTCGTCATCGCCCGCGAGACCCTGAGGCAGCTGGCATGACCGACATCTTCAGCCACGTGATGGTCGGCACCGACGACGTGCCGCGCGCGATCGCCTTCTACGACGCGGTGCTCGCGCCCCTCGGCCTCGCCCGCTACCACACCGACCCGGAAGGCTCGGACACGGATCGCGCCGGCGCATGCTGGACGCGGACGGGGACGAGCTGGCCGCAATTCTGGGCGCAGGCCCCCTACGACGGCCGCGCGGCGCGCGCCGGCAACGGCGTCCAGGTGTCCTTCGTCGCCCGGAGCCCGGCCACGGTGGACGCGGCCTACGCGGCGGCGATGGACGCCGGCGGCACCGACGAGGGCCCGCCCGGCCTGCGGCCGCACTACGGACCGGCGTATTACGGCGCGTATTTTCGCGACCCGGACGGCAACAAGATCCACGTCGTTCACACGCCGGACTTCGACGGGATGTAACAGCTAGAGCCGGCAGTCCTGCGGCTCGACGAGTTCGAGCGTCGAGAGTTCGCCACGCAGCGTGAAGCCGTCGAACTCCAGGCGGAGGTCGCTGGAGACACCGTTGGCGAAGAGCGTGAAGCCGATCGTGTAGTCCGGCACGCGCTCGCCGGGTCCGGGCTCGTAGTAGGAGAGCCGCACCGGCCAGCGCGCGAGGTCGCCGAGCGCCGCCTCCGGTCCCGCCTCGGCACCCTCCGGCGCGTCGGCGGCGAGCGGAGGCCCGATCACGGCGAGGGTATCGTAGACGGTGCGGCCGTCCCCCGTGCCGTCGAAGACGGGGGCGGCGAACAGCACGGCGCCGCTCGCCGCCTCGCCGATCAGCCGGGCGATGTGCTGCGTCGGGAACAGCGGCGTGCCCGGCACGACGAGCGTCTCCGGTCCGGGCGTCTCCGGTCCGGGGGCATTCCGCTCCGGCGCCTCCCGGTCGTTCGCCTCCCGGTCGTTCGCCTCATGGTCGTGCGCCTCGACGACGACGCGCGTGTCGCCGTCGACCCGGCGCGCCGATCCGTCGACCGCGCTCAGCGTCCGGCCGTTCGCCCGCGTCTCGGAGCGGAAGCGAAGCAGCGCACCGTCGGGCTCCTCGAAGGTGGCGCTGTTCGAATCGAGCGTGCGCGTGCCGCCGTCGCCGAGGTCGAGCGCGGTCACCTGCCGCACGCGGGTCGTCCAGCCCTCGCAGGGCGAGCCGAAGAACTCGATGGCGATTCGCCCGCGCGCGGCCTCGACGCCGTCTGCGCCGGGCGCGAGCGTGAGGTCGTACACGGCGCGGTGCTGCGCGAGGGGGACGGCGGCGGCCGCCGTGGCCGGCGGCGCGAGACACAAGCCCACCGATACGCCGATGACGCAACCGATCCTTAGCATGCCCAGACCTCTCGCGGAGCCCCGCAACTCGTCCCCCTGTGTAGAAGCCGCGGGCGCGGCGCGCAATGCGCGCCGGTCGTGCCGGACGCCCCGCCGGCCCCCTTGCGCGCCCCCGCGGGATCGTGACACATCGGCGCGCACACGAGCGCGCGACGACGCGCGCGAACAGCCGAGGAGAGCCGCATGAGCCGGATCGAGGACCGCCTCGCCGAGAAGGGCCTGTCGCTGCCGCAGGCGGCCGCGCCCGTCGCCAACTACGTGCCCTACGTCCGCACCGGCGACCTCGTCATCGTGTCCGGGCAGATCTGCCTCGGGCCCGGCGGCGAGATCGCGCCCGAGCACCTGGGCAAGCTCGGCGGCGAGGTGTCGCTCGAGGCCGGGCAGGCGGCGGCGCGGCTGTGCGCGCTCAACCTGCTGGCCCAGTTGAAGGCCGCGGTCGGCGATCTCGACGAGGTCGTGCGCTGCGTGCGGCTCGGCGGCTTCATCAACGCCAGGCCCGATTTCGCCGCCATCGCCCAGGTGATGAACGGCGCCTCCGACATGATGGTCGAGGCCATGGGCGAGGCCGGCCGCCACGCCCGCTCCACCATCGGCGTGGCCGAGTTGCCGATGGACGCGGCGGTCGAGGTCGAGGGCATGTTCGAGGTCCGGTCGCACGCATGAGCGCCGGCTCCGTCGAGGCCGCGCCGGGCTGGCTCGTCGCGCGCCCCATCGCCCATCGCGGCCTGCACGACCGCGCCGCGGGCGTGATCGAGAACTCTCGCGCGGCCGCCCGCGCGGCGATCGAACGCGGCTACCCGATCGAGCTCGACGTCCAGCTCACCGCCGACGGCGAGGCGGTGGTCTTCCACGACCACGACCTCGCCCGCCTCGTCGGAGGCGAGGGGAACGTCCACGACACGCGCGCCGCGGCGCTCGCCGCGATGCCGCTCGTCGGCGCCGCGGACGGCGAGGGTCCGCCGACGCTCGCGGAGTTCCTCGCCCTGGTGGCGGGCCGCGTGCCGCTCGTCGTGGAGATCAAGAGCCGCTTCGACGGCGACGTGCGCCTCGCCGGGCGCACGCTCGAGGTGCTGGCGGGCTACGCTGGGCCCTGGGTGGTGGAGAGCTTCGACCCCGCGATGATCGCCGAGGTACGCCGGCTCGCGCCGCACGCGCCGCGCGGCATCGTCTCGGAGACGCGCTTCACGCATCCCGACTGGGCCTGGATGCCGCCCGAGCTGGTTCGTCATCTCGCGAACCTGCTCCACTTCGACGAGACGAGGCCGCACTTCCTCTCCTGGCAGGTCGGCGACCTGCTGAACGGCCCGCCCTTCCTGCTGCGCCGCCTCGGCATCCCGGTCACCGCCTGGACGGTGCGCGACGAGGCGGCGCGAGCCGCCGCCGCCGCGCACGCCGACCAGATGGTCTTCGAGGGGTTCCTGGCCTGAGGAGATGGCGCGGGGCCGGTGATGTGGCGCGGCGTTTGGCCCTGCGTCAGCCCGCCTCGATGGGCTCCCACCCCGCGTCCCCCCGCGCCGAGCGCACGGCGGCCTCGATGAACGCCACCCCGCGCACCCCATCGTCGACGGTCGGCACGTCGAGGGCCTCCGCCGGGGCGCTCCCGCCGGCGAGGCGGGCCTCGATCTGGTCGGCGATGTCGGAATAGAGGTTGGCGAAGCCCTCGAGATAGCCCTCCGGGTGGCCCGACGGCGTGCGGCTCACCCGCTGGGAAACGGCGCTCGCGCCGGCGCCGTTGCGGCGGATCAGCCGCGGCGGCTCGCCGAGCGGTGTGTGCACGAGGACGTTGGGGTTCTCCTGCGCCCAGGCGAGCGCGCCCGTCTCGCCGTAGACGCGCAGCGTGAGCGCGTTCTCCTCGCCCACCGCCACCTGCGAGCACCACAGCGCGCCCCGCGCGCCGCCCGCGAAGCGCAGCAGCATGTGGGCGTTGTCGTCGAGGCGGCGCCCCGGCGCGAAGGCGGTGAGGTCGGCGCAGAGCCGCTCCACCCTCACGCCCGCGACGAATTCCGCGAGGTTGAAGGCGTGCGAGCCGATGTCGCCGACCGAGCCCGCGGGACCGGACTTCGCCGGGTCGGTGCGCCACGCGGCCTGCTTCTGACCCTCCTCCTCGATGCGGGTGGCGAGCCAGTCCTGCGCGTACTCCACCTGCACGACGCGGATCGCGCCGAGCGCGCCCGCACGCACCAGCGCGCGCGCCTCGCGGATCAGCGGATAGCCGGTGTAGTTGTGCGTGACCGCGAAGATCACGCCCTTGTCCCCGGCGAGCCGCGCCAGCTCCCGCGCCTCCTCGAGCCCCGTCGTCAGCGGCTTGTCGCAGATGACGTGGAAGCCGGCTTCGAGGAAACGCTTCGCCGGCTCGTAATGCGCGTGGTTCGGCGTCACGATGGCGACCGCGTCGATGCGGTCCTCGCGTGCGCCCTCCGCCGTCGCCATCGCGGCCGCGTCGTCGTAGACGCGATCCGGGTCGAGTAGCAGGTCGGCGCCCGAGGCGCGGGCCCTCTCGGGAGACGCGGAGAGGGCGCCGGCGACGAGCGTCCAGCGGTCGTCGAGGCGCGCGGCGATGCGGTGCACCGCGCCGATGAAGGCGCCGCGCCCGCCGCCGACCATGCCGAGCCGCAGGCGGCGGGAGCGGGTGCCGGAGGAGCCGTCCTGGCCGGAAGCTTCGATCGCCATCTCACGCCTCCCCGAGCCCGAGCATGCGGCGGTTCGCGGCCTCGTCGCTGCCGCCAGCGGCGAAGTCGTCGAAGGCCTTCTCGGTGACGCGGATGATGTGCGCCTCGATGAACTGCGCCCCCTCCCGCGCGCCGTCCTCCGGATGCTTGAGGGCGCATTCCCACTCGAGCACGGCCCAGCTGTCGTAGTCGTATTGCGCGAGCTTGGAGAAGATCTGCCCGAAGTCGATCTGCCCGTCGCCCAGCGAGCGGAAGCGGCCGGCGCGCTCGACCCAGCCGGCGTAGCCGCCGTAGACGCCCTGGCGGCCCGTCGGGTTGAGTTCGGCGTCCTTGGCGTGGAAGGCCTTGATGCGCTCGTGGTAGATGTCGATGAAGGCGACGTAGTCGAGCCCCTGCAGCAGGAAGTGGCTCGGGTCGTAGTTGATGCAGGCGCGGGCGTGCCCGCCCACCGCCTCGAGGAAGCGCTCGAAGCTCGTGCCGTCGTGCAGGTCCTCGCCGGGGTGGAGCTCGAAGCAGACGTCGCAGCCCGCGTCCTCGTAGGCGTCGAGGATCGGCCGCCAGCGCCGCGCCAGCTCCTCGAAGGCGGTCTCGATCAGGCCCGCGGGACGCTGCGGCCACGGATAGACCCAGGGCCAGGCGAGCGCGCCCGAGAAGCTGACCGACGCCAAGAGCCCGAGCCGGCGCGAGGCTTCGGCCGCGAGCGTCATCTGGCGAACCGCCCATTCCGTGCGGGCCGCCGGGTTGCCGCGCACCGCGGGGGGCGCGAAGCCGTCGAAGGCGTCCGTGTAGGCCGGATGCACTGCGACGAGTTGGCCCTGCAGATGGGTCGACAGCTCGGTGATCGCGAGCCCGTGGGCGGCGACGACGCCCTTCACCTCGTCGACGTAGGCGTCCGACGTCGCCGCCTTCTCGAGGTCGAACAGGCGGGCGTCGAAGGTGGGGATCTGCACCCCCCTGTACCCCAGCGACGCCGCCCAGCGGCAGATCGCGTCGAGCGAATCGAACGGCGCCTCGTCGCCCGCGAACTGGGCGAGGAACAGGCCGGGTCCCTTCATCGTCTTCATCGTCGTCCTCCCTGGCGTCTTCTCGGACCGGCTTCGGGCCCGCCGGGTCGCGGCCCCTGCACCGGGGCGCAGTCTCGCACGGGCCGAGCCGGAAGACGAACGCCGCGGCGCGGGTCGGGGTCGGGGCACCGATCCGCGCGGACGGTGCATCGAAATCGCCTCGTGCCGCGTTGGGCTCGGACGGCGTCGCATTCGGCGCGACGTCGATGGCTGTGCGCCCAAGGGGGGTCGCCCTCCGAGGGGTACGTGTGGAGGATTGTCCGATGCGAGACGCAGACAACCGCGCGATCGCCGCTGCTGGGGACGCGCGCTCCGTGCAGACCCGGATGTTGCGGGCGCTCGTCGCCTTCGTCACGATCATGACCGGCGCCGCCGTCGCCGTCGCCCAGACCGTGACTCCCGACGACCCGGGCATCGCGGAGCCGGGTCCGGCGATCGGCGGCCTGGAATCCTGGTGGTGGGTCGTCATCGTCGTGGTCCTCGCGGTCGTCGTCGTCTGGTACGCCCAGCGGCGGCGCGGGCGCGGCCCGCGGTGAGAGCCCGCCGGCGCGGGTGCGTCTTGGTCGCGGGACGCGCGACTTGACGCTCGGGCGACGGGGCACCACGTGCGGGACGACGAGGAACGACTTGGATGCCGCCTTTCCCCGGGCGGCGCGCCCGGATACGAAGGCAGCATGAACAGATCGAAGATCCCCGGCGGACGCATCGTCGTCGCCCTCGTCGCCGCCGCGCTCGTCGCGGCCGCGTTCGCGCTCGCGCCCTCGCGGTCCCACGCCGCGGACGTCTCCTACTCGGAATTCGTCTCCGCCGTGGAGACCGGCGAGGTGACGTCCGTGCGCATCCGCGGGCAGGAGGTGTACGCGGTGACCCTCTCGGGCCGCCAGCTCGAGTCCTTCGTGCCGGAGGGCGCCGACATCGTCGGCACGCTGCGCGAGAACGGCGTCGAGATCGTCGCCGAGCCGCCGCCGAGCGAGGGTGCGGGTTCGCTGATCGGCGCGCTCCTGCCGATCCTGCTCCTCGTCTTCCTGTTCTTCTTCCTGCTGCGGCGCATGCGCGGCGGCGGCGGGGCGGGGGGGCTCACCTCGGTCGGCAAGTCGAAGGCCAAGCTCCTCACGGAGGCGCACGGCAAGGTGACGTTCGACGACGTCGCCGGCATCGACGAGGCCAAGGAGGATCTCCAGGAGATCGTCGAGTTCCTGCGCGACCCGCAGAAGTTCCAGCGGCTGGGCGGCCGCATCCCCCGCGGCGTGCTCCTCGTCGGCTCGCCGGGCACCGGCAAGACCTTGACCGCGCGCGCCGTCGCCGGCGAGGCGAACGTGCCGTTCTTCACGATCTCGGGCTCGGACTTCGTCGAGATGTTCGTCGGCGTCGGCGCGAGCCGCGTGCGCGACATGTTCGAGCAGGCGAAGAAGAACTCGCCGTGCATCATCTTCATCGACGAGATCGACGCGGTCGGCCGTCACCGCGGCGCCGGGCTCGGCGGCGGCAACGACGAGCGCGAGCAGACCCTGAACCAGCTGCTCGTCGAGATGGACGGCTTCGAGGCCAACGAGGGCGTGATCATCATCGCGGCCACCAACCGGCCGGACGTGCTCGACCCGGCGCTGCTGCGCCCGGGCCGCTTCGACCGTCAGATCGTGGTGCCGGCGCCCGACGTCAACGGCCGCGAGAAGATCCTGCTGGTCCACAGCCGCAAGGTGCCGCTCGCCCCCGACGTCGACATCAAGACCGTGGCGCGCGGCACGCCGGGCTTCTCGGGCGCCGACCTGATGAACCTCGTCAACGAGGCGGCGCTGCTCGCCGCGCGGCGCGGCAAGCGCATCGTCACGATGCAGGAGTTCGAGGACGCCAAGGACAAGGTGATGATGGGTGCGGAGCGCCGCACCCTCGTCATGACCGAGGACGAGAAGAAGCTCACCGCCTACCACGAGGCCGGCCACGCGGTGGTGGCCCTCAACGTGCCCGCGACCGACCCGGTGCACAAGGCGACCATCATCCCGCGCGGGCGCGCGCTGGGCATGGTCATGCAGCTGCCCGAGCACGACAAGCTGTCGATGTCCTTCGAGCAGATGACCTCCCGCCTCGCCATCATGATGGGCGGGCGCGTGGCCGAAGAGATGATCTTCGGCCGCGACAAGGTGACGTCCGGCGCGCAGTCCGACATCGACCAGGCGACGCGGCTCGCCAAGATGATGGTGACGCGCTGGGGCTTCTCCGAGGAGCTCGGCACCGTCTCCTACGGCGACAACCAGGACGAGGTCTTCCTCGGCATGCAGGTCGGGCGCCAGCAGCACGTCTCCGAGGCGACCGCGCGCAAGATCGACACGGAGGTGCGCCGCTTCGTCGAGAACGGCCTCTCCGAGGCGCGGCGCATCCTCACCGAGAAGCGCGACCAGCTCGAGACCATGGCGCGGGCGCTGATCGAGTACGAGACGCTGACCGGACAGGAGATCCGCGACCTCGTCCAGGGCAAGCAGCCGGTGCGCGAGGAAGCCGGCGCCACCCGCCGCGGCCTGCCCTCGATCACGAAGCCGGGCTGACGCGCGCGCCGGCCGCGAGGAGCGCGTCGACCTGCGTGCCCGCGATGCTCCGCGACAGCGGGGAGAAATCCCCCGCCGGCCCGAGCATCGCCTCGGCCGCGTCCACGATCAGCCGGTGCGTCGCACGCGCCAGCGCCGAGCCGAGCGAGATCCGCGCCACGCCCGCCGCGGCGAAGTCGGCGCGGGAATGGCGCGTGAAGCCGCCCGCCGCGAGCGCGTTCACCGGCACGGCGACGCTCGCGCAGATGCGCGCCACGTCGTCCATGGACGCTGGCGCCGGAAGGTAGACGCCGTCCGCGCCCGCGTCCGCGAAGGCCTGGAGGCGCCGGATTCCCTCCTCGAGATCGTAGACCCCGGTCATCACGCCGTCCGCGCGGGCGAGCAGCACGATGTCGCGCGGGCAGGCCCGCGCCGCCGCCGCACCGGCACGGATGCGCTCCACAGCGAGGGCGAACGGGTAGGCCGCACCGTCGGGTGGCGCGACGTCCTCGATCGACAGCCCGGCGAGCCCCGCCTCGCAGGCGAGCCGCACGGTCCGCGCCACGTCCTCCGGCGCGTCGCCGTAGCCGTTCTCGAGGTCCGCAGAGACCGGCAGCGGCGTCGCCGAGACGAGCGCCTGCGCGTGGGCGAGCATCTCGTCGCGGGAGACGTGGCCCATGTCCGGGCGCCCGAGCGTGAAGGCGTAGGCCGCCGACGAGGTGCCGAGCGCCTGCGCGCCGAGCGCCGCCAGCATCCGGGCGGAGCCGAGATCCCAGGCGTTGGCGAGCACGAAGGGGTCGCCCGGGCGGTGCAGGGCGCGGAACTCCGGGCCGGGATCGTGGGGCATGGTCGTTTCCTCTCGCGAGCGTGGGTGTGCACGCGATAGGATCGCAGGTCTCGCGTGCGCGGGGAAGCGCCGTCGTTCGGCGCTCCCCCGGGCGGCGGGTCTACCGTCGGCGCCCTCGGTCCGAGGCGGCGGCCTCTGCTGCCCTCCGACGGCCCCCCTGGCGTCAGCGCGCCGCCTGCTCGATCAGCGGGGTGATCCGGCGGATCGCCACGCGGCGGTTGCGCTCCTCGGCGCTCTGGGTCGGCACCTTGAGGAATTCCTCGCCGTAGCCCTGCGTGACCAGGTTCTCGGGCGGGATGCCGTAGGCTTCCGAGAGGACGAAGGCGACGCTCTCGGCGCGCCGGTCGGAGAGCGACAGGTTGTCTATCTGCGACCCGACGGCGTCGGTGTGGCCCTCGACGAGGAAGATCTCGTTCATGTCCTCGGCCAACACCTGGCGCATGGCCCGCGCCACCGGCGCGAGCGCCGCCACCTGGCCCTGCGACAGGCGCCACGCGCCGGTGGCGAAGGTGACGACGTCGAGGTCGACCCGGCGCATGTAGTCGCGCAGGTTGGAATTGTAGCGCACCTCGTCCAGGCTGTAGGTCCGCGGCGGCGGCGCCACCGGCGGTGCCGTGAAGGCGGCGATCACCCGCGGCGGCGGTCCGACGAGCCCGGCGTCGACCTCCGCCAGCGTGACGACGTACTCGTCCTGCGGGATCGAGACCCGCGGCGGCGGCAGGGCCAACGACCACGCGTCCTCTAGGAACGGCTGCCGGTCCGGGCGCAGGCGGGCCCGCCTGCGCTCGCCGCGCAACTCCTCATCGCGCAGCCAGACGACGTCCTCGGCGAAACGGTCGGGCCGATTGTCGATGAGCACGGTCTCGGTGCCGTCGGGCGCGCGGCGGATGCGGCGCAGCAGGTTGCCCCGACGGTCCGTCTCGGTGATCACCTGCCAGCCGCCGGGGCGATCGGCGATCAGGATGCGTCGCTCTCCGCGCTCGATCACGCGCACGTCGTCGTAGTAGCGGTCGAGGCGCTCACGCTCGTCGTTGTAGATGATGATTCGGTCGCCCTCCCGCACGATGGTGCGCGCCCCGGGCTCGACGATGACGGTGCGCCCGTCGATGACGCGCTCCTCGCGCTGGCGGCGCACGTCGGAGAGGCCGCGGGCACCCTGCTCCAGGATGCCGAACAGCGCACCCAGCCCCTCGGCGCTCGGGGCGGTCGGCTCCGCCGGGAGGACGGGGGCGGGGCCGGTCGCGGCGGCCGGTGGCGCGGCGGCGGGCGCCGGGGCGGACGGGGCGGTCGTGGGCGCGGTCGTGGGCGCGGTCGCGGGCGCCGCGGGCGCGACGGGCGCGACGGACTCCTCGGCCGGCAGCGACCGCGCCGCCGGGGCATCGGTGGCGGGCGCCTCGGGCAGCGGCTCGTCGCCGGCCGGCGTCGCGGCCGGAGCGCGCTCCCCCACGGGCTCGTCCGCGGAGAGCGATCGGACGGCGGGATCCTCGGCGGCGGGCTCTTCGACCGCCGGCTCTTCGGCGGTGGGTTCTTCGGCGGTGGGTTCTTCGGCGGCGGGTTCTTCGGCGGCGGGTTCTTCGGCGGCGGGCTCTTCGGTGGGGCGTTCTCCGGTGACGCTCTCGTCGGAGACCTCGTCTCGCGTCGCCGGCTCCTCGGCGGGTGCGTCCATCGTCGGCGCGTCGGGGGTCGGCGCCTCCGCCGGCGGCGGCTCCTCGACGGGTGCATCCGGAGCCGGCGCCTCGACGGGCGGCGGCTCCTCCACCGGCGCCTCCACGGGCGCGGGCTCCTCCACGGGCGCGGGCTCCTCGACGGGAGCCGGCTCCTGCGTCGGCGCAGGCTCCTCGGCGACCGGCGGCGCCTCCGCCGGTGCGGCTTCCCCGTCCGGCGCGGGGGCGTCGTCGGCGGGCGCCTCCTCCTCGACGAGCGTGCCGTCGGGCAGGCGGCGCAGCAGCGGCGTCCCGTCCGCGGGTCCGCTCGCCTGGGCGAGGAGGACCCGATCCTGGAGAAGGGCCGGCGGCGCGGTCGTGCGCTCGGCGGCGTGCGGGCTCGTCGCCAGCGCGAGGGGGAGCGCGGTCGAGGCGAGAAGCGCGAGGAGGCGGGGCATGGTTGTCATCCGATCCGTCGTCTGAGGTCTGGTGCGGCCGGCCGGGCCGGAGCGTCGCAGCTGAGACGCGTCCGGCGGTCGCGGGGTTCCCGCCCGGCTGTTCCGCCGCGCCGCGGGGAGTGCTACGAGAGGAACGTCGCCCCCCTCGTGGACCCGCGCGCCTGAACCCGCCCTGAACCGAGATCGACCCGCCCCGATGCCCGCACCCGCCGCGCCGACCGCCCCGAGGCCGCCGACGCATCGCCGTCTCGCCCTGTCGCTCGTGCTCGCGATCTTCCTCGCCGACCAGGCGACGAAGCTGTTCTTCCTGTTCGTGCACGACCTGCGGGTCCACGCGCCGCTCGAGATCGCCCCCTTCGCGGAGCTGATCGTGGTGTGGAACCGCGGCATCTCCTACGGCCTGCTCCAGCAGGAGACCGAACTCGGCCGCTGGCTCCTGGTCGCGGGCTCGCTGGGCGCCGCGGCGGGGCTCGGGATCTGGATGCTGCGCACCGGCGCGCGCGCGCTCGCGGCCTCCCTCGCCCTCGTCGTGGGCGGGGCGCTCGGCAACGTCGTCGACCGCATCGCCTACGGCGCGGTGTTCGACTTCGTGCACCTGCACTTGGGGGCGTTCTCGTGGTACGTGTTCAACGTGGCCGACGCGGCCATCGTTGCGGGCGTCGTCGGTCTCCTCTATGACTCCTTCGTCCTCGAGCCGCGCAGGGCGCGACGTGCGCCGGCGCGGCGGGGGACGCCGCCACACGAAAGCCGCGATGGCGGGTGAGGGAGGCGTGACGTCGGTGCCGGGCGCCGACGGATCGACGACAGCGAGCCGAGAGGTCGATACGAGATGACGCGTTCCGCAGTCCTGCGCGCCGCCTTCGCGGGCGCGGCCCTGACGCTCCTCGCGGCACCCGCCGCACAGGCGCAGGAGGGTGGCTTCTTCCGCCAGGTGTTCGGCGCGATCGGCCTCGCCGACCCCGAGCGGCCCGAGATCCTGTATCGTGAGCGCGCGCCGCTCGTCGTCCCCCCGAATCTCGGGGCGCTGCCGCCGCCGGCCACGGGCACCGCCGCTGCGGCGAACCCGCAATGGCCGACCGATCCCGACGTCGCCGCCGCCCGCGCCCGCGCCATCGAGGCGAACACGCCCGCCCCGGAGCGCGCCGGCGCGTTCGAGGGGATCGGCCGGACGATGACCCCCGACGAGTTGCGTGCCGGGCGCGTGCCCGGTGCCGGGCTCGGCGGGCCGGCGCGGCCGGAATGGGCGCCGGCGGAGCGCGGGCTCGGCGGCGCCAACGCCAACCCGGCCTGGATCCCGCCGCAGACGCTGCGCGAGCTCGACGAGCAGCGCCGTGCCGCCGCGCCGGAGACGCGCCTGCAGCGCCGCTTCCTCACGGACCCGCCGCAGGCCTACCTCGCGCCCGACCCGAACGCCCCGTTCCCCGAGCGCGTGCAGACCTTCTCCGGCCCGCGGCCGGAGCCGCAATCGGCGACCGACTTCGTGCGCGAGCAGAACTCGCGCTGAGAGCGGCACGTTCCGGGGGGCGTGATGCGCGGGGTCCGTTCTACGGGTCCCGCACGGGCGGCTGCCGCGGCCGCTGCGCCGCGGCCGCGTCGAGCCCCGCCGCGAGCTCCTCGGGCGCGAGCCTGCGCACGAGAGGTCCCGCCGTCCAGACGAGCCGCGCCTCGATGCGCCTGTCCGGAAAGGCGCGCGCGAGCAGCGCCGCGTAGAGCCCCATTTGAACGAGCGTCCCGCGCGGGATCGCCGCGTCCGCCGCCGGCGGGTGCGCCGTCGTCTTGAAGTCGGCGAAGACGACCGTGTCGGCGCCGACCGCGAGCCGGTCGAGCTGCCCCGCGACCGCGATTTCCTCTCCGTTGGGGAGCAGGACCCGCCCGGCGATCGGCGCCTCGGCCAGCGCATCCGGCGCGAAGAGCGTCGCGAGCGCGGGATCCGCGACGACGGCGCAGGCGTCGGCGACGAGGCGCGCGCGGACCTCGGGCCCGAGGCCGGCGGCGCGGGCCGCGACGAAGGCGTGCGCCGCCGCGTCCCGCCGCGGCTGCGGCAGCGCCGGCAGGCGCTCGATCAGCGCGTGGATCAGGGTGCCGCGCAGGCGTGCGGCGACGACGAAGGGCGCATCCGCCGCGCGCGGGCGCCGGTCCGCGGCCGAGAGCGCGTTCGACGGCCGCAGCGGCGGCGCCGCCTCGCGCTCCTCCGCCGCGGGGACGAAGAGCCAGGCGGGTGGCGGCTCGGCCTGAGCGGGACTCGGCGGCGGATCGGCCTCGGGCGCCGACGAGGCCCCGGCGGCCCCGGCGGCCCCGGCGGCCGCGACGTGGTTCTCGCGCCACACGAGCGCGCCGGAGACGTAGGGCAGATCGGCCTCCACGGGCCCCGGCGTGCCGGCGAGCGCGACGTTCGCCATCGTCGACCAGGCGGTCTCCGGTGCATCCCGGTCGGCGCGGTTGATGTAGGGGGCGACGACGAGGTGGCTCTCGGCGCGGGTCAGCGCCACGTAGAGAAGCCGGTTCGCCTCCTCCGCCGCGCGCAGCCGCGCGGCCTCGCGCGCCTCGCCGAGCGCGTCGCAGTCGTGCTCCTTGCCCGGCGACCAGACCGGCAGCGTCTCGTCGCGGCCGACGACGAGCGCGACGAGCGGCGAGAGCCGCCCGGCCTGCGCGCCCGCGTCGTCGAGCACGACGACGGCGGGCGCCTCGAGGCCCTTGGCGCCGTGCACCGTCATGACGCGGACCTCGTCGGCGCCGCTCTCGAGGTCGCGCTTGATCTCGCGCTCGGCACCCTCGAACCCGGCGAGGAAGCGGGCCAGCGAGGGCGCCTCGGGCGCCTCCGCCTCGCGGGCGAGGGACAGGAAGGCGTCGATCGCATCCCCCGCCTCCGAGCCGAGCCGCGCCACGAGCGCGCGCCGGCCGCCGCGGGGGCCGAGCAGGGCGGCGTAGAAGCCGAACGGGCCGTGCGCCGCCGCGAGCGCGCGCCAGGCGTCGAGGGCCTCGCGGGCACGCGCCGCCGCCGCGTCGCCCTCCCCCGCGCGGGCGGCGATCGCGTCGGCGAGGCTCGTCTCGAGCGGTCGCCGGGTCGCGAGGCGCACGAGGTCGTCGTCGTCCAGGGCGACGAGCGGGGACTTCAGCGCTGCCGCCAGCGTCAGGTCGTCGTCCGGCAGGAGCGCCGCCCGGCCCGCCGCGATCAGGTCTTCGACGGCGATGTGGCGCGTCAGCGAGAGCCGGTCGGCGCCGGCCACCGGCAGCCCGGCGTCCTTGAGCGCCTTGATCACGGCGTGGAAGGCGGCGTTGCGCTTGCGCACCAGCACGAGCACGTCGCCGGCGCGGCGCACGCGCCCGCAATGGTCGCCGCTCGTCGTCCAGGTGCGGATGGCGCGGGCGACGCGGCGCGCGGCGACGATCGCGGGGGCGGTCTCGTCGGGTGTGTCGACGGGATGCGTCCAGGCGTCGGGCTCCGCGCGCGGGTTCGGCCGCTCGACCGGCCACAGCTCGACCAGACCGGGCGCGTCCGGCCGCACGCTCTCGTGCACGGTGCCGCGCGCCTCGTCCGAGGGGTCGAGGCCGCGATGATGGTCCGGCGGGGCGAAGACCCGGTCGACGGCGGAGAGCACGGTCGGCGCCGAGCGGAAGGAGACCGTGAGCGGCACCTCCTCGAACGGGTAGCCGCCGGCCCGCGCCAGGCCGCGCCAGTGGCGACGGCTCTCCTCGAAGCGGCGGGGATCGGCGCCCTGGAAGGAGTAGATCGACTGCTTGGGATCTCCCACGGCGAAGATCGTGCGCGGGCGCCCGCCGTCCGGACCCGCGCCGGTCCGCGCGGCGGCGGCGCCCTCGCCGGCGTGGAACTCGGCGGTGATCCGGCGCAGGATCTCCCATTGCTCGGGATTGGTGTCCTGCGCCTCGTCGACGAGCACGTGGTCGATGCCGCGATCGAGCTTGTAGAGCAGCCACGCCGCCTCGCCCCGGCGCAGCAGCGCCAGCGTGCGGCGCACGAGGTCGTCGAAGTCGAGCGCCCCGAGCCGGCGCTTCTCCGCCTCGACCCGCTCCAGGATCGCGCCGGCGAGACGGTAGAGTGCCCGGGTGCGGGCGAGGGCGGCGGCGGCGCGGCGGCGCTCGCACAGGCCCACGAGCCGGTCCCGCTCGGCCGCGAGCCGTTCCTTCGCGGCCGTGCCCATCGCCTTGGTCGCGAGCGTCGAATCGGCCTTCGGCCCGCCGTCCTTGCGCAGGAACAGGCCGAGATAGGCCTCCAGCCGCGCGGCGTCGTCGGGCGCCTCCGCCATGCGATCGAGGCAGGCGGCCTGCTTGGCGTCGTTGGCGCTGCCGGTGGCACGGAAGGCCCGCGCCAGCGCGGCGCGCTCTGACTGGGGGATCGCGCCCGCGAGCATGGCGGCCTCGATCGCCGCCTCGTCCTCGCCGGGCTCGAGGCCGAGCACGTCGGCGATGCGCGCCAGCGCCGCCTCGCGGGCGGGCGCGTCGGCGAGCACGTCCTCGCGGGCGAGCGCTTCCCGCAGCAGCGCGTCCAGCCGGTCGCCGGAGGCGTGGGCGTCGATCGCCGCGAACGCCTCCGAGAGCCCGCCCTCGCCGCGGTGCACGGCGGCGAGGATGCCCGCCTTGGCGGCGCGCATCAGCGCGTCGGCCTGCGCGTCGTCGAGGACGACGAAGCTCGCCGGCACGTTCGCCTCGAACGGCGCGATGTGCAGCAGGCGCTCGCAGAAGGCGTGGATCGTCTCGATCTTGAGCCCGCCCGGGGTCTCCACCGCGCGCGCGAACAGCCGGCGCGCCGCGACGAGCCGCGCGGCCGACGGCCGCGCCCCGTCGAGCGCCTCGAGCCGGGCGGCGAGCGCCGCGTCGTCGAGGGCGACCCAGGCGGAGAGCGTGTCGAAGATGCGGATCGACATGTTCGCCGCCGCCGCCTTGGTGAAGGTGAGGCACAGGATGCGCCCCGGCGGCGTGCCGGCGAGCATCAGGCGCATCACCCGGTCGGTGAGCACCTTGGTCTTTCCGGCCCCGGCATTGGCCGAGACCCAGGCCGACAGGGAGGGGTCGGCGGCCCGGCGCTGGCGCTCGACGACCTGCGGGGGGATGCGCATGGGAGTCTCGTGGCGGCTCACGTGTCGTCCTCCGCGTCGGCGGCGCCGGCGGCCGACCATTCCTTCACCCGCGCGAGATGGTCGTACGCGGAGAAGCGCAGGGCGTATTGGGCATAGGGCCGCGAGACGTAGCCGTACTCGCCGGAGACGAAGCGCGCGACGAGGCCCTTCAGCCGGGCGAGGTGTTCGCCGACGAGGTCTTCGACCGAGCGCTCCTCGTCCTTGGGCGGGGTGATCGGGCAGGGCTTGAACGGGTCCTTGCCGCCCGACGCGTGGACGTAGACGAGCTCCGTCTCGCCCCGCGGCGCGGGGGCGCCCTCGAAGGCGCCCGCGCGCAGCATCGCCGCCTCGAGCGTGAGCTGCGGCGAGAAGCCGGCGTAGACCATCTTCGGCGTGGGCGGCGTGCCGGTCTTGTAGTCGACGAGCGTCGCCCCGCCGTCGGCGCGGGTCTCGATCCGGTCGGCACGGGCGGAGAGCGTGAAGCGCTCGGCGCCCACGGCGAGCGACAGCTCGCCCTTCCGCTCGACGGCGATGCCGGCGAGCAGCGCGCGCCGCGCGACCTCCCAGTCGAGATAGCCGTCGATCACCCGCTCGAAGCGCGGCCACCACTCCGCCTGGACCTCCGGATAGGCGTCGCCGATGGGCGCGAACAGGTCGAGCCCGATCTGGCGCAGGCGCTGCGCGGCGACGTCGCGCGCGGGCAGCGCATCGGGATGGGCCTCGACGAAGCGCGCGAAGGTCTCGTGGATCAGGCTGCCGCGCTCGGCCGCGCCGGGTGCGACGGCGATCGCGTCGAGCGCGTCGAGGCCGAGCACGCGGCGCGCGAAGATCGCGTAGGGGTCGCGCACCAGCGTCTCGACCTCCGTCACGGACAGCCGGCGCGGGAACAGTGCCGGGTCCGGTCGCGGGGCGGGGCGCCGCAGCGGCGCGGCGGGCGCGGCGGCATCGAGCCGCGCGGCGAGATCCGCGAGCCGCCGCCCGCGCCCGCGCATCGCCTCCCATGCGCCCTCGCCCACGAAGGCCTTGATGCGCTGGAGGAAGCGCGAGGGCACGGTCGGGGCGCCGTCGCGCTTGGCGGCGCGGGTGATCACCACGTCCCGCGCGCCGAGCGCCTGGACGAAGTCGTGGGCGGTCTGCCCGAGCCGGCGCTCCGGCGGGGCGAGGCCGATCTCCTCGCGCATCGGCCGGTTGAGGAAGGCGTCGGTGCGCGCCCGCGGCGGCCAGACGCCCTCGTCGAGGCCCGCCAGGACGACGCGGTCCGCCCGGATCAGGCGCGCCTCGAGCAGGCCGAGGACCTTGAGCCGCGGATGCGCCCGGTCCGCCCGCCCCGGCGCGCGGCGGTCGCGGGCGAGATTGGCGAAGAAGCCCGGATAATCGAGGAAGACGCCGCGCAGCGCCGCGTCGGCGTCGACCAGGGAGAGATCGTCGAACAAGGCGGCGAGGGTTTCGTCCGAGCCGTCCGTGACGGGGGCGGGGTCGTCCCGCGCGCCGGCGGCGACCTCCGTTGCCTCCGGTGGCCCGGCGACGAGGGCGTCGCAGGCGGCGCGGTGGGCGGCGGCCAGCGCGGCGAGCGCCACCTCGTGGGGATATGCGTCCGGCCCGAAGCCGGCGAAGGCGGCGGCGAGCCGCTCGAGCAGGGCGAGCGCGCCGCCCCAGTCGCTCTCGTCGAGGCGGGCGCGCGGCCGCGGCGCGCGGCCGGGCCGCGCGGCGGTCTCCGCCCGGCGCAGGTGCAGCGCGGCGACGAGCCCCCCGAGCCGCGGCCCGGGCTCCGGCCCACGCAGCACGCCGATCTCGAGCGCCGCGCGCGCCCGCGCGAACTCCGCCGCCGAGAAGCCGAGCCGCACGGCGGGGTGATGCAGGAGCGCGAGCGTGGCGAGCGGCGCGAAGCGCTCGGCGGCGGCCTCGGCCGCGAGGCGAGCCAGCCGGCCGGCCTGCGCCTCCGCGAGGCTGGTGCCGGCCGAATCGTCGACGGCGACGCCCCAGCGGCCGAGTTCGGCGCAGACCCGGGCGGCGAGCCCGCGGTCCGGCGTGATCAGCGCCGCCGTGCGCCCGGGCGTCTCCAGCGCCTCGCGCAGGGCGACGGCGACGCACAGCGCCTCCTCGCGCTCGTCCTTCGCCTCGACCAGGGCGAGGCCCTCCGTCCCCTCCGCGGCGAGGCGCGCGCGCGCGGCGGGATCGAGGGCGGCCCAGGCCTCGGTCGTTTCCGCGGGGCGCATGGCCTGCGCGAGCATCGCCTCGCGGGCGCGGCCGGCGGCGCCCGCCTCGCCGAGCGGCACGACGTCCGCGCGCCCGATCCGCAGCACCTGGGCGACGAGCCGCGCCATCACGGCCTGGGGATGCCCGTGGGCCGGCGCGAGGCCCTGCTCGCGGTCGCCGCAGACCGCCCGCCAGGCGTCGGCGTCGAGATCCCGGTCGAGCCCCGGCAGCACCACGGCGCCCTTCGGAAGCGCCGCGATCGCGGCGAGCAGCCGCGCGGTCGCGGGGATCGAGCCGGTCGAGCCCGCCGCGATCACGGGTCCGGGCGGAGGGCTCGCCGCGATGCGCGCGGCTTCGGCGTCGATCAGCGCCGCCGTGCGCCGGGCGGGATCGCTCGCCCCGCGCTCCGCCAGGATCGCCGGCCAGGCCTCGAAGGCGATGCGCACGAAGTCGAGGGTGAGCTCGAAGTAGCGCGAGAAGTCCCCGTCCACGGCCGCGCCCAGCGCCTCGAAGGCGACGCCCTCCCAGGCGACGTCGTCCATCAGCGCCTCGAGTTCGCCCGCGAGCGAGACCGCGTCCGCCGGCGAGGAGGGCACGAGGAAGGGCGTGTCCCCGTCGAGCCGGGCGAGGCGCGGGTCGAGCCGCTGCGACCAGTGCTGGATCAGCCGCGCCAGCAGCAGCCGCCGCTCGAGCGACGCGATCGGCGGGGCGAGCGCCTGCGCGTCCGCCGAATGCTCCATCCCTCCAGCGGCGAGCGCGAGCTCGGCGTCGTCGGCGGCGCCCAGCGGCACGATCCGGGGCAGGATCAGCGCCGGGGCGCCGAAGCGCGCGCCCGCCTTCTCGGCGATCAGCGCGCCGAGCGCGCGCGCGGCCCGCCGCGTCGGCAGGTAGATCGTCGCCCGCGCCAACGCGTCCGGCCCCGCGGCCTCGGGAAAGCCGGGAACGAGCCTGCCCTCGACCAGCGCGTCGGCGAGCGTCTCCAGGAAGGGCGCCCCGAGGGGAATGCTGTAGACCCGCGTCACGTCGCCCTCTCCCCGCCCTCGGGCTTCCCCGGATGAATGTGAACGTAACCAGAACGCATCGGCGCGTCAAGATTGCTCCGAGCCGCTTTCTTCCGCGAGCCCCCTTCGGCTCGCCATACCGGAACGGTGCTCGTCCGGCTCGCGTTGACGCGCCACAGGTTCCACACGCGAGGCGCCGCCGCGGGCGGCGCGAGGAGGTACTCATGGCCAACGGCGCCGGGCGCGAGCCCGACCATCATCTCATCGCCAGCGACCGCGTCGAGGGCACGCCGGTCAAGCGCTCGAACGGCGACGAGATCGGCCACATCGAGCGGGTGATGATCGACAAGCGCTCCGGCAAGGTCGCCTACGTCGTCATGAGCGTCGGCGGTGGGCTGTTCGGGCTGGAGAAGCACCAGTTCACCATGCCCTGGGGCGTGCTGCACTACGACACCGAACTCGGCGGCTACGAGCTGAACCTCACCGACGAGCAGATTCGCGAGGCGCCGCGGCGCACGGCGGAGCAGCACGACGCCTCGTTCTCCCGCGAGTGGGAGGAGCACGTCCACCGCTACTACAATGCGACGCCGTACTGGGGGCAGTCCGACCCGATGTCGACGGGTCGCTGACGCGGCGCGGCTCAGGCCGCGCCCTTCTTCCTCGGCCCGGCACGTTTCGCCGGCGCGGCCGGTTTCGGGTTCTCGGCCGCGAGAACGCCCGGCCCGAGCGCGTGGGCCAGGATCTTCTTCATCACGCTCGGCAGCGGCTCCGCGCCGAGCGCCCTGCGCGGGGTGAAACGCATGCCCGCTGGAGCGGGCGTCCCCGCGGCGACGCGGGCGTGGAGCACGCTCACCTCCAGGGCGAAATGCGTGAAGACGTGGCGCACGACGCCGTCGAGCCGCTTCCAGCGGGCCTCGAGCGGCGCGTCGAGGATCGCGCGCGAGGCGGCCCAGTCCGTCGTCCAGTCGCTGCCCGGGGGCTCGGCCATGGCGCCGAGCAGGCCCTCTGGCGCCCGGGTGCGCAGCAGGATCGCGCCGTCGGCGCGCTCGACGACGAACGCCGCGCCGCGGCGGGTCTCGCGCGCCTTCCTGGGCGCCTTCACGGGATAGAGCTCGGCCTCGCCGGCGAGGCGCGCGGCGCAGGGCGCCATCCACGGGCAGAGCGCGCAGGCGGGGCGCTTGGGCGTGCAGATCGTCGCGCCGAGATCCATCAATCCTTGAGCGAAGTCGCCCGGGCGATCCGGCGGCACGAGCGCGAGCGTGGCTTCGCGCACGGCGGCCTTGGCCCTGGGCATCGGCTCGGCGATCGCGAAGAGGCGCGTCATCACCCGCTCGACGTTGCCGTCCACCGCCGCCGCGACCCGGTCGAACGCGATCGCGGCGATGGCGCCGGCGGTGTAGGCGCCGATCCCCGGCAGCCCGCGCAGCGCCTCCTCGGAATCGGGGAAGCGCCCGCCGTGCGCGGCGACGACGGATTTCGCGCAGGCGTGCAGGTTGCGCGCGCGGGAATAGTAGCCGAGGCCGGCCCAGGCGTTCATCACCTCCTCGGACGGCGCGGCGGCGAGCGCCTCGACGGTGGGAAATCGCGCGAGGAAGCGCTCGAAATAGGGCTTCACCGCCATCACGGTGGTCTGCTGGAGCATGATTTCGGAGAGCCAGACCCGATAGGGGTCCGCCGCCTCGCCGGGCCTCGCCCGCCAGGGCAGGGCGCGGCGGTGGCGGTCGTACCACGCGAGGAGGTCGTGCGCCTTCGGCGCGCGCTCGGGCGCGTCCGCATGATCGGGGCCGCGCGCCCGCGCCGCGTCCGCGGCGTGCGAATCGGCTTCCTGGGGGGCTGTGGTCGGGGCTACCATGGCCGCCTCACATAGCCGATCCCGTGATCGGCTTCCATCGGAGCGCGACGGACGCGATGGCGCGACAGGACGGCACGCCGCCGGGCAGGCGACCCGGCATCAGGCCGCTCGCCGAGCTCGTCGAGGGCGCGATGAGCGAGGCGCTGGCGCGCCGGGGCTTCGCCTCGGCGGACATCCTCGCCGCCTGGCCCGACATCGCCGGCGAGCCGCTGGCGAGCCGGTCGCAGCCCGTGCGGATGGAGTGGCCCAGGCGCGCGCGCCCCGAGCCCGACGTGCCGCCGCCGCCGGCGAAGCTCGTGGTGCGGGTGGAGAGCGCCTTCGCCCTCGACGCCCAGCACCTGGCTCCCCTCCTGATCGAGCGGATCAACGCGCTCTACGGCTGGTCCTGCGTCGGCCGGATCGTGCTCGAGCAGGGGCCCGTGCGGCGGCCGCCGCCCCGGCGCCCGCCTCCGCGCCCGCTGGCCGCCGCGGAGGAGCGGGCGATCGCGGGAGCGACGGAACCGGTGGCGGACGAGGCCCTGCGCGCCGCGCTGGCGCGGCTCGGGCGGGCGGTCGTGTCGGGGAGCGGGCGCCCCGCCGCCGCGGGGCGTCACACGAAGTCGTGATTCGCCCGTGTGCGGCGCCGGATCGCGCCGCGCTTGTGGTCGGCCCCCGTGTCGTCTTACTTCTCGGCCTAATTCTCGTTCCGGCCGAGGCCCCCGGAGGCCATTGTCCGAGACCTGCTACACGCCGATGTCGACGGAGAGACGATGATGATCACGCGCCGCCATGCCCTCACCCTGCTCGCCGGTGCGAGCGCCCTCGGCGCGCTCTCGCCGCGCGCGGCCTTCGCGCAGTCGGTCGACACGGAGCTGCTCGAGACCGCCGGGCCGCTCGGCGAGATGGCGCTGGGCGACGAGAACGCGCCGGTGACGGTCTACGAGTACGCCTCGCTGACCTGCGGCCATTGCGCCACCTTCCACAATCAGACCTGGCCGCTGGTGAAGGAGCGCTTCGTCGAGACCGGGCAGGTCCGCCTCGTGATGCGCGAGTTCCCCCTCGACACGCTCGCGCTCGCCGGCTTCATGCTGGCACGCTGCGAGCCGGCGAAGTACTGGGGCATCGTCGACATGCTGTTCGAGCTCCAGCGCGAGTGGGCCTTCTCGGAGCGCCCGCGCGACGCCCTGGAGCGGCTGATGCGACAGGCCGGTTTTTCACAGGAGAAGTTCGAGGCCTGCTTGAACGACCGCGCGGTCTACGATGCTATCATCGACGTGAAGACGCGGGGCGAGCAGCTCGGCGTCAATTCCACGCCGACCTTCTTCTTCAACGGCGAGATGCGCCGCGGAGCGCTGACGATCGATGAGTTCGAGGCCATCGTCGGGCCGATGCTGGAGGGGTGACGCCGTCTCCCCTCTCCCGGATGGGAGAGCCGGCTCGCCCGTCGTCCCGCGCCGCCCCTCGTCCTTCCCTGTAGGGGAAGGCGGATCGGCGCGCAGCGCCGAGACGGATGGGGCGCGGCGCACAGCGACGCGTTCCGCGAAGCGGAAGCCTCGGTGTCCGACCTCGCGCGTCCGCTTCGGCTTCGCCGAACGCGCGTCCCGCGCGCCCCATCCGTCACGCAGCCTTCGGCTGCGCGCCACCTTCCCCTACAGGGAAGGAGACATGCGCGCCGCCCTGCCCGAGCCCTGCCACTCTCCCGTCGGCGAGCGGGCGCACTCTGCCGGCCCGCCGCCTCCAGGTTGTCGTGCATGCAGCTGACGCGGCTGCGCATAACCGGCTTCAAGACCTTCATGGAGCCCACCGACGTCCCGATCGAGCCGGGGCTCACCGGCATCGTCGGGCCCAACGGCTGCGGCAAGTCGAACCTCGTCGAGGCCCTGCGCTGGGTCATGGGCGAGAGCTCCTACAAGGCCATGCGCGCCTCCGGCATGGAGGACGTGATCTTCAACGGCTCGGGCGGGCGCCCGGCGCGCAACGCCGCCGAGGTGACGGTGAGCGTCGACAACGCCGCGCGCACCGCGCCCGCCGCCTTCAACGACGCGGACGTTCTCGAGATCTCGCGCCGGATCGCCCGCGAGGCGGGCTCGACCTATCGCATCAACGGGCGCGAGGTGCGCGCGCGCGACGTCCAGCTGCTCTTCGCCGACGCCGCGACGGGCGCGCGCTCGGCGGCGCTCGTGCGCCAGGGGCAGATCTCGGAGATCATCGCCGCGAAGCCCCAGGCGCGCCGGCGCATCCTGGAGGACGCCGCCGGCATCGCCGGCCTGCACGCGCGCCGCCACGAGGCGGAGTTGAGGCTCGAGGCCGCGGAGCAGAACCTGACGCGCGTCGAGGACGTGCTCTCGGGCCTCGACGGGCAGATCGAGGGCCTGCGCCGGCAGAGCCGGCAGGCGGCGCGCTACCGCGCCGTCGCCGCCGAGATCCGCCGGCTCGAAGCGCTCGTCCAGCTGATCGCCCACGCCGCCGCGCGCACGGAGGCCGCCGACGCCGCGTCCGAGGCGCGGGCCTGCGCGGCGCGGGTGGCGGAGCGCGCGGAGGTCCAGGCCCGCACCGCGCGCGACCAGGCGCTCGCGGCCCACGCCCTGCCGGGGCTGCGCGAGGCGGAGGCCGCGGCGGCCGCCGCACTCCAGCGCCTCGTGCTGGCCCGCGCCGAGCTCGACGGCGAGGAGACCCGCACACGGGACCGGCTCGCCGCGCTCGAGCGCCGCGCCGTCGAACTCGCCCGCGACCGGGAGCGGCAGGAGGCGCTGGGCGCCGACGCGGCGCAGAGCATCGCGCGGCTCGAGGCCGAGCACGCGGCGCTCGCAGACACCGGCCGCGCCGCCGCAGAGGAGGAAGCCGCGCGCGCAGCGCTCGCGACCTCGGAGGCCGCCCTCGCCGAGGCCGAATCCGCGATGGCGGCTCTGCTGACACGGGCCTCCGAACTCAACGCCCGGCGCGGCGCCCTGGAGCGCACGGCGGCGGAGGAGGAGACGCGCATCGCCCGCTTCTCCGCGGAGGCGGAGCGGCTCGCCCGCGAGCGCGCTGCGCTGGCCGAGGCGCTCCCCGCCGACCTCGACGCGCTGCTGGCGGCACGCGACGCAGCCGCCGCGGCGCTCGCGGAGGCCGACACCCGTGCGACGGAAGCCCGCGCGCTCCTCGCCCGCGCCCGCGAGGCGGAGAGCCGCACCCGCGGCCCGCTCGCCGAGGCCGAGCGCGCGGCGCAGAAGCTCGACACCGAGGCGGCGACGCTGCGCAAGCTCTTCGCGCCGGCCGCCGGCGCCCGCTTTCCCGCCATGCTCGACCAGGTCCGCGTCGAGAAGGGCTTCGAGACCGCGCTCGCCGCGGCGCTCGGCGAGGATCTCGACGCGTCGAGCGATCCCGCCGCGCCGGCGCACTGGCTGGCGGTGCCGGCCGACGGCGACCCTGCGCTCCCGTCGGGCGCGATCCCGCTGGCGAACGTCGTGGCGGCGCCCGCGGCGCTGGCGCGGCGGCTCGCGCAGATCGGCGTGGTCGGCCGCCTCGACGGCGCGCGGCTCGCCAAGGGCCTGGCGCCCGGGCAGCGGCTCGTCTCGCGCGAGGGCGACCTGTGGCGCTGGGACGGCTACCGGGCGCTCGCCGAGGCGCCGTCGGCCGCCGCGCGGCGGCTCGCCGAGCGCAACCGGCTGGTGGACCTGGAGGCCGAGGCCGAGCAGGCGCGCGACGTCGCCGAGGAGCGCCGGCGCGATCTCGACCGCGTGCAGAGCGCCGCGCGCAACGCCGCCGCGCTGGAGGC
>NZ_JBGMWH010000021.1:0-64590 GCF_041514305.1 Salinarimonas chemoclinalis
TCGAAGCCCCGACGCACCCCCGTCGGGGCTTTCTTCGTTCACACCCAGACGCCGCACCGAACCGCCCTCGAAGGCGGAACGGCGCCGGATGCCCACGGATCCGTCCTCTCCGAGAATCGCAGGTCACGAAGCCGGCGAGGCAGACTCCGTCGTCGAACTCCTCGATCCCGATTCGCCGACCGGCGAGCACGGTCGAGGTGTCGATCTTCACGCGGCGGAGTTGGAACCGGACGCGGGTGGAAACGCCAGTTTCGGCAAGCCGAGATCCGGTCTCGCCGAGGGCGCGTAGAGCTCTGCCGGGGCGACCATGTCCCCTGCTTCGCGCGCGCGCTCGGCGTCGAACCCGGCGAGGAATGCACCGAACGCTCCCGCTGCCGGACGGCGTCGGCGTCCGGTGGTCGGGCCGTCCGCCTCTTCAACGTCCGGTGCATGCGCTCGTGACGACCGTGCTGCTGCGGATGCCCCGGTCGATGCCCCCGATGCGATACCGAGCCGCAGCCGAGGCGCGGCCCCGTCGCCGCGTCGTCCGGGTGTTGAACCAGGTCTCGTCGATGGCGACGCACCTGCCACGCTCACGCGACCCGCTCCGAACGGCTGTCGCTCGGGATGGTAAGCCGACCGAGATCGGGCTGTGATGCCCGGCGCCTCTCGAGCCTGCAGACGCGACGTCGGACCGCGGCCTCGGCAGAGCCGCCTTCCGCCGTCCCATCGAGTTCGATGCGCGTCGATACGCGCAGCGCACACCGAGGGCATCGAGATCGAGCTCGTCAGCGGGACGGCGCCGCCCCCACCTTCGCCCGGACGGCGAACGGCTCGGTGCTCGCTTTCGACACCCACGAGGACGGCGGCGGGCAACGGTTCAGCCACGAGCAGGGCCGCGACGTGCCCGGTCGGGAGGATACGCTGGTGCGGCCTCGATCGGGAACCACGGCCGGTTCTCCGGGAACCGCACGGACACGTCGGTGACCGCAACGGTGCGGAGGCGGGGTGATTACGACGCGATGCGGGCACCCCGGCTCGCGAGATGGGCCGTGGCCGCCTTTATGCGCCCTTTATTCTTCCAGCCGAGATTCCACCGCGCGCCTTTTACGCGACCTCGCGCTACCCCTGCATGACGCGCCCCGCATCCGGGGCCGATGCAGGAGAGCGACCATGCTCGACATCGTCTTCCTCGCCCTCGGGCTCGCATCCCACCCAGATGGTAGGCCTGACGACGCAGAACTTCGTCTCGGCCGCCACCGGCATCGCGGTGGCGAACGCGGTGACCCGCGCCTTCGCGCGCTCGTCGGCGCGCACGCTGGGTAATTTCTGGGTCGATCTCACGCGCTGCACCCTCTACCTGCTGCTGCCGATGGCCGTCGTCCTGGCGCTCGTCCTCGTCGCGCTCGGCGTGCCGCAGACGCTGGACGGCTCCTTCGTCGCGCAGACGGTGGAGGGCGCCGAGCAGGTGGTCTCGGTGGGCCCGGCGGCATCGCAGGTGGCGATCAAGCAGCTCGGCACCAACGGCGGCGGATTCTTCAACGTCAACTCGGCCCTCCCGCTCGAGAACCCGTCCTATTGGACGAACGCGCTCCAGCTCTGGGCCATCGTGGCGGTCCCGCTCGCGCTCGCGGTCACCTTCGGGCGCATGACGGCGCGTCCGCGCGACGGCCTGGTGCTGCTCTCGGTCATGGCGGGCGCGCTCCTCGTCTTCGCCGGCCTCGCCTACTGGGCGGAAAGCGCCGGCAACCCGATCGTCCAGGCGCTCGGCGTCGCGGGCGGCAACATGGAGGGCAAGGAGGTCCGCTTCGGCGAGGCGATGTCCGTGACCTGGGCCGCCTCCACCACAGGCGCCTCGAACGGCTCGGTCAATTCGATGCACGACTCGTTCACGCCGCTCGGCGGCCTCGTGCCGCTCTTCCTGATGCAGCTCGGCGAGACCCTGCCCGGCGGCGTCGGCTCGGGGCTCTACGGCATGCTGGTCTTCGCCGTCCTCGCCGTCTTCGTGGCGGGGCTGATGGTGGGCCGCACGCCGGAATATCTCGGCAAGAAGATCGAGGCGAAGGACGTGAAGATGGCGATGCTCGCCGTCCTCGTGATGCCGCTCTTCATCCTGGGCTTCACGGCGGTCTCGGCGGTGATGCCGGCGACGCTGGCGAGCATCCAGGACGCCGGCCCGCACGGCCTCTCCGAGATCCTGTACGCCTACACCTCGGGCGCCGGCAACAACGGCTCGGCCTTCGCCGGCTTCGGCTCGGACACCTACTGGTACAACACCACGATCGGCCTCTCGATGCTGTTCGGGCGTTTCGCCATCATCGTGCCCGTGATGATGATCGCCGGCTCGCTCCTCGCCAAGCCCCGGCTCGCCCCCTCGCAGGGCACCTTCCCCACCGACACGCCGCTCTTCGCCGACCTGCTCGCGGGCGTGATCCTGATCTTCGGCGGCCTGCAATTCTTCCCCGCCCTCGCGCTGGGTCCCATCGTCGAGCACTTCATGATGCTCGACGGGTCGACCTTCTGACGGCGCACGGAGGCATGATCCCATGACCACGCATACCGACACGACGGCCGCCGCGCCGGCCGGCTTCTCCGGCGCCCTCGTCTCCCGCGCCTTGCGCGACGCGCTCGTGAAGCTCGACCCGCGCGCGCTCGTGCGCAACCCGGTGATCTTCGTCACCGAGGTGGTGGCGCTCCTCGTCACCATTCTCTTCGTCCGCGACCTCGTCGCGGGCGGGGACGCCCTCTTCACCGGCCAGATCGCAGCCTGGCTCTGGTTCACTGTGCTGTTCGCGAACTTCGCCGAGGCCATCGCGGAGGGCCGTGGGCGCGCCCAGGCCGACACGCTTCGCCGCGCCCGCACCGACACGGTGGCCAAGCGCCTCGCCGACCCGGCGCGGCGCGACATCTTCCAGAAGGTGCCGGCCGAGGACCTGCAGGTCGGCGACGTCGTCCTCGTCGAGGCGCGCGACCTCGTCCCCTCCGACGGCGAGGTGATCGAGGGCGTCGCGTCAGTCAACGAGGCGGCCATCACCGGCGAGAGCGCCCCCGTCATCCGCGAGAGCGGCGGCGACCGCTCGGCCGTTACCGGCGGCACCACGGTCGTCTCCGACTGGCTGGTGGTGAAGATCACCGCCGGCGCCGGCGCATCCTTCATGGACCGCATGATCGCGCTGGTGGAGGGCGCCGAACGCGAGAAGACGCCCAACGAGATCGCGCTCGACATCCTGCTCGCGGGCATGACCATCGTCTTCCTGATCGCGGTCGTGACGCTCGCGGGGCTCGGCGCCTATTCCGGCGCGGCGCTCGCGGTGCCTGTGCTGGTGGCGCTCCTCGTCACGCTGATCCCCACCACGATCGGCGGGCTGCTCTCGGCCATCGGCATCGCCGGCATGGATCGCCTGGTGAAGTTCAACGTGCTCGCCATGTCGGGGCGCGCGGTGGAGGCGTTGGGCGACGTCGATACGTTGCTGCTGGACAAGACCGGCACGATCACCTTCGGCAACCGCATGGCCTCCGAGCTGATCGCGGTGCCCGGCGTCACCGAGCGCGAACTCGTGGAAGCGGCGGTGCTCGCCTCGCTCGCGGACGAGACGGCCGAGGGCCGGTCGATCCTCGAGCTCGCGCGCGACCGCTACCGCGCCACGATCCCGCAGACGCCGGAGCTCGCCGACCGGGCCGAGTTCGTCGCCTTCTCCGCGGCGACCCGCCTGTCGGGCGTCGACATGGGCGGGCGGCGGCTGCGCGAGGGCGCGGTCGACGCCGTGCTGCGCTTCGCTCAGAACGAGCCGTCGCAGCGACCGTTCGAGGCGCCGCCGGCCTTCACCGCGGCGGTGGAGAAGATCGCGCGCGCGGGCGGCACGCCGCTCGGGCTCACCGACGGCGGGCGGGTGCTCGGCGTCATCCACTTGAAGGATGTCGTGAAGCCCGACATCAAGGAACGCTTCGCCGAACTGCGTCGCATGGGCATCCGCACGGTGATGGTCACCGGTGACAATCCGGTCACCGCCGCGGCCATCGCCGGCGAGGCGGGCGTCGACGATTTCATCGCCGAGGCGACGCCCCAGGACAAGCTCGACTATATCCGCCGCGAGCAGGCGGCGGGGCGCCTCGTCGCCATGTGCGGCGACGGCACCAACGACGCGCCCGCTCTCGCCCAGGCCGATGTCGGCGTCGCCATGCAGACCGGCACCCAGGCCGCCCGCGAGGCCGGCAACATGGTCGATCTCGACTCGGACCCGACGAAGCTCATCGAGATCGTCGGCATCGGCAAGCAGCTGCTGATGACGCGGGGCGCGCTGACCACGTTCTCGATCGCCAACGACGTGGCGAAGTATTTCGCCATCATCCCGGCGCTCTTCGTCGCGGCGCACGCACCATGGGCGCGCCCGAGCGGCGTCCCGCGCGCCCCGAGCCCGCCGATCACGGCCGGGCAGAGCGCGCCGTTGCTGATCCTCACCGAGCCGGGTGTCGGCTACCGCATTGCGGAGCCGGCGGGCGGCGCGCCTGAAGAGCGGTGAGGCCGCCGTCTCGGCTGTGCCCATGGCGCCGTAGCGAACGGACGGTTTCGCGGGGTGGTCATCGACGGCCTGCGGTACGTCCAGCGCGCACGCTAGATGACCCTGGAAGCCATCGCCGGCATCAGCTGACGATCCCGCCGTCGGCCTGCCGGTCATGGAGCCCTGACGAACGCTCCGGCCAGGCCCAGGATCGCTCGCCGCGTGGAGATCGGGCGCGCGTCGGTCCGCCGCATCCTCGCGGAGGAGCCGCGGAGGTGTCCGGTGGGAGAACCAGAGGGAGAGCCGCAGGGGAGAGGCTCTCGACCCCTAGCGTAAGCCGTTGAGCTGGATGATCTTTTACGATCGAAGCAGAGCTGGCGGAGAGGGGGGGATTCGAACCCCCGATACGGTTGCCCGTATGCCGCATTTCGAGTGCGGTGCATTCAACCACTCTGCCACCTCTCCGAACCGAGGTGGGACCGTGGGCGGGCGCGCCTGGTCCCTCGAGCGGCGGTGGTCGCGATAGCATGGGCGCGCGGGAGCGGCAAGCGGGAAACGTGCGCGGGAGTCGCCGCTCGCCGCCGGCGCCTTCTCAGCGGGTCAGCACCACGAGATGGCCGGGCACCGGGCGGCCCGCGTCGCGGCGGGTGACGACGGGCTCGAGGCGGGCGACGCGCAGGCCGGCGCCGGCCGCGCGCTCCCGCAGGAAGCGCGCGCCGTGGGCGAAGCGGGCGTCCGCGCCGATGGCGTACCCCTCTCCCGCGATCGCCTCGTCGAGCGCCTGCACGGTGAAGGCGAAGAGCCCGCCCTCGGCCAGGGCACCCCGGGCGGCCGCGAGCACGTGGACCGGGTCGCCCACGTAGACGAGCACGTCCGCGGCGAGGATCAGGTCCGCCCCGCCCGCGGGCGCGGCGTCGAGCCAGGCGGTCAGCTCGGCCACCGCGAGCGCGTCGTAGACGCCCTTTTCGCGGGCCTTCTCCACCATCGCGGGCGCGAGGTCGCAGCCTTCGAGGCGCTCCACCCGGTCGCGGATCGCCTCCCCCATCAGCCCCGTGCCGCAGCCGAGATCGAGCGCGCGGGCGAAACGCCGCCCCGGCGCCTGCCGGTCGAGCGCGTCGCGCAGGCATTGCGGCCCGCGATAGCCGAGGTCGCCGGTGAGGTGCTCGTCGAACCGCTCGGCGTAGGTGTCGAACAGGGCGCGCACGTAGCCCGTGCTCATCGCGTCCGCCGCGGGAAGCGCGCCGAGCCGGGCGAGCGTCACGCCCACTCCGAGCGGGTCGTCGGGCTCGAGTGACCGCGCCCGCTCCAGCGCCGCGACCGCGCCCGGCGCGTCGCCCTGCGCGGCGAGCGCCTCGCCGAGCAGCGCCCAGGCCGGCGCGAAGCCCGGCGCACGCTCGAGCGCCTGGGCGGCGAGGTCCGCGGCCGCGGCCGCGTCGCCGTCCTCGAGCCAGCCGGCGGCCCAGGCGTAGCGACGGTCGGCCAGGAGATCGCCCGAGGAACGGTGGACCACGAGCGGCCGGGCCGCGGGGCGCGGTGCCGCCCCGAGGGGGACCGGCGGGCTCATCGCCGACCCCTCGCAGTCACGCCCGAACTCCCGAGAGGGGCCGCGGCGTCGTGGGCCGCCCGGTCGCCGCCGTCCTCGACGATACGCGCCCCGGCCGCCGGCCCCGGCGAGACCGGTCGCCGCCGGAACGACGGCTCCGCCCGCCGCGCGCGGGCGGCGTGCCGCGCGGCGGCTCGCGCCTCGGCGCGAGGAGCGCGGCGGCGGGGAGATCGCTGGCGAGCGAGGCGAACCAGGGCGGGCATTCCGGATTGCGTGGTCGATGCTGCGATCCTAGGATACGGTGCGACGCTCGGGAGTGCAACGCGGCGCATCTCACCACGTTCGGGCCGGGGCTCATCCATGAACGAGCGAGCGAAACCGAAGCCGCCCGGGAAGAGCATGGCTCGGGAGATCGTCGTCGGTATCGTGCTCGCCGCGGTGTCCGGTCTCGTCTCCTGGTTCCTGGCACGGGCGACCTACGATCCGCCCCGTCCTCGAATTTCCGTCTCACCCTCGGAGGCGCTGGTCCCCGGGCTCGGCTTCGTCGAATTCACGACGGAAGCGACTCCCGCAGCGGAACGCCCGAGCGACCTGAGATGGCTGGTGGGGGGACTCGAGCCGACGAGCAACCCGGCGGCGCGTTGCACGCGGGGCGATCATGTCCTGCGCTGCCAATTCCTGCTCCCCGGGATATTCGCCGTTTCCGTGACCCATACGGACCGGAATGGAAACAGCGCCTCCGCGGCTTCGAGGATCACGGTGCGACTCCGGAACGGATACCTCGCGTTTCTTCTGATGAGCGACGATCCGCAGGCCGAGAAAGCATTCTTCTACGGCGTCGATTGGACCCTCCTGCAGTCACTCACCACGACGCCCATCGTCCTCGAGCATCCCGAAACGGGGATGCCGACGTTCGCCTCGAACGTCGAGCAGCCGGCCGAGAACGGCAGCGAGTCCTGGCGGGGTGCCGCGGCGGGACTCAAGATCGCAGTTCCTCCGATCGCCGGCGACAGGGACGCGTTCATGGCGGAGTTCGAGAGGATCGGCTTGGTGCCGGTCGTGATGGCCCTCGGCGAGGTGCTTCCGGCGCAGACTGCCGGCGCAGTCGACGCGGGTTTCGCTCTGATCGATTCTCCGACGGCATTGCCGGAGTTCGCGGAACGCGTGAGATAGCGTCCCTCTTCCCCGTCGAGGTCCCGCACCGCCGTCGCCGTCACGGCTCCCCCGCGGGCGCCCGGTGCCGCCGCGGCGGGTCGATGCGGCGCGGTGCGCGAGACGATCGGCGTGGCCGCCGCGCCGATCGGGCAGCGCTGGGCCCCGGAGCGCCCTCGAGGCGGGCATGCACCGTCGACCCCCCCGATCGCGCGTCTAGGGCGCGAGGCTCGGCACGGCCGCCGATGCGGCCGCGTGGTGCGCGAGCCCGTTGCCGCGCGCGGGGGGGCGGCGCGAGCCCGCCCTGAGCGCGCCGGGCAGGACCTCGCCGAGGAAGGTCGCGAGCTGGCGGACGCTGGAGCGCCGGCGCGCCTCCTCGCGCACGACGATCCAGACCTCCTGGTCCGGCAGCGGGCCGTAGCCCTCCACCCGCACGAGCTCGGGATGCTCGCGGGCCACGACGTCCGGCAGCACGCCCTGGCCGAGCCCGCCGCGCACCGCCTCGACGAAGCTCGCGAGCTCGTTCGTGACGAAGGCGATGCGCCGCACCGGGTGCTGCTCGCGCAGCACCGAGTCGATGCGGCTCGCGCGACCCGCGGCGGGCGCCCAGATCACCAGCGGCTGGTCCGCGGGCGCATCCGCGACCGCCCAGACCGAGAGCGGCAGCGAGGCCACGCGCCGCACGGTGAAGCGGCCCTTCTTGGGGCGCGAGAGGCGCACCGCGATGTCGACCTCGCTCGTCTCGAAGTCGCTCACCTCCGGCGCGGCGTTGAGCACGACGCGCAGATCCGGCCAGCCTTCCGCGAATCGCGGCAGCGCGGGCACGATGAGCCGCGCCAGCGTCGGGATGCAGGTGAGGTGGACCTCCTGGTAGCGCGCGGCGGCGGGGTCGGGCCCGGCGGCGCGCCCGACGATGCGCTCGATCTCCTCGCAGCGCGTGAGCAGCGCCTCGCCGTCGCGGCTGAGCTCCAGCCCGCGGCTGCGGCGCAGGAACAGCGCCGTGCCGAGCTGGTTCTCCAGCGCCGCCACGTGGCGGCTGAGCGTCGCCGCGCTGACGCCGAGCGCGTCCGCTGAGGTGCGCAGGCTCGGCATGCGCGCGACAACGAGGAAGAGACGCAGATCGTCCCAGTTGATGCGCGGCGTTTCATCGGCCATGCGTCGTTCCGCTTCGCTCGAGCCCTGCCCGAGGGAAAGCTACCCGTCGTCCTGATTGCCGGTCAACTCGGTACATACCCCATAGGTAGCGTCGACTCGGCGACCGAGCCGGCACGGCCTCGGGCTCTCTCCGCTCTTGCCGCGGCCATCCCGCCCCACTAGCTTGACCCGGGTCCACCCGGGCGCGCAGGCGGATCGCGCCCGCGTCCGGAGCGTCCGTTCTCGGATCGAGAGGCCGTCCACGCATGCCCACCACCAAGTCCCCGACGCCGCGGGACGCCGAGTACATCGCCGATCGGCGCCGGCTCCGGCGCAAGCTGACCTTCTGGCGCGTCGCCGGCGTGATCGCGGCGATCGTCGCCGTCGTCGCCGTCGGCTGGCGGGTCGCGGGGATCGACGGCGGGCCGATCTCCGCCGGCCGCGACCACGTCGCGCGGGTCTCGGTCGAGGGTCTGATCACGACCGATCGCGAGGCGGCGGAGATGCTGCGGGAACTCGCGCGCACCGACAGCGCGCGGGGCGTGATCCTGCGCATCGACAGCCCCGGCGGCACGACGACGGGCGCCGAGGAGCTGTTCGCCGCCCTGCGCGAGGTGGCCGAGGCGAAGCCCACCGTCGCCTTCGTCGACGGGCTCGCGGCGTCGGGCGGCTACATCGCCGCGCTCGGGGCCGACCACATCGTCTCGCGCCAGACCGCGATCGTCGGGTCCATCGGCGTGCTCATCCAGGTGCCGAACGTCTCGGGGCTCCTGGACGAGCTCGGCATCGAGGTGCTCGAGATCAAGTCGACGCCGCTCAAGGCGGCACCCTCGCCGGTCTCGCCGATCGAGCCGGGCGCGGTCGAGGCCATCGAGGTCGTGATCGCCGACACCTACCGCTGGTTCGTCGAGATCGTCGGCGAGCGCCGGCCGCTCACCCAGGCGGAGGTGGCGGGGGTCTCCGACGGGCGCGTGTGGAACGGCCGTCAGGCGCTGGCGCTCGGCCTCGTCGACGCGATCGGCGACGAGGACACGGCGCGCGACTGGCTCGCGGAAGCCGGCGTGAACGCGGACCTGCCTGTGCGCGACTGGGAGCCGAAGCGCGCGGACGACCCGTTCGACGTCTTCCTCGCGGGCTCGGTCCTCGCCGATCTCGCGGGCTTCGAGACCCTCTCGGCCACGCTCGCGCGCGCATCGTCGGGAACCCGCGGCTTTCGGCTTGACGGGCTTCTCGCGCTCTGGCAGCCTCGAATCGAAAACTAAAACATTTTCAACATGCTAGGCGAGATATGATCAAGTCCGAGCTGGTCATGCGCATCGCGGAGCAGAATCCGCACCTCTATCAGCGCGACGTCGAGAACATCGTCGGCGCGATCCTGGAGACGATCGCGGACGCCCTCGCCCGCGGGGACCGCGTCGAGCTGCGCGGGTTCGGCGCCTTCTCGGTGAAGCGGCGGGACGCGCGCATCGGGCGCAACCCGCGCACCGGCGAGACCGTTGCCGTGGCCGAGAAGGCGATTCCCGTCTTCAAGACCGGCAAGGAGATGCGCAACCGGCTCAACCGCGACGGCCTGGGCGATCGCGCCGACGAAGCCGACGAGGACGCCGGCGCGGCGGGCGGCGTGGCGCAGATCGCCGCGGCGCGCTAGTCTGGCGCCGCACGCATCGATCCGCCATCGCGTCCGCGCGCCGCACGCCCGGCCGGAGCCCGTATCCTGGAGGACCTCCCATGAGGCGCATCGTCTCGCTCCTGATCCTCGTCCCCTTCGCCCTCCTGGTGGCGCTGCTGGCCATGGCCAACCGGGTGCCGACGCGGATTTCGCTCGACCCGTTCACGCCGGAAAACCCGGTCTGGTCCGTGACCGGGCCGCTCTGGGTCGTGCTGTTCGTCACCTTCACGGTGGGCGTCGTCGTCGGCGGCTGCGCCGCCTGGCTCGTGCAGGGCAAGCACCGCAAGGCCGAGCGCACCTACAAGCGCGAGGCCACCCGGCTCGAGAGCGAGGTCGAGCGCGCCAAGGCGCGGGAGGCCGAGACCGGCATGCCGGCGCTCGCCGGCCCGCGCGGGCGATGAGCGGGCGGGAATCGCTCGCCGTCGTCTCCGCCTCGGACATCGACCGCGCGCTGACGTTCCCGGGCCTCGTCGACGCGCTCGAGGCGGCCTTCCGCGGCGATCTCGTCGCGCCGGTGCGCCACCATCACGGCGTCGCGCGGCCCGACGGCGATGCGACGCTGCTGCTGATGCCGGCCTGGACCGGCTGCCGCGAGACCGCGGCGAGCGCCGACGGCGCCGCGCTCGGCGTCAAGATCGTCGCGGTCTTCCCCGGCAACGGCGCACGCGGCCTCGCCTCCGTCCAGGGCGTCTACTACCTCGCCGACGGGGCGACCGGCGTGCCGCGGGCGGTGTTCGACGGCGCCCGCCTGACCCTGTGGCGCACCGCCTGCGCCTCCGCGCTCGCCGCCCGCCGTCTCGCCCGGCCCGACGCCGCGCGCATGACCATGGTCGGCGCCGGCGCGCTCGCTCCCTTCCTGATCCGCGCGCACATGAGCCAGCGCCCGATCGAGGCCGTGACGATCTGGAACCGCGATCCCGCCAAGGCGCGGGCGCTCGCCGCGGATCTCGCCGCGCAGGGCCTGCCGACGACGGCGAGCGCGGACCTGGAGAGCGCGGTCCGCGCGGCCGACCTCGTCTCCTGCGCCACACTCTCCCGGGAGCCGCTGGTGCGCGGCGCGTGGCTGGCGCCGGGCGCCCATCTCGACCTCGTCGGCGCCTTCAACCCGTCGATGCGCGAGGCCGACGACGAGGCGCTGCGGCGCGCCGCGGTCTTCGTCGACACGCCCGCGGCGCTGGAGGAGGGCGGCGACGTCGCAATCGCCATCCGAGACGGTGCCATCGCGCGCGATCACGTGCGCGGCGACCTCTTCGGCCTGTGCCGCGGCGCGGTCCCCGGGCGCGCGCACGCGGACGCCGAGGCGATCACGCTGTTCAAGTCCGTGGGCGCGGCCATCGAGGATCTCGCCGCGGCGATGGCGGTGATGGCGGTGCGCAGCGTTGTCGACGGAGGGACGGGCTGAACTGGCGGCCGTCCTCTTGCTGCTGTCTTCGGTTGCGCGTTTCAGGAGTTCGTGTTTTCCTTACGATCACTCGTGGGGGCTGTAGCCAATGGACATCCTGAACTTCTTCCGATCGTGGCCTCAGCTCATCGTCAACGCACTCGAGAAGCGACGGGAGCGCGACGAGGCGTTCTTTAGGGACATAATCGAGCCCTGCTACAACCAATTTGTCGATTATCATCTCGATTATTGCCAGATGTTTCGGATTCTCGATCGTATTCGAAAAAATGATCTCACGGATTGGGAGTCAATAGACGAGGATGTGCGCAAAGAATTCTTGCAGAAGCGACAACAAAGAGAATTTCATCGTGATTTTTTTCGAGAAGGCGTAGCATCTCTAATCAATCAAGTATCTAATCGTGCTGATACAGATATCACTAAATTTTGCGTTGCTATATATGCATATTTTATACTCGATGAAGATGATTCGCCATACTTAGATGACGAGGCAACAGAGCGATGGATTCAGATGTTGAGCGCAAGGGACGGATCTCAGACCTTTCGTAGTCCCACGCAGTCTGTCGCAATAACAGTCAGAGGAGCGACGCAGGCTTCCGAGATACTGGAAGTCCGTGACGTCGCCCTCGGCAAAATATGCATCAAGGCGACCTACGTACAAGATTTCTACGTCCGTAACCGCATGCGAATGTACCAATAGCGCGACGTGTGGACACTCGGGTTCAGCTCGCCGCCACGCCCGCGAAGAGCCCCGCCACGTCCTGCGCCGCGCGCTCGCCCTCCGCCCAGGCGCCGCCGATCGTGCCCCAGAGCGTCGACGAGGTCGCCTCTCCCGCCAGTACGATGCGTCCGCCGACGGGCTCGCGCAGGGCCGCGCGGGCGCCGTGGGCGCCGGGGGGCGCGGTCGTCCAGGCGCCGGCCGAGAAGCGGTCCTCGCCCCAGCGGCTCGCGTGCAGCACCCGCAGCCCCGCGACCGCCTCGCGCCCGAAGCGGGCGGCGAGGCTCTCGCGCACGAAGCCGGCGCGGGCCTCCGGCGAGCCGAGACGCCCCACCAGCGCCCCGCCGAGATCGGCGTAGTGCAGCACGCCGCCGTCGAAGTTCGCGAGCAGGCCGAGGTTCGCGTCCGCGTCGCCGTCGAAGACGACGGTGGTGTTCGCCGCCTCCCGCAGCGGCCCGCCGGGCCAGGCGAGGACGACGTGCTCGTAGGAGGCCGGGCGCAGCGCGCCGAGCGCGTCGCGGGTCGCGGCGGGGAGCGGCGGATCGAACACGATGTCGCCGCGTGCGAGGACCGGCACCGGCACGGTGACGACGAGCGCGCGCGCGCCGAGCGTGCCGCGATCGGTCTCCACGCGCACCTCCCGGCCCGACCAGTCGACGCGGGTGGCGCGGGTGGCGAGCGCGACGGGCAGCCCGTCGGCGAGGCGCGCCACGAGGGCGCCGTATCCGCCGGCGACGAAGAGGTCGAGATCGTCCTTCGCCGCCGCGAAATCGGCCGCGCCGATCGCCTCGAGCGCCACGCCGCAGGCGAAGGGGCCGTGGGCGAACGCCAGCGCGTCGCGGTAGGGTTGGGCCCGCGGCGCGAGCCGCGCGAGGGCGGCCGAGGCCGGCGCGAGGTCGCCGCCGGCGCCGATCTCGGAGATCGCCGCGTCGAGGTCCGCCCAGCCCTCGTGGAACCGGCGGGTCTCGATCGCGTCCGCCTCGCGGGCGCCGAGGATCAGGCGCGGCTCCTGCGGGGCGTCGAAGAGCGGCAGCCCGAGGCGCCGCGCCTCGCCGACGAGGCCGTTGTCGTCGGCCGCGTGCAGCCAGTGCGCCCCGAGATCGACCGCCTGGCCGGCGATGCGCGCGGTCAGCGCGCGCCCGCCGACGCGGTCGCGGGCCTCGATCAGGACGACGGAGAAGCCGTCCGCCAGGAGCCGGCGGGCGGCGGCGATGCCGGCGGCGCCGGCACCGAGGATCGCCACGTCCGCCGATCGGGGCGCGGGCGCGACGCGCGCGCGCCGCACCGGAGTGGGATCCGGCGCCGCCGGCGCGTCGGGACTTCGAGAGGGCATGCGGATGTCGTCCGAGGGCCGCCGACGGCGGGATCGCGCGGGAGATGCGCCGATGCCGGGCGCTCCGCAAGCGGCCATGGGCGCGGCGCTTGCGCGCAGGGCATGCAGCCGAGCGCAGACATCCGGGCGTGGTACGTAGGTGCCGCGAAGCCCGCGTGTCGATTACATACATGCCTATGCACGCGTCTCGCCGTATAGCCGAAGCTCAGCGGTTGCCATTCGGGCTCGGCTCCGTTAAGTTCTCATCGAAACGTGGGTTCCCGCATAGCACTCCGTTGGGCCGGGGTCACATTTTGCATGCGCTAGTCGTATCGCAGCTGCGGAATCTGCTATCGCCACCTTCGTCGATGCTCTCATCGGCGCACCGCCGCTGCGCGTATTGGGAGAGGCATGAACGACAAGATCGTCGTCGAGAACCTTTACAAGATCTTCGGGCCCGACCCGGAGGACGCGCTCGCGCTGGTCCGTCGGGGCCTGAACAAGGACGAGATCTTCGCGCGCACCGGCAACACGGTCGGCGTGTGCGATGCGTCCTTCACGGTTCGCGAGGGCGAGATCTTCGTGATCATGGGCCTGTCCGGGTCGGGCAAGTCCACGATGGTGCGGATGTTCAACCGGCTGATCGAGCCCACCGCCGGATCGATCGCGATCGACGGACGCGACATCACCAAGCTCGACGAGGCCGGCCTGCGCGCGCTGCGCCGCACCACGATCTCGATGGTGTTCCAGTCCTTCGCGCTGCTCCCCCACGTCAAGGTCGTCGACAACGTCGCCTTCGGCCTCGAACTCGCCGGCATGGGCCGCGAGGAGCGGCGGGAGCGGGCGCTCGCCGCGCTCGAGCAGGTCGGGCTCGCCGCCAACGCCGAGAGCTATCCCGACGAGCTCTCCGGCGGCATGCAGCAGCGCGTCGGCCTCGCCCGGGCGCTCGCCGCCGACCCGCCGATCCTCCTGATGGACGAGGCCTTCTCCGCGCTCGACCCGCTGATCCGCTCGGAGATGCAGGACGAACTCATCCGCCTGCAGGACGAGAAGAAGCGCACGATCATCTTCATCAGCCACGATCTCGACGAGGCCATGCGCATCGGCGACCGCATCGCCATCATGCAGGGCGGCATCGTCGTGCAGGTCGGCACGCCCGACGAGATCCTCAAGAACCCGGCGAACGCGTACGTGCGCTCCTTCTTCCGCGGGGTGGACGTGTCGAAAGTGCTCACCGCCGCCGACATCGCCACCAAGACGCAGGTGACCATCATCGACAAGCCCGAACAGGGCCCGCGGGCGGCGCTGCGGCTGCTCGGCGACTTCGATCGCGAGTGGGGCTTCGTGATCGGCCGCGGCCGCCGCTTCGCCGGCGTCGTCTCGGTCTCCTCGCTGGAGCAGGCGCGGCACGACGACGCCCCGCTCGACGCCGCGCTGATGCCGGAGATCGCGACCGTCCGGCCGGAGGCGCCGCTGGGTGAACTGATGGGCGTCGTCGCGACCGCGCCCTATCCGGTGCCGGTGGTCGACGAGGAGGGCCGCTATCGCGGCGCGGTCTCGCGCACGTCGCTCCTGCAGGCGCTCGACGGCCTCCCCGGCGAGGCCGAGGCGACGTTCGAGCCCCCGATCGATGCGGACGAGGCCGGCGCGCCCCGTCCCGTCGCCGCGGCCGGGGAGTGACCATGATGCAGACCTTCGCCTTCAACCCGCTCTACCCGTTCGAGACGCTCGAGATCCCCTTCGACGACTGGGTGGACGACGCGTTCCGCTGGATCGCCGGCGCGCGCCCGGTCTTCCAGGCGATCCGCCAGCCGATCGACTGGGTGCTCGAGGGCATCACCGACCTGCTGCTGTTCCTGCCGCCCGGCCTCATGATCGCGCTCCTCGCGCTCGTCGCCTGGCAGATCGTCGGCGGGCGGCTCGCGATCGGGACCGCTCTGTCGCTGTTCTTCGTCGGCCTGATCGGTGCCTACGAGCAGTCCATGGTGACGCTCGCGCTGGTGCTGACGGCGGTATTCTTCTGCGCGGTGATCGGCGTGCCGCTGGGCATCCTGGCCGCGCGCTCCGACCGGTTCGAGACGGGACTGCGCCCTGTGCTCGACACGATGCAGACGACGCCTGCCTTCGTCTATCTCGTGCCGATCGTGGTGCTGTTCGGCATCGGCAACGTGCCCGGCGTGATCGTGACGATCATCTTCGCGGTGGCGCCGCTGATTCGGCTGACCAACCTCGGCATCCGCCAGGTGCCCAAGGACGTGATCGAGGCCGCCAACGCCTTCGGCGCATCTGGCCGGCAGCTCCTGTTCAAGGTGCAATTGCCGCTCGCCACCAAGACGATCATGGCCGGCGTCAACCAGTCGCTGATGCTCGCGCTCTCGATGGTGGTGATCGCCTCGATGATCTCGGTGGGCGGGCTCGGCCAGATGGTGCTGCGCGGCATCGGGCGGCTCGACATGGGGCTCGCGGTGATCGGCGGCATCGGCATCGTCGTTCTCGCCATCGTGCTCGACCGGATGACCCAGGCGCTCGCGTCGTCCGAGCGCGAGCGCGGCGGGCGGCGCTTCGTCGAGCGCGGGCCGATCGGCCTCGTGCGCGGCTTGACCGCCGGGCGCAGCGCGAGCGCGGCCACGGCGGCGACGCAGCGCGGCCGCTGAGGCGCGAAGGAGAATCGCACGCGAGCGACGGCCCGCTTCTCGCGCGGCCGTCGCGCGTCGATGCGGCGCGCGGACCCGTCCGGGGCCGCGCGACCGCCGACCGAGGCAGGGCCCGTCGGGCTCCGACCGAAATCAAGCGAGAGGAGAAACTCATGCGAACCACGACGACCGCCAGCGCGATCGCGCTGATCGCGGCGCTCGGGCTCATCGCCCAAGGACCGGCCCCCGCGTCGGCTCAGGACGCCCCCGCCATGCCCGGCGAGGGCAGGACCGTCCAGCCGATGACCTCCGGCATCGCCGAGGAGATCTTCCAGCACGAGATCCTGTTCGAGGGCCTGCGCCGACTCGGCTACGAGGTCGAGGATCCGCTCGAGGGCGAGTACGCCGTCATGCACGTGGCGCTCGGCCAGGGCGACGCGGACTTCACCGGCGTGCACTGGAACCTGCTGCACCAGGAGTTCTTCGAGAATTCCGGCGGCGAGGACCGGATGGTCAAGCTCGGGACCTTCATCGACAACGTCCTCCAGGGCTACCTGATCGACAAGGCGACCGCCGACGAGCACGGCATCACCAACCTCGAGCAGCTCAAGGACCCGGAGATCGCCGCGCTCTTCGACGCCAACGGCGACGGCACCGCGGACCTGACCGGCTGCAACCCCGGTTGGGGCTGCGAACTGGTGATCGAGCACCAGATCCCGGAATACGGGCTCGGCGACACGGTGCGGCACAATCAGGGCAGCTACTTCGCCCTGATGGCGGACACGATCGCTCGCTTCGAGCGCGGCGAGCCGGTCCTGTACTACACCTGGACGCCGCTGTGGGTCTCGGGCGTGCTCGTCCCGGGCGAGGACGTCGAGTGGCTCGAGGTGCCATACACCTCGCTGCCGAACAACCCCGACGCCACCGCCGAGGACACCTCCGCCGAGGGCAAGAACCTCGGCTTCGCGGTCGACGAGATCCGCGTGCTCGCCAACCGCGGGTGGGCCGAGGAGAATCCGCAGGCCGCCCGCTTCCTGGAACTCGCCGAGATCCCGATCAACGACGTCTCGGCGCAGAACCTGCTCATGCAGCAGGGCGAGGACTCGATGGACGACATCGAGCGGCACGCGCGGGAGTGGATCGAGGAGAACGTCGACCGGTTCGACGCCTGGCTCGACGAGGCCCGCGCCGTCGAGGGCTGATCGCCCGCGGCACGCGATTAAGCGAGGAAGGGCGGCGTCCGGCGGACGCCGCCCTTTCCGGTTCCGAGACGCGGCGAGTCCCTCTCGCGGGTATCCCGTCGCGGCCTCCCGTGCTACCCCGTGGCCGATCCAGATCCGATCGAAGGAGCAGAGCCATGGCCGCGCAAACGCCCGTCGAGACCCGCGTCTTCCGCTGTCTCTCCGACAATATCGGCGTCCTCGTCCGCGATCCCGCGACGGGCGCCTGCGCCGCGATCGACGTGCCCGACGCCGCCGCCGTCCTGAAGGCGGCGGAGGAGGCCGGCTGGCGGATCACGGACATTCTCGTCACGCACAAGCACGCCGACCACGTGCAGGGCATACCCGAGATCGTCGCCGCCACCGGCGCGCGCGTCGTTGCGCCGGCGAAGGGTCCGGCGATCGCCGGCGCGGCGCAGACCGTGGCGGAGGGCGACACGGTGACGGTCGGCGATCTCGTGGCGGCGGTCTGGGAGACGCCCGGGCACTGCGAGGACCACGTGACCTTCCACTTCGCGGGGGCGAGGCTGCTCTTCCCCGGCGACGTGCTCTTCCCGATGGGCTGCGGGCGCGTCTTCGGAGAGGGCTACGACGACCTGTGGCGGGCGCTCTCCCGCATCGCCGCGCTGCCGGACGACACGGTCGCCCATTGCGGCCACGACTACACCCGCGCGAACGCCCGCTTCGCGCTGGCCGCCGACCCGGACAACGCCGCCCTCCAGGCCCGCGCCCGCGAGGCGGAGGAGAAGGCCGCGGCCGGCGTCCTGTTCGGCTCGACCAGCGTGGGCGAGGAGAAGGCGACGAACCCGTTCGTCCGCGCGACCGAGCCGGCGCTCGCCCGCGCGGTGAGCCTCGAGGGACGCCCGGCGAACGAGGTCTTCCGCGCGCTGCGCGAGTGGAAGAACCGGTTCTGAGGGAGGCCGCCATGGCGCATGCGATCGACGGGCTCACCGCGGACGAGGTCGTGGCGCGGCTCGGCCTCGCCCCGCACCCCGAGGGCGGCTTCTACCGCGAGACCTGGCGCGATCCGCGAAACGACGCGTCCGGCCGCGCCGTCTCGACGGCGATCTACTACCTGCTCGGGATCGGCGACATGTCGGAATGGCACCGCGTCGACGCGGCGGAGGTCTGGCACTTCTACGCCGGCGCGCCGCTCGTGATCACGCTCTCGCCCAACGGCCACGACGCCGAGGCGCGCCACCTCGGTCCGGACATCGCCCGGGGCCAGGCGCCGCAGATCGTGGTGCCCGCCGGCTGGTGGCAGACGGCCACCTCGCTCGGTGCCTGGACGCTGGTGGGCTGCACGGTGGCGCCGGGGTTCGACTTCGCCGGCTTCGAGATGGCCCCGCCCGGCTGGCGGCCGACGCCCAGGAGCTGACGAACGCGGTAAGGAACGCTTAACCCTAACGAAGGGTGAAGATTGCGCGCGCGGACGCGTTCCGGTTCGGTACGCCCGGTTATCGACCGAGGAGTGAGCCGTGACCGGATCCGCGCTCGTGCGCGCCCAGCGCGCCCGCCTGATCGCGCAGGAGCAGGCGCAGACCTCCACCGAGATCGCGGCGTCGCGCGCGGGCCGGCGCGTGATCCTGGCGCTCGGCCTCGCGGCCGCGATGGTGCTCGCCGGGGCAGGCGTCGTCGCCGGGCCGGACGCGCTCGCCTTCTTCCGGGCGGACCGGGCGGCGGGGAACGGGGTCGCGCCGTTCGGCCGGCCCGACACGCCGGCGGCGACCGAGCTCGCGCGGCGCGCACCGGTCGTCGCGCCCGCGCGGCTCGTCGCCGACCCGCCGGTCCCGGCCCGCGCCGCGGCTCCCGCGCCCGCCCCCGCTCCCGTCCCCGCGCGCTTCAGCTTCTGCGTGCGCACCTGCGACGGCTACTTCTTCCCGCTCGGCGACCTGCGCACCGCACGCGACCTCGCGCTGCACGAGGAGGCCTGCGCCGCCGCCTGCCCGGCCGCCGAGACGGCGCTCTTCGCCGCGACCGGCTCGCGCGACGTCGCGGACGCCCGCGCGCTCGCCGGCGGGGAGCGCTACGTCGACCTCCCCCGGGCCTTCGCCCACCGCGATATCCGCGTCGCGGACTGCGGCTGCGCCCTGCCGGAGCGCAGCGCCGCCGAGCGCCTCGCCGCCGGAGACCGCACGCTGCGGCCCGGCGACGTCATCGTCACCGCCGAGGGCGCGCGCATCGTCGGCCGCGACGGCTCGCTGCCGGACGTCGAGGCGCCCGGCGCCGCCCCGCGCGCGCTGCGCACGATGGTCGCCGCCGCGCTCGGGCCGCGGCACGCGGCCGTCTGGCGCGCCTACGCGCGGAGCCGCCCGGACGCGGTGCCCGACGAGCCGACGCGCACCGCGTCGATCCCCGCCGCCGAAGCGCGGGCGATCACGATGGCGATGCTGCCGCCCCGGCGCCCGGCCGGGCTCGACGGGGCGCCGGTCGCCATACCCGCAGCGACGCCCGCGCCGACGGGATTCGCGATCGTCACGGGCGTATTGCCCCCACCCCGGCCTGCCACCCTCGCGGCCGCGCCCCTCGTCGCCGCCGTCGTCTCGCGCCCGCAGGCCGAACCGCGCCGGCTCGCCCGCGCCGGCGGGTTCATCGCGCTGAACTGAGGCGGGACGGCAGGATCTCGGGGGCGATCTCGTCCGCCGTGAAGCGCCTGCCGTCCGCGGTGACGAGCTCCGCCGAGCCGTCGCAGCCGATCCCGAGCGTGTAGGTGCCGCTGCAGCGGGCGAGCTGGCGGCTCGCCTCGACGATGCCCTCGCGCCAGCCGCGCGTCTCGAGCGCCTCGAGCGCCCGTGTCGAGCAGGTCGGACGGAACAGGCAGATCCGGCCCGTGTGCCGCGACAGATGGCGCTTGTAGAGGCGGATCGCCGCGATGCCGGCCGCCGCGGCGGCACGGTCGAGCGCGGGAGGCAGGTCGGGGACGCGTGCCGCGGCGTGGACGAGCCCGCAGCAGGCGCGGGAGAGGCGAAGGCTCACGACCGGGCGCTCGTGCGCGCTCAGCGGCGCAGCTTGATCGCGGTGCCCCAGCCGTAGACCTCGAACACCGAAGTCTGGTTGCCGGTGCAGCCGGTCGTGCGGCTCGTCAGGCGGTAGTCGTAGCCGATGTGGATGACGCCGTCGCCGCCCGAGCGGCGCGCCGCCTCCTGGAGCGTCGCCGTCACCTCGCCGTAGGCCTCCTGGACCGGCAGGCCGCCGGGCCCGCCGCACCCCGTCTGCGGCGGGGTGCGCGACGCCACCGCGTGCACGACGCCGATCACGTCGTAGGCCTCGTTGATGTTGCCCGTCGCCGTCAGCATGCCCACCCCCCGGTTCGCACGATCGTCCCCCCAGCATAGTCACGCGCTCTGCTTGCGCAAGTCGCCGCGTCCCGTGGCGATTGCGCGATCAGCCGCCCGCCGGCAGCCCCAGGCTCGCGGCGATGGAGGCGAGGTGGTCGCGCATGGCGCGCTCGGCCGCCTCCGGCCGGCGGGCGGCGATGGCGTCGACGACGGCGAGATGCTCGGCGGCGAGCGCCGCGCGGCGCTCCGGCGAGCGGGTGCTCTCGCGCAGGCGCCGCCAGACCGGATCCTCCCGCACCGCCTCGATCGCCTCGAACACCGCGAGGAAGAGGCCGTTGCGCATGGCCTCGGCGATGCGGCGGTGAAACGCCTGGTCCCAGCGCTCGTAATCCGCGTCCGTCTCGGCGTCGCGGGAGCGCTCGGCCAGCCGGCGCAGGCCCTCGACGTCGACGGGCGCGGCGCGCAGGGCCGCGTGGCGGGCGAGCACGGGCTCGATCTCGAGGCGCACCTCCATGATCTCGGCGGGGCTGGTGAGCGCCGCGATCCCGGCGAAGCGCCGCGCCTTGGGGGCGGGCGGAGCGGAGACGAAGGTGCCCTGTCCCTGCCGCCGCCAGATCAGGCCCTGCGTCTCCAGCGCGTCGAGCGCCCGGCGCACCGCGCGCCGGCCGACCCCGAGCGCCTCGGCGATCTCGCGCTCGGGCAGGACGCGCCCCTTGGCGACGACGAAGCTGCCGTCCGCGAGCGCGACGCGCAGGCGCGCGAGGACGGGATCGGCGTCGGCCGTGTCGTCCGCGGTCGCGTCGATGATCTCGGCCCGGATCTCGCCCATGACGCTCTCGGCATGTTTTCTCTGCACCAATACACATTGGTACGATCATTATCACGCCCTGTCGAGCCCCGCCGCATCGCGGCGGCGTGTCGACACGCGCGGCGATGCGGCGTGCGCTCGGGCAATCGGCGCATATAGAATGAGCAGGCTTCGGCTTGCACGAAAAATGGGCCGTGTCTAAGCTTCGGCGTCCGGTCGGGTTGGTCGAAGCCGCGCCCGACCCGCGTAGCAATCGTGATTGGTTCGGCGTCCTGCGGCGCCGCGAAAGGATGCGTCCCGTGCAGCTGCGCCACGACATGCCCTACGCCTCGCGTCGCTCGCCGGTGCTCGCGAAGAACATGGTCGCGACCTCGCAGCCGCTCGCGGCGCAGGCGGGCCTGCGCATGCTGCTCGCCGGCGGCAACGCGGTCGACGCCGCGCTCGCCACCGCGATCGCGCTCACCGTGCTGGAGCCCACCGGCAACGGTCTCGGCTCCGACGCCTTCGCCATCCTCTGGGACGGCGAGCGGCTGCACGGGCTCAACGCCTCGGGCCGCTCCCCCGCCGGCTGGTCGCCGGACCGCTTCCCGAACGGCATGGCCGAGCGCGGCTGGGAGAGCGTCACCGTGCCCGGCGCCGTCTCGGCCTGGGTGGCGCTGTCGGATCGCTTCGGCGAGCTGCCCTTCGCCGACCTGTTCGCCCCCGCCATCGGGTACGCGTCCGAGGGCTTCCCCGTCTCGCCGGTGATCGCGGCGCTGTGGAAGCGCGCCGAGCGCACGCTCTCGCACCAGCCGGGCTTTTCCGACCACTTCCTGCCCGGCGGCCGCGCGCCGGCGGCGGGCGAGATCTTCCGCTCGCCGGACATGGCGGCGAGCCTCGCGGCCATCGCCGAGAGCCGGGGCGAGGCCTTCTACCGCGGCGCGCTCGCCCGGCGCATCGCCGACTTCGCCCGCGCCCACGGCGCCGTGCTCGACGAGGACGACCTCGCCGCCCACGAGGCCGACTGGTGCGGCACGGTGTCGGCCACCTACGGTGACGTCGCGCTCCACGAGATCCCGCCCAACGGCCAGGGCATCGCCGCCTGCATGGCGCTCGGCATGACGCGCCATCTCGGCCTCGAGCGCTACGCCCCGGACGATCCGGTTGCGCTCCACCTCCAGATCGAGGCGATGAAGCTCGCGCTCGCCGACGCGGAGGCTTACGTCGCCGACGAGGCGGCGATGACGGAGGTGACCGCGCGCGACCTCCTCGACGAGGGCTATCTCGCCGCGCGCGCGGCGCTGATCGATCCCGCGCGGGCGCAGGACTTCGGCGCCGGCGCGCCGAGGCACGGCGGCACGGTCTACCTCACCGCGGCCGACGCCTCGGGCATGATGGTCTCCTACATCCAGTCGAACTACGCCGGCTTCGGATCGGGCGTGGTCGTGCCGGGGACGGGCATCTCGCTGCAGAACCGCGGGCTCGGCTTCGTCACGACGCCCGGGCACCCCAACCGGGTCGGCCCGCGCAAGCGGCCCTTCCACACCATCATCCCGGGCTTCCTGATGAGGGGCGACGCGCCGCTGATGAGCTTCGGCGTGATGGGCGGGCCGATGCAGGCGCAGGGGCATCTGCAGATGACGCTGCGCACGCAGGTCTGGGGCCAGGATCCGCAGACGGCCGCCGACGCGCCGCGCTGGCGCTTCGTCTCGGGCCGCACCGTCGCCATCGAGGACAGCCTCGGCACGGCGGCGCTCGATGCGCTCGGCGGCCTCGGCCACGCGATCGAGGTCGAGGCGCCCGACGCGAGCTTCGGCTTCGGCGGCGCGCAGCTGATCCACCGCATCGAGGGCGGGTGGGCCGGCGGCTCCGATCCGCGCAAGGACGGGCAGGTCGTCGGCTATTGAGAGACGCGAGGAGGGGCGCATGACCTGGTCGATCGTCGCGAGGGACCCCGAGAGCGGCGCCATCGGCATCGCGGTGGCGAGCCGCTTCTTCGCGGTGGGCGCGCGCGTGCCCTTCATCGCGCCCGGCGTCGGCGCGGTCGCGACGCAGGCCCTGATCAACCCGCTCTACGGCCCGCGCGGCCTCGACCTCCTGCGCGGCGGCGCCGGCGCCGCGGAGGTCGTCCACGCCCTCGTCGCCGAGGACGCGGGGCGCGATCATCGCCAGGTCCAGGTGATGGACGCCCGCGGCCGCTTCGCCGCGCACACCGGGGCGGAGTGCGTCGACTGGTGCGGCGCGATCTCCGACGATCTCTGCGGGCTCGCCGGCAACATGCTCGCGGGGCCGCAGGTGCTCGACGAGACCGCCCGCGCCTACCGCGAGAACGCCGACCTGCCCTTCCCGCGCCGGCTCGTCGTGGCGATGGCGGCGGGCGAGGCGGCGGGCGGCGACAAGCGCGGCAAGCAGTCCGTCGGGCTCGTGATCCACGGCACGGAGGACTGGCCCGACCTCGACATCCGCGTCGACGACCATCCCGAGCCCATCGCCGAGCTCGCCCGGCTGGAGCGCGTCTCCCGCGAGCGCTGGGTGCACTTCAAGCGCTACCTCGCGACGAGGGCCGACCCCGTCGGCATCACGGACCGCGCCCGCATCGACAGCGAGATCGCCGCCGCGATCGCGGCGGCGCAGGCGCAGGACGCAGCCGGGGAGGCGCCCGCGGCATGAGCGAGGCGCCGATCCTCAGCGTCGAGAACCTCGCCGTCGGCTTCACCGGGCCGGACGGGCGCCGCACGCGGGCCGTCGACGGCGTGTCGTTCACCGTGGCGCCCGGGCGTACGCTCGGGATCGTGGGAGAATCGGGCTGCGGCAAGAGCGTGACCTCGCTCGCGGTGATGGGGCTCCTGCCGAAGGCCGGCACCAGCGTGACGGGCCGCGTCGTCTTCGACGGGCGCGATCTCCTCGCGCAGAGCGAGCGCGCGCTGCGCGACCTGCGCGGCGACCGGCTCGCGATGATCTTCCAGGAGCCGATGACATCGCTCAACCCGTCCTACACGATCGGCGACCAGATCGTTGAGGCGATCGTGCGCCACCGCCCGGTCGGCAAGCGCGAGGCCGCCGAGCGCGCGGTGGAGATGCTCGCGCGCGTGCGCATCCCCGAGCCGGCGCGGCGCTTCCGGGACTACCCGCACAAGCTGTCGGGCGGCATGCGCCAGCGGGTGATGATCGCCATGGCGCTCGCCTGCGCGCCGCGCCTCCTCATCGCCGACGAGCCGACGACGGCGCTCGACGTGACGATCCAGGCGCAGATCCTCGACCTGATGCGCGCCCTGCGCGAGGAGACCGGCACCGCCGTCGTGCTGATCACCCACGACCTCGGCGTGGTCGCGGAGGTCTGCGACGACGTCGCGGTCATGTATGCCGGCCAGGTGGTGGAGCGCGCGCCGGTGGAGGAGCTGTTCCGGTTCCCGCAGCATCCCTACACGGTGGGGCTCATGGGCTCGCTGCCGCGCTTCGACCGCGCCCGCGGGCGCCTCGCGGCGATCGAGGGCGCGGTGCCCGACATGTCGCGCCCGCCCGCCGGCTGCCGCTTCGCGGCGCGCTGCCCCTTCCGGATCGAGCGCTGCGCGACGATGCCGGACCTCGTCGACATCGGCGGGGGCCGTGCCACCCGCTGCTGGCGCGCGCCGCTGGAGGAGCTCGCCGCATGAAGCCCTCCTCCGCGCCCGTCCTGGAGGCGCACGACCTCGTCAAGCACTTCGTCGCCGAGCGCACGCTCTTCGGCCGCACGACGGCGAGCGTCAAGGCGGTCGACGGCGTCTCGCTCGCGGTCCACCCCGGCGAGACGCTGGCGCTCGTGGGGGAATCCGGCTGCGGGAAGTCGACGCTCGGGCGCATGATCCTGCGCCTCGTCGAGCCCACCAGCGGGCGCATCGTGGTCGACGGCGCGGACGTCACGCACGCCCGCGAGCGCGACCTCAGGGGGCTTCGCCGCACGGCGCAGATCGTCTTCCAGGACCCGTTCGCCTCGCTCAACCCGCGCATGACGGTGGGCGAGATCCTGGCCGAGCCGCTGATGCTGCACGCGGTGGTGCCGGCGGCGCGGCGCGCGGCGCGGGTGGCGGAGCTGCTCGAGGCGGTGGGGCTCAATCCGCGCCAGGCGGCGCGCTTTCCCCACGAGTTCTCCGGCGGCCAGCGCCAGCGCATCGTCATCGCCCGCGCGCTCGCCGTCGAGCCGAAGGTGATCGTCTGCGACGAGCCGGTCTCGGCGCTCGACGTCTCGATCCGCGCGCAGATCCTCAACCTCCTGGAAGACCTCCAGGCGCGGCTCGGCCTCGCCTACGTCTTCATCTCCCACGACCTCGGCGTGGTGCGCCACATCGCCGACCGGGTCTGCGTGATGTATCTCGGGCGCATCGTCGAGACCGGCACGACCGACGAGATCTTCGAGAACCCGCGCCACCCCTACACGCGCGCGCTGCTCTCGGCGATCCCGGCGCCCTCGCCGCTGGCGCGCCGCGAGCGGCGGCTGCTCGAGGGCGACGTGCCGAGCCCGCTGTCGCCGCCCTCGGGCTGCCACCTGCGCACGCGCTGCCCGCACGTCGAGCCGGTCTGCGCGAAGGACCGCCCGCCGCTCGCGCCGGTGAGCCCGACCCACGCTACCGCCTGCCTCTTCGCCACGACGCTGCCCGACGCGCGCGATCTCGCGCCGCGCGAGCCGCCCCGCGATCCGAGGCTCGAGACGCTCTTCGCCGCCTTCGCCGGCGACGACGAGGCCGCCGCGGCGAAGGCCGCGGCGCAATGAGGGGAACCCGCCGGGAAAGCCGGCACGAGAAGGGAGACATCTCGAGATGAGACGCATGGTTCTCGCCGCAGCGCTCGCCACCGCGACGCTCGGCCTCACCGCCGCCGGCGCGAGCGCGCAGACGACGGTCCGCATCGGGCTCGCCGAGGATCCGGACGTGCTCGACCCGTCGCTCGGGCGCACCTACGTGGGGCGCATCGTCTTCGCCTCGCTGTGCGACAAGCTGTTCGACATCGACGCGAACCTCGACATCGTCCCGCAGCTCGCGGTCTCGCACGAGACCTCGGAGGACGGCCTGTCGCTGACGATCCGCCTGCGCGAGGGAGTCACCTTCCACGACGGCACGCCGATGGACGCCGAGGCGGTCAAGTACTCCCTCGACCGGCACCGCTCGATGGAGGGCTCCTTCCGCCGCGGCGAACTCTCGATCGTCGACAGCGTCGAGGTGGTCGATCCGCTCACCGTGCGCCTCGGCCTGAAGAGCCCCTTCGCGCCGCTGCTCGCGACGCTCACCGACCGCTCCGGCATGATCGTCTCGCCGGCCGCCGCCGAGGCCGCCGGCGACCAGTTCGGCAACGCACCGGTCTGCGCCGGACCCTTCCGGTTCGTCGAGCGCATCCAGCAGGACCGCATCGTGCTGGAGAAGTTCGACGACTACTGGGACGCGGAGGCGATCGGCGTCGACCGCGTCGAGTTCCGGCCGATCCCGGATTCCACCGTGCGCCTCGCCAACCTCCAGTCCGGCGAGCTCGACCTGATCGAGCGCGCGCTCGCCACCGACATCCCGGCGATCGAGGCGGATTCCCGCCTCGTGCTCGAGACGACGACCGAGCTGGGCTACCAGGGCATGACGCTCAACGTCGCCAACGGCGAGGGCGCCGCCGGCCCGCTCGCCGAGAGCCCGCTCGTGCGCCAGGCGCTGAACCTCGCCATCGACCGCGAGGCGCTCAACCAGGTCGTCTTCGACGGCGCCTTCTTCCCGGGCAACCAGTGGATCAACCCGCAGAACTCCTGGTACCAGGACGCCTACCCGGTCCCGGCGCGCGACGTCGAGAAGGCCAAGGCGCTGATCGCCGAGGCCGGTGTCGAGACGCCGGTCGTCGTCGATTTCATGGTCCCCAACAACCCGGAGGTCCGCCAGGTCGCCGAGGTGATCCAGGCCATGGCGGCGGAAGCGGGCTTCGACATGCAGATCCGCGTGGTCGAGTTCGCCACGGGCCTGCAGGAGGCCGAGGCCGGCCGCTTCGGCGCCTTCATGCTGGCCTGGTCCGGGCGGCCCGATCCGGACGGCAACATCTACTCCTTCGCGCATTCCACCGGCCCGCTGAACTACGGCAAGTTCGCGAGCGAGGCGGTGGACGCGGCGCTGACGCAGGCGCGCACCGCGACGACGCAGGAGGGCCGCATGCAGGCCTATTCCGACGTCGCCGACGTGTGGCTGACGGAAGGCTCGGTTCTCTACCTCTACCACCGCGCCATGCTGATCGCCCACACCGACGCCATGAAGGGCTACACCCCGCGCCCCGACGGCCTCGTCAGCCTCGTCGGCGTGACGATGGAGTGACGTTAGGAACCCCTCTCCCGTATGGGAGAGGGGCAGGGGTGAGGGCGCCCGGCTCGACGTCCGGCAGCGACGCCGGCAAAGGCCGCGCCCTTCACCGCATGCCGTACACCCTCACCCCCGGCCCCTCTCCCGAACGGGAGAGGGGAGATCATGGAGGGCATCGTGCTCCAGCTCATCGGCAAGCGGCTCGTGCAGCTCGTCCCGACGCTGTTCTTCGTGTCGGTGCTGATCTTCTCGCTCCAGCACCTGATGCCGGGGGATCCGGCGTTGGTGATGGCGGGGGAGGAGCGCGACCCCGTCGTGATCGAACAGATCCGCCAGCAATACGGCCTCGACCGGCCGATCCCGGTTCAGTACGCGATGTGGATCGGGAACGTGCTCGCCGGCGATCTCGGCGAGTCGATGCGGCTCAAGGTGCCGGTCTCCGAGCTCGTCGCGCAGAAGCTCCCGGTCACGATCCAGCTCGCGGTGATGGCGATGCTGATCGCGCTCGTGCTGGGCGTGACGACGGGCGTGCTCTCGGCGGTGAAGCGCAATTCCGCCTGGGACTGGGTCGTCAACGTGGTCGGCCTCGCCGGCATCTCGACGCCGAACTTCTGGCTCGGGATCATGATGATCCTCCTCTTCGCCGTGCATCTGGGCTGGCTGCCGGCCTCGGGCTACGTCAGCCCGTTCGAGGATCTCGGCCGCTCGCTCGCGACCACGATCATGCCGGCCTTCGTGCTCGGCACGGCGATCGCCGGCGTGATCATGCGCCACACCCGCTCGGCCATGATCCAGGCGCTCGACAGCGACTACGTGCGCACGGCGCGCGCCAAGGGCCTCTCCGAGCGCACCGTGGTGTGGAAGCACGCCATGCGCAACGCGCTCACGCCGGTGATCACGCTGGGCGCGCTCGAGTTCGGCACGCTCCTCTCGGGCGCGGTGCTCACCGAGCAGATCTTCTCGATACCCGGCTTCGGCAAGCTCATCGTCGACGCCGTCTTCAACCGCGACTACGCGGTGGTGCAGGGCGTCGTGCTCGTCACGGCGACGACCTACATCGTGCTCAACCTCCTCGCCGACATCGGCTACATCCTCGCGAACCCGAGGCTGCGCGCATGAGCCTCGCCACCGCACCCGGTCGGGCGACGCCCCCCGACGCCGACGCCTTCGTCATCGAGAGCCCCGGCCGGCGGGCCTGGCGGCGGCTGCGCCGACGCCCGGCGGCGATGGCGTCCCTCGTGGTCGTCCTCGTCATCGTCGCCTGCGCACTCCTCGCGCCGTGGATCGCACCCTACGATCCGACGGCGCAGAGCTGGTCGGCCGTGCGCAAGGCGCCGTCGGCGGCGCATTGGCTCGGCACCGACGAGGTGGGGCGCGACGTCCTCTCGCGGGTGATCTGGGGCGCGCGCGCCTCGCTGGCGGCGGGCGTGATCTCGGTGCTCATCGCCATGGCCGCGGGCATCCCGCTCGGGCTCGTGGCGGGCTACGTCGGCGGCTGGACCGACGCCGCGCTCGGGCGCCTCACCGACGCGATGCTGGCGATCCCGTTCCTCATCCTGGCGATCGCGCTCGCGGCCTTCCTCGGCCCGAACCTGACCAACGCCATGATCGCCATCGGCGTCACCGCGACGCCGATCTTCATCCGCCTCACCCGCGGCCAGGTGCTCGCCGCGCGCTCGGAGGAATGGGTCGAGGCGGCGCGGGCGGTGGGCAACCCGCATTGGCGCATCGCCCTGCGCCACGTGCTCCCCAACGTGCTGCCGCCGATCCTGGTGCAGGCGACGCTGACCATCGCCACCGCCGTCATCGCCGAGGCGAGCCTCTCCTTCCTCGGACTCGGCCAGCAGCCGCCGATGCCCTCCTGGGGCTCGATGCTGAACTCCGCCCAGCGCTTCCTGGCGCAGGCGCCCTGGATGGCCGTGTTCCCCGGCCTCGCGATCTTCGTCACGGTGCTCGCCTTCAACGTGCTCGGCGACGGCCTGCGGGACGCGCTCGACCCCAGGGGACGATGACGGGAGGTGGCACGGGCGGAAATGCGCGTCCGTCCGAGGGAGTCCGGGGCGCCACGGTATCCCCCGCGGTCGCGAACTGGTACAGATGGGGCACGGAAGACGCGAGAGGATCGAGCGTCGATTGGAAAGGACGCCGCGTGACCAAGACGCCTCCCACCGACGAGTCGCGGCGCGTGCGCGCCGAGGCCCAGGCCACGAAGGAGCGCGAGAACGCGCAGGCCTGGATCGACCACGACAACGAGGCCCGCGCCGTCGAGGAGCGTACCGCCCGCCTGCGCGCCCTGCGGCTCGCCAAGGAAGCCTCCGACGCCGAGGCCGCCGCCGTCGTCGCCGCCGAGAAGGCCGCGGAGAAGGCCGCCAAGACCGCCCGCGCCGTGAAGCGCAAGAGCACCAAGGCGAGCGCCGAGGCCGCTGCCGAGACGGGCACGAAGGTCGGTGCGAGGACGCGTGCCAAGGTCGGCACCAAGGCCGACACCGAGGTCGGCACCAAGGCCGGCACGAAGGCGGGTGCCGAGCCGAGCGCCTAGGCCTGCCCCGCGACCACGAACGCCCGGGACTACGCCGAGTGCGCGCGACGCACCGACAGCCGCATCGCCCCGCCCGCCGTGCCACGACCGCCGGTGCTCGCCGGGACCGTCGAGACACAGCCAGCGATCGTAGATGGCCGCTTGGTCCGATGATGCGCCCCGGAGATCGCGCAGCCCGACGTCGACGCGCACGCGCGGTGCCCGCGTGCGCGTGCGGCGCGCGCCGTCCCGCCGATCCTTCGCAGGGCGAAGGATAGGTATTGCACCTTCTCTACACATCCGAAAAGTTGATCTAGGTTACTGGAATCATACCCCATACGCATCGGGGGTCGATGAATCGACGTCGGAGCATCGCGTGCGGGCATGATGGAACTCGACCGAAACGGCCTGACGTCCACGCTCCGAACGGAGACCCGCGCCGCGCACGCGGCCGCGGAGAAGATCTTCGTTCGGGCGTCGAAGGCCGATCCCGGTTGCGGCCCCGTCCTCCTGATGACACTCAACCACGTGCTCGGCGGCTGGCTCGCCGACGCGGCGACGCGGCTCTCGCCGGAGGCGCGCACCGGAGGGTTCGCGGACGAGCTCGCAGCCTTCCTGGCGATCGCGCGCGGGGCGCAGCCGCGGGACGCGGACGCGCCCGGCGCGCCGGAGGGGCCGCGCCTCGTCGGGGACGCCGCGATCGCGGGGGCGTCCTACGCCGTGTGCGGCTCCGCGCTCGGCGCCGCCGCCCTCGCGAGCGCCTGGCACGCCGAGCGCGCGCCGGCGTGGCTCGCCTTCTGCGCGGCGAGCCGGACGCTCGAGGGGCGCTGGCCCCGCTTCGGCGCCGCGCTCGACGCGTGGGGCGCGCGGGCGGATGCGCACCGGGACGCGCTCGCGGGGGTGCGTTGCGCCTTCGCCTACGCGGGGGACGTTGTCGCGGCGCTCGCGGACCGCGGGGACCGCGCGCGGACCCGTGACGGAGCGTGGACCCGTGACGGAGCCTGGACCGACGACGGCGCAAGGGTCGGCGCGGGTCTCGCCCGTCCCGGCGTCGCGCCCCGGGCTTCGATCCGGGCCTCGATCCGGGCGGGAGACGGATGAGCATCGTCGCGCCGCTCCCGCCCGACCACGCCGCGATCTGCGAGGCCGAGCCGATCACCCGGCCCGGCGCCGTGCAGCCCTTCGGCTTCCTGCTCGCGGTGGAGGAGGAGACGGGCCGCATCGCGCAGGCGAGCGCGAATGCGGTCGCCTTCGTCGGCCGCGAGGCGCACGAGCTCGTCGGCCGGCTCCTCGACGAGGTCCTGTGCGCCGCCTCCTGCGCGCGCATCGCCGCCATGATGCGCACGGAGTGCTACGCGCCGACGAACTTCACCCGCGTGCGCACCCGCGACGGCGCGCGGTCCTTCGACGCGCTCGCCCATCGCAGCCACGACACGCTCGTCGTCGAGTGCCTGCCCATCGGGCCGGAAACGGACGCGACCCGCGCCGTCTGCGACGCGCAGCGCCTGATCCAGCGCCTGCGCGACGCGCCGGACTTCGAGACCATGCTCGGGATCGCCGCGCGGGAGGCGCGCGACCTCACCGGCTTCGACCGAGCCATGGTGTACCGCTTCGACGAGGACGGCCACGGCGCCGTCGTCGCCGAGAGCCGGCGGGAGGACCTCGAGCCCTATCTCGGCCTGCACTATCCCGCGAGCGACATCCCCGCCCAGGCCCGGCGCATGTACCTGCTCCAGCGCGTGCGCCAGATCCCCGACGTCGACGCCGCCACCGCGGCCCTCGTCGGCGCGCCCGGGCACGACCCCGCAGGGCTCGACATGACGCACGCCGTGCTGCGCGCGGTTTCGCCCTACCACCTCGAGTACCTGCGCAACATGGGCGTGAAGGCGACCTTCGCGGTCTCCCTCATCGTCGGCGACGCGCTCTGGGGCATGCTCGTCTTCCACCACGGCCGGCGCCGGGACGTGGACTGCACGCTGCGCGGCCTGTGCGACCTCGTCGGGCAGACGCTCTCGGCCCTCCTCGACCTGCGGGCCGACGCGGACCGCGAGGCGGCGCTCGCCGCCCGCGCCGACGCGCTGCGCGCGATCGAGCGGGAGCTCGCCGAGGCGGACACCGTCTCCGCCGGGCTCGGCGCCGTCGCCGACCGCCTGCTCGAGGTCATGGGCGCGGGGGGCTGCTGGGTGCGAATCGGCGGCACGGGGCTGCGCTTCGGGCATACGCCGCCGGAAGCCGCTTGCCGGACGATCCTCGCGCGGCTCGGCGACGGCGCGGCCGGCTATGCCGCCCACGCCGAGCTGCGGGTCCTCGACCCGGCGCTCGCCGCGCACGCGGGCTGCGCGGCGGGCGCGGCCGCGATCGTCCTGCCGGCCCGGCCGGGCGAGGGGATCGTCTGGTTCCGCCCCGAGCGCCTGCGCACGGTCTCCTGGGGCGGCGATCCGAGCCGGCCCGTCGACGTGGATCCGACGAGCGGGCGCCTCGGTCCCCGGCGCTCCTTCGCCGCCTTCGTCGAGCAGGTCGCCGGCACGAGCGGGCGCTTCGACGAGGCGGACGCGGAGGTCGCCCAGCGGCTGCGCCGCGCGGTGCTCGGAGCCCTCCTGCGCATCTCCGAGGAGCGCCTGCACCGGGTGCGCACCTTCGACCCGCTCACGGGCCTCCTGCGGCGCGAGGTGGCGGAACCGCGGCTGCGCCGGATGGCCGCCGCGGCCGATCGCGAGGTCGTCGGCGTGCTGGTCGTGCGGGTCGCGCGGCTCTCCGGCCTCGTCGAGCGCTGGGGCGTGGAGGCGGGCGAGACCGCCATCCTCGAGGCGGCGCGACGGCTCCAGGAACTGGTGCGCAGGGGCGAGGTGCTCGCGCGCTGGGGCGACGACGGCTTCCTTCTCGGGGTTCGGCGCGACGGCGTCGAGGCGCTGCGCCGGCTCGGCGCCGAGGTCCTCGACGCCTTCCGCACGCCGCTGACGGTCGGCGGCACGGAGGTCGCGCTCACCGTCCACGCGGGCGTCGCCGTCCATCCCGGGGTGGACCTCGGTTCGCTCGTCGCCACGGCCGCCGACGCCGCGGGCAAGGCGGCGGAGGATCGGCGCGGCCGCTTCGTGCTGCTCGAGCGCCCGCCCGAGCGGGCGGCGCCCTCGCCGGCGCGGCTCGAGCTCGAGATCGCCCCCGCGCTCGCCCGCGGCGAGTTCCGCGTGGTGCTGGAGCCGATCGTCGCGCTGGCGGACGGGCGCCCGATCGGGGTCGAGGCACATCCGCGCTGGCCGAGCCCGGCCTTCGGCGAGGTCGACCCCGCGCTCTTCCTCCCCGCCGCCGTCGAGAGCGGGCAGGCCTTCGCGCTCGCCGCCGCGCTCCTCGACGCGGCCCTGCGCCATGCCGGGCCGGAGATCGCCGCCGGGCGGCTGGAGCGGCTGGCGGTGCGCTTCGACGCGGGCCTCCTCGCCCGCCGCGGCCTCGCCGCGATGGTGCTCTCGGCGCTCGACCGCGCGCGCGTGCCGCCGGGTGCCCTCGTGCTCGAGATCGGCGGCGACGGTCGGGACCTCGAGGGCAACGCCGCCGCCCTCGCGCGTCTGCGCGAGGGCGGCGTGCGGATCGCGCTCGCCGATCTCGCCGACGCGCGCGTCTCGCTCGCGGCGCTGGCGCGCCTGCCGATCGACTGCGTGCGCATCGGCTCGGCCTTCCTCGACGACGCGGGCGCGGAGGGGCGCGGCGACGCCGTGCTCGCGGCGATGGTCGCCCTCGCCCGCGCGCTCGGCTGCGACGTCGTCGCGGTGGGCCTCGCCGACGCGGGCGCCCGGGAACGGGCGCGGGCGGCCGGGTGCGACAAGGGGCAGGGAGCGGCGATCGCGCCGGCGCTCGAAGGGCGCGCGCTCGCGGGCTGGCTCGCCGCGGCCCCCCGGTCGGGAGCGTGAGCCCCGCGCACGACTTATTTCGGCGGCTGTCATCCAGGCTTCATTAGTTTGGCCGATTGAAGTACCGGCAGAGGCGGTCGGGCGAACGACATGAGCGGTAAATCCAGGCTTTCCGGGTCCAAGAACCCGGGCTCGAAACATCCCGGCGCGAAGAGCGTCGGCTGGGCGCTGGTCCAGGCGGCGCGGCTGCACCGCGCGCGGATGGGCGACCGGCTCGGCGAACTCGGCCTGTTCGCGGGCCAGGAGCAGGTGGTCCAGGCGCTGGCGGCCGAGGGCCAGATGACGATGGGCGAGCTCGCCGCCATCCTGCGCGTGCGCCCGCCCACCGCCTCGAAGACCGTCTCGCGCCTCGCCGCGCTCGGCCTCGTCGAGCGCCGCGCCGAGCCCGACGACGCGCGCGTCGTGCGCGTCGGCCTCACCACGGAGGGCGCCGCCAAGGCCGCCGCCATCGCCGCCCTGTGGGACGACGTCGAGGCCGAGCTGCTCGGCGACTTCGATACCAAGGACCGCAAGCGCCTGCGCAAGCTGCTGCGAAAGGTCGCACGCAATCTCGCCGAGGTGTCCGGCGCCGACGCCCGCGGCCTCGACGCCGCCGACGAGGAGCCCGACGATCCGGAGCCGGAGCCCGATCCCGCGCCGGAAGACGCGCAGCGCGATCTCGCGCCGACCGCTTGAGACGAAGGCGCAGGGCGGACCTTCGCGGAAGCGGTCGCAGGTTCTGCAACCCTCGATCAAATACTCGCGCGCACGGCCGCGAAGGTCTCGACGCGCGCGCGCGGCACGAATGCAGGGTCCACGACGCGCGCCGGTCTGCACGAAGCGCCGGTGCGTCATGCCATGCGGGGTCGATTAATTTCTATTCGCCGCCTTCGGGTCATGCATTTACTCGAATACTTGTTTCGCGATGATTGGGGTAACGCTGGAGTGTCGCCTGTCGACGTTGGCGATAGCTTCGCCCTGTGTTGATTGTTCTTTTAGACTTCGTCGGTACGTTCCTCGACCATGCTCGGGCCACCCTCGGCCGGGCACGAGCACGGGACGGTGTCGCGCGCATGCCTCTGATCATCATCCTCGACGATCGGGTGACGAACCGAAACATCTTCTCGCGCCTGGCGTCCTCGATCGCCGAGGGCGTCGAGGTCGAGGCCTTCGGCGATCCGGCGGAGGCGCTGGAGCGCCTGTCGGAGCGTATCCCCGATCTCGTCATCACCGACTTCAAGATGCCCACCATGACCGGCGCGGAGTTCACGCGCAGGTTCCGTCGGCTGCCGGGCTGCGACGACGTGCCCGTCATCGCCATCACGGTCTACGAGGAGCGCTCCTTCCGGCTCGACGCGCTGGAGGCGGGTGCGACGGACTTCCTGCTGAGCCCCGTCGACCACGCCGAGTTCCTCACGCGGGCGCGCAACCTGCTGCGGATGCGCCGCCAGGCGCAGATCATCAAGAGCCGCGCCTCCTTCCTCGAACGCGAGCTCGAGGACAGCGAGCGCTCCCGCGAGGCGCTCCTGCGCGACAGCCGTCAGCGGCTGGCGCAGGTGATCGACACCGTGCCCGCGCTGATCAGCGCGCACGACCGCGACGGCGCCTGCATCTTCCTCAACGCCCACATGTCCGCCTTCGCCGCGGTCGACCAGGCCGAGGCGATCGGCCGCCCGGCCTCGGACCTGATCGGCCCCGAGCGCGCCCAGCGCAGCCTCGCCCTCGACCAGCTCGTCTTCCGCTCGGGCCGCGCTCTGCCGAGCTACGAGGAGGAGGTGACCGACGGCGACGGCGCCAAGCACGCCTTCGTCGTCACGAAGTCCCCTCTCTCGGATTCGGACGGGCGCGTCATCGCCGTGCTCACCACCGCGCTCGACATCACCGACCGCAAGAAGGCCGAGAGCCACCTCGTCCACCTCGCCCATCACGACGCGCTCACCGGGCTCGCCAACCGGACGCTGCTGCAGGACCGCATGCGCCGTGAGATCGCCCGCGCCCGGCGCGGGGACCGCTTCTTCGCGCTCCACCTCGTCGATCTCGACCGCTTCAAGAGCGTCAACGACGCCCTCGGCCACCATCGGGGCGACGAACTCCTGCGCATCGTCGCCGAGCGGCTGCGCAACATCGTGCGCGAGACCGACACCGTGGCGCGGCTCGGCGGGGACGAGTACGCCGTGCTCCAGACGGACGTCCGCAGCCCGGAGGAGGCCCGCGAGTTCGCACGACGCCTGATCGCGGCGATCGGTAACCCGTTCCGGATCGCGGGCGAGGACATCGTGGTGGGCGCGAGCCTCGGCGTGGTGCTCTATCCGGGCGACGGCGAGGACACCGACGACCTCATCAAGAACGCCGACATCGCCATGTACCGGGCCAAGGCCGAGGAGCGCAACGCGATGCGTTTCTTCTGCGCGGACATGGTCACGGCCGCGCGCGAGGGGATCACGCTCGAGACCGACCTGCGCCGGGCGATCGCCAACCGCGAGTTCGAGCTGCACTACCAGCCGCAGATCGACCTGCGCACCGGCCGCATCGTCGGCGCCGAGGCGCTGGTGCGCTGGCGCCACCCCAAGCGCGGGCTCGTGCGCCCGCTCGACTTCCTGCCCTTCGCCGAGGAGACGGGCATCATCATCCCCATCAACGAGTGGGTGATGCGCGAGGCCTGCCGCGAGGCGAAGTCCTGGCAGGCGCTGGGGCTCCCGCGGCTGCGGGTGGGCGTCAACCTCTCGCCGATCCAGTTCCGCAAGCTCGCCATGCGCGACCTCGTCGTCGACGTGCTCTCCGAATCGACGCTCGAGCCCGAGCTCCTCGACCTCGAGATCACCGAGACGATCCTCATGCAGAACGCCGAGGCGGTGGCCGCCGAGCTGTCCGAGCTGCGCAAGCTCGGCGTGACGTTCTCCATCGACGACTTCGGCACGGGCTACTCGTCGCTGGCCTACGTGAAGAAATTCCCCGTCGACCGGCTGAAGATCGACCAGGGCTTCGTGCGCAACATGAAGAACGACCCCAACGACGCGGCGATCGTGCGGGCCATCATCAATCTCGGCCACTCGCTCGGCATCGAGACCGTCGCCGAGGGCGTCGACAGCCCCGAGCAGGTGGGCCTGCTGCGGGCGGAGGGCTGCGACGAGGCGCAGGGCTACCTGTTCTCCAAGCCGGTCCCCGCCGCCGAGTTCGTGGCGCTGGTGCGCGAGAGCGCCACGATGAGGCTGTCCGCATGAGTGCCGAGCGGTCCCCCCTCGCCGAGCGCCCCTCCGTCGCCGCGCACGCGCTCGGCGCCGCCAAGGAGCGCGTCTCGCGCATTCCCGCCTTCCGGGACAGGCCGGACCGCGAGCACGAGATGGTGATGAACCGCCTCGTCATCGGCGGCATCATCCTCGCCTACCTGCTCGCCTGCCGCTTCTTCGGGATCGAGGGCGTCGAGCAGCCGCTCGCGGTGGTGACGTTCTACTGGGTCGCGGGCCTGGGCTTCCTCTTCCACATCCTGCTCGTGCGCGAGGCCTGCCCGCCGCGGCGGATCGCGGCGATGGTGCTCGACCTCGGCGCGCTCTCCTACGGGCTCGCGGTGGGCGGCCAGACGACCGCGATCCTCTACCCGATCTATCTGTGGGTCATCTTCGGCAACGGCTTCCGCTTCGGCGTGCGCTACCTCTACGCCGCGATGGCGCTCGGCGTCGCCGGCTTCGGCCTCGTCCTCACCCAGGACAATTACTGGGGCGAGCACCCCAAGCTCGCCGCGGGCCTCGCCATCGGCCTCGTCATCCTGCCGCTCTACGCCGCCTCGCTGATCCGCAAGCTCTCGCGCGCCAAGCAGGAAGCGGAAGACGCATCGCGCCAGAAGAGCCTCTTCCTGGCGAGCGTCAGCCACGAGCTGCGCACGCCGCTCAACGCGATCATCGGCATGTCGGGCTTCCTCGAGGACACGAAGCTCGACGCCGAGCAGCGCGAGATGACGCGCACCATCAACGCCGCCGGCCGGGTGCTCCTCGACCACATCAACGACATCCTCGACTTCTCGCGGCTCGAGGCCGGGCTGATGCCCTCCGACGTGGTCGCCTTCGACCTGCACGCCGTGCTCCAGGAGACGACCGCGCTGGTGCGCGCCCAGGCGCGGGCGAAGGGGCTGGCGCTGACGCTGCACGTCGACGCCGCGACGCCCCACCGCCTGCGCGGGAACCGCAAGCACCTGGAGGAGGTGCTCCTCAACCTCCTCGGCAACGCGGTGAAGTTCACCGACGCGGGCCACGTCGCCGTGACCTGCGAGAGCGAGCGCGAGGAGGGCGGCGAGGTCGTGCTGCGGGTGAGCGTCGCCGACAGCGGCATCGGCATCGCGCCGGAGGCCAAGGCGCGCATCTTCGAGAGCTTCGCCCAGGCCGACGAGAGCATCATCAACCGCTACGGCGGCACCGGGCTCGGCCTCGCCATCGCCAAGCAGTTCGTCGAGCTCAACGGCGGCACGATCACGCTCGACAGCACGGTCGGCGCCGGCTCGACCTTCCGCTTCGGCTTCCGCGCGGCGATCGACCGCGAGGCCGCGGGCGAGATGGAGACTCTGCCGCCGCTCGACGTCGTGATCCTCGCCCCCGGCGAGACCGCCCGGCGGCTCCGTGCGCGCATCGCGTCGCTCGGACCCCGTCCCATGGCGACGGCGGACCTCGAGGCGGCCGCCGCGGCGCTCGGCGCCGTCACCGGCCGCGCGGTCCTCGTGCTCGACCCGCGCGCGCTCGGCCGCACGCCGGAGGCCGCCATGGCGGATCTCGCGCAGGCGGGCGCGACGCCCGCCGCGAGCGTCCTCCTGCGCGCCGACGGCATCGTCGTCGACGACGCGGCACGCCGCCTCTTCGCCAGCGCGCTCCCCGCGGCGGCCCTCGACGGCGACGTCGCGGCGGCGCTGCGCCTCGCCGGCGTGGCCGGCGGGCTCGTCGCCCTCTCCGGGACCGGGCGGGCGCGCGCCCACGCCCGCCCGGCCCGGCCGCTCGAGGTGCTGGTCGCGGAGGACAACGTCACGAACCAGAAGGTGATCGCGCGCATCCTGGAGCGCGAGGGCCACCGCGCGGCGATCGTCGCCGACGGCAAGAGCGCGCTCGACGCCATGATCGCCGAGCCCTTCGACGTCGTGCTCATGGACGTCAACATGCCGGTGATGAACGGCATCCTCGCCGCCAAGCTCTACCGCGCGGCGCAGCCGGACGCGAGCCGGCGCAGCCCCATCGTGGCGCTCACCGCCGACGCGACGCCGGAGGCGCGGCGTCTGTGCGAGGAGGCCGGCATGGTGGGCTGCGTGACGAAGCCGATCGAGCCCGCGCGCCTCTTCGCCGTCCTCGCCGACGTCGCGCGCGCCGAGCCCGCCCGCGGCTTCATCCACGTTCCCGGGCCGGACGACGCGCGCGCCGTTCCCGAGGAGGCGATCGCGGAGCACCACGCTCCTCCGGGCCCGGCGAGCGAGGCCGGCGCGGACGAGCGCCCGGTGCTGCGGACGAAGACGCTCGACGATCTCGAGCGGCTCGGCGGCGTGGAGTTCCGCGACGAGGTCACGAGCGCCTTCCTCGGCGACGCGCAGGCGCTGCTCGACGAGCTCGACGCGGCGGTGGCGAGCGGCGACGCGGAGGCCTTCCGCGACCACGTCCACGCCCTGCGCTCGAGCGCCGCCAACATCGGCGCGATCGGCATCTACGAACTCAGCCTCGCCATGCGCGGCGTCGAGGAGGACGAGCTGTCCGCCCATGGTGAGGCGCACGTCGCGGCGCTGCGGCTCGAATACGCCCGCGTCGGCACCGCGCTCGCCGCCCGTGCGCTCGCCGCCGCCGAGGCGGCGATGGACGCGACGGGCTCGGCCGCGTCGATCGCAGACGGGAAGGGCCGCGAGGACGCGGCCTGACGCGGCCTCAGTACACGACGACCGAGCGGATCGACTCGCCCGCGTGCATCAGGTCGAAGGCGGTGTTGATCTCGCCGAGCGGCATCGTGTGGGTGATGAGCGAGTCGATGTCGATCTTGCCCTCCATGTACCAGTCGACGATCGTCGGCACGTCGGTGCGCCCCCTCGCCCCGCCGAAGGCCGTGCCCTTCCAGACCCGGCCCGTCACCAGCTGGAAGGGGCGCGTCGCGATTTCGCGCCCGGCCTCCGCCACGCCGATGACGATCGATTCGCCCCAGCCGCGGTGGCAGCACTCCAGCGCCTGACGCATCACGTCGGTATTGCCTGTGGCGTCGAAGGAGAAATCCGCGCCACCGCCGGTGAGGTCGACGATCGCCTGTACCACCTTCTCGCGGCCCACCACGTTCGGATCGACGAAATCCGTCATGCCGAACTTCTCGGCGATGGCGCGCTTGCCCGGGTTGATGTCGACGCCGATGATCCGGTCGGCACCCACCATCTGCGCGCCCTGGATCACGTTGAGCCCGATGCCGCCGAGCCCGAACACCACGACGTTCGCCCCGGGCCAGACCTTGGCGGTGTAGATCACCGCGCCGATGCCGGTCGTCACGCCGCAGCCGATGTAGCAGATCTTGTCGAACGGCGCGTCCTCGCGGACCTTGGCGAGCGCGATCTCCGGCAGCACCGTGACGTTCGCGAAGGTCGAGCAGCCCATGTAGTGGAACACCGGCGCGTCGTCGCAGCGGAAGCGGCTCGTGCCGTCGGGCATCACGCCCTGTCCCTGCGTGGCGCGGATCGCCGTGCACAGGTTGGTGCGCCGCGAGAGGCAGCTCTTGCAGTTGCGACATTCCGGGGTGTAGAGCGGAATGACGTGGTCGCCGGGCTTCAGCGTGGTCACGCCCGCGCCGACCTCGCGCACGATGCCCGCGCCCTCGTGGCCGAGGATCGCGGGGAACTTGCCCTCCGAATCCATCCCCGAGAGCGTGTAGGCGTCGGTGTGGCACACGCCGGTGGCCATCACCTCGACGAGAACCTCGCCGGGTTTCGGGCCCTCGATGTCGATGGTCTCGATGGTGAGCGGCTTGCCCGCCTCCCAGGCGACCGCGGCGCGCGTCTTCATGGCGTGTCCTTCCCCGTCGGGTTCGTCGTCGATTCGCGCCCGCGAGACTGCCCGCCCGCGGGCGCGGGCGCCAGCCTCGACGCGACGCGAAATGCCGTGCGCGCGACGTGCGGGTATGCGGCCGGCGCGGATGGCGCGAAAGCGACATTGCGCGTCGCTGGCGCGAAAGGCGCTCGGGCCGGCCGTGCGGCACACTCCCTCGATACGGTGGCCCGACTTCGAGAGGGCGCGATGGCACGAGACGGCGCGGTTGCGATCGAGGAACTCCTGGCGCGGCGCAGGCCCGGCCATTCGCTGGAGGCGCCGTTCTACACGGCGCCGGAGATCTTCGAGCGCGATCTGGCGCTGATCTTCGGGCGCCACTGGATCTTCGTCGCCGTCGAAGGCGAGGTGGCGGAGCCGGGCGACTACGTCACCGTCGAGATCGGCACGGCCTCGATCATCGTGGTGCGCGACGACGACGGGAACCTCGCCGCCTTCCACAACGTCTGCCGCCATCGCGGTGCGCGCATCCTGTCGGAGCCGGCGGGCGTCGTCGGCAAGATCGTGTGCCCCTACCACCAGTGGACCTACGACCTCGACGGCACGCTGCTCCACGCCGAGCACATGGGCGCGGACTTCGACCGCGCCTGCCATTCCCTGAAGCGCGTGCACGTCAAGAGCCTCGCCGGCCTGATCCACGTCTGCCTCGCCGAGGACCCGCCGGCGGACTTCGACGCCATGGCGGCGGCGATGACGCCCTACCTCGCGCCCCACGGCCTCGCCGAGGCGAAGGTCGCCGCGTCGATCGACCTGATCGAGGAGGGCAACTGGAAGCTCACGATGGAGAACAATCGCGAGTGCTATCACTGCGCGACGAACCATCCCGAGCTCACGGTCTCGCTGTTCGAGTACGGCTTCGGCTTCGCGCCGGACGACGCCGACGCCGACCGCGCCGCCGCCATGGCCGCCTACGAGCGGATCTGCGGCGAGTTCGAAGCCCGCTGGACCCGCGAGGGCCTGCCTTTCGCGGAGATCGAGCGGCTCGCCGGCTGCGCCACGGGCTTCCGCACGCAGCGCCTCGCCATCGACCGCGCCGGCGAATCGCAGACCATGGACACCCGCTCCGCCTGCCGGCGCCTGCTTGGCGGGCTCTCCGAGCCGCGGCTAGGCGGCCTGTCGTTCTGGACGCAGCCGAACGGCTGGCATCATCTGATGGCGGACCACGCGGTGACCTTCAGCGTCATCCCCCTCGCGCCGGACCGCACGCTGCTGCGCACCCGCTGGCTCGTCCACCGCGACGCGGTCGAGGGGCTCGACTACGACGTCGAACGCCTGACCGAGGTCTGGCGCGCGACGAACGAGCAGGACGGCGCGCTCGTCGCCATCGGCCAGAAGGGCGTCTCGAGCCCCGCCTACGAGCCGGGGCCGTATTCCCCCTGGACGGAAGGGCTCGTGGAGCGCTTCGTCGCCTGGTACGTCGAGCGGCTCGGCGCCGGCCTCGCCGCCGGGAACGCCCGTTGATTCCCGCTCGCACCGCGGAGCCTCGCCCATGCCCGCCCGCCACGGCCTCTCGCTCGAGGCGCTCTATCCCGTCTGGGATTGCGAGGAGGACGACCGGCTGATCTGCCGGGCGGTCTACGAGGAGACGCACGACGTCAAGACCTTCGTCTTCGTCTCCCCCGAGCCGCGGCAGTTCAACTTCGCGCCGGGGCAGTTCCTCACCTTCGACGTCCCCGTCGACGGCGGCTCGGTCAACCGCTGCTACACGATCGCCTCCTCGCCGACGCGCCCGCACACGGTGGCGATCACGGTCAAGCGCTGCGTCGGCGGCGTCGTCTCCAACTGGCTGCACGACAACCTGCGCGTCGGCGACGTGGTGCGCGCGGTCGGGCCGATGGGCGAGTTCTCGACCTGGGCGCACCCGAACCCCAAGCGCCTGTTCATCTCCGGGGGCGTGGGCGCGACGCCGCTGATCAGCCACGTGCGCCGGGACTTCGACGTGGGCGAGGACCTCGACACGCTCTACGTCCACTTCGCCCGCACGCCGCGCGACGTCATCTTCCGCGCCGAGCTCGAGCTGATGGCGCACCGGCGCCTCAACCTGCGCGTCGCGCACGTGGTGGAGAGCGTCGAGGGTGAGCGCTCCTGGTCGGGCTATCGCGGGCGCTTCTCGCCCGAGCTCGTGGCGACCCTGTCGTCGGACTTCCGCGAGCGCGAGATCTTCTGCTGCGGCCCGCCCGCCTTCATGGCCGCCGTGCGCTACTTCCTGGAGAACGCCGGCCACGACATGGCCCGCTACCACGAGGAGAGCTTCGACTTCGAGCAGCTCTCCCCGCGGGAGCGCGAGGCCGCGCCGCCCCCGCCGGACGAGACGCTGGCGACCTTCGAGATCACCTTCACCAAGTCCGGCCGCACCGTCCCCTGCGACGAGAACACCACGATCCTCGCCGCCGCCCGCCTCGCCGGCATGCGCCTGCCCGCCTCCTGCACGAAGGGCCTATGCGGGACGTGCAAGACGAGGAAGCGCGAGGGAACGGTGGAGATGGCGCACGCGGGCGGCATCCGCCAGCGCGAGATCGACGCCGGCATGGTGCTGCTCTGCTGCTCCAAGCCGCGGTCGAACGTGGTGGTGGAGCGGTGAGGGGGCATGGGACGCGGACGGTGCTTGGAGCCGTTCCAGGCTGGTATCGGGGAAATCACAAGGGTTGCACGGGAAACGCCATCGGGCTAGCCAAGTGCCTGAGAACGTTTGGTTTTTGGAAAAATTCCAAACTGGACCGACAGCCTGGAGAGATCCCCATGACCCGTTCGCCGCGCGCGCTCCTCGCCGCGACCGCCCTCGCCGGCCTCCTCGCCACGGCGCCCGCCTTCGCCGCGCCGACCGCCGAGGCGGTGGTCGAGACCTATGCCGACATCGCGCACGCCATGTATGCGGATTCGCTCGCCGCCGCCCGCGACCTGCGCGGCGCCGTCGACGCGCTGCTCGAGAGCCCGAGCGATGCGACGCTCGCGGCGGCGCGGGAGGCCTGGCTCGCGGCCCGCGTGCCCTACCAGCAGACGGAAGGGCTGCGCTTCGGCAACGCGCTCGTCGACGAGTGGGAGGGCAAGGTCAACGCCTGGCCGCTCGACGAGGGGCTGATCGACTACGTGGACACCGACGGCTACGGCGAGGAGTCGGACGAGAACCCGCTCTACACCGCGAACGTCATCGCCAACGAGACCATCCGGGTCGGCCGCGAGACCATCGACGCCGCCACCATCGACATCGACCTGCTCCAGGCGCTGCACGAGGCCGACGGCGTCGAGGCCAACGTCTCCACCGGCTACCACGCGATCGAGTTCCTGCTCTGGGGCCAGGACCTGAACGGCACCGACGCCGGCGCGGGCGAGCGGCCGGCGAGCGACTTCGCGACGGGCGACGACTGCACCAACGGCCATTGCGCGCGCCGGCGCGACTACCTCGTCGCGGCGACCGACCTCCTGATCTCGGATCTCGAGGAGATGGTCGCGGCCTGGGAGGACGGCGGCGCGGCGCGGGCCGACATCGTGGGCAAAGGCGCCGAGGGCGGGCTCGCGACCATCCTGACCGGCCTCGGCTCGCTGTCCTACGGCGAGCTCGCCGGCGAGCGCATGAAGCTCGGCCTCCTGCTGCACGACCCGGAGGAGGAGCACGACTGCTTCTCCGACAACACCCACAACTCGCACTACTACAACCAGGTCGGCATGCAGGCGCTCTGGGGCGGGCGCTACGAGCGGCCCGACGGGACGATGGTGACCGGCGCGAGCCTCGCCGACTACGCCACGGCGCAGGCGCCGGAGGCCGCGCAGGCGGTCTCCGCCGCCATGGAGGAGGCGCATGCCCGCCTCGCCGTGATGAAGCAGCGTGCGGACGACGGCATCGAGGCCTACGACCAGATGCTCGCGATGGGCAATGCCGAGGGCAACGCGGTGATCGAGGCGGGCGTCGAAGGCCTCGTCGCCCAGGCCCGCGCGCTGGAAGCCCTGGTGGCCGGCCTCGGTCTCGCCATCACCGTGGAGGGCTCCGACAGCCTGGACGACCCGACGCTGGTGCGGTGAGCCGCCTCGTGCGTCCGGGCAGGCGCGCGTCGGCGAAGCCGAAATCGGCGCACGGCGCGCAGCGGGACCCCGCCCCTGATCCGCTTCGCGGATCGTCCCCGCCCCGAAGGGGCGGGAGCGCGCTCCTCCCCCATCGGGGGAGGTGGATCGGCGCAGAAGGCGACGAGACGGAGGGGGTGCGCCGAAAGGCGCGCTTCGGCGGAGCCGAAATCGGCAGGCGGCGAGCCGGGGCGGAAGAGAGACCGAGGAGGATCATGCCGCACGCGACGTCGCGCCGACGCTACCCGTTGCTCGCGCTCCTGGCCGCCCTCGCGGCCGGGAGCGTCGTCGCGTCGGCACGGGCCTCCGGCACGCCGGCCGAGCCGACCCTCGCCTACGCCTCCCCCGCCGCGCTCGGCGAGGCGCTGTTCTTCGATTCGCGCCTCTCGGCGAGCGGCACGCAGTCCTGCGCCACCTGCCACGACCCCGCCGCCGGCTTCGCCGATCCGCGCGAGGACGCGCTCGGGGGCGCCGTATCGCTGGGGGCGGACGCGGTCTCGACGGGGCGGCGCAACGCGCCGACGCTGACCTACGCGTCCGAGATCCCGGCCTTCCACCGCGACGCGGAGGGCTTCCGCGGCGGCCTGTTCCACGACGGGCGCGCCGCCGACCTCGCCGCCCAGGCCGGCGGGCCGATGCTCGACGCCGCCGAGATGCAGATGGCCGACGAGGCCGCCGTCGTCGCCGCCATCCGCGCCGACCCGGCCTACGAAGCGGCCTTCGACGCGCATTTCGCGCCCGGCGTCCTCGGCGATCCGCAGCGCGGGTTCAACGTGATCGGCCAGGCGATCGCCGCCTTCGAGCGCACCGAGACCTTCGCGCCCTACTCCGCGCGCTACGACCGCTGGCTCGCCGGTGAGGCCGAGCTGACCGACCTCGAGGAGCTCGGCCGGGTGCTGTTCTTCTCGCAGCAGTTCACCAATTGCGCGCTGTGCCATCTCGGCGACGGCGGGCTGCGCGACCCGCGCGAGACCTTCACCGACCACCGCTACCACAATGTCGGCACGCCGGCGCATCCGGACCTCGCGGAGGACGCGGGCCTCGGCGAGAACCCGGCCGCCGCGGGGGACCCCGCGCAGGAGGGGAGGTTCCGCACGCCGACCTTGAGGAACGTCGCCGTCACCGGCCCCTACATGCACAACGGCGTCTTCCGGGACCTGCGCACGGTGATCCTCTTCTACAACACGTACAACACCCGCTCCGAGCGCCGGCGCATCAACCCCGAGACCGGCGCCCCCTTCGGCCCGCCGCCGCACCCCGGCACGCTCGCGCTGGAGGAGCTGGAGCACGGCCCCGCGCTGGACGACCAGCGCATCGACGCCCTCGTCGCCTTCCTGAAGACGCTCACGGACGACCGCTATGAGCCGCTGCTGGAGGACTAGCCGCGCCACGGCGGCGCTCGCCGTCGGTATCCTCCTCGCCCTCCCTGCCGCCGCTGACGCCGCCGACGACCGGATGTCCCGCGTGCTCGGGGAGGCACTCTTCGAGCGCGCCTGGGTGCCCGCCCCGTCCTCCACGAAGGCGAACGACGGGCTCGGGCCGCTGTTCAACGCGCGCGCCTGCGTCTCCTGCCACGTCGGCCTCGTGCGCGCGCCGACGCGGGTCGGTGCCGACGGCGTGGTGACGGGCGAGACGCTGGTGCTGCGCCTCTCGGACGCGGCCGGGCGGCCGGACCCGGCCTACGGCACGCAGATCCAGACCGCCGCCGTGCCGGGCTTCGCGCCCGACGGGCTCGTGCGGCGCACGCGAGAGGGGTTCGCGCCCCACGCGCTCGCCCGCGGCCCCCTCGCCGCGACGACCCGCACGGGCGGGCGGATCGCGCCGGCCCTGCGCGGGCTCGGCCGGCTCGAGGCGGTGCCGGACGCCCTTCTCGCCGCCGCGGCGGACCCGGACGACGCGGACGGCGACGGCATCTCCGGCCGCTTCGTCGGCCGCTTCGGCCACAAGGCGCAGGCGCGCGACCTCGCCGAGATGACCGCGATCGCCTTCGCCACCGACCTCGGCATGTCCACCACCCGTCGCCCGGCGCCGGAGGGCGACTGCCCGGACCCCGCCTGCCGCGCGGCGCCCCACGGCGGCGACGCGCAGACGCCGGAGATCGCCGACGAGATCGTCGCCCTCGTCGCCGCCTACCTCGCCGCCGTCCCGCCCCCGCCGGCGCCGGAGCCCGACCCCGTCGGCGCAGCGCTGTTCGCGCAGGCCGGCTGCGCCGCCTGCCACGTGCCGGCTCTACCGACCCCCGACGGCCCGGTGCGCGCCTACACGAACCTCCTCGTCCACGACCTCGGCCCCGGCCTCGACGGCGGCGCCACCGAGCCGGGCATCGCTCCCACCGAATGGCGCACCGCCCCCCTCTGGGGTCTCTCGCGCGCCCTCGCCGACGGCGCGGGCCTCCTCCACGACGGCCGCGCCGCCACCGTCGCCGAGGCGATCGCGGCCCACGGGGGCGAGGCCGCCCGCGCCCGCGCCGCGTTCGACGGGCTCGCCGCGGAGGACCGGGAGCGGCTGCTGGCGTTCGTCGAGAGGCTGTAGGGGCGGCTTGCCCGCGCGCGAACCCTTGACATCGTACATTTTATACAATCCACTCGTCTCCTCGGGATCGGAGCGCGAGGACGGTCATGGCGGGGCGGATCGGGTGGGGCGGGGTGTTTCCCGCGGTGACGACGCAGTTTCGGGAGGATTTCTCCCTCGATCGTGCGGCGACGCACCGCGTGATCGCCGCGCTCGTCGCGGACGGGGTGTCGGGGCTCATCGTCGGGGGCACGGTGGGCGAGAACTGCTCGCTGACGCTCTCGGAGAAGCGCGAGATCATGGAGATCGCCAGGGACGCCGCCGGCGGCCGGGTGCCGGTGATCGCCGGCGTCGCCGAGTTCACCACGCCCTTCGCCGTCGAGACCGCGCGGGAGGCGCACCGCGCCGGCGTCGACGGCATCATGGTGATGCCCGCGCTCGTCTATTCGGCCAAGCCCTTCGAGACCGCGGCGCACTTCCGGGGCGTGGCGACCGCCGTCGACTTGCCGATGATGGTCTACAACAATCCGCCGATCTACCGGAACGACGTCACGCCCGACATCCTCGCCTCGCTCGCCGATTGCGAGACCGTGGTCGCCTTCAAGGAATCGTCGGGCGACACGCGCCGCTTCGTCGACCTGCGCAACCTCGCCGGCGACCGGTTCGTCCTCTTCGCGGGGCTCGACGACACCGTGCTCGAGAGCGTGGTGCTCGGCGCCGTCGGCTGGGTGTCGGGCCTCTCGAACGTGTTCCCGAAGGAGGGCGAGACGCTGTTCCGGCTCGCGCGGGAGGGGCGCATCGCGGAGGCGATGCCGCTCTACGAATGGTTCATGCCGCTCCTCCACCTCGATGCCCGGGCGGACCTCGTGCAGTGCATCAAGGCCTGCGAGCACATCGCCGGGCGCGGCAGCGACCGCACGCGCCCGCCGCGCCTGCCGCTGACGCCCGAGGAGCGTGCGGAGGTCGAGGCGCTGATGCGGACCGCGCTCGCGAGCCGGCCGGCGCTCCCCGACGTCGGCCTCGGCGCCGCGGCCTGAGCGGAGCGGCGAGGATGGCGCGCCACACCTTCTTCTGCATCGACGGCCACACCTGCGGCAATCCCGTGCGCGTCGTCGCCGGCGGCAGCGTGCCGCCCCTCGAGGGCGCGACCATGTTCGCGCGCCGCCAGCACTTCCTGGCGGAGTTCGACTTCATCCGCACCGGGCTGATGTTCGAGCCGCGCGGGCACGACCTGATGTCGGGCACGATCCTCTACCCGCCGACGCGGGCGGATTGCGACGTCGGCCTGCTCTTCATCGAGACCACCGGCTGCCTGCCGATGTGCGGCCACGGCACGATCGGCACCGTGACGACGATCGTCGAGCACGGCCTCGTCACGCCCCGCGAGCCGGGCGTGCTGCGCCTCGACACGCCGGCGGGCCTCGTCGAGGCGCGCTACGTCATGGACGGCCCGTTCGTCGCCTCCGTGCGGCTGACGAACGTGCCCTCGTTCCTGCTCGGGCGCGGCTTCGAGGTCGCCGTCGAGGGCTTCGGGACGCTGAACGTGGACGTCGCCTACGGCGGCAACTTCTACGCCATCGTCGAGCCGCAGCCCGGCTACGGCGATCTCGTCGACCTCCAGCCCTCCGACATCCTGCGGCTGAGCCCGCGCCTGCGCGCCGCCTTCAACGCGCGCCACGCCATCGCGCATCCGGAGAACCCGGCGATCGACCGGCTCACCCACGTGCTCTGGACCGGCCGCGCGCGCACCCCCGGGGGAAGCGCGCGCAACGCGGTCTTCTACGGCGACAAGGCGATCGACCGTTCGCCCTGCGGCACCGGCACCTCGGCGCGCATGGCGCAGCTCGCCGCCACCGGGCGGCTGGCGGAGGGCGAGGACTTCGTGCACGAGAGCATCATCGGCTCGACCTTCGTCGGCCGGATCGAGGGGCGCACCCGCGTCGGCGATCACGACGCCATCGTGCCCTCGATCGAGGGCTGGGCGCGGGCGACGGGGCAGAACACGATCACGCTCGACGACCGCGACCCGTTCGTCGCCGGCTTCTCCGTCGCGGACGCCGCGCCCGGCGACGGGACGCCCTCGTGAGCGCCGGCGTCGCAGACACATCGGCGGATCCGCTGGCCGACCCGCTCGGCCAGCGCACCATCGCCGCGCGCGCCGCCGAGGCGCTGCGCCGGCGCATCCTCTCGGGGGAGTACCCCGGCGGCTTCGCGCTGCGCCAGGACGCGCTCGCCGCCGAGCTCGGCGCCTCGCGCATCCCGATCCGCGAGGCCCTCGTCCAGCTCGAGGCGGAGGGGCTCGTGACGATCAAGCCGCACCGCGGCGCGGTCGTCTGCGCGCTCTCGGCGGCGGAGGCGGACGAGCTCTTCGCGCTGCGGGCTCTGCTCGAGCCCCGCCTCCTCGCCCGCTCCGCACCGCTCCTGACGCTGGGCGACTTCGCCGCGCTCGACGCGATCCTCGCGGAGTACGGGGCGCGGATGCGCGCGCACGATCCGAGCCGCTGGGGCATGCTCAACACCACGCTCCACCTGCGCCTCTACGCCCATGCCGGCCAGCCGCGCACCGCCGGCATCGTCACGACGCTGCTGGCGAGCGCGGATCGCTACACCCGCATCCAGCTCGCCCACGCGGACAGGAACGGGGACCGGCTCGCGCGGGCGGAGGCGGAGCACGCGGCGCTGGTCGATCTGTGCCGCGAGGGCGCGTTCGCCCAGGCCTGCGCGCTGCTCGCCGCGCACATCGACGGCGCGCGCGAGGACCTCCTCGCGCTGCTCGCCGCGAACGACGAAACCGGGAGACCCGCATGAGGATCACCGCCATCGAGGCCTGGCGGGTCGACCTGCCGCTGAAGGAGGGCCGCTACGGCTGGTCGAACGACAATTTCGTCGAGGTGTTCGACTCGACCGTCGTCGCCGTCGAGACCGACGCCGGCATCACCGGCTTCGCCGAATGCTGCCCGCTCGGCTCGGCCTACCTGCCGGCCTATGCGGGGGGCGTGCGCGCCGGGCTCGCGGAGATCGGGCCCGCGCTCATCGGCCTCGACCCGCGCGACCTGGGAACGCTCAACCGGCGCATGGACGCGGCGCTGCGCGGGCACCCCTACGTCAAGGCGCCGATCGACATCGCCTGCTGGGACATCCTCGGCAAGGCGGCGGGCCTGCCGGTCTACCGGCTCCTCGGCGGCGCCGAGCAGGACGAGGTCGTGCTCTACCGCGCCATCTCGCAGGACGCGCCGGACGCCATGGCGCGATCCGTGGCGGCCTATCGCGCGGAGGGGTACACCCGCTTCCAGCTCAAGGTCGGCGGCGACGTCGAGACCGACGTCGCCCGCATCCGCGCCTGCCGCGCGGTGCTCGACCGGGGCGAACTCCTCGTCTGCGACGCCAATACCGGCTGGACCCGGCCGGAGGCGGCGCGGGTCGTCGCGGCGGTGGCGGATCTCGACGTGGCGATCGAGCAGCCCTGCGCGAGCTTCGAGGAGTGCCTCTCGATCCGCCGCCGCACGCCCCTGCCCTTCGTGCTCGACGAGGTGGTGACCGGCTTCGATACGCTGCTGCGGGTGCTGGCGGAGGACGCGGCGGACGCGATCAACCTGAAGATCTCCAAGGTCGGCGGCCTGACCAAGGCGCGGCTCGTGCGCGACGCCTGCATCGCGGCGGGGATGCCGATGACGATCGAGGACACCTGGGGCGGCGACATCGTCACCGCCGCGATCGCGCACCTCGCCCGCTCGACCCCGGCCGAGCTCTGCTATTCCGCCACGGACTTCAACAGCTACGTCACGGTCTCCATCGCCGAGGGCGCGCCGCAGCGCACGGGCGGGACGATGACGGCGCCCGACCGGCCGGGGCTCGGCGTGACGCCGCGCCTCGACGTGCTCGGCGACCCGGTGCTCGAGATCCGCTGAGGCGGCGCACGCGCCTCACGCCGGCCGCGCCAGCCACGGCCCCATGTCCCCCTCGAGCCCCACCAGCGCGAGCCCGTAGGCGACGGACTGGAAATTGTCGCCCTCGCCGATCCGCTCCGCGCCGAAGCGGCGCTCGAACAGCGCGCGCACGGCGGGCACGTAGGCCGTGCCGCCGGTGAGGAAGACCGTGTCGACCTCCTCCGGCGCGAGGGCACTCTCCGCGAGCAGAGCGTCGACCGTCGCCGCGATGCGCGCGAGGTCGTCGGCGATCCAGCCCTCGAACGCGGCGCGGGTGAGCGTCCGGTCGATGTCGAGCCCGCCGAGCCGCAGGCGGAAGGGCACGGCCTCGGCGGCGGAGAGCGCCACCTTGGCGTCGGTCACCGCCCGGTAGATCGCGAAGCCCTGATCGTTGCGGATGATCTCCAGGAAGGCGCGGATCTTCTCGGGCTCGAGCGCCGCGCGCTCGATCTCCTCGAGCTCGGCGATCGTCTCGCGGGACTTGAGCAGCGCCAGCTGGTGCCACTTGGCGAAGCTGGCGTAGAAATGCACCGGCATCGGCAGGATCTTGTCCATCGATCGGTAGCGCCCGCCCTTGCCCAAGGCGGGCGAGATCACCGCGTCGATGATGCGGTAGTCGAAGGCGTCGCCCGCGAGCCCGAGACCGGCGTGGCCGACCGGCGTCGCGTGCACGACGCCCGCCCGGCGCTCGAAGCGGATCAGCGAGAAGTCGCTCGTGCCGCCGCCGAAGTCCGCGACGAGCACCGTCGCGTCTCGGGCGAGCCGGCTCGCGTACCAGAACGCCGCGCCCACGGGCTCGTAGACGTAGGCCGGCTCGGGCAGGCCGGCCTGCCGGTAGCCCGCGGCGTAGCGGCGGATCGCCAGCGCCTCGTCGGGCTGCGCCCCCACGAAGGCCACCGGGCGCCCGGCGACGACCCGCGCGGGCGGCACGTCGAGCGCCCCGCCGGCATCGGCGATCGCGAGCCGCAGGAACTCGCCGAGCAGATCCTCGAAGCGGTACCGGCGCGTGAAGATGCGCGTGTCGTGGAAGATCTTGCTCGCGACGTGGCTCTTGAAGGACTGGATGAAGCGCAACTCGAAGGCGCTCGTCAGGAACGCCCGGATCGCCGCGCCCGCCGCGTGCGAGATCACGGTCGGCCCGCCGCCGGCCGCGACCTTCTCGAAGGCGAGCACCGAGCGGTAGATGTCGGACAGCCCCTCGGGCTGCGCGAAGGGCAGCGCGCGCACGGGCTCGCCCGCGCGCGCGAGGGCGACGACGGTGTTCGTCGTGCCGAAATCGACGCCGATCGCGACGCGCTCGACCATGGAGGGCTCCGGGGCTCGGGCAATACGGGAGTTCGGGAGCCGGGCGGTCTACGGGCGATCGCGCCGCGTGGCAAGCGCGAAAGCGCGGCTACTCCCAATCCCCCTCGCGATGCGCCCGCTCCGCCCGCTCGGTGAAGCGGCCGTCCGGCCCGTGCAGCACGAAGGCCGGCGCCAGGCTCGCCGGGGTGCGGGCCTCCTTGATCGCGGTGATCACGACGCGCGTCGCATCGGCGTCGGCGCGGGGATGGACCGGCGTCACGCGGATGGCGCCGAAGCCCGGCGCGAGCGCGGCGAGGCAGGCGGGGAGCTTGTCCGCGCGCTGGATCAGCGCGAGCCGGCCGCGCCGGCGCATCAGGCGGGCGCAGGCGTCGATCCAGGCGGCGAGGCCGCCGGCCTCGAGCACGTGGGCGGCGGCCCGCGCCGGATCGGGCGAGACGGGCGCGTCGCCCGGCTCGAAATAGGGCGGGTTCGTCGCGACCACGTCGGCGCCGCCGGGCGCCATCGGGGGGCCGGCGAGTACGTCCGCGCAGACCGACATGCCCCGGCCGCTCATGCCGTTCTCGGCGAGATTGCGCACGCCGAGCGCGGCGAGCGCAGGGTCGCGCTCGATCAGGACGAGGCGCGCGTCGCGCACGCACGACACCGCCATCAGCCCGACCGCGCCGGTGCCCGCTCCGACGTCGACGAGCCCCTCGCCGGGACGCAGGCCGGCGGCGGCGGCGAGGAGGACGGCGTCGGTGCCCGCGCGGTGCCCCCGGGCCGGCTGCCACAGCACGACCCGGCCGTCGAGCAGCGTGTCGCGGGTCGCGCCCTCGGGCGGCTCAGGGGCCATCGCGGAGCTCGGCGCCGAGCCCGGCCTCGCGCAGGAAGCGGCGCGCGCCGTCCGCCTCGTCGTCGACGACGAGGATGCGGCGCTGGATGATGCCGATCGAGCCCTCCATCACGCTCGTGTGGCCGTCGGCGACGAAGATGTTGTAGCCCGCGCCGCGCAGCAGCGATTCGGCGTAGCCGAGGGTGACGACGTCGTTCGTGCGCATCAATTCGATCATCGCCGGCCCGTTTCCCTCTTGCGTCAACCCCGCGCGTTGCGCCACAGCATAGCCCGTGCGACCTTGCCGTAAAGCCGCGGCCGGGTCGCGGGACGCTAGAGACGAGGTCGCGCGCGTGGGAGTCGTCCTTCCCTTCGAGGAGAACCGGGCCGAGCCGGGCATCGAGTCCCTGGTCTCGCTCGTGGCCGCGGACATGGGCCGCGTCAACGAGATGATCCTGTCGCGTACGGGCTCGGACGTGGCGATGATCCCGGAGGTGGCGAACCACCTGATCTCGTCGGGCGGCAAGCGGCTGCGGCCGATGCTGACGCTCGCCACCGGCATCCTCTCGGGCTACGAGGGCGACGGCCACGTCAAGCTCGCCGCCTCCGTCGAGTTCATGCACACGGCCACGCTGCTCCACGACGACGTGGTGGACGAGAGCGACATGCGCCGCGGCAAGCCGGCGGCGCGGATCAAGTGGGGCAACGAGGCGAGCGTGCTCGTCGGCGACTTCCTGCTCGGCCAGGCCTTCCGCATGATGGTCGAGGTCGGCTCGCTGCGCGCGCTCCAGATCCTGTCGGACGCCGCCGCCATCATCGCCGAGGGCGAGGTGATGCAGCTCGCCGCCGCCAAGAACCTCGAGACCGGCGAGGAGGCCTACCTGCGCATCATCGAGGCGAAGACCGCCGAGCTGTTCGGCGCCGCCTGCGAGGTCGGCCCCGTCATCGCCGGGCGGCCGGAGGCGGAGGCGCGGGCCGCGCGCGCCTACGGCATGGCGCTCGGCATCGCCTTCCAGCTCGTCGACGACGCGCTCGACTACGGCGGCGCCGCCGCGGCGCTCGGCAAGAACGTCGGCGACGACTTCCGCGAGGGCAAGATCACGCTGCCGGTGGTGCTGTCGCTGCGCCGCGGCACGGACGCCGACCGCGCCTTCTTCCGCCGCACGCTGGAGCGCGGCGAGATCGGCGAGGGCGACCTCGAGGAGGCGCTCGGCATCATGCGCCGCACGAAGGCGCTCGAGGACACCGTCGCCCGCGCCCGCGACTACGGGCGGCGCGCCGTCGCCGCCCTCGACGCCCACCCGGACGGGCCGATGAAGCGCGCGCTCGTCGAGGCGGTCGCGTTCTGCATCGCGCGGGCGTACTGAGCCCGGCTCCGGGTGCAGGCCTCCGGGCAGCGGCCGGCGCCCCGCAGACTCCTGTTCTCCCGACTGCCCCCGGTCGCGAGCCGGTCGACCTCAGTCCACCCGCTCGCCGGGATAGACCCCCCACAGCATCTCCTGGCGGAGATAGCCGGGGATCTCGGAGCGTCCGGGCCCGTCCGCCACGACGCGGCACCAGTCCCCCGAGCACAGCTGCACGCCGACCACGCCGCCCGGCTCGAGCCGGGCAACCACGGCGGCCTCCTCGCTCTCGCGGGCGCGCAGCGCGAGCGGGTCGCCGCCGCGCTCCCACGGGGCGACGAGGGCGGTGCGGCGGCCCGACAGGAGCGAGTGCCAGACCCAGCCGTCCTCGCCGTCCGAATCGCGGATGCGCCGCCAATTGTCGAACTCGGCGATGATCTCGACCGGCAGGCCGGACCGCTCGAAGACCCAGCGCGTGACGTGGTCCTTCGACGGCCCGGCGCGCAGGTTGACCTTGTCGGTCTTCAACGAGACATAGCGCGGCAGCGGCAGCCGGGTCTCCGGGCCGATCGTGGTCTGGGCGAGGGCGGGGCTCGGGGCGGAAACGGGGGCGACGGCGAGGGCCGCGGCGAGCGCCGCGGCGGCGGGGACGACGATACGCGTGGACAAGGGTCCAACTCCCGTCGGATTGTGTTTGCGCGCGCCTCTGGTACAGAGGCTTCGGGAGCGCGTCTCGCACGCGCCCGTCGAGTCAAATCGCCGGCTCCCGGTTAAGACCCGGTGAACGGTGCGGCCCGAAATCGAGGACAGCGATGCCCGCGCGCAAGAAGCCACTCGTCGTCGTGACCCGCAAGCTGCCAGACGTCGTCGAGACGCGCATGCGCGAGCTCTTCGACACGCGGCTCAACGTGGCGGACGCGCCGCTCTCGCAGGCCGACCTCGTCGCCGCCGTGCGCGAGGCGGACGTGCTCGTGCCCACGATCACCGACGAGATCGACGCCGCGGTCCTGGCCCAGTCCGGCGAGCGGCTGAAGCTCGTCGCCAACTTCGGCAACGGCGTCGACAACATCGACGTGGGCGCGGCGCTCTCGCGCGGGATCACCGTGACGAACACGCCCGGCGTCCTCACCGAGGACACCGCCGACATGACGATGGCGCTCATCCTGGCGGTGGCGCGGCGGGTCGCGGAGGGGGCGCGCGTCATCCCCGAGGAGCGCTTCGAGGGCTGGTCCCCCACCTGGATGCTCGGCCACCGCATCACCGGCAAGCGGCTCGGCATCATCGGCATGGGCCGCATAGGCACCGCTCTGGCGCGGCGCGCCAAGGCGTTCGGCCTGTCGATCCACTACCACAACCGCCGCCGCGTCCCCGCGGCGCTGGAGGAGGAGCTCGAGGCGACCTGGTGGGATTCGCTCGACCAGATGCTCGCGCGCATGGACGTCGTCTCGGTCAACTGCCCGCACACGCCGGCGACCTACCACCTCCTGTCGGCGCGTCATCTCAGGTTGCTTCGCCCCGAGGCGATCGTCGTCAACACGGCGCGCGGCGAGATCATCGACGAGAACGCCATGGCCCGCCTGATCGAGCAGGGCGCCATCGCCGGCGCGGGCCTCGACGTGTTCGAGCACGAGCCGGCGGTGAACCCCCGCCTGATCAAGCTCGCCCGCCAGGGCAAGGTCGTGCTCCTGCCGCACATGGGCTCGGCCACCCACGAGGGCCGCGTCGACATGGGCGAGAAGGTCATCGTCAACATCCGCACCTTCATGGACGGCCACCGCCCGCCGGACCGCGTGCTGCCGTCGATGCTGTGAGGGAGGTCGGGGCGGTGACGCGATCTCCCGCCTCGCCGGCGTTCGTCCGCGACTGGGCTTGAAGGGATGCTATCGCCTGCACTAGCTTGATAGCATCGCATTGTTCGCCTGGAGGACGCCGTCGTGGCCGCCGTCACCATTCGCAACCTCTCCGACGAGACCCATCGCGCCCTGAAGGTTCGCGCCGCCCGTCACAATCGCAGCACGGAGGCGGAAATGCGCGCCATCCTCGAGGCCGCCGTGCGCCCCGAGGTTCGCTTGCTGCTCGGCACCGCGCTGTCGGACGCCAGCCGCGAGATGGGCCTCACGAACGCCGACGTCGAGGCTCTCGAGCAGTCTCTCGACGAGATGCGAGAGAAGCGTTCCGCCGAGCCCATGACGTTCGAATGATGGATCGCGCAGCGTGATCCTGCTGGACACCAACGTCGTCTCCGAGGCAGTCAAGCCCGCGTCTCATCCATCGGTACGCGCTTGGCTCGATGCTCAATCGGCCGAGACACTGTTCCTGCCCAGCATTGCCGTCGCCGAGCTCCTGTTCGGCGTCGGTGCGCTCCCGGATGGCCGGCGGAAGGACATGCTGCGCGCGCGAATCGATCGCCTCTTGGACGAGTTCGACGGGCGCACCCTGCCATTCGATACGTCGGCGGCGCGGCGCTACGCGGTGCTCGCCGTCTCGGCGCGCTCGGCTGGATTGGGCTTCCCCACCCCCGACGGCTATATAGCAGCGATCGCATCTGCAAATGGGTTCGCTGTGGCCTCGCGCGACACGAGTGCATTCGATGCGGCAGGTCTGTTGGTGATGAATCCGTGGCTCTGAGATTCGCCGCATCACGGAGCTCACGCTCGGCCGCCCGCCTTCACACCCGCTTCCCCGCCCCGAGCAGCCGCATCGCGTTGAGCGTCACCAGCACGGTCGCGCCGGTGTCGGCCAGGATCGCGGGCCACAGGCCGGTGATGCCGAGAAGCGTGGTCACCAGCAGCACCGCCTTCAGGCCGAGCGCCACCGCGATGTTCTGGCGGATGTTCGCCATCGTGTCGCGCGAGAGGCGGATCATGCGCGCGACGTCGAGGACGCGGCCCTCCAGCGCCGCCGCGTCGCCGGTCTCGAGCGCGACGTCGGTGCCGCCGCCCATGGCGATGCCGACGTCCGCCGCGGCGAGGGCGGGGGCGTCGTTGATGCCGTCGCCGACCTTGGCCACGGTGCGGCCGGTGGCCATCATCTCGCGCACGATGCGCATCTTGTCCTGAGGCATGAGCTCGGCGCGGGCCTCGATGCCGAGCGACGCTGCGACGCGGGCCGCGGTCGCGGCGTTGTCGCCGGTGAGCATGACCGGCGAGACGCCGAGCCGCTCCAGCGCCCGCAGGCCGGCCTCGGCGTCCGCGCGGGGCTCGTCGCGCACGGCGATCAGGCCGGCGGGGCGCTCGGCGACGAGGAGGACGACGACGGTCTTGCGCTCCCCCTCCAGCGCCGCGATGCGCGCGCGGGTCGCCTCGTCGAGGGGCGCGATGGCGCCCGCCGCCTTCGGCGCGCCGAGGAAGAGCGCGCGGCGGTCGAGTCGGCCCTTCACGCCCTTGCCGCCGAGCGCCATGACTCCGATCGCCGGCCGCACCGCGATCCCCGCCTCCCGCGCCCGGTCCAGCACCGCACGCGCGATCGGGTGGGAGGAGGCGGCCTCCAGCGCGGCGGCGTCGGCCAGCACCTCCGCCTCGGAGCCGACGAGCGCCACCACGTCGGTGACGACGGGCCGGCCGTTGGTGAGCGTGCCGGTCTTGTCGATGGCGACCGCGTCGACGCGCCCGAGCGTCTCAAGCACGGCCCCGCCCTTGATCAGCAAGCCGCGCCGCGCGCCCGCGGCGAGGCCCGCCGCGATCGCCGCCGGCGTGGAGATCACCAGCGCGCAGGGGCAGCCGATCAGGAGGAGCGCCAGCGCCTTGTAGACCCACTCCCCCCACGGGGCGCCGAGGAGGAGCGGCGGCAGCACCGCGACGAGGGCGGCCACGGCGAGCACCGCCGGCGTGTAGACGCGGGCGAAGCGATCGATGAAGCGCTCCATCGGCGCCTTCGCCTCCTGCGCCTCCGCCACGAGCCGCACGACCCGGGCGATCGTGCTGTCCTGCGGCTCGGCGGTCACGCGCACCTCGAGCACGGCGTCCGTGACGATCGTGCCGGCGAAGACGCCGGCGCCCGGGCCCTTCGCCTTCGGCACGCTCTCGCCGGTGACAGGCGCCTCGTCGACCGCGGCCTCGCCGGCGACGACGCTGCCGTCGGCGGGGATGCGGTCGCCGGGGCGCACCAGGATGAGATCTCCCGGCGCGAGCGTGTCCGCCGCGACGGTCCGCGTCGTGCCGTCGGGCAGCGCGCGCAGCGCTGTCTTCGGCACGAGCGCCGCGAGGGCGCGGATGCCCGCGCGCGCGCGCCCCGCGGCGACGCCCTCGAGCAGCTCGCCGACGAGGAAGAGCAGCACCACGATCGCCGCCTCCTCGGCCTCGCCGATGATCACCGCGCCGATCGCGGCGATGCTCATCAGCGCCTCGATCGTGAAGGGCGAGCCGGCGCGGGCGGCGGAGAGCGCGCGCCGCGCGATCGGCACGAGGCCGATCAGCATCGCGAGCGCGAAGGCGACGGGTGCGACCTCCGGTACGATCGTGCCGACGACAGCGGCGACGACGAGGCCGGCGGCGCTCGCCAGCGCGAGGCGAGCCTTCGGCGTCGCCCACCAGGCGGGCTCCGCCGCGTCGGCGCCCCCGCCGCCGTCCGAGGACGCGAGCGGCGCGAGGCCGAAGCCGAGCGCGCGCACCGCGGCCTCCGCGTCCGCCCGCACGTCCGGCGGCGTGCGCATCCGCAGCGTGCCGGCGGTCGCGCTCACCGCGATGTCGTCCACGCCCTCGATACGCGCGAGCGCGGTCTCGATCTTGGCGGCGCAGGAGGCGCAGTCCATGCCGTCCACCCGGTAGCGCAGCGTCTCGTCCATCTTGGTCCACCCGCTCGATCGGTCGATTGATCCGATTCGCCGGGCAGGCTACTTCCTCTAGCCGCTAGAGGTTCAAGGGGGTCGCGACCATGGTCCTGTCGATCGGGGATCTGTCCCGGCGCACCGGCGTGAAGGTGCCGACGATCCGATATTACGAGAGCATCGGCCTCCTGCCGGAGCCGGCGCGCAGCGAGGGTGGGCAGCGGCGCTACGGCGAGGCGCATCTCGCGCGGCTCGGCTTCGTACGCCACGCCCGCGACCTCGGCTTCGACATCGAGGCGATCCGCTCGCTGCTCGCCATGGCGTCGGACCCCCGGCGGGCCTGCGGCGAGGCACACGCCATCACCCGCGCGCACTTGGCCGACGTCGAGCGCCGCATCGCCCGCCTCGGGGCGCTGCGCGACGAGCTGCGCGGGATGCTCGCCTGCGACAACGGCACCGTGGCGCAGTGCCGGATCATCGAGGTCCTGGCCGACCACCAGCACTGCCTCCACGAACGGCACTGATCGCGGCGACGTCGCGCCTCCTGAACGCGAGCGCCCCGCCGTCCGGGGGGACGGCGGGGCGTTCGTGACGCGTCGTGACGTGCGGTGCGGTTCAGCTCGCGAGATGCCCGCGGATCTGGCCGAGCCCGTCGCGCATGAAGCGCTCCCCGTCCTGGCCGCTCGCCTGCTCGCGCAGCACCGTCTCGGAGGCGGAGACGGCCGCTGCGATGGCGGCGTCGCGCACCTCGATCATCGCCTGCTGCTCGGCGGCGGCGATCTTGTCCTCGGCCGCCTTGGTGCGGCGCGCGACGAAGGCGTTCAACCGCTCCTCGGCCTCGGCCTGGATGCGCTCGGCCTCCTCGCGGGCGGCCATGACGATCGCCTCGGCCTCCTTCTCGGCGTTCGCGCGCTTGACCTCGTACTCGCGCAGCAGCGACTCGGCGTCTCCGCGCAGGCGCCGGGCCTCGTCGAGCTCGGCGGCGATGCGCTCGCCGCGCTTGTCGAGGGCCGCGCCGATGCGGTGGAACACCTCGTAGTGCCAGAGCAGCCAGATCAGCGCGATCGTGGACAGCGCCTGCCAGAAGTAGGTGGAGCCCAGGAAATCCATGTCGCTCTCCTCAGCCCGCGGCCCGGCGGTCGAGCGCCGCGGACACGGTGCCCGGCGCGGGCGCCCGGCCGGTGATGCGCTCGACGATGGCTTCCGCCGTCTCCTCCGCGATGGTGCGGACGTTCGACATGGCCTCGGCCTTGCGCGCGGCGATCTGCGCCTCGGCGGCGGCGAGCCGCTCGGCGAGGTCGTCCTCGAGCGCCCTGCGCTTGGCGTCGGCCTCCGCCTGCATCGCGTCGCGGGTCTTCGAGGCGATCGCCTGGGCGTTGGCCTTGGCCGAAGCGAGCGCCTCGTCGTAGGCGGTGCCGGCGGCCTCCGCGTCGCGCTTGGCGGTCGCGGCGGCGTCGAGATCGCGCGAGACGGTGACCTCGCGCGTCTCCACGATGCCGTGGAAGCGCGGGACGATCACGCGGTTCATCACGTAGTAGAGCAGCCCGAACGCGATCGCGAGCCACAGGAGCTGCGACGGGAAGGTGCTGGTCTCGAAAGGCGGGAATGCGCTGCCGCCGTATGCGGCTGCCTCGCCCGCTGCCCCCGTGGGAGATGCCATGGCGTCGACGCCCTTTCAATGCGCCCGCCGGGCGCGGATGGCCCGGCGCGACGCGTGCCTTCGGGAGAGGGGCCCCCCGCGGCGCGGGAGGCTCCGGGCCGCGGGCCGCTTACGCGACGAAGAGCAGGACGAGCGCGACGACGAGGCAGAAGATGCCCAGGCCCTCGGCGAGCGCCGCGCCGATGAACGCGCGGGCGAACTGGCCGTCGGACGCCGACGGGTTGCGCAGCGCGCCGGAGAGGAAGTTGCCGAAGATGTTGCCCACGCCGATCGCGGCGAGGCCCATGCCGATGGCGGCGAGGCCGGCGCCGAGATACTTGTAGGCGTCGCCGGCGGCGGTGATGACTTCGGTCTCCATGACGTACTCCTTGAGCGAAGAGGCGAGAGAGGGGAGGGGGTGCGGGACGAGTGCGCCGCCCGGGTCGATCAGTGCCCGGGGTGCAGCGCGTCGTTCAGGTAGATGCAGGTGAGCACCGCGAAGACGTAGGCCTGCAGTGCGGCGACGAAGATCTCGAAGCCGACCATGGCGAACGTCATCAGGAGCGGCAGCGGCGAGAGCACCGCCGCGGCGCCGCCGGCGGCGAGCAGCGAGACGATGAAGCCCGCGAAGACCTTGAGCGCGATGTGGCCGGCGAGCATGTTCGCGAACAGGCGCAGGCTCAAGGAGATCGGGCGGGAGAGGAAGGAGATCACCTCGATCAGGGTGATGAAGGGCAGGAGCCAGCCGGGCACGCCCGACGGCACGAACAGCCCGAGGAAGTGCGTGCCGTGCTTGGCGAAGCCGTAGATCACCACCGTGCCGATCACCACCATCGCCAGAGCGAAGGTGACGATGATGTGGCTCGTGATGGTGAAGGCGCCCGGCACCATGCCGACGAGGTTGCCGACGAGCACGAACAGGAACAGCGAGAAGACGAGCGGGAAGAAGGTCATCCCCTCCTTGCCGGCCGCGTCGCGCAGCATGTTGGCGACGAACTCGTAGAGCGTCTCGCCGAAGGCCTGCCACCGGTTCGGGATGAGCGCCACGTTGCGCGTCGCGACGCTCATCACGCCGAGGATGAGGCCGACCACGACGAGCATGTAGAGCCCGGAATTGGTGAACGCGATGGGCGCGTCCCCGATCGTGCCGAAGCTGACGATCTCCTTGATCTCGAACTGCTCGACCGGGCTCGCCATCGTGTTCCAGTCCTCGTTCAGCGCCGTCCACCCGGCGGATCCCGGCCTCAGCGGGCGCCGTCGCCCGGCCCACCGCCACCGTCGCCCGGGGACCTACCCGAGCGCGGCTTGCGATTCAACTCCCCCGCGGCACGCATGATGTTCAGCATGCCGGCGCAGAAGCCGAGAACGAGCCCGACGATCATCCCCCAAGGCGACGTTCCGGCGACCTGGTCCAGCGCCCAGCCGACGCCGGCACCCGCGATGACGCCCGCGATGAACTCCGCGGAAAAGCGCAGCGCCTTTCCGAGGCCGGACATGTCGGACGCCGCTCGGGAACCGGCACGCACGTCGCGATCGCGCCTGGAGCGGACATCGCCCAGGCGCGTGTCGAGACGGCGCAGCCTCGCGGACAGATCGGCCTCGTCGCCGGTGCCCGACCCCTCGCCGCCCTCGTCGTTCCGCCCTGTGGGATCGCCCATGATCGTGCCAGTGCGGAGCCCGAGACGAAGAAAGGTAGAGCCCCCTGAAGCCGGGCGCACCATATGTGCGGGCCTCCCCCCTGTCAAGGATGCTCGCACTTGCGTTAAGTGTTTGTCACGACGATAGAAATCGCCGTACGGGCGAAATCTTCCGAGCCCGCCCGCCCGGCGGGGAAGCCTCTCACACCGCCTCCGCCAGGCGCTCGGCGCGCTCCAGGTCCACCGAGACGAGCTGGGACACGCCGCGTTCCGCCATCGTCACGCCGAACAGCCGGTCCATCCGCGCCATGGTGATGGGGTTGTGGGTGATCACGAGGAAGCGCGTGCGCGTCGAGCCCGCCATCCCGTCGAGCAGGTCGCAGTAGCGCTCGACGTTGGCGTCGTCGAGCGGGGCGTCGACCTCGTCGAGGACGCAGATCGGCGAGGGGTTGGTCAGGAACACCGCGAAGATCAGCGCGGTGGCGGTCAGCGCCTGCTCGCCGCCCGAGAGCAGCGTCATCGTCTGCGGCTTCTTGCCCGGGGGCCGCGCCAGGATCTCGAGGCCCGCCTCCAGCGGATCGTCCGAATCGACCAGCGTCAGCTCGGCGGTGCCGCCGCCGAACAGCGTCGTGAACAGCGTCTCGAAATGCCCGTTCACGATCGCAAAGGCGGCCAGCAGCCGCTCGCGGCCCTCCTTGTTGAGGCTCGCCACCGCGCCGCGCAGCCGGCGGATCGCCTCGACGAGATCGTCGCGCTCGGCGGCGAGCGAGCCCTTGCGCCCCTCGATCTCGGCGAGCTCGTCCTCGGCGCGCAGGTTGACCGCGCCGAGCCGCTCGCGATCGCCCTTGAGCGAGAGCAGCTTCGCCTCCGTCTCCATCTGGTCGGGCAGGGGATCGCCGGGCTCGATGCCGGCGAGCGCGTGCAGGCCGGCGACGTCCGTCTCGAAAGCGTCGCGGATCGCCTGGAGAACGGCCTCGAGCCGGGTCTCCAGCGCCTCGCGCCGCGCCTGCGCCCCCGCCGCGGCCTCGCGTGCGGCGGAGAGGGCGTCCAGCGCGGCGCGGGCGTCGCGATCCGCCTGCGCCGAGAGCCGCTCGCCCTCCGCGAGCCGGTCGGCGGCCTCGCGGCGCGCGGCCTCGGCGGACTCGATCTCCGACAGGAGGCGGCGGCGGCGCAGGGCGAAGTCGTCCGGCGCCTCGCGCAGGGCCTCGAGCTCCTCGCGCGTCGCCTCGAGCCGCTCGGCGATCTCCGCGACGCTCTCCCGCGCCCGCGCGTCGCGGGTGCTCCAGGAGGCGATCTCGGCCAGGAGCGCCCGGCGGCGCTCCTGTGCGCGCTCCCCCTCGCGGACCAGGCTCTGGACGATGCTGCGACGCTCGGACGCGTCCGCGCGCAACTCCGCGACCCGCGCGCGGGCCTCCGCGAGCGCCGTCTCGAGCTCGGGTGCGGGCGCGAGGTCGTCGAGCGCCGCGCGGGCGTCCTCCGCACGCTCCCGGGCCTCCTCCAGGCTGTCGGCGACGCGCTCGGCGGCGTCGGCGAGGCTCG
>NZ_JBGMWH010000022.1:0-52778 GCF_041514305.1 Salinarimonas chemoclinalis
GCGCCCGCCGCCCAGCCGGCGGCGCCCACGGGCGGCTTCGCGGTCCAGCTCGCGATTCGCGGCTCGGAGGACAGCGCGCGGGCGGCCTTCGCCCAGCTGCAGGGGCAGTACGCCGGCATCATCGGCGACGGCCAGCCGATCATCCGGCAGGCGGTGGTCAACGGCAGCACGATCTACCGCGTGCGCGTCGGCCCCTATTCGCGCGAGCGCGCCACCGAGGCCTGCGACCAGATCAAGGCCGCCCAGGGCGACTGCTTCGTCGCCGCCAACCAGTGACGCGGCCCGCGTCCTCCCCGGAGGGGAGGAGTCCGTGCGAAGCACGGGCGGTGGGGCCGTTCGATCATGCGAGCGAGCGGCATCGCCGCCCTCCCCACCCTCCGGCCTTCGGCCTGCGTCCTCCCCTGCGGGGAGGAATCGGTCGCAGCATGACCTCGACCCTTCCCGCGTGAGGTGATCCCGTGCCCGCGTCCATGATCCTCGGCCTCGCCGGCACCGCCCTCGCGCCGGAGGAGGCCGCCTTCTTCCGGGATGCGGACCCCTGGGGCTTCATCCTGTTCCGGCGCAACGTCGAGAGCCCGGGCCAGGTGCGGGACCTGTGCGCGGCGCTGCGCGACGCGGTGGGGCGCGACGCGCCGATCCTCGTCGACCAGGAGGGCGGGCGCGTGCAGCGGCTCGGCCCGCCGCACTGGCCCGCGCATCCGCCGGCCGCCGTCTACCATCGGCTCGATCGCCCGCTCGACGAGAAGCTCGACCTGTGCCGGCTCGGCGCCCGGCTGATCGCCGCCGAGCTCGCCGACGTGGGCATCGACGTCGACTGCGTGCCCTGCCTCGACGTGCCGGTACCGGGCGCCCACGGCATCATCGGCGATCGCGCCTATGCCGACACGCCGGCCCTCGTCGCCCGCTACGGCCGCGCAGCCGCCGACGGGCTCCTCGACGAGGGCGTGCTTCCCGTGATCAAGCACATGCCCGGCCACGGCCGCGCCGGCGTCGACAGCCACCTCGCGCTGCCGCGCGTCGAGGCGCCTCGGGAGGCGCTCGATCCGAGCGACCTCGCGCCCTTCGTGGCGCTGGCCGACATGCCGCTCGGCATGACCGCCCACGTCGTCTACGCCGCCGTCGACGAAGACGCCCCCGCGACGACGTCGCGGCGCGTGATCGCCGAGGTGATCCGCCGCGACATCGGCTTCGACGGGCTCCTGATGACCGACGACCTCGGCATGAAGGCGCTCGCCGGCGGCTTCGACGCGCGCGCCCGCGCGGCGCTGGCGGCGGGCTGCGACGTCGTCCTGCACTGCTCGGGGGCCATGGACGAGATGCGCGCCGTCGCCGCCGTCGCGCCGGCGCTGGCGGGAGACGCCGCGCGACGGGCGGATGCGGCGCTCGCGATGCGCCGGCGGCGCGCCGATCCGCTCGATCCTGTGGATGCCCGTGCCCGCCTCGCCGCCGCGCTCGCCCCGGCGCTTGCTCCCGAGGCGGGAAGCGGGTGATTCTCTCCCGCCGGGGAGAGAATCGATTTGGGCAACGCACGCACCATCGGCTTCGACGAGGAGGACCGCGCACCCGTCCGCGAGGACGGCGAGCCCGCGCTCGTCGTCGACGTCGGCGGCTACGAGGGTCCGCTCGACCTCCTGCTCGATCTCGCCCGGCGCCAGAAGGTGGACCTGCGCGAGATCTCGATCCTGGCGCTCGCAGAGCAGTACATCGCCTTCGTCGAGGAGGCGCGGCGCCTGCGCCTCGAGCTCGCGGCGGACTACCTCGTCATGGCAGCCTGGCTCGCCTACCTGAAGTCCCGCCTGCTGCTGCCGGAGCCGCCGAAGGGAGAGGAGCCCTCGGCGGAGGAGCTCGCCGCGGCGCTCGCCGATCGGCTGCGCCGGCTCGAGCTGATCCGCGCCGCCGGCCGCGCACTCGACGCCCGCACGCGTCTGGGCCGCGACATCCACGCGCGCGGCGCGCCCGAGCCCATCGCGGTGCGCACCCGTCCGCTCTACGAGGCGAGCCTCTACGATCTGCTGAAGGCCTACGCCGCGCAGCGCCAGAAGCAGGTCGCCTCGCGCGTCACGCTGCGGCGGCGGGTGGTCTGGTCGCTGGCCGAGGCGCGCGAGGCGCTGGAGCGGCTCGTCGGCCATGCGGTGGACTGGATGGTGCTCGACGACTGGTTGATGCGCTATGCGACGACGCCGGCCGAGCGCGCGACGGTGCGGGCCTCGGCGCTCTCGGCCTCCCTCGAACTAGCCCGGGAGGGACGCGTGGCGCTGCGCCAGGAGCGCGCCTTCGGGCCGATCTGGCTGCGGGCGTCCGCCGCGCCGCGGGCGGATGCGATCGCGGAGGCCGCGTCATGAACGCCGATCGCCGCTTCGCCGCGCTCTCCGAGCGGCTCTCCACCGAGATCGCGCAGGCGCGCCGGCATGCCGAGCACCTGCGCATGGCCGAGGCGCTGCTGTTCGCGAGCGCCGTGCCGCTCTCCGAGGCGGAGCTCGCCGAGAAGCTGCCGGCCGGGGCGCGGGTGGCGCGGCTGATCGAGGACCTCGAGGCCTACTACGCCGGGCGCGGGGTCGTCCTCGCGCGGGTCGCCGGCGGCTTCGCCTTCCGTACGGCGGGGGATCTCTCCTGGTTGATGGCGAAGGACGTGGTCGAGCCGCGCAAGCTCTCCCGTGCGGCGCTGGAGACGCTCGCCATCGTCGCCTACCACCAGCCGGTGACCCGCGCCGAGATCGAGGAGATCCGCGGCGTGTCCACGTCGAAGGGCACGCTCGATACGCTCATCGAGGCGGGGTGGGTGCGCCTGCGCGGACGCCGGCGCGCGCCGGGCCGCCCGGTCACCTACGGCACGACCCGCGCCTTCCTCGACCATTTCGGCCTCGACGCCATCGGCGACCTGCCGGGCCTCGAGGAGCTGAAGGGGTCGGGCTTCTTCGACGGCCGCCTGCCGCCCGGCCTGTCCGTGCCGCTGCCGTCGGACGACGACGGGCTGCGCGAGGACGAGGAGCCGCTCGAGGCGGACGACCTGTTCGTGCCGCTGGAGATCGCGGCGGACGAGCGGCCGGACGAGGACGAGTCGTAGGGCCGAGCGCCTCACCGCCCGCGCGGACCGCCGGTCTCCTCTCCGCCGTGGATGGGCTATCAATGGTTGTCGCGCGGGACGCCGAAGGTCGTGGCGATGCGCTGGTACTTCGTCGCGGGCCCGAGCGTCATGCCCTCAGAGAGCTGTCCGACCATGCCGCGCTGGATTTCCTGCCAAGGCGTCTGGCTCGCGGGATGGGGGAAGCCGCCTTTCGCCGCGAGCGCCGCGCGGCGGCGCTCCAGCTCCTCGGCGGGAAGCAGGATGTCGGCGGAGCGGCGGTTCAGGTCGATGCGGACGCGGTCGCCGGTCTCGAGCAGCGCGAGCCCGCCGCCGGCGGCGGCCTCGGGCGAGGCGTTGAGGATCGAGGGGGAGGCCGAGGTGCCGGACTGGCGGCCGTCGCCGATGCAGGGCAGGGCGCGGACGCCGCGCTTGATGAGCGCGCCCGGCGGCTGCATGTTCACGACCTCGGCGGCCCCCGGATAGCCGATGGGCCCCGCCCCGCGCATGATCAGGATCGTGTCCTGGTCGATGCCGAGCGTGGGGTCGTCGATGCGGGCGTGGTAGTCCTCCGGGCCGTCGAACACCACCGCGCGGCCCTCGAAGGCGAGCGGGTCGTCGGGGTTCTCGAGATAGCGCTCGGCGAACTCCTTCGTGATCACGCTCGTCTTCATGATGGCGGACTCGAACAGCGTGCCCTTCAGGTGCAGGAAGCCCGCCTTCTCGCGCATCGGCGCGTCCCAGGGGCGGATCACCTCGCGGTCCCGCGAATGCTTGCCGCGGCAGTTCTCGCCCATGGTGGCGCCGTTGGCGGTGAGCGCGTCCTCGTGGATCTTCCCCGCCGCGATCAGCTCGGCCATGACGGCGGGCAGGCCGCCGGCGCGAAAATACTCCTCGCCGAGGAAGCGCCCCGCCGGCTGCATGTCGACGAGGAGCGGGATCTCGAAGCCGACGCGCTCCCAGTCGTCGCAGTCGAGCGGCACCCCCACGTGCTTGGCGATGGCGTTGACGTGGATCGGCGCGTTGGTCGAGCCGCCGATCGCCGAGCAGGCGACGATGGCGTTCTCGAAGGCCTCGCGGGTGAGGATGTCGGAGGGCTTGAGGTCCTCCCAGACCATCTCCACGATGCGCCTGCCGGTGAGGTAGGACATCTGCCCGCGCTCGCGGTAGGGCGCGGGGATCGCCGCCTGTCCGGGCAGCGACATGCCGAGCGCCTCGGCGAGCGCGTTCATGGTCGAGGCCGTACCCATCGTGTTGCAATGGCCGTTCGACGGCGCCGAGGAGCCGACGATGTCCATGAATTGCTGGAAGTCGATGTCGCCGGCCGCGTGCCGCTCGCGCGCCGCCCAGATCACGGTGCCGGAGCCGGTGCGGCTGCCGTCCATCCAGCCGTTGAGCATCGGGCCGACGTTGAGCGCGATCGCCGGTATGTCGACCGTCGCCGCAGCCATCAGGCAGGCGGGGGTGGTCTTGTCGCAGCCGGTGAGCAGCACGACGCCGTCGAGCGGGTAGCCGTAGAGCACCTCGACGAGGGAGAGGTAGGCGAGGTTGCGGTCGAGCGCCGCGGTGGGGCGCTTGCCGGTCTCCTGGATCGGGTGGCAGGGGAACTCGAGCGCGAGGCCGCCCGCGGCGGTGATGCCGTCGCGCACGCGCTTCGCGAGCTCCATGTGGTGCCGGTTGCAGGGCGCGAGGTCGGAGCCGGTCTGGGCGATGCCGATGATCGGCTTGCCCGAGCGCAGTTCCTCGCCGGTGAGGCCGTAGTTGAGGTAGCGCTCGAGGTAGAGCGCCGTCATGCCCGGGTTGTCGGGGTTGTCGAACCACAGGCGGGAGCGCAGCTCGGCGGGAGAGATGCGGCGGCGCGCGGGCATGGCGTTTCCTCGTGGTTGGTCGTGTTCCGGCGCGGGATCATACGCGGCTCGCGGGCGGTGTCGACCGGTCCCGCGGGCGGGGGCGACGCGGTTCCCTTCTCCCCCGTGGCTCGTCGATCAACACGTCTCCCGCACCTGTCCCGGCCCCGGACGACCTGTGCCGGGGAGACGGCCGCAGGACGCCGACGACCGCTGTCCTTCCCTGTAGGGGACGGTGGCTCGGCGAAGCCGAGACGGATGGGGAGCGCTGAACGCGTGTTCGGCGAAGCCGAAGGGAGGACGCGCGTCCCTCACCCCCGCAGGCGGGTGGTGATGGTGCGTCCGTCGCGGTGGATCGTCAGCTCCCAGCTACCGCGGCCCCTGGCGAGGGCGCTCTCGACGTCTCTGCTCGTCTCGATGCGCACGCGGTTGATCTCGAGGAGCGCGTCGCCCGGCCTGAAGCCGTAGCGGGCGGCGAGCGAGCGGGGCGGGACTTCCGCCACGACGACGGCGCCCGACACCTGCAGGAGCCGCAGTTCGTCCGCCACCGCGGGGGAGAGGTTGACGACGAGGGCGCCGTCCAGCGGCGAGCGGGCCTCGATGCGCACGGGATCGCGCGGCGGATCCTCCGGCGGCGGGATCAGGCGCACCCGCACCTCCGTCTCGCCGCCCCGGCGCAGGACGCGCAGCACGCTCTCGCCGCCGACTCCGGCCAGCGCGAAGCGGTAGCCGAAGGCCTCCGTGTCGGCGATGTCCCGCCCGTCGACGCCGAGGATGACGTCCCCGCGGGCGAGCCCGGCCCGCGCCGCCGGGCCGTCCGGAATCACGTCCGTCACGAGCGCCCCGGCGGGGCGCAGGAGCCCGACGCCCTCGGCGAGATCGGGCGTGAGCGCCTGGAGGCTCGCGCCGAGCCAGGGCCGCTGGACGCGGTCGGCGCCACCCGCCGCGCTCGCGACCACCGCGCGCACCATGCTCGCGGGAATGGCGAAGCCGATGCCGTGCGAGCCGCCCGAGCGCGAGAAGATCGCGGTGTTGATGCCCACCAGCCGGCCGGACATGTCGAGGAGCGCGCCCCCGGAATTGCCGGGGTTGATGGCGGCGTCGGTCTGGATGAAGAACTGGTAGTCCGAGATGCCGATCTGCGTGCGCGCCAGCGCCGAGACGATGCCCTGCGTCACCGTCTGGCCGACGCCGAAGGGGTTGCCGATGGCGAGCACCAGGTCGCCCACCTCGAGATCGGCGTCGTCGCCGAGCGGGATCGTGGGGAAGCGCTCGTCGCCGGCGATGCGCAGCACCGCGAGATCGGTGCGCGGATCGCGCAGCACGATCTCGGCGTCGAGCTCGCGCCGGTCGACGAGGGCGACGCGAACCGCGTCCATGCCCTCGATCACGTGGTTGTTGGTGACGACGAGCCCGTCCGCGCTGACGATCACACCCGAGCCGAGCGAGCGCTGCACGCGCTCCTGCGGCATGCCGCCGAAGGGATTGCCGCCGAAGACGTCGTCCCCGAAGAAGCGGCGGAAGAACTCCTCGCGCGGGTCCGACGGCGCCCGCTGCCGGCTCTCGCCGTAGACGTTGACCACGGCGGGCGCGGCGTCGCGGACGAGGGGGGCGAAGGAGAGCTGGATCTGGGCGGGTCCGTCGGGGACGGCGCGGTCCTGCGCGAGCGCGCCGGAGAGCGGCGGGAGGAGCAGGAGCGCGGCGGACAGGACGGCGCGGAGCAGCATGCGCGGCACGGCTCGACCTTTCTGATTCGGACGGGAATGGCTCGCCGGCAGCCTAGCGCATCGCGACCCGGGTCGCCTCACCCCTCCATCGCCTCCGCGCCGCGGCTCATGGCGGCGACGCCGGTGCGGGCCACCTCGACGAGGCCCACGCCGGCCATCAGCTTCACGAAGCGCTCGATGTCCTCGGAGGCGCCGGTGAGCTCGAAGACGAAGGAGGTCAGCGTCGCGTCGAGCGTGCGGGCGCCGAAGGCGGAGGCGAGCCGCAGCGCCTCGACCCGGTGGTCACCCTCGCCCACGACCTTGACGAGGCACAATTCGCGCTCGAGCGCCTCGCCGCGCACGGTGAGGTCGTCGACCCGGTGCACGGGGACGAGCCGCTCGAGATGCGCCTTGATCTGCTCGATCACGCCGGCCGTGCCGGCGGTGACGATGGTGATGCGCGAGACGTGCGTCTCGTGGTGCGTCTCCGATACGGTGAGGCTCTCGATGTTGTAGCCGCGCCCGGAGAACAGGCCCGCGATGCGCGCGAGCACGCCCGGCTCGTTGTCGACGATGACGGCGAGCGTGTGCCGGTTGACGGCCTCGACGACGGGGGCTGCTGGGTAGTGGGTCTGGTTCATGTCGTGCGTTCCTGTCAGGCGCCACGCCTGCGATAGACCGCGATCGCGGGCTCGTCCACCTCGTCGTGGGCGAGAACCCATTCCTCGTCGAGCGCCGCCTCGCGCCATTCCACGAAGGCGGGCAGCGTGAGCACGGCCTCCATGTAGGCGCGGGTATCGGCGTCGACCGGCCAGGAATAGCCGTCGAGCCGGGTGACGACGGGGGCGTACATGGCGTCCGCCGCCCCGAACCGCTCGCCGAACAGGAACGGCCCGCCGGAGCCGAACCGCTCGCGGGCCTCGCGCCAGATCGCGACGACGCGTGCCACGTTCGCCGCGACGTCCGGGCCGCGATCGCGGTGGGCGTAGCGCCGGCCGAGGTTCATCGGCAGGGCCGCGCGCAGGGGCTGGAAGCCCGCGTGCATCTCCGCCGCGATGGAGCGGGCATAGGCGCGGGCGAGATCCTCGCGGGGCCAGATCTCGCTCTCGGGGAAGAGGTCGGCGAGGTAGTCGATGATGGCGAGCGATTCCCACACGGTCGCCCCGCCGTCGACGAGGACGGGCACCTTGCCCGCGGGGGAGTGGGCGAGGATACGCGCCTTGGTGTCCGGCCGGTCGAGGGGCACGAGCACCTCCTCGAAGTCGAGCCCGAGATGGCGCATCAGGATCCACGGCCGCAGGGACCAGGAGGAGTAGAGCTTGTTGCCGATGAGGAGCTTCATCTGGGTCTCCGTCTCCCCTCTCCCGTTTGGGAGAGGGGCCGGGGGTGAGGTAAGGAGGTATCAGGCTAGACCACGATGAAGGCTTCCGCTGTCAAGTTGCGATTCAGCCACCCGTTTCGGGAGCGCCGGCCACTCTCCTTCCCTGTAGGGGAAGGTGGCTCGGCGTAGCCGAGACGGATGGGGCGCGCGGGACGCGCGTTCCGCGAAGCGGAAACGGGGACGGGCGCAAACGGGGACGTACGCAAACGGGGACGGGCGCAGGATCTTCGGCTCGCCCGGCGCGGCCCGCTTCGGCTTCGCCGAACACGCCTTCGGCGTGCCCCATCCGTCTCGCCGCTGCGCGGCGATCCACCTTCCCCTACAGGGAAGGAAATCGCGGGTCGCGATCATCCGATAGAGCGCCGCGGCTGGTGGAGACGTGTGCATCGACAAGCCCGTCCGGGAGAGGGGAGCCTCGCTCACACCAGCATCTTGCCCTTCTCGTCGATGACCGAGCCGATATCCGTCCCGGTCTCGCCCATGTAGTCGTTGAGCAGCATCTCGTTGTGGGCCTTGCCCGAGGGGATCATCGGGAAGCAGTTCTCGGCCTTGTCGACGAGGCAGTCGAAGATCACCGGGCGGTCGACCGCGAGCATCTCGGCGATGGCGCCGTCGAGCTTCCCGGGATCGTCGCAGCGCATGCCCACCGCGCCGTAGGCCTCCGCCAGCTTGACGAAGTCGGGCAGCGACTCGGAGTAGGACTGCGAGTAGCGCCCGCCGTGCAGCAGCTCCTGCCACTGGCGCACCATGCCCATGTACTCGTTGTTGAGGATGAAGATCTTGACCGGCAGGCGGTACTGCACGGCGGTCGACATCTCCTGGATGTTCATCAGGATCGAGGCCTCGCCGGCGATGTCGACCACGAGCGCGTCGCGGTGGGCGAGCTGCGTGCCGATCGCCGCGGGCAGGCCGTAGCCCATCGTGCCGAGCCCGCCGGACGTCATCCAGCGGTTGGGCGCGTCGAAGCCGAAATACTGCGCCGCCCACATCTGGTGCTGGCCGACCTCGGTCGTCACGAAGGTGTCGCGGCCCGACGCCTTCGTCGCCTCGTAGAGGCGCTGGATGGCGTATTGCGGCTTGATCACGCTGTCCGAGTTGCGGAAGGCGAGGCACTTGCGCGCGCGCCACTCCCCTATCTGGCCCCACCAGGACTTCAGCGCGCCCTCGTCCACCGTCGGCGACATCGAGCGCCACAGGCGCACCATGTCCTCGAGCACGTGGCCGCAATCGCCGATGATGCCGAGGTCGACCTTGACGTTCTTGTTGATCGAGGACGGGTCGATGTCGACGTGGATCTTGCGCGAGTGCGGCGAGAACGCGTCGAGGCGCCCGGTGATGCGGTCGTCGAACCGGGCCCCGATGTTGATCATCAGGTCGCAGCCGTGCATTGCGAGGTTCGCCTCGTATGTGCCGTGCATGCCGAGCATGCCCAGGAACTGGCGGTCGGAGGCCGGGTAGGCGCCGAGCCCCATCAGCGTCGACGTGACGGGGAAGCCCGTCAGCCGCACCAGCTCGCGCAGCAGCTCGGAGGCGTGCGGGCCGGCGTTGATCACGCCGCCGCCGGTGTAGAATACCGGCTTCTTCGCCGCCGCCATCAGCTCGATCGCCTGTCGGATCTTGTCCATGTCGCCCTTCACCTTCGGGCGGTATGTCTTGTGCTGGTTGTCGCGCGGGCGGGCGTAGAGGCCGGTCTTGAACTGGATGTCCTTGGGCAGGTCGATCACGACCGGGCCCGGGCGGCCGTTGGCCGCGACGTAGAAGGCCTCGTGAAGGATGCGCGGCAGGTCGGCGATGTCCTTCACGAGGTAGTTGTGCTTCGTGCAGTGCCGGGTGATGCCGACGGTGTCGCATTCCTGGAACGCGTCCGAGCCGATGAGGTGCGTCGGCACCTGGCCGGTGATGCACACGAGCGGGATCGAGTCCATCAGCGCGTCGGTGAGACCGGTGACGGCGTTCGTCGCGCCGGGACCGGAGGTGACGAGCACGACGCCGACCTTGCCGGACGAGCGGGCGTAGCCCTCCGCCGCGTGCACCGCGCCCTGCTCGTGGCGCACGAGCACGTGCTCGATCGTCTCCTGATGGAAGAGCGCATCGTAGATCGGCAGCACGGCGCCGCCGGGATACCCGAAGATATGCTCGACGCCCTGGTCCTGCAGGGCGCGGACGACCATCTCGGCTCCGGTCATCATCTCGCTCATCACGCTCGTCCTTCGTGTCGTCGTCCGTGGTCGTGTGACGGTTCGGTTGGGGGGGCGGTGTGTCGGGTCGATCTCGTCGTCGATCTCGTCGTCGATCACTCGGAGGCAATAAAAAAGGGCCCGTCGGGGGGCCCTCGTGCGCCATCGCCGGATCGTGCGGGGCTCAGCCCCGCTCCGTCGATGGCGCTCCGATTACGAGAATGATCTTGCGCATGGGGTGCGGATCTCGGCTCGAATTGTGCGTGGGACGTTAGGGGAAGGCGGCGGCGGGGTCAACCGGAAATCTCGGCTTCGGCGCTGCGGCGCATCCCCCGCGATGGTTGCGCCGGATCAGAGGGCACCGCGCTCCATCTTCCTGAGGCCGAGCCAGGACTGAAAATCGTTACAGAGCTCATCGAATGTCAAGAGCGTGAGCGTGAAGCTGTCCGCCTTGACCTTGTTTCGGCGCCACTCCCACCGATCCTTTCGAATCACAGTCGAGAGGGATGTGGAGCGCCCGATCACGAGCACGCCCACGATGTTCGGCCGCTCGCCCCCCAACGCGTCCACGTAGTCGCCGTTCCGACGGTAGTGGTCCAACGCCCAGGTCCAGTCCACGACCTGGCTGAACCCCTTCTCGAAGCGGCGCGCCCACGGATCGACGCCACGCTGACTCTCTTCGAAGATGTGACGGTCGGTGGCACCCTCGAATTCGACCAAACAGATGTTGTCCGTGCCGGCTCGGCGGACCACAAGATCGGCCCTGAAGTGAGGTAGAATACGAAATTCGTGCCCAATGAGGTCACCAATGCCCAGCCGGCTATTGTACAAGCCAACCATTGCGCAGAGATTGGGCCACTTCCTGAAGTTCTTCAGAACTTGTTCGCGTTCCGCGAGATCGGTGTTCGCTTCTAGGAGGTGCTTGAAATCCGCCAGCTCGGCTTCGGCGTCCGCCAAGCTGAACCCATGGCTGACGAACGGAGGCTTCGACATCAGTTCTGCGCGACAACCGATGTGATCACGACCGCATCGCCTTGCTGCTTGAAGATCACACGCAGCTGCCCCACTCGTGCAACGAAAGTGTCGTCCACACCAGCAATTTTCTTCACAGTCGACGCGTCCAGTACGCTCGACTTGACCGTCTCAAGAACGGCGTTGGCTTCACTCTTGTCGAAGGGATACAGAGACGAGATCATGTTCGCGGCAGAGTTGCTGACGAGAACACGTCCGCCGAGCGGGACGCCTTCATGACGCTGTGTGTTGTCCATATGCGCCTCCTGCACCCTCAGCTGACCGCCTCGAACATAGGATGCCGAGAAGCAGGCGTCCACCAATCAGGGAGGAAAGCAGGCGATGCTGCGCCGATCAAGGTGTGACCCAATCTCGCGCCTCCCGTGCCTCCACCCACCGCCACCCCGGCATCGAGTTCCGGAACCACGTCACCTGCCGCTTGGCGTAGGCCCGCGTGTCCGCCTGGCCCTTGGCGATCGCCTCGGCGAGCGACATCCGCCCCTCCAGCGCCGCGATCAGCCCCGGCACGCCGTGGGCGCGCATCACCGGGAGCATCGGGTCGAGGCGGCGGGCGGCGAGGGCGGCGACCTCGTCGAGGGTGCCGGCCTCCATCATCGCGAGGAAGCGGGCGTCGATCCGGGCGCGGATCTCGGCGCGGTCGGGCGCGAGGAAGACCTTCTCCACACCGTCTCCGGAGAGCGGGCCGGGCGCCCGCGTGTCCCAGAATGCGGCGATGGAGCGTCCCGTCGCCGCGTGCACCTCGAGCGCGCGCATCACGCGCAGCCTGTCGGACGGGCGCAGGCGCGCGGCGCTCGCGGGGTCGCACGCCGCGAGGCGCGCGTGCAGCTCGGGAGTCTCGCGGCCCTCGCACGCTGCGCGCACGGCCGCGCGCACGTCGTCCGGGACGGCGGGGATATCGGAAAGACCATCCGTCAACGCCTTGAAGTAGAGCCCCGTTCCGCCGCAGAAGATCGGCAGGCGCCCCTCGGCCTCCACCTCGGACAGCACCGCGGTCGCGTCCGCCAACCAGCGGGCCACCGAGTGGTTCACCGCCCCGTCGACGTGCCCGTAGAGCCGGTGCGGCGCGGCCGCCTCCTCCTCCTTCGTCGGGCGGGCGGTGAGGATGCGCAGGTCGCGGTAGACCTGCATCGAATCGGCGTTGATCACGACGCCGTTCCGGCGCCGCGCGACGTCGAGCGCCAGCGCCGACTTGCCGGACGCGGTCGGGCCTGCGATGAGAAGGGCCCTCACAGCGCTCGTTCCTCCCGTCGAGTTCCTGCCTCCGAGATGCCCCGCGGATCGCACGCCATGACGCACGTCGCAACCCTGATCGCCGGCCCCGGCGCCCGCCTCGACGACACGCACGTCGCGCGCGCGTCCGCACTGCTGCCGGGCGCCGCGCCGCACCCGCTGTCGGAGGGCGTCGCGATCGACATCGCCTTCGCGCCGGGCGCGATCGAGGACCCCAACGTCGCCCCCCTGGGCGAGGCCGTGCTGCTGTCCGACTACGCCAACGCGATCCGCGAGGCGATCGGCGCGGTCGAGGCGGGAATCGACGTCGTGGTCCAGCCGGTCCGACATCGTCGCAAGCGGCTGTTCCTGGCGGACATGGATTCGACCATGATCGGCCAGGAATGCATCGACGAGCTCGCGGACTACGTCGGGCTCAAGCCCGAGGTCTCGGCGATCACCGAGCGCGCCATGCGCGGCGAGCTGCCCTTCGAGCCGGCGTTGCGCGAGCGCGTCGCGCTGCTCGCGGGCCTGTCCGAGACGATCGTGCCGGAGATCGTCGCCGAGCGCATCCGGCTCACGCCCGGCGGGCGGGCGCTCGTGCGCACCATGCGGGCGAACGGCGCCTACACCTGCCTCGTCTCCGGCGGCTTCACGCTCTTCACGGGGCCGCTCTCGCAGGCGATCGGCTTCCACGAGCACCGCGCCAACGTGCTCGTCGTCGAGGACGGCCGGCTCGCGGGGCGGGTCGAGGAGCCGATCCTCGGGCGCGCGGCCAAGTACGCGACCCTCGTCGAGCTGCGCGAGCGCCACCGCCTCGGCGAGGCCGACACGCTGGCGGTGGGCGACGGTGCGAACGATCTCGCCATGCTCGGCGAGGCGGGCCTCGGCGTCGCCTACCACGCCAAGCCCGCGGTCGCCGAGGCCGCCGCCGCGCGGATCGACCACGCGGACCTGCGGGCGCTGCTGTACGTGCAGGGCTATGCGGACGCGGAGATCGTGGGGGAGTGAGTGCGGGCGACCTTCGGCCGCCTCACCCCTCGTCCGTCTCCACCGGGCAATCGTCCCGGCTGCCCCATTCCGCCCACGAGCCGTCGTAGAGGGCGCGGGCGGGGCGGCCGATCTCGGCGAGCGCCAGCGAGAGGATCGCGGCGGAGACGCCCGAGCCGCAGCTCGTGATCACGGGCCGGGACGGATCGACGCCCGCGCGCGCCAGCGCGGCGCGGATGGTCTCGGCGTCGGCCAGGCGGCCGTCGCGCAGGATCTCGGAGAAGGGGACGTTGAGCGCGCCGGGCATCCGCCCCGCGCGCACGCCGGGGCGCGGCTCGGGCGCGTGGCCGGCGAAGCGCTCGGCGGGGCGCGCGTCGACCACCTGGGCCGAGCCGGTCTCGAGCGCGCGCCGCACGTCGGCGAGATCGGCCACCGCGGAATGATCGAGCCGCGCCGTGAAGGTCGCCTTCGCCCGCGGACGCGGCGGCCCCTCCTCGATGGGGAGCCCCGCCGCCGTCCAGGCCGGGAAACCGCCCTCCAGGATCGAGACGTCGGCGGCGCCGAAGGTGCGGAACGTCCACCAGACGCGGGGTGCCGCGAACAGGCCCGCGCCGTCGTAGACGACGATGTGCATGCCGTCGCCGATGCCCATCGCGCCCACGGCCGCGGCGAAGGCCTGGGGGGAGGGGAGCATGTGGGGGAGGTCCACGACCTCGTCACGCACCGTGTCGATGTCGAAGCGCACCGCGCCGGGGACGTGCGCCGCGAGGAACTCGGCCTGCGGGTCGCGCCCCATCGTCGGCAGGTACCAGGAGGCGTCGACGACGACGAGGCCGGGGGCGCCGAGGCGCTCGGCGAGCCAGGCGGGCGAGACGAAGGGCGTGTCTGTCATCGGGCGCTCCTGTGAGACGGGCCGATGATCCTAGCCGGCATCCTCGGCGAGCGCGATACGGACGCGGCGGTTCTGCTTGCCCTTCTTCTGGACGTCGGTGACGAGCACCCGCCCGATCTCGCTCGTGCGCTTCACGTGCGTGCCGCCGCAGGGCTGGAGGTCGATGTCGCCGATGGCGACGAGGCGCACGCGGCCGGCGCCGCGCGGCGGCTTCACCGACATCGTCTTGACGAGGCCCGGGTTGGCGTCGAGCTCGGCGTCGGAGATCCAGCGCTCCGAGACCGGCGCGTCCCGCGCGATCAGCCCGTTGAGCTTCTCCGCGATCTCCTCCTTGTCGAGCCCGGCCTCCGGCAGGTCGAAGTCGAGCCGCCCGTCGCCGTCGCCGATGGCGCCTCCGGTGACGGGGTAGGGGAGCACGACGGAGAGGAGGTGCAGCGCCGTGTGCACGCGCATGCGCTTGTGGCGGACGTCCCAGTCGATCTCGGCGACGACGTCCTCGCCGACCAGATCCTCGCCGACGCCTGGCGCGTCGGGCGCGGGGACGTGGGCGATGGCGCTGCGGTCCTCGCCGTAGACGGCGTTGGCGATCGGGATCGCCGTGCCGTCCTGCCGGAGAAGCCGGCCGACGTCGCCGGGCTGGCCGCCGCCCTGGGCATAGAAGACGGTGCGGTCGAGCACGATGCCCTTCTCCGTCACCGCCAGGACGCGGGCGGTGGTGCGGGTGAGATAGGCGTCGTCGCGGAACATCGGCTCGGTCACGGTGTCGTCCTCCTGCGTGGAGTGCCGCACGCTAGAAGCGGTGCGGCGGGCTGGCAAGCGTGGAGCGCCGACGTCCCGCCGCGGGGCGAGCGTGCGCGCTCGGGAGCCTCGCGCGGGCTCGCTTGCACGAATCCCTCCGATGATCTACGTATTTCGCCCCGACGGGCGGTAATTCATTGTCCGCGATGACGAAATCTGGACCGCCGCGTTGATCCGGGCGTGGATCGGTCGCGTACATCCAAGCGACGCGGCTTTCTGGTTTCTCGGCCGCGCGAAGGTGACTGCAGTGACTCCCACCGGGCAGACCCAGGAACAACCGCTCGATACGCTCCTCGCCGGATACGCGCGCGGCGTGCTGAGCGCGCCGCTGCACACGCTCGTGGCGACGCATCTCGCCATCCGCCCGGAGAGCCGGCGCTTCGTGTCGCTGCTCGAGACCGCGAGCGCCGGCGAGATCGAGCGGCTCGCCCCGGTCCCGCTGGCGGACCGGGACGCCCGGCTCGCGGCGATCTTCGCGTCGGACGAGGAGCCGATCCGCGCCGTCGCGCGCGGCTTCGCGGGCGACGAGGTCGTGCCCTATCCGCTCGCGCGCTTCCTCGGCGCGAGCCTCGCCGACACGCCCTGGCGCACCCTTCTGCCGGGCGTGAAGGAATACCGCGTCGCCGACAACGAGGACGGCGAGGCGACGCTCTACTGGATCCGCGGCGGCCGCAAGATCCCGTCGCACACGCACGAGGGCTCGGAATACACGCTCGTGCTGAAGGGCGCCTTCTCCGACACGAACGGGCACTATCGGCGCGGTGACATCGCCATCGCCGACAGGGACGTCGACCACCAGCCGATCGCGGACGCCGACGCGGACTGCTTCTGCTTCGCCGTCACCGACGCGCCGCTGACTCTGACGGGACCGATCGGCCGCATCGTCCAGAAGATCTTCCGGCACTGACCGCCGCGCTTCCCCCCGCGGCGCCCCGGCTCGCTCCGCTCGCCGTCCTCCGCCCCCATGGGGCGGGAGCGCTCACGCCGCGCTCTTCTTCTCCTGCGCCACCGGCGGCAGCGCGTTCATCACGCGCGAGGCGGGGAGCGTCACGATCACCTCGGTGCCTTCGCGGGGCCTGGAGCGCAGCTGGAAGCCGCCGCCGTGGAGGTCGACGAGGCCCTTGACGATGGGCAGGCCCAGGCCCGAGCCCTGCTCGGCGGTCTTGATCGCCCAGGTGCCGCGGCCGAAGCTCGACATCACGACGGGGATCTCCTCCTCGGGGATGCCCGGCCCCGTGTCCTTGATCGAGACGTATTGCCCGCCGGAGGACGTCCAGCCCACCTTGATGACGATCTCGCCGCCCTGCGGCGTGAACTTGATCGCGTTCGAGAGCACGTTGAGCACGACCTGGCGGATCGCCCGCTCGTCGGCCCAGATCCGCGGCAGCGACTCGTCGACGTGGCTGCGGATCGCCTGGCCCTTGGCCTTGGCGCGCAGGTTCATCATGTGCGCGCAGTCGTCGATGACGTGGGCCAGCGCGATCGCCTCCTCGTTGAGCTCGTAGCGCCCCGCCTCGATGCGCGAGAGGTCGAGGATCTCGTTGATCAGGTTGAGCAGGTGCTGGCCGGACGCGTGGATGTCGGAGGAATATTCCTTGTAGCTCTCGGAGGCGTGCGGGCCGAAGACCTCCCCCTTCATCACCTCGGAGAAGCCGAGGATGGCGTTCAGCGGCGTGCGCAGCTCGTGGGACATGGTGGCGAGGAAGCGCGACTTGGCGAGGTTCGCCTCCTCCGCGCGCCGGCGCGCCTCGTCGGAATTGGCCTTGGCCTGCTCGAGCTCGACGAAGAGCGCGTCCTTCTCCGCGCGTGACAGCAGCGTCGAGACCGCGCTGGCGTAGAGGTGGCGCGCGAGCAGCACGAAGAACACCTGCGCCGAGACGATCATCACCGCGAGCGTCAGGGCCTGCGGCGCCGCCGACCCGAGCGTCGCGAGGCCCACCACCAGTAGCAGCGGCGCCAGCCCGGCGTAGACCGCGGCGGGGATCGTCGCCGAGAGAGTCGCGATGACGGCGGTGACCATCACCGCGCAGAACAGCACGAAGATCCGCATGTCCTCGGAGGGGACCTGCGAGAGCAGCTGGATGAGGTAGCACCAGGCGGCGCCGTGGAGCATCTCGCCGCAAGCGAAGACGCGGCGCCAGACGCCGAGCGTGCGCTCGTCGTCCTCGCTCGCACGCAGATGGTTGCGGGCGAGCACGTTCATGATCGTCATGGCGAGGAGCGTCAGCGCCAGCCAGATCAGCACCGCCCGCATCGGCAGCCAGGTCGTGGCCGCGCCCGCGATCGCCGCGGCGAGCACGTAGAGCGGGATCGCCGCGCCGACGCGATATTGCGCGAACAGCCGGACGAGCTCGGCCTCGAAGGCGCGCTCCAGGCCCGACGAGGACGTCAGCTTCTCGCGCGCGGCGCGCACGTCCTGCGCGACGCGCCGGCGGTGCTTGACCTCGCCGGCGACGCTCTCCGTCTCGCGCCTGTCGTTCTGCCCCGCGATCTCCGCCATGGTCCCCGAGCGCGCACCCACGGGCCGCGCGATCGATTCGCGCGCCCACTCGCGCCCAACCTGCCACCGAATCGTTAAGAGCGGCCTCACGGGCCGGGGGCGGTTCGCTCCGTTTCGGGACGCTCCCCCGCGTCGAGAGGCAGGGCGCCGCGGCGCGCGGCGTCGAGGAGCGCGACGCGGATCGCCGAGGAGAGATTCGCTTCGCCGCGCGCCGCGTCGATTTCGCCGACGAGCCGCTGCACGGAAATCCCGCGCGCCGCCGAAAGCGCGACGAGCGCCTCCCAGAAGGGCGCCTCGAGCGAGACGCTGGTGCGGTGGCCGGAGATGGAGAGCGAGCGCTTCTCGACCGGCCCGGGCGGCGCGGTCACGGTGCCGCGTCCGGCTGGGGCTCGCCGTCGTCGTCGTCGAGGCGAGAGCCCTCGCGGCGATGGCCCTCGAGCCGCCGCGTCTCCTGCTCCCCGCGCGCCGCCTCGGCGACGCGCTGCGCCTTCGGGCGACCGAACAGCACGCGATTCTCCGCGGCGGTCTCGGCCGCCTTCTCGCGGGCCTTGGCCTTGCGCGCCCGGCGCAGGTTGACGATCTCGCCGGTCATCCCGCCGCTCCCCCGAGGCGCGGCCCGATCATCGTCTCGGGGCGCACCAGCGCGTCGAACTCCGCTTCCGTGACGGCGCCCGAGGCGAGCGCCTCCTCGCGCAGCGTGGTGCCGTTCGCGTGCGCGGCCTTGGCGATCTTCGCCGCCACGTCGTAGCCGATCCTGGGCGCGAGGGCGGTCACCAGCATCAGGGAGCGCTCGAGCAGGTCGGCGATGCGCTCGCGCCGCGGCTCGATGCCGACCACGCACTTGTCGGTGAAGGAGATCGCCGCGTCCGAGAGGAGCCGCACGCTCTGCAGGAAGGCGCTCGCGATCACCGGCTTGAAGACGTTGAGTTCGAGGTGCCCCTGCGTGCCGGCGAGCGCGATCGTGGCGTTGTTGCCCGTCACCTGGGCGCAGACCATGGTGAGCGCCTCCGCCTGCGTCGGGTTCACCTTGCCCGGCATGATCGACGAGCCGGGCTCGTTCTCGGGCAGCGCGATCTCGCCGAGCCCGGAGCGCGGGCCGGAGCCGAGCAGGCGCACGTCGTTGGCGATCTTGAACAGGCCCGCGGCCATGGCGGTGAGGGCGCCGTGGGCGAAGACGAGGCCGTCGTGGCAGGCGAGCGCCTCGAACTTGTTCTGCGCCGGGAGGAAGGGCAGGCCGGTGAGGTCGGCGATCGTCATGGCGAAGCGCTCGGCGAACTCGGGATGGGCGTTGAGCCCCGTCCCCACCGCCGTTCCGCCCTGGGCGAGGTCGAGGAGCGACGGCAGCGTCGCCTCGATCCGCGCGGCGCCGAGCTGCACCTGCGCCGCCCAGCCGCCGAACTCCTGGCCGAGCGTCACCGGCGTTGCGTCCTGCATGTGCGTGCGCCCGATCTTCACCACCTCCGCGAAGTCGTCCGCCTTGGCGGTGAGCGCGTCGTGGAGGTGCTGGAGGGCCGGGATCAGCCGGTTCGTGATCTCGAGCACGGCGGCGACGTGCATCGCGGTGGGGAACGTGTCGTTCGAGGACTGCCCGCGGTTGACGTGATCGTTGGGATGCACCGGGTGCTTGCCGCCGCGCGGATGCCCCAGGGCCTCGTTGGCGCGGTTGGCGATCACCTCGTTGGCGTTCATGTTCGACTGCGTGCCCGAGCCCGTCTGCCAGACGACGAGGGGGAACTCGTCGTCGAGCTTCCCCTGGGCGACGTCGGCGGCGGCGTCGGCGATGGCGTCGGCGATCTCGCGGGGCAGCTCGCCGAGCTCCTTGTTGGCCATGGCGGCGGCCTGCTTGACGAGGCCGAGCGCGCGCACCAGCGGGACGGGCATGCGCTCCTCGCCGATGCGGAAGTTCTCCAGCGAGCGCTGCGTCTGCGCGCCCCAGTAGCGGTGGGCGGGCACGGCGATCGGCCCGAACGTGTCGGTCTCCGTGCGCGTCTCCACGCGGGTCTCCGTGCGGGGTTCGGGGTTCGCCCCCGCGTCCTCTCGACCCATCCCAGACGACATGGCGCGGTCTCCTCTCGGCCGATCGAAGCCCCACATGTAACCCGGGACGGGCCCGCGCGGCACCCCCCACCCGGAGCCGCCGATCCGCCCACGGAGAGCGCATGGACGAGCCGATCCTCGCGAGACCCCGCTTCCGACCGCCCGCGCCGACGCCCGGGCGCTCGCCGCCGGACCTGTTCGCCTTCCTGCGCCAGGCCCGCGACAACCCGCTCGCCACCTGGACGAAGGAGCACTTCGAGAAGCCCGTCGTCTACGGCAAGGGCGTGCTCGGGCGCGTCATGGTCGTGAGCGAGCCGCGCGCGATCCGCCGGGTGCTCGTCGAGAATGCGCAGAACTACAAGAAGGACCAGCTCACCCGGCGCGTGCTGGCGCCGGGCCTCGGCCAGGGCCTGTTCACGGCGGAGGGCGAGGACTGGCGCGTGCTGCGCCGCACGCTCGCGCCGATGTTCTCGCCCCGCCGGGTCGCCTCCTTCGGCGCGCCGATGGCGCAGGCCGCCCACGTGCTCGGCCGCCGGCTGGTGCGCCGCGAGGGCCGCACCGTCGACGTCGCGGTCGAGACGACGCGGCTGACGCTCGACGTGCTCGAGCGCACGATCTTCACCCACGGCCTGAAGCAGGACCCGGACGCGCTCGGGCGCGCCATCACGCAGCTCTTCGCCGCGATCGGCCCGGTCGACCCGCTCGACGTGCTCGGCCTGCCCGAATGGCTGCCGCGGATCGGGCGCATCCGGGCGCGCCCGGCGATCGACTTCTTCGCCCGCGTCGTCGACGCGCTGATCGGCGAGCGCCGCGCCCTCGTGGAGAGCGGCGAGCCGGCGCCGCAGGACCTGCTGACGCTGCTGCTCGGGGCGCGCGACCCCGAGACGGGCCGGGGGCTCGACGACCTCGACGTGCGCGCCAACATCGTCACCTTCATCGGCGCGGGCCACGAGACCACGGCGAACGCGCTCACCTGGGCGCTCTACCTCGTCTCGCAGGCGCCCGACGTGCGCGCGCGGCTCGAGGCGGAGGTCGACGCGGTGGCCGGCGAGGCGCCCGTCGCGGCCGAGCACGCGGCGGCGCTGCCCTACGCGAAGGCCGTCGTCGAGGAGACGATGCGGCTCTACCCGCCCGCCGCCTTCATGAGCCGCGAGGCGATCGCACAGGACCGCGTCGCCGGAATCCGGCTGCCGGCGGGGTCGATCGTGATGATCGCGCCCTGGGTGCTGCACCGCCACGCGCTGCTCTGGGACGACCCCGCCGCCTTCGATCCCGACCGCTTCCTCGGCGCGGCCCGCGCGCGGATCGACCGCCACGCCTATCTGCCCTTCGGCGCCGGCCCGCGGGTGTGCATCGGCGCCACCTTCGCGCTGCAGGAGGCGGTGCTCGCGCTCGCCGAGATCGTCCGCGTCGCCCGCCTCGACCTCGCGCCGGGCACCCGCGTCGAGCCGGTCCAGCGCGTCACGCTGAGGCCGCGCGAGGGGATGCCGATGCGGGTGAGCCGGCGGCGCCGAGGGGCATGACGACGGGGATCTCCCGCTCCACCAAGATCTCCTGCGGCGTCACCCGGCACACGAACGCGTGCGTCTCCACGCCGGCCTCCCGCGCTCGCGCCCAGGCCGCGGCGTAGGCCGGGTCGATGTCGGCGGCGGGCGTGAATCGGTCGGCCTCCATCTGCACGATGGTGACGAGGGCGGCGCGGGCGCCGGCGCGGACCATCGCGGCGAGTTCGTCGAGATGGCGGGCGGAGCGCGCGGCGATGCAGTCGGGGAACTCGGCGAGGCCGTCCTCGCGCATCAGGTGGCAGTTCTTCACCTCGAGATAGAGCGGCGCCACGCCGTCCCCCTCGAGCAGGAAGTCGACGCGGCTGCGGCTGCCGTAGGCGACCTCGGGACGCACTCGGGCATAGTCCCGGAAAGGCGCCAGCGCGCCGGCCGCCAGCGCCTCCGCGACGAGGCGGTTGGGCGTGGCGGTGTTCACGCCCACGAGCCGGGGCGCGCCCCCGCGCATCGGCGCGGCCTCGACGATCTCCCACGACCAGGCGAGCTTGCGCTTGGGGTTCGTCGACGCCGACAGCCACACGCGCGCGCCGGGCTCGGCGAGCCCCATCATCGACCCCGGGTTGGCGACGTGCGCCGTCGCCTCCGAGCCGTCGGCGAGCACGACGTCGGCGAGGAAACGCTTGTAGCGGCGGATCAGGCGGGCTTGGACGAGGGGGGCGGGAAAGTGCATGGGCGCAGTGGTAGCGCGGCGGGGTGGGGGAGGGCAATGGAACCGCCGACAGGCTTCCTCCCCGCAGGGGAGGAGTCCGTGCGCAGCACGGGCGGTGGGGCCGTTCGATCGCGCTGGCGAGCGGCATCGCCGCCCTCCCCACCCTCCGGCCTGCGGCCTCCCCTGCGGGGAGGAGGCGGTCGGCGGCCTGCATCGCCGTCCGGATCATGCGCCGACGCGAATTCTCCCCGGAGGCCGCGCACTCACTCGGCGGCCTGGCGCGCGGCACGCTTGCGGGCGGGCTTCGCTTCCGCCCCGGCCGCCTTTCCGACGCCCTTCTTGCCCGCCGCCTTCGTCGCCGTCTTCCCGGCCACGTCCTCCGTCGCCCCTGCTCTCTTCATCGGCCGCCGCGACAGCACCTCCGCCAGGAACCGCCCCGTGTGGCTGTCCTTCGCCGCGGCGATGTCCTCCGGCGTGCCCTCGGCCACGATGCGGCCGCCGCCGTCGCCGCCCTCGGGGCCGAGGTCGATCACCCAGTCGGCCGTCTTGATCACCTCGAGGTTGTGCTCGATGACGACGACGGTGTTGCCCTGGTCGGCGAGCTCGTGCAGCACCTCGAGCAGCTTGGCCACGTCGTGGAAATGCAGGCCCGTGGTGGGCTCGTCGAGGATGTAGAGCGTGCGGCCGGTGGCGCGCTTCGAGAGTTCCTTCGACAGCTTCACGCGCTGCGCCTCGCCGCCGGACAGCGTGGTGGCCTGCTGGCCGACCTTGACGTAGCCGAGCCCGACGCGGGCCAGCGTCTCCATCTTCTCGCGGATGGACGGCACCGCCTTGAACAGGTCGCGCGCCTCCTCCACCGTCATGTCGAGCACGTCGGCGATGGACCGGCCGCGATACTTCACCTCCAGCGTCTCGCGGTCGTAGCGCTTGCCCTTGCAGACGTCGCAGGTGACGTAGACGTCCGGCAGGAAGTGCATCTCGATCTTGATGACGCCGTCGCCCTGGCAGGCCTCGCAGCGCCCGCCCTTGACGTTGAAGGAGAAGCGCCCCGGCTGGTAGCCGCGGGCCTTCGCGTCCGGCAATTGCGCGAACCACTCGCGGATGGGCGTGAACGCGCCCGTGTAGGTCGCCGGATTCGAGCGCGGCGTGCGGCCGATGGGCGATTGGTCGATGTCGATGACCTTGTCGAGGTGCTCGAGCCCCTCCAGCCGGTCGTGCGGGGCGGGGTGCTCCATGGCGCCGTTGAGCTTGCGCGCGACCGACTTGTAGAGCGTGTCGATCACGAGCGTCGACTTGCCGCCGCCGGAGACGCCGGTGACGCAGGTGAATGTGCCGAGCGGGATGGCGACGTCGATGTTCTTGAGGTTGTTCCCCCGCGCGCCGACGACCTCGAGCGCGCGCCCCTTCTGCCCCTTGCGGCGCATCTTGGGCGTCGCCACCGCCATCTCACCGGTGAGGTACTTGCCGGTGAGCGAGGCGGGGTTCGCCATCACCTGCGCCGGCGTGCCCTTCGCGATGACCTGCCCGCCGTGGATGCCGGCGCCCGGCCCGACGTCGACGACGTAGTCCGCCTGCAGGATGGCGTCCTCGTCGTGCTCCACCACGATGACCGTGTTGCCGAGGTCGCGCAGGCGCTTCAACGTGCCGAGCAGCCGCTCGTTGTCGCGCTGGTGCAGGCCGATCGAGGGCTCGTCGAGCACGTAGAGCACGCCGGTGAGGCCCGAGCCGATCTGCGAGGCCAGCCGGATGCGCTGGCTCTCTCCGCCCGACAGCGTGCCCGAGGCGCGCGAGAGCGTGAGGTACTCGAGCCCGACGTCGAGCAGGAAGGTGAGCCGCTCGCGGATCTCCTTGAGGATGCGCCCGGCGATCTCCGTCTGCTTCGCGTCGAGCTGCTGCGGCAGGGCCTCGAACCAGGCCCCGGCCTCGCGCACGGACAGCCGCGTCACGTCGCCGATGTCGCAGCCGGCGATCTTCACCGCGAGCGCTTCCGGCTTGAGGCGCTTGCCGCCGCAGGCGGCGCAGGGCGTCTCGGACATGTAGCGCGAGATCTCCTCGCGCGCCCAGTCGCTCTCGGTCTCCTTGTAGCGCCGCTCCAGGTTGGGGATCACGCCTTCGAAGGGCTTGCGCACCTCGTAGGCGCGCAGGCCGTCGTCGTAGGCCATCTTCACCGGCTCGCCGCCGGAGCCGTGCAGGATCACCTCGCGCGCCTTCGCTGGAAGGTCCCGCCAGGCGACGGTCGTCTTGAAGCCGTAGTGCTTGGCGAGCGCGTCCAGCGTCTGGCCGTAATAGGGCGATGTGGACTTCGCCCAGGGCGCGATGGCGCCCTTGCGGAGCGTGGCGCTCTCGTCGGGGACGATCAGGTCCGGGTCGATGCGCATCTCGTGGCCGATGCCGTCGCAGGTCGGGCAGGCGCCGAAGGGGTTGTTGAAGGAGAAGAGCCTGGGCTCGATCTCGGGGATGGTGAAGCCGGAGACCGGGCAGGCGAACTTCTGCGAGAACACCAGGCGTCGCGGCGCGCCGGTCTCGTCCTTCTCGTCGGCCCACTCGATCACGGCGATGCCGTCGGCGAGCTCGAGGGCCGTCTCGAGGCTCTCCGAGAGCCGCGCGCCGATGCCCTCGCGCACGACGAGCCTGTCCACCACCACGTCGATGTCGTGCTTGAACTTCTTGTCGAGGGTCGGCGCGTCCGCGATCTCGTAGTAGGACCCGTCGATCTTGACGCGCTGGAAGCCCTTCTTCTGCCACTCGGCCAGCTCCTTGCGGTACTCGCCCTTGCGCCCGCGCACCACCGGCGCGAGCAGGTAGAGCCGCGTCTTCTCGGGCAGCGCCAGCGTCCGGTCGACCATCTGCGAGATGGTCTGGCTCTCGATCGGCAGCCCCGTGGCGGGCGAGTAGGGCACGCCGACGCGCGCCCAGAGCAGCCGCATGTAGTCGTAGATCTCGGTGACGGTGCCCACCGTCGAGCGCGGGTTCTTCGAGGTGGTCTTCTGCTCGATGGAGATGGCCGGCGAGAGCCCGTCGATCTGGTCGACGTCGGGCTTCTGCATCATCTCCAGGAACTGGCGGGCGTAGGCCGAGAGGCTCTCGACGTAACGCCGCTGGCCCTCCGCGTAGATCGTGTCGAAGGCGAGCGACGACTTGCCCGAGCCCGACAGCCCCGTGAGCACGACGAGCCTGTCGCGCGGGATCATCAGGTCGACGTTCTTCAGGTTGTGCTCGCGCGCGCCCCGGACGGAGATCACGCGGGCGGTCGGGTCGCCGGCGCGGGCACGGTCGAACAGATCGTCGAGATCGGACATGCGGAGAGGCTCGTCGAGTGGGAGCGGGCGGGGACCGTGCGCCCCCGCGGACCGCGTCGATATAGTGCGTCGTCGTGCGGGCGCCATCGCCGGCGCCGACGCGGTGCCATGCGAATCGTGCACGTGACGCCGCACCTCTCTGCGGGCCGTCGCGACACTAGAACGAACCCGGTACGGATGCAATGTGGGCGACGTCTGTGGTGCGCCTGCGCGGCGCGCCGCCGCTACCAGCCGGTTCGCTCGGAGAACCGGCGCACCATCTCCGGCAGCTCGTCGGCGGACAGTCCGAACGCCTCCGAAAAGCCGATGAACGCGGCATAGGCGATCGCACCGTGCGCGAGCACGATCCCGCCGGCTCCGAGCACGAAGACGCCCGCGATCGCGGCGAAGCGGCCGGTCGCGGGCCGCGGCATCCAGCGGTGGGTGCGCAGATACGCGAGAAACACGCCGAAGGTCCTCATCAACATGTAGATCGCAGCACCGAGGAGCACCACGAAACCGATCCGGTCGGAGATCGGCGCGACATCCGTGAAGGGCGCTTCGTTCCGCAAGGCATCGTGCAAACGCGTGAAGAACCCCGCCAGCATCAGCAACGCGCCGATGATGAGGAACTGCACGCGGGAGTGCATTGCGATGAAGTCGGACAAGGCCTTGGCCGATTCGAACGCCCGGGTCTTGTAGACGGGGATTGTCGGCCCCGACGCGCCAGCCGGCGCCTCCGAATGACGCAAGTCCGCCATCTATTGATCTCCCATCTGGGATTGCGCACCCTGAGATAGCTTAAAAGTGTGACGTCTACAATAACGAAGCATTGCGATGGCGCCGCGTGCGGATGCCGGGGAAGGCGCTGCTCCGCGCGCCGACCCGACGGCCGCAGCGTTGCCCGCGCGCCACAGGGGCGACGCGCCGCACCCGCCGTGCTCGCCGATCCGTGACTTGCCTTAATTCGGCCTGTCGATCATCGTTCGGTAACCGTCACGCAGCATCCTCGCGAAGCCGCGTGCGCCGGCTCATACCGGCACGCGCCCCGCCCTGCACGAGAGACGACACCGCCCGATGATCACCCGCCGCGCTCTTCTCGCCAACGGCTCGCTCGCCCTCGCGTCCCTCCTCGCCGCCCGCTCGGCCTCCGCCCAGGGGCTGCAATACGCGCAGTACCAGGCGGAGTGGGCCCAGAACTACGACGCGGCCACCCGCACCCGCGTCGAGCGGATCGATACGCCGATCCTGTCGCCGCAGACGCTGGCGGCCACCGAGGAGATGATCGCGCGCTACGCCGACATCGTCGCCCGCGGCGGCTGGGGCCGGATCGGCGACGAGCGGCTGGGGCTCGGATCGCGCTCGCCCGGCGTGGTGGCCCTGCGCCGGCGGCTGATCCAGTCCGGAGACCTCGATCCCGCGGCGGGCTCTGCGGACGCCTACGACAGCTTCGTCGAGGCGGCGGTGCGGCGTGTCCAGAACCGCCACGGCCTGACGCCGACGGGCGCGGTCAACGGCGCGACCGTCGTGTCGCTGAACGTGCCCGCGGACGTGCGCCTCCAGCAGCTCGAGCTCAACGTGGTGCGCCTGCGCGCCTATTCCGGCAGCCTCGGCGACCGCTACGTCATCGTGAACATGCCCTCGGCCACCGTCGAGGCGGTGGAGAACGGCGTCGTCGCGAGCCGCCACGCCGCCGGCGTCGGCAAGATCGACCGGCCGTCGCCGATCTTCAACTCGCGCATCACCGAGATCAACTTCAACCCGTTCTGGACGGTGCCGGCCTCGATCATCCGCCGCGACCTGATCCCGCTGATGCAGCAGAACCCGTCCTACCTGACGGACAACCGCATCCGCATCTTCACCCACCGGGGCGAGGAGATCGCGCCGGAGGCGGTGAACTGGTTCTCCGACGAGGGCACGCGCTACGTGTTCCGCCAGGACCCCGGCGGCGAGTTCAACTCGCTGGGCTTCGTGCGCATCAACATGCCCAACACCGAGCAGGTCTACATGCACGACACGCCGGCCCGCGGCATCTTCGGCGACGACTTCCGCTTCGTCTCGTCGGGCTGCGTGCGCATCCAGAGCGTGCGCGAGCTGGTGGTCTGGCTGCTGGCGCAGGAGCAGGGTTGGGATCGTGGGCGCATCGACGACACGTTCCGCTCCGGCGAGCGGGTCGACGTGCGCCTGGCGCGGCCGGTGAACAATTACTGGACCTACATCACCGCCTGGGCGACGCCGGACGGCACGGTCCAGTTCCGCGACGACATCTACGAGCGCGACGGCATCGCCGGCGTCCCGATCGCCCGCGCGCCGGGCTCCGAGGACGGCTGACCGGAGGACGGCGCGGCGTTGCCCGCGCCTCGAGACGGCGCCCCGGGGGAGGGGACCTCCCCCGTTCCCCGCCCGCCGCGCCCGTGCTAACACGGGGCCATGCCGCAGCCCGCCCTGCCAGAGTCCCTCTCCGCCGTCCTCGCGGATCTCGCCGCCGATCCGCCCGACGGGTCCGGTGACCTTCGGGCGCGGCTCGTGCCGGCGCTGCGCGCCGCGATCGACGCGGGCCTCGCGCGCGAGGACGAGCGGCTCGTCGCCGAGCGCAACGGCCTCGCCTGCGCGGCGCGCATCTGCGCAATGATGGACGGCGTGGTGCGCGTCGTCTTCGAGGCGGTGACGCGTCATCTCTACCCGCTGGAGAACCCCTCCCGGGCCGAGCGGCTGGCGATCGTCGCCACCGGCGGCTACGGCCGCGGCACGCTCGCGCCGGGCTCGGACGTCGACCTCCTGTTCCTGCTGCCCTACAAGCAGACCGCCTGGGGCGAGAGCATCGTCGAGGCGATGCTCTACGTCCTGTGGGACCTCAAGCTGAAGGTCGGCCACGCCACCCGCTCCGTGGACGAGTGCGTGCGCGAGGCGCGCGCCGACATGACGATCCGCACGGCCCTGCTCGAGACGCGCCTCCTGCTCGGCGAGGAGCCGCTCTACGACGAGCTGACCCGCCGCTTCGACGCGGAGGTGGTGGATGGCACGGCCGCCGAGTTCGTCGAGGCCAAGCTAAAGGAGCGCGACCGGCGCACGGGCCGCGCGGGCGCCTCGCGCTACCTCGTCGAGCCGAACGTGAAGGACGGCAAGGGGGGGCTGCGCGATCTCAACACGCTGTTCTGGATCGGCAAGTACGTCTACCGCGTGCGTGACCCCAAGGAGCTCGTCGCCGCGGGGCTGTTCACGCTCGAGGAGTTCCGGCTGTTCGCGCGCTGCGAGGAGTTCCTGTGGCGCGTGCGCTGCCACATGCACTTCGTCACCGGCCGCGCCGAGGAGCGGCTGACCTTCGACCTGCAGCCGAAGGTCGCCGCCCGCATCGAGTATTCGGACCGCGTCGGCCTCTCGCAGGTCGAGCGCTTCATGAAGGCCTACTTCCTGCGCGCCAAGGACGTGGGCGACCTCACCGCGATCGTCTGCGCGGCGCTGGAGGCGCGCCACGCCAAGCCCAAGCCGATGCTCGACCGCGTCATCGGCTCCTTCCGCCGCCCGAAGGCCAAGCGCCTGCAATCGGGCGACTTCGTCATCGAGAACGAGCGCATCACGGTCAAGGACGCGAGCGTCTTCACCCGCGATCCGGTGAACCTCGTGGCGCTGTTCTGGCATGCGGACCGCAACGACGTCGCCATTCACCCGGACGCGAGCCGGCTCGCCACTCGCCAGCTCAAGCTCGTCGGCGCGGAGGTGCGCCGGGATCCGCGGGCCAACAAGCTCTTCCTCGAGATACTCACGTCCCGCAACGCGCCCGAGAGCGTGCTGCGGCGAATGAACGAGGCGGGTGTGCTCGGCCGCTTCGTGCCGGATTTCGGACGCATCGTGGCGATGATGCAGTTCAACATGTATCACCACTACACGGTGGACGAGCACCTGATCCGCTCGATCGGGCGGCTGGCGGATCTCGAATCCGGCCGGCTCGACGCCGACCATCCGCTTTCGCACAAGATCATCCACACGATCCAGCACCGCCGCGCGCTCTACGTGGCGCTGTTCCTGCACGACGTCGCCAAGGGGCGCGAGGAGGACCACTCGATCGCCGGCGCGCGCATCGCCCGCAAGCTCGGCCCGCGGCTCGGGCTGACGCCGGCGGAGGTGGAGACCGTGGCCTGGCTCGTCGAGCACCACCTCCTGATGTCGACGGTCGCCCAGAGCCGGGACCTGTCGGACCCGCGCACGATCCAGGACTTCGCCGGCATCGTGCAGACCATGGAGCGGCTCAAGCTGCTGCTGCTGCTGACGGTCTGCGACATCGGCGCGGTGGGGCCGGGGGTCTGGACCGGATGGAAGGGCGAGCTCCTGCGGACGCTCTACTACGAGACGGAGATGGTGCTCGGCGGAGGCGCGGCGGAGATCGAGCGCCCCCAGCGCATCCGCATGGCGATGGAGCGCCTGCGCGCCGAACTCGACGGCTGGCCGGAGGCGGATTTCGAGGCCTACGCCGCGCGCCACTACCCGTCGTACTGGCTCAAGGTCGACCTGCGCTACCGGGTCAAGCACGCGAACTTCATCCGCGACGCGGAGGCCCGCGGGGAGACGGTCGCCGTCTCCTACGAGACCGACGCCTTCCGCGGCGTGACCGAATTCACCGTGCTGTCGCCGGACCATCCCCGGCTCCTCGCCATCCTCACGGGCGCCTGCGCGGCGGCGGGGGGCAACATCGTGGACGCGGCGATCTTCACCACCGCCGACGGTATGGCGCTCGACACGATCTTCGTCTCGCGCGCTTTCGAGCGCGACGAGGACGAGCTGCGTCGGGCCGAGCGGGTGGCGCGCTCGATCCAGCGCGCGCTCAAGGGCGAGGTGAAGATCGCCGATCTCGTCGACGGGCGTCGCCAGCCGCGGGAGCGGGTGCGCGTGTTCGACGTCGTGCCCGAGGTGATCATCGACAACGCGCTCTCCTCGCGCCACACGGTGCTCGAGGTGACGGGCCTCGATCGGCCGGGCCTGCTCTACGACCTCACGACGGCGCTGGGGAAGCTCAACCTCAACATTGCCTCGGCCCACATCGCGACCTTCGGCGAGAAGGTGGTGGACGTGTTCTACGTCACCGACCTCACCGGCGGGAAGGTGACCCAGGCCGCGCGCCAGAGCGCCATCCGAAAGGCGGTGATGGACGTGCTCGCGCGCGACCGCGCCGCACGCCCCAAGGAACCCGCGCTCGCCCGCGCTTGATTCACGGCGCGTGCGGCCTGATATGAGGGTCGTCTGCGCCCACCGGTTGACGAAACGAAGCGGATCCCATGACCCGAGAGACATCCCAGCCGACCTCCCATCAGGCCTCCCGTCCCGAGAACCCCGAGAACGACGCTCAAGACGAGCACGCCCGGGTCGACGCGACGGCCGCCGCCGCGCACCCGCTCGACGCCGCTGCGGCCGTGCACGCGATGGAGGGGGGCCCTCCGGGCGGGCCGACCGGCCGGGTCGCGGAGCTCGAGGCCGAGCGCGATGCGCTCAAGGACAAGCTCCTGCGCGCGCTCGCGGACGTCGAGAACATCCGGCGCCGGGCCGAGCGCGAGGTGGCGGACGCGCGCACCTACGCCAAGACCAACTTCGCCCGCGACATGCTCAGCACCGCCGACAACGTGCGCCGGGCGCTGGAGAGCCTGGGCGACGCCCGCGAGGGCCTCGAGGGGCCGGCGAAGACGCTCGTCGAGGGTATCGAGCTCACCGAGCGCGACCTGCTCCACACGCTCGAGCGCCACGGCGTGAAGAAGCTCGACCCCGTGGGCGACAAGTTCGACCCGAACCTGCATCAGGCCATGTTCGAGATCCCCGACGAGACCAAGCCCTCCGGCACCGTCGTCCAGGTGGTCCAGACCGGCTACGTCATCGGCGAGCGCTGCCTGCGCCCGGCCATGGTCGGCGTCTCGAAGGGCGGCCCGAAGGCGACGAACGGGGAGGGGTGAGGGGCGGCGGTTCCTCCCCGGAGGGGAGGAGTCCGCGCGGAACGCGCGGGCGGTGGGGCCGTTCGACAGCGAGGCGAGCGGCATCGCCGCCCTCCCCACCCTCCGGCCTTCGGCCGTCGTCCTCCCCTGCGGGGAGGTTGCGGGTGCCGACCCTCACGCCGCCGCGCTCTCCCCGCGCGTCGCCGCGCGCGTCAGCGTGGGGGAGAGCGCCAGCATCGCCTGGTGCTGGGTGAGGAAGACGCGGCCCGTCAGGTGCTCCAGGAACCGGCTGCGGGCGAGGCGGTCCGTCACCGGACCCTTCACCTCGGAGAGGTGGAGCGCGATGCCCTGCGCGTCGAGCCGGTGCATGATCAGCTCGAGGCTCTCGAGCGCGCTCATGTCGATCTCGTTGATCGCGGTGCATTGCAGGACGACGTGGGCCAGCGCCGGGCGCGCCGCGACCTCCTCGAGCACGAATTCCTCCGTGGCGCGGGCGTTGGCGAAGTGGAGGCTCTCGTCGATGCGCAGCGAGAGCACCCGCTCGTCGGTGACGACCGCGTGGCGCTTCACGTTGCGGAAATGCTCCGTGCCCGGAACCTGGCCGACGACGGCGATGTGCGGGCGCGAGGTGCGCCACAGCAACAGCGCGATCGACAGCACGACGCCCGTCACGATCCCCGCCTCGACGCCGAAGCCGAGCGTGACCACGATCGTCGCGAGCATCGGCGCGAAGTCGTGGCGCGAGTAGGTCCAGGCCCGCTTCAGCGCGCCGAGGTCGACGAGGCTGAGCACGGCGACGACGATCGTCGCGGCGAGCGTGGCGATCGGCAGATGGTGGAGGAGCGGCGTCAGGAACAGCGAGGCGAGCGCGATCCCCAGCGCCGTGTAGGCGCCGGCGGCGGGCGTCTCTGCGCCGGCGTCGAAGTTCACCACCGAGCGCGCGAAGCCGCCCGTCACCGGGTAGCCGCCGGAGAAGCCGGAGACGACGTTCGCGGCGCCGAGCCCGATCAGCTCCTGGTTCGGCACGATCGACTGGCGGCGCTTCGCGGCGAGGGTCTGCGCGACGGAGACCGATTCGACGAAGCCGATCACCGAGATGAGCAGCGCGGGCGCCAGCAGCGACAGGAACAGGCTCGTCTCCACCATGGGGAGCGAGAGCGGCGGCAGGCCGGCGGGGATCGCGCCGACGACGGCGACGCCCTTCTCCTGGAGGTCGAGCGCGACGACAGCGAGGATGCTGGCGGCGACGGCGATCACCGGCCCGCCGCGGGCGACGAGGCCGGCCGCGTAGTCCGACAGGCCGAGCCGGCGCAGGGCCGGCTTCAGGCCGGAGCGCACCCAGAACAGGAAGACGGTCGCCGCGACGCCGATGGCGAGGGTCCAGGGGTTCGTCTGCGGCAGCGCCGCCAGGAGCGACGCGCCGACCTCCACGAGCGTGTGGCCGCCGGCCTGGACGCCGAGGATGTGCTTCAGCTGCGAGGCGGCGATGATCAGCCCCGAGGCGGTGATGAAGCCCGAGATCACCGGGTGCGAGAGCAGGTTGGCGATGAAGCCGAGCCGGAAGACCCCGAGCAGCACCAGCATGAAGCCGGACATCAGCGCCAGCGCCGCCGCGGCGACGACGTATTCCGCCGTGCCCGGCGTCGCCACCTCCGACACCGCGGCGGCGGTGAGGAGCGAGATCACCGCCACCGGCCCCACCGCCAGCGCCCGGCTCGTGCCGAAGATCGCGTACGCGACGAGCGGCAGGATCGAGGCGTAGAGCCCCACGACCGGCGGCAGGCCCGCGAGCAGCGCATAGGCGAGTGATTGCGGGATCAGCATGATCGTCACGATCACGGCCGCGACGAGATCGCTCGTGAAGGTGCGCGCGTCGTAGCGCCGGCCCCAGTCGAGGATCGGCAGGACGCGGGCGAGGCCGGTCGGACGCTTTGCAGAGGTGGTCATGACCGGCTCGTGCGCGAGGCCTCGCCGCCGCGGCCGGGGGCGCCGGAGGTGGCGCGGGATTCGCGCACCTTCACGCCGGCCCACAGTCCGAGGATCATGGCCGGGACGAAGACGAGCGTGCCCGGCTCCATCAGCGGCAGCGCCGTGATGGCCGGCCCGGGGCAGAAGCCGCCGATGCCCCAGCCGACGCCGAACACGACAGCGCCGGTCAGGAGCCGCCCGTCGATCAGCCGTGTGCCCGGGAGGTCGAAACGCTCCATCAGCAGCGGTGCGCGCCGGCGCAGGACGAGGCGGAAGCCGATGAAGGTCACGAGCACCGCGCCGCCCATGACGAAGGCGAGGCTCGGGTCGAAGGTCCCGAAGAGATCGAGGAAATTGAGCACCTTGGCGGGATCCGCCATGCCCGAGACGACGAGGCCGACGCCGAAGAGGAGGCCCGCGAGGAAGCCGACGAGGCTGCGCATGGTCTTCCCTCCCTCAGCCGATCACGTGACGCAGGACGAACACCGTCGCGATCGCCGCCGCCATGAAGGTGAGCACGGCGACGAGCGAGCGCGGTGACAGCCGCGCGAGGCCGCACACGCCGTGCCCGGAGGTGCAACCGGAGCCGAGCGCCGAGCCGAAGCCGACGAGGAGGCCGGCCAACGCCATCACCGGCAGGTCGTCGGAGACGGTCTGACGGACCGGCTCGCCTGTCGCGAGCCACACGAGCGGTGCTGCCGCGAGAAGCCCGCCGAGGAAGGCGAAGCGCCAGTTCCGGTCGGCGGCGGGCACCGCGACCGTGCTCATCGCGCGCGCGGCGACGCCGATGATTCCGGCGATGCGGCCGAGGAAGAGCATGAGGAGAACGGAGGACAGGCCGATCAGCCCGCCGCCGACGAGGGCGGCGAGGGGGGTGAACTCGGTGGGGGAGGATGGCACGGGGGAAATCTCCGGAAGGCGAGACTCGTTCGTCGGGGCGCCCGGATCGAGCCTCCCCATGCCTCCCATCTATGAGTATAATCTAATTTAGTCAAGCCTAAATAATATCGCGACGATCCCTCACACGATCCGCGCCGCCTCCCATCCGAGGATCGCCTGTTTGCGGGTCAGCCCCCAGTGGTAGCCCGTCAGCGCGCCCGAGCGGCCGAGAACGCGGTGGCAGGGCACGACGAAGGAGATCGGGTTGCGCCCGACCGCCGCGCCGACCGCGCGGGCCGCCGAGGGCTTGCCGATGGTCTGCGCCACGTCGGAATAGGTCGTGGCGCGGCCGAAGGGGATGCCGAGCAGGGTGCGCCAGACGCGCACCTCGAAATCGGTGCCGATCAGCACGACGTCGAGGGGCTGGTCGGGACGCCAGCGGCCCGAATCGAAGACGCGCTCGGTGTAGGGCGCGGTCACCTCCTGGTCGGCGACCCACGTCGCCCGCGGCCAGCGCCGGCGCATGTCGGAGAGGGCGGCGGAGCGATTGCCCTCGTCGACGAAGCCGAGCCCGGCGAGGCCGCGGGGCGTCGCCACCACGATCGCTTCGCCGAAGGGGGAGGGGTGCCAGCCGTAGGAGAGCGTGAGGCCCGCGCCCTTGGCCTTGTAGTCGCCCGGCGTCATCGCCTCGTGGCTGACGAACAGGTCGTGCAGCCGCCCGGGTCCCGACAGGCCGAGCTCCAGCGTCGTGTCGAGCACGCTCGCGGAGGAGTCGAGCAGGCGCTTGGCGTTGTCGAGGGTGATCGCCTGGAGGAAGGCCTTGGGCGAGAGGCCGGCCCAGCGGCGGAAGAGGTGGTGCACGTGGCTCGTCGAGAGGCCGACGTGGTCGGCGATCGCCTCGAGCGAGGGCTGGTCGCGCCAGTTCTCGGAGATGAAGGCGATGACGCGGCGCACCACGTCGTAGTCGGCGCACAGCACGGCGGGGGTCGCCGGCGCGTCGGCCGAGCGGTCGAGATCGGGATCTGTGACGTGGGCGATGTCGAGCATGGCGAGCGGGCTCCTTGCACCTCGCGACCCTACGGCCGTGGCCTTGCCGGCGACACCCGAAAACGCCGGACCCCGCCGGTGCCGTCAGCCCGCCGCCACGGCGGCCGCGGCCCGCGCGGCGTTCAGGACGTCGGCGACGAGATCCTCGGGATGCTCGAGCCCCGCGGAGAGGCGCAGCATGCCCTCGCCGATCCCCATCGCGGCGCGCTCCTGCGGCGTGAAGCGCTCGTGCGTGGTCGTGGCCGGGTGGGTGACGAGGCTCTTGGCGTCGCCGAAATTGTTCGACACCTTCACCACCTCGAGCGCCCGGCCGAAGGCGAAGGCGCCGCGCTTGCCGCCGGCGACGTCGAGCGCGAGGACGGTGCCGCCGCAGGTCATCTGGCGGCGGCAGAGATCGTGCTGCGGCGAGGAGCGCAGGCCCGGATAGCGGACCCGCTCGATGCCCGGCGCGCCCTCCAGCGCCTCGGCGATGGCCAGCGCGTTCTCGGCCTGCCGGCACACGCGCAGGGAGAGCGTCTCGAGGCTCTTGAGCATCACCCAGGCGTTGAAGGGCGAGAGCGCCGGCCCGGTGTGCCGCAGCCAGGGCTGGATCCGCTCCTCGATGAAGGCCTTCGAACCGAGCACGATGCCGCCCAGACATCGCCCCTGCCCGTCGATGTGCTTGGTCGCCGAGTAGGTGACGACGTCCGCGCCGAGCGCGAGCGGGTTCGAGACGGTGGGGATGCCGAGCGCGTTGTCGACGACGAGGATCGCGCCCGCCTCGCGCGCGATCCCTGCGATCGTGGCGATGTCGACGAGGTCCATCGTCGGGTTGGCGGGGCTCTCGAGGAAGATCGCCGCCGTCTCCGGCCGCACCGCGGCGCGCCAGGCGGCGGGGTCGGTGCCGTCGACGAAGGTGGTGGTGATGCCGAACTTGGGCAGGATCTCGGCCAGGACGAAACGGCACGAGCCGAACAGGACCGAGCCCGAGACCACGTGGTCGCCCGTCTTCAGCGGCCCCATCAGCGCCGCCGCGACGGCGGCCATGCCCGAGCCGGTGGCGCGCGCGGCCTCGGCGCCCTCGAGCGCGGCCATGCGCTCCTCGAACATCGCGACCGTCGGGTTGCCGAAGCGCGAGTAGACGAACCCCTGCGCGCCCTTGGCTTTGAAGCGCGCCTCCGCCGTCTCCATGTCCGGGTAGACGAAGCCCTGGGTGAGGAACAGCGCCTCGGACGTCTCGCCGAACGGCGAGCGATGCGAGGCGGCATGGACCGCCAGGGTTTCCGGGCGGAGCGGGGGGCGCTGAGCAGTCATCGGACGGTCATCTCGTTCTGTATAACGAACGCTCCAACGTTTGCCGGAACCCGCGCCCGAGCGCAAGCCCGAATCGGGGCGTTTCGTTTCCCCCGCACGATTGCGTCGAGCGAACTTCGGAACACTTGTGCGTGCGTCGGAACGGGGGCACGGTCCCGGCGGTTTCGCACAGCGAGGAGGACCCGACGCGTGCCCGTATTCGCCCATCCCGAGTTCGACGGCCACGAGCGCGTCCTGTTCGCGCACGATGCCGAGACCGGCCTGAAGGCCATCATCGCCGTGCACTCGACGCGCCTGGGTCGCGCCGCCGGCGGCTGCCGCATGTGGCCGTACGCCGGCGAGGAGGAGGCGCTCGCGGACGCGCTGAGGCTCTCGCGGGGCATGACCTACAAGAACGCGGTGGCGGGGCTCGATCTCGGGGGCGGAAAGTCCGTCATCATCGCCGACCCGCGCACGGACAAGACACCCGCGCTGATGCGCGCCTTCGGCCGCGCCGTGGATGCGCTCGGCGGGCTCTACACCACCGCCGAGGACGTTGGGGTGAGCGTCGAGGACATGGAGATCGTGCGCGAGACGACCGCGCACGTGGCCGGCCTCGCGAGCGGCCCGCACGCCTCGGGCGATCCCTCGCCCGTCACGGCCCGCGGGGTGTTCGAGGGCCTGCGGCGGGCGCTCGCGGTGGCGACGGGCTCCGACGCCCTCGGCGGGCGCACCGTCGCGGTGCAGGGCCTCGGCCACGTCGGCCGGCACCTGTGCGCGCTGCTCCACGGGGCCGGCGCGCGCCTCGTCGTGGCCGACATCGACGCGGCGCGCCTCGCGGATGCCGCGCGCAGCTTCGACGCCCGCGTCGTGGCGCCCGACGAGATCGTCGCCGTGGAGGCGGACGTGTTCGCCCCCTGCGCGCTCGGCGGCGTGCTCGACGACGTGACGATCCCGCGGCTCGGGGCGCGGATCGTGGCGGGCGCGGCGAACAACCAGCTGGCGCGGCCCGAGCACGCCGAGATGCTGCACGCGCGGGGCATTCTCTACGTCCCGGATTTCGCGCTCAACGCCGGCGGCATCATCAACGTCGCCCGCGAGATCGAGCGGCGCACGGATGCAGGCTGGCTCGAGGAGCGGCTCGCCGCGATGGTGGCCAACATCGAGGCGATCCTGCGCGAGGCGCGGACGAAGAACGTCTCGCCCAACGGCGTCGCCGAGGCCTTCGCACGGCGGCGCCTGGGATGAGCCGAGGCCCGCGACGGCCCGCCGCGGGGTTGCGCGACGGGCGTCCTCTTGCTTAGCTTCGGCGAGCCCGTGGGAACCCGCGCCTAGGCGGGGTGTTGACCCGCCACCGGAAGAGCCCGCATCCGCCGGGCTCGCGACGCGCGAAACGAGATGTCGACCTCCGGGCGCCGCCGCCCGTCACCTTTCCGCGCGCGCGGTCCTCGCGCGTGCCACGCCAGCCGACGACGACGGCGCCGACACGAGTACGAGCGAACACGCGAGGGACGATGGCCGAAACCCCCATCCTGAAAGCGCCGCGCATCTACTACATGCACCACCGGCTCGTCGGGCCGCTCGGGCGCTTCGTCGACCACTTCGACCGGGTGCGCCGCCTGGGCTTCGACCACGTGCTCCTCTCGCCGATCTACGCCCCAGGGCGGGCCGGCGACGTCTTCTTCCCCGCCGATCACGACGCGGCCCACCCCGGCCTCGAGACCGACTACGGCGCGGCCGACGTGATTCGCTGGCTCGTCGACGAGGCGGGCGCACGCGGGCTCTCGGTGATGCTCGATATCGCGCCGCAGAGCTTCGCGCTGGAGCACCCCTTCGTCGAAGCGGCTCCGGACTGCTTCACCGTGCGGCGCGAAACGCCGATGGGCATCATCGACCCGCGCCATCCCGCGAGCCCGCAGGGCACCGCGATGTCGCGCATCGCCGACGCCTGCGGCGATCGGCTCGCGCAGTTCTGGACGCCGAGGCTCGCGGCCTATGCCGAGAGCGGCGTGGCGGGCTACCGCGCGCTCAAGCCGGCCGCGCCGACGGCGGGCCTGTGGGGCCGGTTGATGACGGCGGCGCGCGACGTGAAGCGCGACACGCTCTTCGTCGCCGACACGACGGGCGTGCCCCGGCCCGACATCTTCGGCCTGCGGGGCGTCGGCTTCGACCACACGCTGACCTCGCTCGCCTGGTGGGACTACCGCGCCGGCTGGTACCTGGAGGAGCACGAGGCGCTCGCCTCGATCGCCCCACCGATCGCGACCGTCGAGGCGCCCTTCGCCACGCGGCTCGCCGAGCGCGTGCGCGACAATCGCGGGCTTCGTCCGGCCTACGACCGGGCGCTCCACGCCGCCGCCGCGCTCGGCTGCGGACTGCTCGCGCCGATGGGCGTCGAGGTCGCCGCGCGCCGGCCGATGGACGCCGTGGTGTCGACGCCGGAGGACTACGACCGCGCCGCCGCCGAGGCGCCCTTCGACCTGACGGAGATGGTCGAGCGGGTGAACCGGCTCGTGGCGAGAACGCCGCTCCTGCGCGAGCGGCCGATGCTGCGCCCGCTCACCGGCCCCTCCGCGCGCGTCACCGGCTTCCTGCGAACGGCGCGCGACCCGCGGATCGCCGAGGAGGCGCTGCTCGTCGCCGTCAACCCGGACCTCTACGAGCCCAACGACGTCTTCGCGGCGAAGCTGCGCGGGCAGATGGGCGGCACGTTCGGCGCCTTCGCCCCGGTGGAGGCGGGCGCCTCGGACGTCACCGCCTCGGCGGGGGACCTGATCGCGCTCCATCCCGGCGAGGCCTTCGTCGCTCGTGCCGAGCGTGCGGCGCCCGTGAAGGTCGGCCGCCAGCCGGGCAAGCGGGCGGTCACGACGGCGGCCACCAAGTGGCCGCGCATCCTCGTCGACAACCTCGCGCCTTCCGTCGACGAAGGGCGCTACGCGGTCAAGCGCGTCGTCGGCGATGTGATGGTCGTCGAGGCCGACGCGCTGATGGACGGTCACGAGGTCCTCGGCGTCGAGCTGCAATGGCGCGCCGTCGACGAGGACACGTGGCGTCGCGCGCCGATGGAGCCGATCGGCAACGATCGCTTCCAGGGCATGCTCTTCCTCGAGCGCATGGGCCGGCACGAGTACGTCGTGGAGGCGTGGCACGACGTCTACCGGACCTTCTGCCGCGACCTGACGAAGAAGTTCGACGCCAACGTGGACTACCAGCTCGACCTGATCGAGGGCCGCCAGCACCTCGACGCCGCCCGCAAGCGGTCCACCGGCGAGCTCGCCTCGGGGCTGGAGGAGATTCTCGCGCGGTTCGATCGTGCCGAGGGCGACGACCGCGTGCACGTGCTGCTCGCCCCGCAGGCGCGCGCGCTGATGCGCGAGGCGGACGACCGTCCGCATGCGTCCCGCTCGTTCGTGCAGCCGATCGAGGCCGACCGGACGCAGGCGCATTTCGCGAGCTGGTACGAGTTGTTCCCCCGCTCGATGAGCGGCGACGTCCATCGCCACGGCACGCTGCGGGACGTGATCCCGCACCTTCCGCGGGTGCGCGACATGGGCTTCGACGTGCTCTACTTCCCGCCGATCCACCCGATCGGCAGGAAGAACCGCAAGGGCAAGAACAACACCCTCACGCCGGGCCCGGACGATCCCGGCTCGCCCTACGCCATCGGCTCGCCGGAGGGCGGACACGACGCGCTGCATCGCGAACTCGGCACGTTCGAGGACTTCCGCGCGCTGCGCGAGGCGGCCGAGGAGCACGGGCTCGAGATCGCCCTCGACTTCGCCATCCAGTGCTCGCCGGACCATCCGTGGCTCCGGGAGCACCCGGGCTGGTTCGACTACCGACCGGACGGCTCGATCAAGTACGCGGAAAACCCGCCCAAGAAGTACGAGGACATCGTCAACGTCGACTTCTACAAGCCGGACGCCGTTCCGGACCTGTGGACGACCCTGCGCGACATCGTGCTGTTCTGGTGCAAGGAAGGCGTGCGCACTTTCCGCGTCGACAATCCGCACACCAAGCCGCTACCGTTCTGGCAATGGATGATCGCCGACGTGAAGGCGCAGTACCCGGATGCGATCTTCCTGTCGGAGGCGTTCACGCGGCCGAAGATGATGTACGGGCTCGCCAAGCTCGGCTTCACGCAGTCCTACACCTACTTCACCTGGCGCAACACGAAGTGGGAGCTGCAATCCTACTTCGAGGAGCTGGCGACCGAGGCGCCCAAGGACTTCTTCCGCCCCAACCTGTTCGTCAACACGCCGGACATCAACCCGTACTACCTCCAGAGTTCCGGGCGCGCCGGCTTCCTCGTGCGCGCCTGCCTCGCCGCGACGCTCGGCGGGCTGTGGGGCGTGTATTCCGGCTTCGAGGTGCTCGAGGGCGAGCCCGTACCGGGCAAGGAGGAGTACAAGGATTCGGAGAAGTACGAGATCAAGGCGCGCGACTTCTCGATGCCCGGGAACATCGTCGCCGACATCACGCGGCTCAACCGGATCCGGCGCGCCAACCCGGCACTGCACACGCACACCAACACGCGTTTCTACAATGCATTCCACGACGAGATCCTGTACTGGGGCAAGCCCTCCCGCGAGGGCGACGACATGATCCTCGTCATGGTCAACCTCAATCCGCACGTGGCGAACGCCTGCGATTTCGAGGTCCCGCTCTGGGAGTTCGGCCTGCCCGACGACGGCGCCGTGATGGTCGAGGACCTGATCGCGGACCGCGCCTTCGTCTGGCACGGCAAGACGCAGCACATTCGCCTCGACCCGTTCGACCATCCCTTCGTCATCTGGCGTATCCGACCGCATCAGGGGGCATGACTTGGCGCGCAAGAAGTCGCTCATCACGAACACCGATCCGCTCTGGTACAAGGATGCGGTGATCTATCAGCTGCATGTGAAATCGTTCTTCGATTCCAACAATGACGGGATCGGCGATTTCGAGGGGCTGCTGCAGAAGCTCGACTACATCACCGAGCTCGGCGTCACCTGTATCTGGCTCTTGCCGTTCTACCCGTCGCCCCGGCGCGACGACGGCTACGACATCGCGGACTACCGCAACGTCCATCCGGAATACGGCAAGGCGCGCGACTTCAAGCGCTTCGTCGAGGAGGCGCACGCGCGCGGCCTGCGGGTGGTGACGGAGCTCGTGATCAACCACACGTCCGACCAGCACCCCTGGTTCCAGAAGGCGCGCCGGGCGAGGCCCGGCTCGGCGGCACGCGACTTCTACGTCTGGTCCGACGACGACAAGAAGTATTCCGGTACGCGGATCATCTTCCTCGACACCGAGAAGTCGAACTGGACCTGGGACCCGGTGGCGAACCAGTACTTCTGGCACCGCTTCTACAGCCACCAGCCGGACCTCAACTTCGACAACCCGAGGGTCTTGAAGGAGGTCTTGTCGATCATGCGCTTCTGGCTCGACATGGGCGTCGACGGGCTGCGGCTCGACGCGGTGCCCTATCTCGTCGAGCGGGAGGGCACGAACAACGAGAACCTTCCCGAGACGCACGACATCCTCAAGAAGATCCGCGCCGAGCTCGACGCCGCCTACCCGGACCGCATGCTGCTCGCCGAGGCGAACCAGTGGCCCGAGGACACGCAGGACTATTTCGGCGACGGCGACGAATGCCACATGGCGTTCCACTTCCCGCTGATGCCGCGCATGTACATGGCGATCGCGCAGGAGGACCGCTTCCCGATCACCGACATCATGCGCCAGACGCCGGAGATCCCCGAGAAGTGCCAATGGGCGATCTTCCTGCGCAACCACGACGAGCTGACGCTCGAGATGGTGACCGACAAGGAGCGCGACTACCTCTGGAACACCTACGCGTCGGAGACGCGCGCGCGCATCAACCTCGGCATCCGCCGGCGCCTCGCGCCGCTGCTGCAGCGGGACCGCCGGCGCATAGAGCTGATGAACTCGCTTCTCCTGACCATGCCCGGCACGCCGGTGATTTACTACGGCGACGAGATCGGCATGGGCGACAACATCTTCCTCGGCGACCGCGACGGCGTGCGCACGCCGATGCAATGGTCGCCGGACCGCAACGGCGGCTTCTCGCGTGCGGACCCCGCGCGGCTGACGCTGCCGCCGATCCAGGACGCGCTCTACGGCTACGACCGCGTCAACGTCGAGAGCCAGGAGCGCGACCCGTCCTCGCTGCTGAACTGGACGCGCCGCATGCTCGCTGTGCGAAAGCAACATCCGTCCTTCGGGCGCGGCACGATCCGCTTCCTGAGGCCGGCGAACCGCAAGATCCTGGCCTACCTGCGCGAGCTCGACGGCGACACGATCCTGTGCGTGGCCAACGTCTCGCGCCAGGCCCAGGCGGTGGAGCTCAACCTCGCGGAGTTCGCCGGGCGCACCCCGGTCGAGCTCTCCGGCGGCGCCTCCTTCCCGCAGGTGGGGCAATTGCCCTACCTGCTCACGCTGCCGCCCTACGGCTTCTACTGGTTCCAGCTCTCGCAGACGGTCGAGCCGCCGCAATGGTCGACGGCGACCGCGGGCATCGAGCCCGAGCACCTGACCTTCGTGGTGCGTCGCGGCGTCGCCGAGGTGGTCGAGGGCAAGGCCCGCGACACGCTCGTGCGCGACGTGCTGCCGGGCTATGCGCCGCACAGGCGCTGGTTCCAGCGCAAGGACCAGGCGATCGAGACGGTGGAGCTGACCGGCGCGATGCCGCTGCCGGGCGCGGGCAAGGACATCCTGATGTCGCTCGTCGAGATCACGACGGCGGCCGGCGCGGAGCGCTACGCCCTGCCGCTCGCGATCTCGTGGGACGACGAGCAGCCGGCGCCCTTCGCGCCGCAACTCGCGATGGCGCGCGTGCGCATGGGCCGGCGGGTGGGCTACCTCACCGACGGGTTCACGATGCCGGGCTTCGCCCGCGCGCTGACGTCGGGTCTCGCGGAGGAGAGCGTGCTGCGGACGGAAACGGGCGAGATCCGCTTCCGAGCGACGTCGCACTTCGCCGCGCACGCGCCGGAGGCCGACGCCGAGATCGAGTGGCTCACCGCCGAGCAGTCGAACTCGACGCTGATCGTCGGCCGCCGGGCGGTGTTCAAGCTGCTGCGCAAGCTCACGTCCGGCGTCCATCCGGAAGCGGAAATGAGCCGCTACCTCACCGAGAACGGCTTTGCCAACGCGCCGCCGCTGCTCGGCGAGGCGGTCCACGTCGCCGCCGACGGCACGCCGACGACGCTCGCCATCGTCCAGGGCTTCGTGCTCAACCAGGGCGACGGCTGGCAGTGGACGCTGAACTACCTCGACCGAACGATCGACGAACTCTCGGCCCACACCGAGGAGGACGAGGAGGAGAACGGCCACCGCTTCGAGACCTACGCCGCCTTCGCCGGCAACCTCGGCCGGCGGCTCGCGGAGATGCACGCGATCCTCGGCCGCGAGACGGACGATCCGGACTTCCGCCCCGAGACCGCGGACGCCGCCGAGGCGGAGCGGGTGCGCGCGAGCGTGAGCGGTCAGCTCGCGGCGGCCTTCGCCGCGATCGAAGCCTACGGCGCGTGGGAGAACGAGGAGGACGCCGCGCAGGCGCGCCTCCTGCTCGACAACCGCGAGCGGCTGCTCGCCCTCGTCGACGAGAAGGCCGCCGCTCTGGCCGGCACGCGTCGCATCCGCGTCCACGGGGACCTGCATCTCGGGCAGGTGCTGGTAGCCGGCAGCGACGTGATGATCATCGACTTCGAGGGCGAGCCGGCCAAGCCCATCGCCGAGCGCCGGGCCAAGGCGAGCCCGTTGCGCGACGTGGCTGGCGTCATCCGCTCGTTCGACTACGCGGCCTCGAACCTCAAGAAGCACCGCCATACCCCGCAGGGGCCGATGACGGAGGCGCGCGGCGCGCAGCTGCGCTCGCTCTTCCGCCGGGTCGCCGAGGACGCCTTCCTCGCCGGCTACGCCGAGGTCGACCCGGACGGCATCCCCAACCCGGCGCTCCTCGACCTCTTCGTGCTCGAGAAGGCGGCCTACGAGATCACCTACGAGGCGGCCAACCGGCCGGCGTGGCTGGACGTCCCGCTCAACGGGTTCGCCCACGTGGCCGAGCGCCTGCTCAACGCCAACGAGGAGCCATCCTGATGACCCAAGCCACGCACGCACCGGAGATCGAGGGCGTCGAGGCCGCGGCGATGGAGGCGCTCGCCGGGCGCCTCACCGATCCGTTCGCCTTCCTGGGCATGCACGACACGGGGCAGGGCCCCGCGGTGCGCGCCTTCCTTCCCGGTGCCGAGGCGGTCGAGGTCGTCTCGCGCGAGAACGGCGAGACCCTCGGGCGCTTGAACCAGGTGCGCGAGGGCCTCTACGCCGGGCTCGTCTCACGGCGCGAGCGCTACATGCTGCGCGTCACCTGGCCCGGCACGGTCCAGGAGACCGAGGATCCCTATTCCTTCGGCATGGTGCTCGGCGACCTCGACCTGCACCTGTTCTCCGAGGGCGCCCACTGGGACCTCGCCGAGCGCTTCGGCGCGCAGCCGACGACTCACGAGGGCGTGGAGGGCGTCGCCTTCTCCGTCTGGGCGCCCAACGCCCGGCGCGTCTCGGTGATCGGCGACTTCAACTCCTGGGACGGGCGGCGCCATCCGATGCGGCTGCGCCATTCCGCCGGGGTGTGGGAGCTGTTCGTGCCGCGTATCGGCCCGGGCGAGCGCTACAAGTACGAGATCGTCGGCAAGCACGGCGAGACGCTCCCGCCCAAGGCGGATCCGCTGGCGCGCCGCACCGAGACGCCGCCGGCCACCGCCTCCATCGTCGCGGCGCCCCACGCCTTCCGGTGGACGGACGAGGAGTGGATGGCCAAGCGCGGCGCGCGCCAGGCGCCGACGCGGCCGATGGCGGTCTACGAGGTGCATCCCGCCTCCTGGCTGCGGCCGGAGGGCGAGCCCCAGGGCACGCTCGACTGGGACCAGCTGATCGACACGATGATCCCCTACGTCGCCGACCTCGGCTTCACGCACATCGAACTGATGCCGATCATGGAGCATCCCTTCGGCGGCTCCTGGGGCTACCAGCCGCTGTCGCTGTTCGCGCCCTCGGCGCGCTACGGCACGCCGGAGGGCTTCGCGCGCTTCGTCGACGCCTGCCACCGCGCCGAACTCGGCGTCATCCTCGACTGGGTGCCCGCCCACTTCCCCACCGATCCGCACGGGCTCGCGCGCTTCGACGGCACCGCGCTCTACGAGCACGAGGACCCGCGGGAGGGCTACCACCAGGACTGGAACACCTACATCTACAACATGGGCCGCAAGGAGGTGGAGGGCTTCCTCATCGCCTCGGCGCTGTGGTGGACGGAGACCTTCCACGTGGACGCGCTGCGCGTCGACGCGGTGGCGTCGATGCTGTACCGCGACTACTCGCGGGAGCACGACCAATGGATTCCCAACCGCTTCGGCGGGCGCGAGAACCTGGAGTCGATCGAGTTCCTCAAGCGCATGAACCAGGTCGTGCAGGAGCGCGCGCCCGGCGCGATCACGATCGCGGAGGAGTCGACCGCCTTCCCCGGCGTCTCGCAGCCGGTCTCGCAGGGGGGCCTCGGCTTCTCCTACAAGTGGAACATGGGCTGGATGCACGATACGCTGCACTACATCCAGCGCGAGCCGCTGTACCGCTCGTATCACCACAACGAGCTGACCTTCGGGCTCGTCTACGCCTTCTCGGAGAAGTTCGTGTTGCCGATCTCCCACGACGAGGTCGTGCACGGCAAGGGCTCCCTCATCGGCAAGATGCCCGGCGACGAGTGGCAGAAGCTCGCCAACCTGCGCGCCTATTTCGGTTTCATGTGGACGCATCCCGGCAAGAAGCTGCTCTTCATGGGCTGCGAGATCGGCCAGCACCGCGAGTGGAACCACGACGGCGAGATCGAGTGGGCGCTGCTGAAGAACCACAGCCATGCCGGCCTGCAGATGCTGGTTCGCGACCTCAACAAGCTCTATTCGCGCGAGCCGGCGCTGTTCACGACGGACGCGGAGCCCTCGGGCTTCGAGTGGATCGTGGGCGACGACACGCAGAACTCCGTCTTCGCCTACCTGCGCCGCGGGACGGGGGACGCCAAGCCGCTCCTCGTCGTGCTCAACATGACGCCGGTGCCGCGCCACGAGTACCGCATCGGCGTGCCCGAGGGCGGCACCTGGAGCGAGATCCTCAACACGGACGCGCAGATCTACGGCGGGACCAATCTCGGCAATGCCGGGGCGGTGCGTACGGAGGCGATTCCCGCGCACGGGCGGAGCCATTCGGTCGGTATCACGTTACCCCCGCTCGCGGCGGTCGTCTTCCGCCATCAGGCCTGAGGAATCCATGCCCCTTCTCCCCGACCGGCTCTCTCCCGGCTCCGCCTATCCCCTCGGCGCGACCTGGGACGGGCTCGGCGTGAACTTCGCCGTGTTCTCGGCGCATGCCGAGCGCATCGAGCTGTGCATCTTCGACCCGACCGGCCGGCGGGAGATCGCGCGCTACGACCTGCCCGAGTGGACGGACGAGGTCTGGCACGGCTACCTGCCGCACGTGAAGCCGGGGCTGCTCTACGGCTTTCGGGCGCACGGGCCCTACGAGCCCCAGCGCGGCCACCGCTTCAACCCCAACAAGCTCCTCGTGGACCCCTACGCCAAGGCGCTCCACGGGGAGACCCGCTGGACGGACGCGCTGTTCGGCTACCGCGTGCTCTCGCCGCGGGCGGACCTCTCCTACGACCGGCGCGACAGCGCGCCGGCGGTGCCCAAGGCCGTCGTCGTCGACGACTCGTTCTCCTGGGGCGACGACCGGGCGCCGAACGTGCCGTGGTCGGAGACGGTGATCTACGAGGCGCACGTGAAGGGGCTCACCAAGCTCCTCGACGACGTGCGCATCCCCGAGCGCGGCACCTATTCCGCGCTCGCGCACCCCGCCGTGATCGAGCACCTCAAGAGGCTGGGCGTCACCTCGATCGAGCTCCTGCCGATCCACGCCTTCCTCCAGGACCGGTTCCTGCAGGAGAAGGGGCTGACCAACTACTGGGGCTACAACACGCTCTCGTTCTTCGCCCCCGAGCCGCGCTACATCATGCCGGGCGGCGACAACAACGACCTGCGCATCGCCATCCGCCGCCTGCACGCGGCCGGGATCGAGGTGATCCTCGACGTCGTCTACAACCACACCTGCGAGGGCGGGGAGCTCGGGCCGACGCTCTCCTGGCGTGGGCTCGACAACTACAGCTACTACCGCCTGCTGCCCGACGACCCGCGCCACTGCATCAACGACACGGGCACCGGCAACACGATGAACCTGTCGAACGCCCGCGTTCTGCAGATGGTGATGGACTCGCTGAGGTACTGGGCGACGTCCTACCGGGTCGACGGCTTCCGCTTCGATCTCGGCGTGACGCTGGGCCGCGAGCCGCACGGTTTCGACCCCGGCGCGGGCTTCTTCGACGCGCTGCGGCAGGACCCGATCCTCTCGCGCAAGAAGCTGATCTCCGAGCCCTGGGACATCGGCCCGGGCGGCTACCAGCTCGGCCACCATCCGCCGTCCTTCGCGGAGTGGAACGACCGCTTCCGCGACGGCGTGCGGCGCTACTGGAAGGGCGACGGCGGCCTGCGCTCGGACCTCGCGGCGCGGCTCTCCGGCTCGGGCGACCTCTTCGACAGGCGCGCGCGGCGGCCATGGGCCTCCGTGAACTTCGTCGCCGCCCACGACGGCTACACGCTGGCCGACATCGTGGCGTACGAGGAGAAGCACAACGAGGCCAATGGCGAGGACAATCGCGACGGCCATTCGGACAACCACTCCCGCAATTGGGGCGTGGAGGGACCGACGGACGATCCCGACATCCTCGCCGTGCGCACCCGCGTGATGCGCTCGCTGCTCACGACGGTCTTCGCGGCGCTGGGCACGCCGATGATCCTCGCGGGCGACGAGTTCGGGCGCACGCAGGGCGGCAACAACAACGCCTACGCCCAGGACAACGAGATCTCCTGGCTCGACTGGAGCGTGGCGCGCTCGGACGCGGGCGAGGCGCTCACCGCGTTCACGGCGCGGCTCGCGGCGATCCGGCGCGAGCACCCGATCATCCGCTGCCGGCGCTTCCTCTACGGCCAGGAGATCGCCGAGGGTATCCGCGACCTCGACTGGTTCGACGAGAACGGCGGCACGCCCTCGCCGGAGGACTGGAACGACCACGAGAAGCGCGCGCTCGTCATGCGCCGGGCCATGCGCCGCGACGACGGCGCGATCGAGATCGTCGCCTTCCTGCTCAACGGCTCGGACGAGACGATCCGCTTCACGCTCCCCGGTCCCGCCGACGGCTGGCGACTCCTGATCGATTCCGCCGACCCGGACCGCCCCGAGGAGAGCCTCGGCGAGCCCGCCTACGAGGTGCTCGACCGCGCCGCGGTCCTCGTCGCCGCGACGATCCCGGCGGAGGGTGGGTGATGAGCGCGCCGGCACGCCGCACCTGCGTCCTCCCCGGAGGGGAGGAGTCCGCGCGCAGCGCGGGCGGTGGGGCCGTTCGACCGTGCCGGCGCGCCGGCCCGCCGCCCACCCCACCCTCCGGCCTTCGGCCTCCGTCCTCCCCTGCGGGGAGGAGACGTCCACTTCATTCGCGAGTCGACTGACCCGAACCCTCCGACGAGGACACCCCCGATGGCCCGCCATTCACACCCCACGCTCTGGGGCGCGAGCCTGGTCTCACCCGGTCGCACGCGCTTTCGCCTGTGGGCGCCGATCCAGCGGCAGCCGCACCTCGTGATCGAGGGGCGCGCACCCGTGCCCATGGAGAAAGAGGACGCCGGCTGGTTCGCCGTCGAGGTCGATTGCGGTGCGAGCACGCCCTACCGCTACCGGCTCGACGACGGCCTCGCCGTGCCCGACCCCGCCTCGAAGGCGCAGCGCGGCGACGTGCACGATCCCTCGCTCGTGGTCGACCCGCACGCCTACGCGTGGAAGAACGACGCCTGGATGGGCCGGCCGCTCGAGGAGCTCGTGCTCTACGAGGCGCACCCGGGCCTGCTCGGCGGCTTCGACGGGATGCGTGCCCACCTCCCGGCGCTGGCCGACCTCGGCGTCACCGCGCTCCAGCTGATGCCGATCGGGGCGTTTCCCGGTGCGCGCAACTGGGGCTACGACGGCGTGCTGCCCTACGCGCCGGATGCCGCCTACGGCACGCCCGACGACCTCAAGCGCCTCGTCGACGAGGCCCACGGGCTCGGGCTGCAGGTCTTCCTGGACGTCGTCTACAACCATTTCGGGCCGGAGGGGAACTACCTCCACGCCTTCGCCGAGCCCTTCTTCCGCGACGACGTCCAGACGCCCTGGGGCGCCGCGATCGACTTCCGCCGCCGGGAGGTCCGCCGCTACTTCGCCGACAACGTCCTGATGTGGCTGATGGAGTACCGCATCGACGGCCTGCGCTTCGACGCCGTCCACCAGATCCGCGAGAAGGACTGGCTCGACGAGATGGCCGCCGAGGTCCGGCGTACGATCGAGCCCGGGCGACACGTGCATCTCGTGCTCGAGAACGAGGAGAACGATCCCGGCCATCTCGCGCGCGACATCGATGCGCAGTGGAACGACGATTTCCATCATTGCGTTCATGTGATGCTCACCGGCGAGGACCAGTCCTACTACGGCAACTACAGCCGCGACACCGCGGGCAAGCTCGCGCGCGCGTTGAAGGAGGGGTTCGTCTACCAGGGGCAGGCCCCCGAGAACGGCGAGGGCGGCCCGCGCGGGGCGCCGTCGGGGCACCTGCCGCCGACCGCCTTCGTCAGCCACATCCAGAACCACGACCAGGTCGGCAACCGCGCCTTCGGCGACCGGCTCGCCGCGCTCGTCGCGCGCGAGGCGCTCGACGCGGCGGTCGCGCTCCACCTGCTCTGCCCGCAATTGCCGATGATCTTCATGGGCGAGGAGACCGGGGCGAAGGACCCGTTCCTGTTCTTCACGGACTACCACGACGCCCTCGCCGACGCCGTGCGCGAGGGGCGGCGGCGCGAGTTCGAGGCCTTCCCGGAATTCGCGGATCCGCAGACCCGCGCACGCATCCCCGACCCGAACGCGCCCGAGACCTTCGCGCGCTCGCGCCCGAAGGTGGCGGGGGAGGGCGGCGACGCGGCCGTGCTCGCGCTCTACCGCCGCCTCCTCGCAGCACGCGCCGAGCGGATCGCCCCACGGCTGAAGGGGGCGCGGGCCGAGGGCGCCGAGGTCGTCGGCGAGAAGGCCGTCGTCGGGCGCTGGCGCATGGGCGACGGTGCGCGGCTGACGCTGCTCGCGAACCTCGGGGCGATCCCCGCGCCGCTCGGGGGGGCGTCCGTGCCCGAGGCCGAGCCCTTCGTCGTCGTCGGCGCGCCGCTCGCCGATGGCGGCATTCCCGCCCACACCACCATCGCCTGGCTGGAGGCCGCCTGATGGCCGACGCGCTCCACGCGCTCGCCGAGGAGGCGGGCCTGCACATCCATTGGGACGACTTCAAGGGCCGCCCGCAGCAGGTCTCGCCGGAGACGCTGCGGCGGGTGCTCGCCGCGATGGGCCTCCCCGCCCAGAGCGACGGCGAGGTCGCCGACAGCCGCGCGCGCCTGCGCGAGGAGGCCGGCGCGGGGCTCGCCTTCCTCACGACCGAGGTCGGCCAGCCCACGCCGCTGCCGCCCGCGTTCGCGCAGAGCGCCGTCGCGGTGCTGCGCCACGAGCACGGCGGGCGGCACGAGATGCGCCTCGCCCCCTCCGCCGGCGGCATGAGCCTGCCGCCGGTGCTGGAGCCCGGCTATCACGGCCTCGAGATCGGCGACCATCATCTCACGCTCGCGGTCGCGCCGGAGCACGGGGTGCGGGTGGAGGACGCCGCGGGTGGGCGGCCGATCTTCGGCATCGCCGCGCAGATCTATTCGCTGCCGCCGCGGGCGGGGGAGGAGTTCGGCGACTTCGGGTCCCTCGCGACTTTCTGCGAGGCCGCCGGGCGGGGCGGCGCCGACGTCGTGGCGATGAGCCCGTCGCACGCCGGCTTCGCGGCGGACGCGACGCGCTTCAGCCCCTACTCGCCCTCGACGCGCCTGTTCCACAACGTCCTCTACGCGGACCCGACGGCGGTGTTCGGCGACGCGGACCTCCCCGGCGAGGCGCCGCCGATTGGCGACCTCGTCGACTGGGAGGCCGGTGCGCGCATCAAGCTCGCGCGGCTGCGGGCGCTCTACGAGCGCTTCGCGGCGTCGGGCGACGCGCGGCACCGGGCCGACTTCGCCGCCTTCCGCGCCGCCGGCGGCACGCTGCTCGAGAACCACGCCCGCTACGAGGCGCTGCATGCGCATCTCGGCGGCGCGGGCTTCCACGACTGGCCGGAGCCGTACCGGGACCCCGGCAGCGCCGCCGTCGAGGCCTTCTGCCGCGCGCACGTGGACGAGGTCGTCTTCCACGCTTTCCTGCAATGGCTCGCCGAGCGCTCGCTGTCGGACGCGCAGGCGCGGGCGAAGGGCGCGGGCATGGCGATCGGCCTCGTCGCGGACCTCGCGGTGGGCATGGACGGCGGGGGCAGCCATGTCTGGTCGCGGCGCGAGGACGTGCTCGACGGCCTCTCCATCGGCGCGCCGCCGGACCTGCTCGGGCCGACGGGCCAGGACTGGGGGCTCACCAACTTCTCGCCCCGCGCGCTCCAGGCGACGGGCTTCGCGCCCTTCCTCGCCACCCTGCGCGCGGCGCTGCGCTGCGCCGGCGGCGTGCGCATCGACCACGCGATGGGGCTTCGACGCCTCTGGGTCGTGCCGCAGGGCATGACGCCCCACGAGGGCTGCTACATCTCCTATCCCGAGGAGGACATGCTGCGGCTCGTCGCGCTCGAGTCGCATCGCTCCGGCGGGCTCGTGATCGGCGAGGACCTCGGCACGGTGCCGCCCGGCTTCCGGCCGAAGCTCGACCGCGCCGGCGTGCTGGGCATGCGGGTGCTCTGGTTCGAGCGCGACTGGCACGGCGGCTACACGCCGCCCGACGCCTACGCCCGCCACGCCGCCTCGATGACGACGACGCACGACCTGCCCACCGTGGCCGGCTGGTGGCGCGGCAACGACGTCGCCTGGCGCGCGCGCGTCGGCCACGGCGACGCGTCCTTCCACGAGACGCAGCAGGCCGAGCGCGACGCCGATCGCGGGAGGCTGTGGGACGCCTTCGTCGCCGCCGGCACCGCCGCGGGGGACCCGCCGCCGGTGGAGGAGACGGACGCGGTCGTCGACGCCGCGCTCGGGTTCGTGGCGCGCACGGCGTCCGACCTCGCGATCCTTCCGGCGGAGGACCTGCACGGCCTCGTCGAGCAGCCGAACCTGCCCGGAACCCTCGACGAGCACCCGAATTGGCGCAGACGGCTCCCGCCCGCCGCCCTCGACGACGCACAAGCCCGCCGCCGCCTGGCGCTGCTGGCGCAGGCGCGCCCGCGGGGGGAGAGATGAGCCGGGCCGTCGCGAAGGCCGCGACGCGGTTCCCCTCTCCCTCGTGGAGAGGGGCTAGGGGTGTGGGGCGTGAACTGCTCTGGGGCGGCCGATGCCGTCCTCCGAGACCGGCCGCCGCCGACGGCCTCCGAGGACGGCATCGACCGAGGCGCGCAGT
>NZ_JBGMWH010000023.1:0-45569 GCF_041514305.1 Salinarimonas chemoclinalis
GAGCGCGCCGCCGCGAGCGCCGCGCTCGCCGGCTTCGGCGCAGACGAGCCCGCCTCGCCGCCCCCACGCGTCGGCCCCGAGCCGGAACCGCCACCCGCCGCCGACGAGCCCGCGCCGTTCGACGAGCCGGTCGCGGAGCCGGTCGCGGAGCCCGTCGCCGAGCCCGTCGCCGAGCCCGTCGCCGAGCCCGTCGCGGAGTTGCCGCGGGCCGAGCAGGCCCCTCCCGAGGAGATCGCCGCGGCGCCCCTCGGCCTGGAGAAGGCCGGTCGGCAAGACGGCGAGGTCGAAACGCCCCCGGCGCAGGAGCCGCCGGCGGACGAGCCCGTCGCCGAGGAGCCGCCCGCCCCCGAGGCTCCCGTCTCCGCCGAGCCCCCGGTCGAGGAGCCCCTAGTCGAAGAGCACCCGGTCGAAGAGCCCCCGGTCGAGGAGCCCGCTCCCGAGGAGTCGAACGCAGAGGCCGCCGAGCCGGAGGCCGCGCCGGCGACGTCGTCCGAAGCCGCGCCCGCCGACGAGCGCCCCGCGTCCAAGCCCATCGACCCGTTCTCCGTCGAGGAAATCGAGGCCGAGTTCGCCCGCCTGCTCGGGCGCGCGCCGACCCGCGACGACAGGTCCTGAGCTTATCCAGCGGCTTCGCCGCGGCGCCGCTTGCGTCGCGGCGGCCGATTGCGCAGCGTCCGGGACCGTGGCGGCAATCGGCGAATCAGGGACATGACCGGCCTCGACCTCGACGCGACCGCGCGTCGCGCCCGCCGCGTGCGGGCCGCGGCGGCCGGGCTCGCGCTGGCGGCCTCCGCCGGCGGCCTCCTCGTCTCGACCGCCGGTCCCGCCGCGGCGCAATCGATCACGCTCGATCTCGGCGAGGGCGCCGGCGTCACCGAGCGCGCGCTCCAGCTCGTCGCGCTGATCACGGTCCTTGCGCTCGCGCCCTCGATCCTGGTGATGATCACCTCCTTCACGCGGATCGTGGTCGTGCTCTCGCTGCTGCGCTCGGCGATCGGCACGCAGACGGCGCCGCCCAACGGGGTGATCGTCTCGCTGGCGCTCTTCCTCACCGCCTTCGTGATGGCGCCGACCTTCCAGGCTGCCTACGACGAGGGCATCCAGCCGCTGCTCGCCGAAGAGATCGGGCCGGAGGAGGCGTTCGACCGCGGCATCGCGCCGTTTCGCACCTTCATGCTCGCCCACGTGCGCGAGCGCGACCTCGAGCTCTTCGTCGGCCTCTCGGGAGACGCGGCCCCCCAGACACCCGACGACCTCGGGCTGCACGTGCTCGTGCCCGCCTTCATGATCTCGGAGCTGCGCCGGGCCTTCGAGATCGGCTTCCTGCTGTTCGTGCCCTTCCTCATCATCGACCTCGTGGTCGCCTCGATCCTGATGTCGGTGGGCATGATGATGCTGCCGCCCATCACGGTCTCGCTGCCGTTCAAGCTGATCTTCTTCGTTCTGGTGGACGGCTGGAGCCTGGTGGCGGGCTCGCTCGTGCAGAGCTACGGCGGGGGATAGCGCGCGCCGTCCGCCTCAGAGCGCCTGCTGCCCGTCCGTCGCCCGCGCCTCCGGGCCGGGCACCGGAACCGGCGTCGGCTCGGTCGCCGGCGGCGCCTCGGCCGCGCCGTCGGGCGCCGCCGCAGGCGGGTCCGCCGGCGCTCCCGCCTCCGCCATCGGCCCGACCGGCAGCGCGGCCCCGGGGTGGCGCGCCTGCAGCGCGGCGAGGAAGTCGGCGAGCGTGTCCTGGTTCGAGATCGTGCGCGCCGCCTCGCGGAAGGCGGGCGTGGCGATCGCGGCGGGATCCGAGAGGACCGCGAAGCCCGGTGCGTCGGCGGAGTCGTTCATCGCGTCGGCGAACTTCGCCTTCAGCCGGTCGAGGCCGATCGCGTCCTGGCCGAGATTGTAGGCGAGCGCCGCGCGCATCACGTCGATGCGCTCGCGGTCGCCGAGCTCGCGCTCCTCCCGCCAGCTCGTACCCGCGAGCGCCTCGTGCGCCTCGCCCGCCTCGCGCCAGCGCCGGCCGGTCCACCAGACGTCCGCGCGCAGGCGGTCGATCTCCGGGCCGCTCTCGTCCTCGATCACCTCGAGCGCGAGATCCGTGCGCGAGAGGTCGGAGAGCGCGCGCGCCTCGATGAGGTTGCGCACGCGCCGCACGGCCTGCGGCAGCTCGGCGATGCGCGTGCGCTCGATCGTCGACAGCGCCTCCGCCGGCTGGCCGTCGATCAGCCGGATCGTCGCGAGCCGCGCCGCCACCGCCGCACGGCCCGCACCCTCGAGCCGGTTGTCGACCTGGTGCGTGAGCAGCTCGGCCGCCTTGTCGAGCAGCCCGAGCGAGACCAGACGATCCGCGAGGCGCCGCACGATCTCGTCGCCGCGCCGGCCGATCGGCAGGAACTCCTTGAAGTCGAAGAACAGCGCCACCGCCTCGACCTCGTCGAGGTCCGCGCCGCGACCGGACAGGAACAGGTCGTCGAAGGCCTGCGCCGTCTCCTCGTGGAGCTGCAGCGTCACCGGGTGGTCCGGGTAGATCAGGTTGGCCATGTGGGCGGTGAAGAAGGCGTCGCGCCAGCGCTGCGCATCGGCGTAGAGCCGCCCGAGCAGACCGTTGGTCTCGACCTCGATCTCGTCCCCGCGCCATGCGATCGACAGGTGCTCGAGGGCCTCGATGGCTTCGGACGCCTCCATCGCGCCCTCGGCCAGAGCGAGGCGCACGCGGGCGAGCTCGGCCTCCGCCGCGACCGGCCGCGATGCGCTCTCCGCGAGCCGCGTCAGCTCGGCGAGGGCGAACTCGACGCGGCCGGTCTGCGTGTCGACGAGGGCGCGCACGAGGTCGACCTCGTCGGTGGGCACCGCGCCCGGGTGCAGCCGTGCGATGCGGGTCAGCTGCTCGTCGGCGAAGCCGAAGTCGCGCTCGGCGAGGCCGGCACGGACGGCGGCGAGGCGCAGGAGGCCCTGCAGGTCGTCCGGATAGGCGTCGAGCACCCGCTCGGCGCGGCCGAAGCCGGCGATCGCGCGCGGTGCCGGCCCGCGTTTCGCGTCGACGTAGGCCCGCCACAGCACCGCCTCGGGCAGGTCGATCACCTCGTCCTGCGTGAGCAACGCCTCGGCCGCGTCGAAGCGCCGGTTCATCGCGGCGAGGATGCCCTCGAGCAGGCGCACCTTCGCGTCGGAGGCGAGATCCGGATCCTCGGCGAGCGCGAAGCGGTGGGTGCCCCAGGCCTCGGGCGCGAGGCCGTGGGCGAGGAGCGCGCGCGCGAGCGCCAGGCGCTCGCGGCTGCGCTCGGGGACGGGCGCGTCCACGATCCGCGCCAGCCGCGCGCGCTGGTCGGCCTGCGCCGAGCCGCGCTGCGCCTCGACCCAGTCGTCGTGATCGAGGACGAGGTCGAGCGGCGCGTCCGTCGCGCCGCCCTCGTCCGTATCCGGCAGCGCGATCGAGAGCCCCGCGCCGCGGCCCACATGGACGCCGTCGAGATCGGCGCGCACCACGACGTCGTCGGCGATCGCGGCGACGGCGACGCCGTGGGCGGTGGGAAGGAGCTCGAGCTCGGTGAAGCGCCGGGTCGAGGGCACGTTGCGCGCCGGGCCGGGCGCGGTGACGACGGCGATCCGCTCGCCGCCCCCGGCGAGGCCGATCCAGTGCACCCCGGTGGCGTCGAGCAGGTCGAGGGCGAGGCCGGTTCGGCCGCTGTCCTCGAGCACGGCGCGCACGCCGATCGGCTCCGGCGCGGCCTGCGCCGGCGTGCCGATGGTGAGCGTCCAGCCGCCCTCCTCCGGCGTGAGGCGCGCGACGCGCGGCTCCGTCAGGCGCAGCCGCGTGGTGACGAAGGGACCCTCGCGCGCGAGCGACTCCAGCCGGGCGAAATCCGCGGCGACGCCCGACAGGTCCGGCTCCGGCAGGGTCGCGGGGGACTGGAAGACGACCGTGACTACGCCCGCGCGGGTGAAGGCCGCTGCGGGAACGGTGGCCGCGACCGGAAAGGCGATGCGCAGACCGTCGGCGTCGACGCCCACGACCGGGACGTCGCGGACGGCGTCGATCGGCGCGGGAGCGGCGGCCGGAGCCTCGGCGATCGTCGGCGCGGGCGCGGTCTCCGGCGCGGGCGTGGTGTCGGGCACGGGCTCCGCGATCGGCGCCGCCGCGCGGGGCTGGGCCACGACGGGCGGATCGTCGGTGGGAGGCGCGTCCTCAGGCGCGGGTACGGCGTCCGGCGGCGCTGCGCCCTCGTCCTGCCCCGGCAGGAACGGCACGAGCCCGAGCGCCGCGCGCACGGGCGCGACGCCCCCGGCGGCGGGATCGACGGGCTCGATGTCGAGGACGAAGCCGTCCTCCTCGCGGAAACCGCGGGAGGTGTAGCCCTCGGCGAGGTCGATCCGCACGTAGAGCGCCTCGCCGGTGTCGTCCTCCGAGACGTCGGCGATGCCGGGAATGGTGGGCAGCAGGCGCTCGGGCTCCAGCGCCAGGCGCCCGTCGAAGAAGAGCGTGGTCGAGCGCTCGTTGGAGCGCGCCTCGACGGGCACGCCCTCGGGGGCGGCGAAGATCAGGCGGGTCAGCCCAGGCAGCTCGGCGACGCGCACGGGCATGGGTGCGGGCATCGCGTCGCGGCGCGCTGCGCGCTCGGCCGCGAAGCGCTCCTCGGCGGCCGCCGCGCGGCGCGCGAGATCGGCGACCACGTCCTCCGGGAGGCCCGGCGGCATGCCGCGCCAGGCCTCGGGCAACAGATCGACGAAGACGGTCTCGCCCGCCGGCAGCACGCTCGCCGAGAAGTTCTGCGAGAGCGCCATGCGCAGCCCCGTCCCGTCGGGATCGCGCCTCACCTGGTTCACGTAGGAGGGTATCTCCTCCGCGACACGCTCGGTGACGATCTCCACCGGGCGATCGAAGCGGATGACGAGGACGCCGTTGTCGGCGCGCGCGGCGACGGTGACGGCGGTGTCGAAGTCGAGCCGGATGCGGCCCCAGGTGGGCTCCTGCGCGGCGCGCACGCGCGCCTGCGTCGTCTCGCCGGCCGGCGCCTCCTGCGCATCGGCGGGCACGAGCCCGCGGCCGTCGATCGGCGCCGCCAGCGACAGCGCGAGCGCGAGGGCGAGGACGCGATGCGCCCGCCCCGCCGGCCTCTCACGCTGTCTCCTCGCCCTCGTCACGCGCCGGTCGCCCCCTGGCGGCGAGCTTTCTCTCGCCGATCAACGGTCTTAGCGGCTCGCGGTTAATGGAGGGCTTAACGGGCCGGCGGAGGGGGCGGGCGTCACGCGCCCTCCAACGCCGCGGCGATCAGCGCGGGGCGGGCGCCCACGTCCGTCGGGCAGCCGAGCGCGAGCCAGCGCGCACGCGCCCGCGCCATCGCCGCGCCGACGGCGGGGCCCTTCGGCACGCCCGCCGCGACGAGATCGCGGCCGCGCAGCGGGATCGTCGGCACGCGCGCGGGATCGGCCTCGTAGGCGGCGATCGCCTCGGCGGCCTCGGGCGCGATTCCCGGCCGCGGCTCGCCCGCGAGCGCGGCGAGCGCGTCGGCGACGGCCCGCGGCGGATCGTCGGCGACGAGCCGTCGCACGCCGACCGGGTCGAGGGGCGCGGGGGCGTCGTGCAGGCGCTCGACGAGGCGGGCGTAGGTGTCGAGCCGGTCGCCGTCGGCGTTGGGCAGCCGCAGGCGCTCGCGCAGCCGCGCCGCGTCCTCGCGCGTGGCGACGGCGAGCGCGGCGAGCCGGCCGGTCGCGTCGCGCCCCGCGGCGACGGCGCGCGCGAGCCGCGCCCCGTCCCCGATCCCCCCGAGGAAGCGGCCGAGGAAGCCCGCCTGCGCCATCGCGACGACGATCTCGACCGCGCGGCGTGCGCCGAGGAGCCGCATCAGCTCGTTGCGCACGCGCTCGCGGGACAGGATCGCGACGCCCTCGCGCTCCAGGACCGCCGCATGCAGCCCCTCCGCGTCGAGAGCGCCGTGCGCGAAATCCGCCGAGAAGCGGAAGAAGCGCAGGATGCGCAGGTAGTCCTCGCGGATGCGCCGGCGCGCGTCGCCGATGAAGCGCACCCGCCCCGCGGCGAGATCCTCGGCGCCACCGGCGTAGTCGTGCAGGCGCCCCGCGACGTCGAGGGAGAGCGCGTTGAGGGTGAAGTCGCGGCGCAGCGCGTCGGCGGCGAAGTCGCGCCCGAAGCGCACGACCGCGTGGCGCCCGAAGGTCTCGACGTCCTCGCGCAGGCTCGTCACCTCGTAGGGCTCGCCCTCGACGACGACGGTGAGCGTGCCGTGGGCGAGCCCGGTCGGCACGACCTTGAAGCCCGCGGCCTCGGCCCGCGCCCGCGTGACGTCGGGATGCGCGGTCGTGGCGAGGTCGACCTCGTGCACGGGACGGCCGACGAGCGCGTTGCGCACCGCCCCGCCGACGATGCGGGTCTCCTCGCCCGCCCCGTTCAAAGTCTCGAGGAGCAGCGCGACCCGCCCGTCCGCGAGGAGCGCGGCGAGGGCCGCACGGTCGAGATCGCGCGCCTCGCGGCTCATTCGAACCGGCCCGGCGTGACCGTCCCGTCCTGGTAGCTCGGCGGCTGGTACACGCCCGTAGCCCGCGGCGCCACCGCACCCGTATAGACGAGGGCCGCGACGACGAGCACGAGCCCCGCGATCGCGAGCGGCGGGATCGAGCGCTCCCAATGCTCGAAGGCGAGCGGGTTGCGCTGCCGGATCAGCAGGTAGACGAAGAAGGCGACGAAGGGCAGGAAGAAGAACAGCAATTGCTGCAGGAGCGCGCGGGTCATGGAGCCTCCGGGCTGCGGGCCTGGGCGGGCTCGCGCGTCAGCCGCTCGTGGAGATGCCGCAGGATGCCCGCCGTCACGCCCCACACATAGCGGTTCGCGTGGGAGATCGCATAGTATCGCCGCAGCCGCCCGTTCCAGGCGCGCACGTGCAGTTCGTGGTTCCCCTCGTCGAAGGCGTGGACGAGCGGCACCTCGAAGACCTCCGTCACCTCCGCCGGGTTGAGCCTCAGCGCGAAGCCCTCCGACACGAGGCCGACCACCGGAATCACGAGATAGCCCGAGGTCGAGAGGTAGGTGTCGGAGTAGCCGAGCCGTGCGACGAAGCGCGCGTCGAGCCCGATCTCCTCGCGCGCCTCCCGCAAGGCGGCGTCCCACGGCCCGGCGTCGCCCGCGTCGATTCGCCCACCGGGGAAGGCCACCTGCCCGGAATGGGCGCGCAGCCGGCTCGAACGGGTGGTGAACAGCAGCGTCGGGCCCTCGGGTCGGCGCACGATGGGGACGAGCACGGCCGCGCGTTTCGGGTCGCGCGCCAGCGGCAGGCCGGCGTTGAGATCGTGATCGCCCCGCGCCGCCTCGAGCCGGCCGATCGGCTCCGGCGCGAGGCGGGTGCGGGCGCGCTCGAGGAGTTCCGCCTCTGTCATGGGGCGCGGGTCGCAGAGGATCGCGACGCCCCTGCCGACGTCGCCTGCCGGCAGGCTCGCATCGCCACGCGTGTCGATAGAAACGCGCGTCGCCTGCCATCTTCGGCGGCTCCGGACGTGCGGGGTCCGGAACGTGGTCGAACGGCGCCGACGCACCCTGTCCTTCCCTGTAGGGGAAGGGGGCTCGGCGCAGCCGAGACGGATGGGGCGCGCGGCACGCGCGTTCGGCGAAGCCGAAGAGCACCGGTGGGGCCGGACACCGAGGCTTCCGCTTCGCGGAACGCGTCGCTGCGCGCCGCGCCCCATCCGTCGCCGACTTTGCCGGCGACATCTTCCCCTACAGGGACGGAGAGCGCTTGCACCGATCTCGGCGCTGGCCCGGTCGAGCGGGCGGGGCGCCGCAGATCCGTGCACTCGCCGAGCACGAGGGGGAGGGGAGACCCTCGGCGGCCTGCGTTCGCGTTCTCACCCCGCATCGGCGGCGTCCATCATCGGCCAGAACCCGCCGCCCGCGGCGACGCCCCAGACCTCGCGGCCGTCGATCGTGCGCGGCTGCGCCATCTCGGCGAGGTCGTAGGCGAGCGCGCGGGTGACGAGTGCCCACAGCCCGCCGCGGACCTTCACGTAGGGCTTTGCGCCGCCGTGCGCGTCGCGGGCGAAGACGAGGGGGTGATCGGCATCGACCGTCACCACGTCGTCGACGTTGGTGCGGAACGCCAGCCGGCGCGCCTCGCCCTCACCCTCCACCGCCATCTCGACGGCCAGGAAGGGCGCGTCCTCGACGACGATTCCCACCCGCTCGACGGGGGTGACGAGCACGAATCGCTCCGGGTCCTTGCGCAGCACGGAGGCGAACAGCTTCACGAGCGCCGGCCGGCCGATCGGCGTGCCCTGGTAGAACCAGGTGCCGTCGGCGGCGATGCGCATGTCGATCTCGCCGCAATAGGGAGGATTCCAGCGCTCCACCGGCGGCGCGCCGCGCCCGCCCTTCGCCGCGGCGACGAGGCGGGAGAGCGCGTCGCCGCCGCCGGTCTCGAACTCGTGATCAGCCATGGTGCACACCCTCGCCCTTCGCGCGCCATCTTGCCAGAAGAGAAGTGGCGTCGCGCCCCCGCTTCGTCGAACGCGCGGGCGGCCGCGGCGTTCGCGGATCTCAGGGCTGCGGCGGCGCGCCTCGCTTGCCACGACGGCGCGATCGGCCCCAGACTTGCCTCTCGGCTCCGGCCTGGCTCCGGTCCGCAACATCGAAGGTAGCCGCATGTCCCACTCCACCGCGCCCGACACGACCGATCTCGACGCGGCGATCGCCCGCTCGGCGGAGACCACGCTCGCCGCGCTCTCGCGCGCCCGCGAGGCGATCCACGGCGTGATCTTCGGCCAGGAGAAGGTCGTCGACCTCGCGCTGGTGACGATCCTCGCCGGCGGCCACGGCCTCCTCGTCGGCGTGCCGGGGCTCGCCAAGACGAAGCTCGTCGACACGCTGGGCACCGTGCTCGGGCTCGACGCGCGGCGCGTGCAGTTCACGCCCGACCTGATGCCCTCCGACATCCTGGGCTCGGAGATCCTGGAGGAGACCGCCGACCGGCGACGCCATTTCCGCTTCATCAAGGGCCCGATCTTCGCGCAGCTCTTGATGGCGGACGAGATCAACCGGGCGAGCCCGCGCACGCAATCCGCGCTGCTCCAGGCCATGCAGGAGCATCACGTCTCGGTGGGCGGAGAGCGCCACGATCTGCCGCGGCCCTTCCACGTGCTCGCGACCCAGAACCCGATCGAGCAGGAGGGCACCTATCCCCTCCCCGAGGCGCAGCTCGACCGCTTCCTGCTCGAGATCGACGTCGGCTATCCCGACCGGGTCGCCGAGCGGCGCATCCTGATCGAGACCACCGGCGTCGACGAGGCCCGGCCCGTCGCCGTCCTCTCCGGCGAGGAGCTGATGCAGGCCCAGCGTCTCGCCCGGCGCCTGCCGGTCGGCGAGAGCGTCGTCGAGGCGATCCTCGACCTCGTGCGCGCCGCGCGCCCCGGCGAGGGCGACGCCTCGGTCACGGACAAGCTGCTCTGGGGTCCCGGACCGCGCGCCTCGCAGGCGCTGATGTTCGCCGTGCGGGCCCGCGCGCTGATCGAGGGGCGGCTGTCGCCGTCGGTGGAGGACGTCGCGGCGCTCGCCGAGCCCGTGCTCAAGCACCGCATGGCGCTCACCTTCGCCGCGCGCGCCGACGGCGAGACCATCCCGGCCCTCGTCAGGCGCCTCGTCGAGCGCCTCCCGGCGCGGACTTCGGGCTGAGGGCGGGCGCATGGCGCGCGTGCGGGTCCACGAGCCGGCGATCAGGAACCCCGGGCGCGCCGAGGCGGACGCGGCGCTGGCGCTCGCGCATCGCCTGCCGCGCCTCGTGCTGGAGGCGCGGCGCGTCTCCGCGACTCTCGCCCACGGCATCCACGGTCGCCGCCGGGCCGGCCCGGGCGAGAGTTTCTGGCAGTTCCGGCCCTTCCATCCCGGCGAGCCCGCGAGCCGGGTCGACTGGCGCCGCTCGGCGCGCGACGACCGGCTCTACGTGCGCGAGCGCGAGTGGGAGGCCGCGCACTCGGTCTACCTCTGGATCGACCGCTCGGCCTCGATGGCCTTCTCGTCCGACCTCGCGCAGTGCTCGAAGATCGAGCGCGCCGTCGTGCTCGGTCTCGCGCTCGCCGACGCCTTCGTCGAGGCCGGCGAGCGGGTGGGCCTGATCGGCCTCCTGCCGCCGCGCGCCTCGCGGCGGGTGGTCGAGACCTTCGCCGAGGCGATCGCCTCGGACCGCGTCGGCATCGACGCCGACCTGCCGCCGGAGGCGCCGCTGCGCGCCCAGGACGAGGCGCTCCTCGTCTCCGACTTCCTCACCCCGATCTCCGAGATCGCGCCGCGTATCGAGAGCCTGTCGACGAGCGGCGCGCGCGGGCATCTCCTGATGATCGCGGACCCCGTGGAGGAGACCTTCCCCTTCGCCGGCCAGGCGGTGCTCGAGGATCTCGAGGGCGGCGGCCGGCTGCGCGTCGGCGACGCCGCCGCCTGGGGCGAGGGCTTCCGCACGCGCCTCGCCGAGCATCGCGGCGCGCTCGCCGACCTCGTCCGGCGCCGCGGCTGGACGCTGACGCTCCATCGCACGGACCGCCCCGCGAGCGAGGCGGCGCTGCGGGTCCTCACCCTGGTGGGCGCCTCGCGCTCCGGCCAGGGCCTGACGGGAGCGGCCTGAGATGAGCTTCGCGGCCCCCCTCGTCCTCGCCGCGCTCGTGGCGCTGCCCGCGATCTGGCTGCTCCTGCGGGTGACGCCGCCGCAGCCGCGGCTGATCGCCTTCCCGCCCTTGAAGATCATCCGCGACCTCGCGCCCCGCCGCGAGACGCCGGCGCGGACGCCGTGGTGGCTGCTGGCGCTGCGTCTCGCGATCGCCGCCGCGCTGATCCTCGCCGCCGCCGGCCCGATCCTCAACCCGCCCCCGGCCCTCGACGGCGCGGCCGACGCGCCGGTGCTGCTCGTCGTCGACAACGGCGCGCTCGCCGCCGGAGACTGGGAGCGCCGCGCGGGCGTCCTCGTCGAGCAGGGCGAGGCGCTCGCGCGCGAGGGGCGCTCGCTCGGCATCGTCGCGACGGCCGAGCCGACGCCGCGGATCCCGCTGCTCGCCCCCGCGGCGGCGCTGGAGCGCCTGCGCGCCATCCGCCCCGCGCCCCATCTCGCCGGGCGCGCCGCCGCCCTCCCCGCCGTCGCCGACTTCCTCGCCGAGCACCCCGACGCACAGATCGTGTGGATCTCCGACGGGGTCGCCGGGCCGGAGGAGGACGGGTTCTCGGCCGCGCTGGCGGAGGTGGTGGGCGATCGCTCGATCGTCGTCTTCTCCGAGCAGCGCGCCCCCGCGCGTGCCCTCGCGGGCACCGACAACAGCGCCGCCGGCCTCGTCGCGACGCTGGTGCGCGCCGAGCCGAACGGCCGCGACGCGGGCGTGCTGCGCGCGGTCGACCTGCGCGGGCTGCCCGTCGGCGAGACGCCCTTCGCCTTCGAGCCGGGCGCGACCGAGGCGACCGCGCGCTTCGACCTGCCGATCGAGCTGCGCAACGCCATCGCCCGCGTCGAGATCTCCGGCGAGGGCTCGGCGGCGGCGGTGTCCCTGATCGACGAGCGCTCGCAGCGCCGGCGCGTCGGCATCGTCTCCGGCGCGAGCCTCGACCAGGCGCAGCCGCTGCTGGCGCCGACCTTCTACATCGAGCGCGCCCTCGCCCCCTTCGCCGAGATCCTGGAGGCGCGCGGCGGCGCGTCGGAGGGCGTCGAGCGGATGCTCGACGACGACGTCTCCGTGCTGGTGCTCGCCGACGTCGGCGCGCTCGAGCCCGCCGTGGCGGCGCGCGTCGAGGACTTCGTCGCGGCAGGTGGGCTACTGCTGCGCTTCGCCGGCCCGCGGCTCTCCTCGGGATCGGACGATCTCGTCCCGGTGCGCCTGCGCCGCGGCGGTCGCACGCTGGGCGGCGCGCTCTCCTGGGACACGCCGCGCACGCTCGCCCCCTTCACGCGCGAGAGCCCCTTCCAGGGCCTCGCCGTGCCGGACGACCTCGGCGTGCGCCGCCAGATCCTGGCGGAACCGGACGCGACACTGCCCGAGCGCACCTGGGCGGCGCTCGGGGACGGCACGCCCATCGTCACCGCCGAGCGGCGCGGCGACGGCCTGCTCGTCCTCTTCCACGTCACGGCGGACGCGAGCTGGTCGAACCTGCCGCTGACGGGGCTCTTCGTCGACATGCTCCGACGCACGATCGCCTTCTCGGCGGCGCCCGCCGCCGCGCGGGCGCAGGGCGGCGAGGACGCGGGGCCGCCGGTGGCGCCGCGCCAGGTGCTCGACGGCTTCGGCGCCTTCGTCTCGCCCCCGCCCGACGCGGTTCCGGTGACGCGGGCCTTCGCCGGGCGCGCCGAGGCCGCGCATCCGCCGGGCTTCTACGGCCCGGTCGACGCCGCGCTCGCGATCAACGCGCTCCTGCCGGGCGACCGGCTGGCGCCGCTCGACCTCGCCCCGCTCGACGCCGTGCGCGCACCGCTCGAGCCGGCCGAGACGGTCGACCTGCGCGCGCCCCTCCTCGCCGCCGCCCTGGTGCTCCTCGTGATCGACAGCCTCGCCTCGCTCTGGCTCGGAGGTCATCTCGGCCGGCTCCTCGGGCGCGCCCGACGCGCCGGCGCCGCCGCGGCGATCGTGCTGGGCGCGCTCGGCGCCCTCGCGGCGCCCGATCCGGCCCGCGCCCAGGCGGCGGCAGAGGACATCGGCATCCTGTCGCGCGAGGTGCTGGAGAGCGCCTTCGAGACGCGCCTCGCCTACGTCATCACCGGCGACGCGCGCGTCGACGAGACGAGCCGCGCGGGCCTCGACGGTCTCTCGCGGGTGCTCGCCCGGCGCACCGCGCTCGAGCCCGGCGATCCCGTCGGCGTCGACCTCGACCGCGACGAGCTCGCCTTCTTCCCGCTGCTCTACTGGCCGATCACGCCCGATCGCCCGCTTCCCTCGCCGGAGGCGATCCGGGCGCTCGACGCCTACATGAAGAGCGGCGGCACCGTGATCTTCGACACCCGCGACGCCCTAACCTGGCGCCCCTCCGGCGCGCCGACACCGGAGACCGCCTACCTGCGGCGCATGCTCGCCACCCTCGACATCCCGCCGCTGGAGCCGCTGCCGGCGGACCACGTCATCACCAAGACCTTCTACATCCTGCGCGAGCTGCCCGGCCGCTTCGACCGCTCGCAGACCTGGGTCGAGGCGATGCCCGCCGTCGGCGCGGACGACGTCGTACGCCCCGCCCGCTCGGGGGACGGCGTCTCGCCGATCATCATCACGGGCAACGACCTCGCCGCCGCCTGGGCGATCGGCCCCGGCGGCGAGCCGATGTACCCGGTCACCGGATCGGGCACCCGCCAGCGCGAGATGGCCTATCGCGCGGGGGTCAACATCGTCATGTACACCCTCACCGGGAACTACAAGGCGGACCAGGTGCACGTCCCCGCCCTGCTCGAGCGGCTCGGAAACTAGAGGCTAGAAGCCCTTGCTGACGCTCTCCTTCTCGCCTCTCGTCCCCGAGCCCGTCCTGTGGGCGGCGGCGGCGCTCGCCGCGATCGTCGCGATCGTCTCGGTGCTCGCCCGCGGCGCGCCGGCCATGCTGCGCGCGCTCGCGCTGGCGATCCTCGTCCTGGCGCTCGCCAACCCCGCCCTCGTCGAGGAGGAGCGCGAGCCCGTCGACGACGTCGTCGCCGTCGTCGTCGACGAGAGCGCCTCGCAAGGACTCGGCGAACGCGCTGCGATGACGGAGGCGGTGCGCGAGGAACTCGACCGGCGACTCTCGACCATGCAGAACGTCGTGCCCCGCTTCATCGCCGTGGAGGACGGCGCGGGGGACGACGGCACGCTCCTCTTCCGGGCGCTCGCCAACGGCCTCGCCGACGTGCCGCCCGACCGGATCGCCGGCGTGATCCTCGTCACCGACGGCGTCGTCCACGACATCCCGGACGCCGTCGGCCAGCTCGGCTTCCGCGCACCGCTGCATGCGCTGATCACCGGGCGCGAGACCGAGCGCGACCGCCAGATCCGCCTCGTGCGCGCCCCGCGCTTCGGCATCGTCGGGCGCGAGCAGACGATCGAGGCCATGGTCGAGGAGCGCAACGGCACGGGCTCGGCCCTCGTCACGGTACGCCGCGACGGCGAGGTCATGGCCCGCCGCGACGTGCCCACCGGGCGCACCTTCGCCGTCCCGGTGACCATCGACCGCGGCGGCGCCAACGTCGTCGAGATCGAGGTCGAGCCGCTCGAGGAGGAGCTGACCCGGGCCAACAACCGCGCCGTCGTCGAGATCGAGGGCATCCGCGAGAACCTGCGGGTGCTTCTCGTTTCGGGAGAACCTCACGCTGGGGAAAGGGCTTGGCGGAACCTGCTGAAGTCCGACGCGAACGTGGATCTCGTCCACTTCACCATCCTGCGCCCGCCGCACAAACAGGACGGCACGCCGATCGACGAGCTCTCGCTGATCGCCTTCCCCACCCGCGAGCTGTTCCAGGAGAAGATCGACGAGTTCGACCTCATCATCTTCGACCGCTACGCCAACCAGTCGATCCTGCCGTCGATCTATTTCGACAACATCGTCTCCTACGTGGAGAACGGCGGGGCGGTGCTGTTCGCCGCCGGGCCGGAATTCGCCACCGTCGCCTCGCTCGCCCGGACCCGGCTCTCGCCGATCATCCCCGGCGTGCCCACCGGCGAGATCCTGGAGGAGCCCTACAAGGCCGAGATCACGGCGGTGGGGACCCGCCATCCGGTGACGCGTGGGCTCGACGGCTCGGAGGTCTCGCCGCCGGCCTGGGGCGAGTGGCTGCGCCTCCTCGACGCGGACGTGCGCGCCGGCGACACGGTGATGTCGGGCGTCGACGGGCGCCCCCTCCTCGTTCTCGAGCGCTACGACGAGGGACGCGTCGCGCTGCTCCTGTCCGATCACGCGTGGCTCTGGGCGCGCGGCTTCCGCGAGGGCGGCCCCTATCTCGATCTCCTGCGCCGCACCGCGCATTGGCTGATGAAGGAGCCGGCGCTCGAGGAGGAGGCCCTGCGCGCCTCCGCAGAGGGGCGCACGATCGCGATCGAGCGCCAGAGCATGGGCGAGACGCCCTCCCCCGTGACGCTCACCGCTCCCTCCGGCGAGAGCGTCGGCGTGGCGCTCGAGCCCGCCGCGCCGGGTCTCTGGCGGGCGCGGGTGACCGGCGCCGAGCTCGGCCTGCACGAGCTGCGCGCCGACGGGCTCGTCGCCTTCGTCAGCGTCGGCCCGGCGAACCCGCGCGAGATGCGCGACGTGTTCTCCGCGGTGGCGCATCTCGCACCCATCGCCGAGGCGACCGGCGGCTCCGTGCGCCGCCTGGCGGAGGGCGCCGGCGCGGTCGTCGTGCCGCGCATCCAGACGGTGCGCTCGGACACGCGGCTGTCAGGCGCGGACTGGATCGGCATCCGCCCGAGCGAGTCCGCCGTGGTCCGCGGCGTCTCGGTCGTGCCGCTGGCGCTCGGCTTCGTCGGCGTGGTGCTGCTGCTCGGCGCCGTGCTCGCCGGCTGGCTGGCGGAGGGCGCGCGCCGGCGCGCCTGAGACCGGCATGGCGGGCTTCCGGGCCTTCCTTGCGGAAATCCGCGCAATTCGACGTGATCGGCCAACAGGATCTTGGTCCTGACGCGTAATCGCGCCGCGATCGCGGCGGTTGCGGGGCGATTCGCTCGAATTGTCCGTATTCGTTTCAGCGCGGGGCGAATTCCCGTCGGCAGTCTCTCCCGTGGACAGGGAGAGACGACATGAACACCAAGCATTTCGCTTCGGCGCTGGCCGGCATCGCGATGCTCCTCTCGGGCGCCGCCCAGGCGCTCCCCGCCGTCGGGGTGGCGAGCCAGGACTGGGGCCGGGCACAGCCGATACAGGGCTGGACGGAGTTCTGTCGCTCGTATCCCGGCGAATGCGTCGTCGACCGCAGCGAGCCGGAGACGATCCGCCTGACGCCGGAGATCTGGCGCACGATCGTGGAGGTCAACCAGCGCGTGAACGCGGCCGTCCGCCCGGCCACCGACTGGGAGCTCTACGGCGTCGCCGACCTCTGGACGTTCCCGGTCAACGGCTACGGCGACTGCGAGGACTACCAGCTCCTCAAGCGCAATCTCCTCGCCCAGGCCGGCCTGCCCCGGCGCGCGATGCGCATGACCGTCGTCATCGACGAGAACGACGAGGGCCACGCCGTGCTGATGGTCCGTACGGACCGTGGCGACTTCATCCTCGACAACGTGCGCGACGCCGTCCTGCCCTGGCACGACACCGGCTACGTCTACGTCAAGCGCGAGGGATCCGCCGGCACGGCCTGGACCTCGCTCGGCCACGTCCGCTCGCCCACCGCCACGGCCCGGAGGGACTGACGCGCGGCGACCGATTCGGAACACGAGCGGCGCCCGCGGGCGCGGAACGCCGCTCCAACGGATGCGACACCCGGTCACGTCCCCACCCTCCCCGTCCCCGACCGGGATCGCACGAGGGGCCAGCCGCGAGGCTGGCCCCTCACCCATTTCGGGGCCGCTCCCCTTCGGGGGAGGCCGCCACCGGCGCACCTACGGCCAAGCTCGTTGCGAAAAATCAGAGTGTTGCGCGGAACCAACGCATCACGTCATCGTTGACGCCCTCCGTCTTCCGACTCTTGAGCCCGCCGCCCGGCCGTGGCAGCTTCGTAACAGAAGCTTAACAACGATCCGTGGGGCGCGGTCATGCGGCAGATTGGGAAAGCGGGCGGCGGCGGCCGCGACATCATCGTGCGCCTCGCGCACGCTGCACGCAAGATCGCTCTCCTGGCCGCGATCGGCGGGGCCGGAGCGATCGGCGCCGGCACACCGGGCGCCGCCCTCGCCGGGCCGTTTCCCGAGGCCACGATCCAGCTCGCGACGACGGGCGGCGCCCGTCCGGTCCCGGCCTGGGTCCGCTTCTGCGCAGCCCATCCCGCCGAATGCGCGATCGACCCGCGCGAGCCCGAGGTCATCGTGCTCACCCCGCAGATCTGGCGGACCGTGGTCGCGATCAACAAGCAGGTGAACCGCGAGATCCGCCCGATGACGGACATGCGTCAGTGGAACGTGGTCGACAGCTGGGACTTCCCGGACACCGGCTACGGCGACTGCGAGGACTACCAGCTCCTCAAGCGCGCGCGCCTCGCGGAGGCCGGCCTCCCGCGCCGGGCCATGCGCATGACGGTGGTGCTCGACGAGAACAACGAGGGCCACGCCGTCCTCGCCATCCGCACGGACCGCGGCGACATGATCCTCGACAACAAGGTCGACGCCGTGAAACCGTGGGGCGAGACGGGCTACACCTACATCAAGCGCGAGGGCTCGACCGGCACCGCCTGGGTCTCCCTCGGCGGCGTCTCCTCGCCCACCACGGTCACCGCCGCGCGCTGAGCGACGCACGCGCGCGAACCCGGCGGCGATCCGCCGTCAATCGATCCGACGAAGCCCTGCGGCGTAGCGCCGCCAGTTCTCGACGTAGCGCTGCGCCGCCTGTCGCAGCGCGAGCACCGCCGCGTCGTCGAGCGTGCGCACCACCCGCGCCGGCGCGCCGACGATCAGCGAGTTGTCGGGAAACTCCTTGCCTTCCGTGATCAGCGCGTTGGCGCCGACGAGGCAATTCTTCCCGATGCGGGCGTGATTGAGGACGGTCGCCCCCATGCCGACCAGGCTCGCCTCGCCGATCGTGCAGCCGTGCAGGATGGCGTGGTGGCCCACCGTGCAGTGCGCCCCGATCGTCAGCGGCGCGCCGGGATCGGTGTGGAGCAGCGCGTGCTCCTGGATGTTCGTGCCCTCGCCGACGTCGATGAGCTCGTTGTCCCCGCGCAGCACCGCCCCGAACCAGACGCCGACGTCGAGCCCGAGCCGCACCTTCCCGATCACCTGCGCATCCGGAGCGACCCAGTACCGCCCGTCCCCGGGAACCTGGGGGGCGACGTCGTCGAGGGCGTAGAGGGGCATGGAGGGGTCCTCGTGGTGGGAGCGAAGGCGGAGGGAAGCGCGGTTCCGACCGGCGCGTCAAGCGCGGCGAGAGGGGTGTCGGCCCGGCACGAGCCGCGCCTCCCCTTCCCTGGAGGCGAGGCAGCCATCGCTCATCCGGTGCTCGGGACCGATGGCCTGCCGCGCCGCGACGAGGCGGATGCGGCGCACCTCACGCCACGATGATCACCCCCTCGTTCGGCCGCAGCCGCACGCCCGGCCCGACGTTCTGGTCGTCGCGGTCGAGGTGCGTCGAGAGGGCGATCCGCCCCGTGCCGCCCGGCAGCCGGAGGTCGGCCACCTCCACCTCGCTTGCGCCGAAGTTGAGCACGACCGTGATCGCGTCGCCCTGGTGGTGGCGCTCGAAGGCGAAGACGTCACCCTCCACCGTCTCGATGCCGGACCAGTCTCCGATCGCGAGCGCCGGCGAGGCGCGGCGCAGCGCGAGGAGCCGGCGGTGGAGGGTGAGCATCGAGCGGGGGTCGCGGTCCTGCGAGGCGACGTTGCGCACGCGCCAGTCGGGCGAGAGCGGCAGCCAGGGCTCCGCCGTGGAGAACCCGGCGTGCTCCGTGTCGTCCCACTGCATCGGCGTGCGCTGCGGATCGCGCGAGAAACCCGCCTCGTGTCGGCCCCAGGCGTCCTCCCCGCGGCCGGGCGGGATGTCGACGTTCGGCATCCCGAGCTCGTCGCCGTAGTAGAGCGTCGGCGTGCCGCGCAGGGTGAGCAGCAGCATCGCCGCGATGCGCGCCTGCGCCTCGCCGACGCGGGCGGCGACACGCTTCTGGTCGTGGTTGCCGAGCACCCAGTTCGGCCAGCCGCCCTGCGGCAGCAGACCCTCGTACTGCGCGACGAGCGCCGCCACCTCCCGCGCCTCCCAAGGCGTGAGGATGAGCTGGAAGTTGAAGGGCAGGTGGGCGCCCGAGAGATCGCGGCCGTAATAGGCCATCAGCCGCTCGAGCGGCAGGTAGATCTCGCCGATCAGGAGGCGGTCGTCGTAGGCGTCGACCACGGCGCGCATCTCGCGGATGACGATCGCCATGTCCTCGTGATCGTTAGAGTGCGCCTGGAGCAGCGTGTCGATCTCCGGCATGCCGGGCTTCCAGCCGGGGTTCGGCGGGTTGTCGCGAAGCTGCGGGTCCTTCATGCAGTAGTAGACGACGTCGAGCCGGAAGCCGTCGATGCCGCGGTCGAGCCAGAAGCGCATGGCGTCGTACATCGCGGCGCGAACCGCGGGGTTGCGCCAGTTCAGGTCCGGCTGCTCGGGGAGGAAGGAGTGCAGGTAGTACTGCCCGGTCGCCTCGTCCCAGGTCCAGGCCGGGCCGGAGAAGACCGAGATCCAGTTGTTGGGCGGCGATCCGTCGGGCCCGGCGTCGCGCCAGACGTACCAGTCGCGCTTCTCGCTCTCGCGCGAGGCGCGGCTCTCCAGGAACCAGGCGTGCCGGTCCGAGGTGTGGTTGGGCACGAAGTCCATGACGACCTTCAGCCCGAGCGCCTTCGCCCGCGCCACCAGCCGGTCGAAGTCGTCCAGCGTGCCGAACAGCGGATGGATGCCCGTGTAGTCGGCGACGTCGTAGCCGTGGTCCTTCATCGGCGAGGGGTAGACCGGGCTGATCCAGACCGCGTCGCAGCCGAGCCCGGCGATGTGGTCGAGCCGCTGCTCGATGCCCTTCAGGTCGCCGATCCCGTCGCCGTCCGTGTCCTGGAACGAGCGGGGATAGACGTGGTAGATGATGCCGCGCTGCCACCATTTCGTGCCGGCGATCATGATGCTCCTCCCGGGTTGGCAGCCGGGTGAACGACGCCGCCGCGCGGGACGTTCCGCGGGCCGGTCCGCGCCGTCGGGGCCGCGTGCATCGTGGCGACGGCGCTCGGCGGCATCGTGGATTTCGGCGATCGTGCTCTTTTCGGCTCCGGAGTGAGCGAGGAGGGTCTCCCTTCCCCTCCCGTTTCATCAGCCTCCGAGGCTCAGGCGGAAGGCGAGGTTCAGGCTCGCCTTCCGCATCCAGCGGAAGCCGATGGACACGCTCAGGCGCGGGAATCTCCACGACATCGCCGTGCCCTCCGTACGATCGAGCGGGTCCTCCGCCCGAGGCCGCCGGGAGGAAGCCCGGCGCGGCGCGCCTGCACCGCCCTGGCGTTTCGCACGATCGCGGGCCGCAGCCTACGTGGACGGCGCAGCGCTCGAAACCGGATCGGTGGCTTTTTCGTCGTTTTCCGACGTTGGAACTCGTTGCCGTTCTGCGGAAGGTGCGCTAGTCTGAGAGCTGGAGTGAGGGGGAAGGGTCTCCCCTCCCCCCTCTCTTTCATCACCGTCCCGAGGACATGCGGAAGGCGAGAGTGAGGCTCGCCTTCCGCCCCCAGCGGAGGGTGATGGACACGCTCAGACGCGGAAACATCCACGACATCGCCGTGCCCTCCGTGCAATCGGGCGGGTCCTCCGCCCGAGGGCGCCGGGAGGAAGCCCGGCGCGGGGCGCCTGCACCGCCCTGGCGTTTCGCACGATCGCGGGCCGCGACCTAGCGATCGCGCGCGGCTCATGCAATCGACTTGCGCGTCATTTCGTCGATCGGGGACATAGCCGCTTCGATCGCCGCTCGCGCGGCGCGATGGCCGGCCGCTCAGCCCGAGAGCGGCCCCACGGCCCGGATCTCGCCGACGAGCGTGCCGTTCCAGTTCCTGATGGCGGCGCCGGCGACGGAATCGGCGAGCGTGCGCTCCTTGTCGTCGAGGTCGAGGAAGCGGCGGATGATCGCCGCCATCATCGCCTCGGCGGCCCGGGTCGCGCCGTCGTCGCACTTGAGCGCGGCGCCGATCCCGAGTTCCGGGAAGGCCGCGCAGTAGACGCCCTCCGCGCCCGTCTTGAGGAACACCCGCGGGCCGAGGCACTCCATCACCCGCGTGTCGAAGCGCCCCGTCCCCGCCACCATGAACGGGTTCTCCGCCACCGCCTTGCGGAGGCGCGCGGCGGCAGCCGCGTAGCCGTCCGAGAGATGGACGCCGGTTCCGAGCTTGGCGAAGCCGTAGGCGAGCGCCGTGAGCGGCACGGCATAGGTCGGGATGGCGCAGCCGTCCGTGCCGCGCCGGTCCGCCGTATGGGTCGCGCCGGTGACCTCCTCGAGCGCCGCCCGAACCTGCTCCATGACCGTATGGTCCGGCCCCACGTAGCCCGCGGGATCGACCTTCGAGGCGCAGGCGAGGCAGACGAAGCCCGCGTGCTTGCCCGAGCAGTTGTTGTGGAGCGCGCTCGGCTGCCCACCGGCTTCCGCGAGCGCGCGGGCCACCTTCTGGTCGAGCGGCCAATGGCAGCCGCATTCGAGCGCACCGAGGTCGCGGCCCGCCTTGGCGAGCATCGCCGCCGCGGTCTCGACGTGGGCGGGCTCGCCGGAATGGGAGGCACAGGCGAGCGCGAGCTCGGCGTCGGTGAGGCCCATCGCGTCCGCGGCCCCGCTCGCGACGAGGGGCAGCGCCTGGATCGCCTTGACGGCCGAGCGCGGGAAGACCGGCTCGTCCACGTCGCCGACGGCGAGCACCGCCGTGCCCTCGGTATCGACCACCGCCACCGCGCCGCGATGGCGGGATTCGACGAGCGCGCCGCGCGTCACCTCGACGAGAACGGGATTGTGCATCTGGGCCTCTCGGGTTCCCGTGTCGGGGCGCGGCCGCGGGCGCGCGTCCCGGAAGGCCGGCCTTTTGACGGATGCGGACGGGGAAGTCAAAGCAGCGGGCGGGCGCGGGCGCGGGTGTGCCGATCCGGCTTCGGGCGCGCAGGCCCTTGCGGCGGGGCGCCGGGCGCGCTTCCCTCGAGCGGGAGAGGAGCCCTGCGATGACGAACGCGCCCATCGACTACGAGGCCGAGTACGACAACCGTGCCCGGGTGCCGGAGCACCCGGAGATCTTCGCCGGCTGGGCGCGCGACGCGGCCGCCTTCCGCACGGCGCATCCGCCGCTCGAGATCGCCTACGGCGCGCGCGAGCGGCAGAGGCTCGACCTGTTCCGGCCGGACGAGGACCGCGCGGCGGCGTCGGTGATGTTCATCCACGGCGGCTACTGGCAGTCGCTCGATCGATCGTACTTCAGCCATCTGGCGGCGGGGCTCCTCGCGCACGGCATCCAGGTCGCGATCCCGAGCTACACGCTCGCCCCGCAGGCGCGCATCGGCGAGATCGTCGAGGAGATGCGCACCGCGGCGCGGGAGATGGCGCGCTTCGACCGTCCGCTCGTCGTCGCTGGCCACTCCGCCGGCGGCCACCTCGCCGCCTGCCTGCTCGGCACGCACTGGAAGGCTGTCTCGCGGGAGCTGCCGGACGATCTCGTGCGGGCGGCCTACGCGATCTCCGGCCTGTTCGACCTCGCGCCGCTCCTGCGCACGAAGGTGAACGGCGCGCTGCGCATGGACGAGGCCGAGGCGAAGGCGGCGAGCCCGCTCCTGTGGGAGCCGATCCCCGGCGGCACCCTCGACGCCGTCGTCGGCGAGACCGAGAGCGCCGAGTACCACCGCCAGAGCCGCGCCATCGTCGAGGCGTGGGGGGCGAAAGGCGTCGCCACCCGCTACGAGTCGGTGCCCGGCCGGCACCATTTCGACGTCGTCGCGCCGCTGGCCGACCCGGGATCGTCCATGGTGGCGCGGCTCGCCGCCCTCGCGCGCGAGGCCTGAGGGCGGCGGGCCGGGCACCCCGGGGGCGCTACTCGGCGGCCTCGCGCAGCTCGGCCACGCTGGCGAAGCAGGCCTGGAGGGAGCGCACCAGGTGCTCGATGTCCGCCTCGGTGTGCAACGGGCCCGGGGTGATGCGCAGGCGCTCGGTGCCGCGCGCCACGGTGGGGTAGTTGATCGGCTGCACGTAGATGCCGTAGCGCTCGAGCAGGAGGTCGGTGATCGCCTTGCAGCGCACGGGGTCGCCGACCATGACGGGCACGATGTGGCTGTCGTTCATCAGGTGGGGGATGCCCGCCTGGTCGAGCCGCGCGCGCACCTGCGCCACGCGCTCGCGCTGGCCGCGGCGCTCGACGTCGGAGACCTTGAGGTGCCGGATCGCGGCGCGCGCGCCCGCGGCCAGCGCCGGCGGCAGCGCGGTGGTGAAGATGAAACCGGAGGCGAAGGAGCGCACGAAGTCGCACACCGCCGCCGAGCCGGCGATGTAGCCGCCCATCACGCCGAAGGCCTTGCCGAGGGTGCCCTCGATGATGGTGAGGCGATGGGCCAGGCCCTCGCGCTCGGACACGCCGCCGCCGTGCGCGCCGTACATGCCCACCGCGTGCACCTCGTCGAGATAGGTCATCGCGCCGTAGGCCTCGGCCACGTCGCAGATCTCGGAGATCGGCGCGATGTCGCCGTCCATGGAGTAGACCGATTCGAAGGCGACGATCTTCGGCCGCGACGGGTCGATCGCGGCGAGCTTCGCCTCGAGGTCGGCGACGTCGTTGTGGCGGAAGATCACCTTGTCCGCCTTCGAGTGCCGGATGCCCTCGATCATGGACGCGTGGTTGCCCGCGTCCGAGACGATGACCGCGTTCGGCAGCTTCGCGCCGAGCGTGGAGAGCGCGGCCCAGTTCGAGACGTAGCCCGAGGTGAAGAGCAGCGCCGCCTCCTTGCCGTGGAGGTCGGCGAGCTCGCGCTCGAGCAGCACGTGGGCGTGGGTCGTGCCGGAGATGTTGCGGGTGCCGCCCGCACCGGCGCCGCAGCGGCCGATCGTCTCCTGCATCGCCGCGACGACGTCGGGATGCTGTCCCATGCCGAGATAGTCGTTCGAGCACCAGATCGTCACCTCGCGCTCGACGCCGCCGTTGCGGAACACCGCCCGCGGGAAGGCACCCGCCTGGCGCTCGAGATCGGCGAAGACCCGGTAGTTGCCCTCCTGGCGCAGCCCGTCGAGCGCGGTGCGGAAGATCTCTTCGTAGTTCATCATCGTCTCCACAGGCTGAACGCGGACGGCGTGTCCTCGATACGCGGCACGGGGCGGCGCGGGGCGCGGGGGTCGCGCGCGAGATCCGGGAGGGGCTCGCGCGACGGGGCGGGAACGGAGGCCGGAAGCGGGGCCGGAACGGGTGCGGGGAGGCCCGGAGGGCGGGTGTCGCGCCCGGCCTCGCCGGGGGGCCGCTCGCCGGACGGCAGGCGCCAGAGCGCGATCGACTCGAAAGGCAGCACCAGGAACCAGTGCTCCAGTACCGCGAGCGCGAGGAGCGTCGCCACGAGCGCGCGGCTCGCCGCCTCGAACGCGCTCGTCTCCGGCGCGAAGACCGGGGCGGCGAGGAGCGCGAGCGCGACGAGCGCCGCCGAGACCGAAACCGGGAAGAACGGGTTCATCGCCCGCTTGGTGAACCAGGACTTCAGGTAGGCGAGGTGCTCTGGCAGGAAGCCGTCGGCGTGGTTCGGCACGCCGAGGAAGATGTTGATCTTGGCGGAGAGCCGCATCACCCACAGCACGGCGTAGGTCGCCGTCGCCGTCTGGTTCTCGCCGCCCCAGGAGACGGCGAGCACGACGAGGAAGCCCGCGAGGATGGCGAGCTCGTGCCAGATGATGGCCGCGATCGCGTGGCGCAGGCGCGTGAGCCCGCGGGTTCCCGGCGGCGAGGCCGTCGTGCGCGGGCCGGTGATCCAGCCGGTCAGGAACGACACCTCCGTCCAGCCCCAGACGACGAGCGCGCAGGCGAAGGCGCACAGCGCCGAGGCGACGCTCGTCACGCTCGCCGACCAGGCGAGCCCCCACAGCGCCAGCGTGGTGAGCGTGGTCGCTCCCGCCATGGTCCAGGCGAAGGTCCAGCGCGGCAGCCGGTCGAGCATCAGGATGAGCCCGGTGGAGGCCCACCAGGCGAAGAGCGCGAAACCGGCTGCGGCGAGGATCATGGTCATCGCGCGTGCGTCCTCACCACGCCGGCTCGAGGCGCACGGAAGCCGGGACCTCGTTGCGCTTCACCGGCAGGAGATAGAGCCGCGCGAAGGTGGCCGCGGCGGCGAGCGAGAGCGCGCCCTTGCGCAGCCGGCCCGCGATGCCCCCGTGCGCGGCGGCCTTCTCCATCGAGCGGGAGATCCGCACGAGCCGGTCGAGCCCCGGCTTGAAGGCGGGGTGGTCGATGTCGAGCACGACCGGGAAGACCTGGCGCGAGACTTCCGAGGTGATCCGGAAGACGCGGTAGTCGTACTCGTCCGGGTCGATGCCCAGCGCGGCGTGGAAGTGCGGCCGGGCGTGGTCGCGCACGTACATCGTCGCGTAGACCGCGAGCAGGAAGAAGCGAACCCAGTACTTGTTCAGCCCGGACACGAGATGCGGGTTGGCGCGCATGAGCAGCGCGAAGGCCTCGCCGTGGCGGAACTCGTCATTGCACCACTTCTCGAACCATTTGAAGATGGGGTGGAAGCGGAGCTCCGGATTGCGCTCGAACAGGCGATAGATGGTGATGTAGCGCGCGTAGCCGATCTTCTCGGACAGGTAGGTCGCGTAGAAGATGAACTTCGGCTTGAAGTAGGTGTACTTCTTCGCCTTCGTCAGAAAGGCGAGGTCGACGGCGATGTCGAGGTCCTTGAGCGTGTCGTTGATGAAGCCGGCGTGACGCCCCTCGTCGCGGGCCATCAGCGCGAACAGCTCGCGCACGTCCGGGTTCTGGATGTGCTTCTTGAGCTCGACGTAGAGGACGCACCCCGAGAACTCCGCCGTCACCGAGGAGATCAGGAAGTCCTTGAGCTCCTCCTGCAGCCCCTCGGGCAGCGACGAGAGGTCGAAATCGTCCCACTCGTCGGTGCGCTTGAAGTGGCCCTTGTTGGGATCGTCGCGCATCTCCTTGATCAGCGCGTCCCAGTCCTTGCGCACGGGCTCGACGTCGATCGCGTCCATGGCGGCGTGATCGGTCGTGTAGAAGCGCGGCGAGAGCATCGTGCTCGCCTGGGCGCGGCGGGTGGATTCGTTGACCTCGCGCGGGCTCCGGCGCGGCTTGCCGCTCTCGCCCTGGCCCACTCCGCCTTCCATCGTGATCATGTCGCGTCCTCCCTCGGGTGTGTTCAGGCGTCGTGTGCCGGCGCGCGTCGCGCCGGGCCGTCGCTCTCCCGGATTTCCGGAGGATGCCCTTCGAAGCCGACCTCGAACAGGTCGGTGAGTTCCGCATAGCCCTCGGCCTTGGCGAACAGCCGGTCGAAGATCGTGGCGCGCACCACCGTGGCGCGGCGCTCGAACACCTGGCGCTCGCCGTGGGGCACCACGGTCGGCGCGCCGTGGACGATCACGCTGTCGCCCGGCGCGACCTTGACGCCGTGCAGGTCGACGTGCGCGTGCAGGCTGTCGAACGTGTTCTCGATCTCGACGGTGCAGGGCACCTCGATCGTGCGGCGGAAGATCATGACGCCCCTCCCTCTGCGTTCAGGATCGCGACGAACGGCGCGAAGTTGTCCGGCCCGAAGGCGGAGAGATCGATCGAGGCGTGGGTCGCCGTGTCCTCGAGCGAGAGGTGGCCCGTGGGCCACAGGACGAGCGTGAAGGGCACCTCCGCGCCGATCGCGCGGCGCTTGCGCTCGCGGGCGAGGCCGCGCAGCGCCCCGCGCACGAAACCGTTGGTGCCCGGATCGAACACCTGCACCACCGTCCCGTCCACCGGGTCGCGCACGACGACGGCACCGTCCGCGCGGTCCTCGAAGATCAGCGCCACGGCGAGGTGCGCGCCGCTCAGGTCCCGCGCCGCCGGCTCCGGCTCGCGGAAGATCCACACGGCGACGAGCACCGCGAGGAGGACGGTCGAGGCGCCGTACAGGGCGCCCCGCGGGAAGTGCCCCCGCCGGCGCGGCGCGTCGGCCGCCGGTTCGGGTCGAGGTGGCATCGCGTGAGCGTTCATCGGGGGAGCTCCACGGGTCTCGATACGGTGGGTCTCGATACGGTGATCACGCGGTGGCCGGCCGCAGGCGTGCGCCCTCGCGACCACCTTCGACCGCGTCCTGGCGCCGTTCCGCGGCCGCCTGCGCGGCGGCGTTCTCGCCGTGCGTGGCGGTCAGGCGCTCGGCGAGGATCGCCGCGACGCGCTCGGCCTGCGGCACCGCGCGCAGCATCGGCTCGACCTTCGAGAACCGCCAGGGCCGCACGTAGGGCCAGAACAGCACGTAGGAGAGCCGTCGCTCGCTCTCGATCGCGATCGCGATGTCGCCGGTGCCGTTCGGCCAGCGCTTGAACGCGACGTTCTCGACGAGCTTGAAGGGCACGTTCACGCTCATCGGCAGCGCCACGCCGAAGGACAGGATCAGCCGCTCGTTGGTGATGGTGAAGAAGGTCGAGCGGGCGGACAGCCAGGCATAGAGCGACAGGAGGCCGATCGCGGCAGCGCCGAGTGCGAGCAGCCAGGTCGCCGACAGGAGCGCCGCGGGGACGCCCTGCCCCGCGGCGATCGCCTCGCCGAAGGCCCAGGCGGCGAGGAGCCCGAAATAGAGGCTCATGCCGCGCAGCCGCATGGCGCGTCGCGCGAGCGTGCGCCAGGCCGGCTGGCCCTGCCAGAGGATGGTCTCGCCTTCCGGCAGCGGCGCGGGCAGGCCCCGCGGGGTGATCGGCTCGGCGTCCGCCGCCGCGCGCGCGGCGGCCGCGAGCGCCTCCTCGGGCTTCTTGACGATGGCGATGCTCATATGATCGGCTCCGCGCGCTCGGGGGTGGCGTAGATGGTGCCGCCGCCGAAGTAGCCGGTGATCTTGTCCTCCTCGCGCGCCGTGATCTGGTCGGGCGAGGAGAGCGCCGGCACGTCGGCGAACTGGGAGGCGAGAATGGCCGCGACGTGGATCTCGCCGCGGCTCTTCTTCATGCGGCAGAAGTTCATCGGCACGAGCACGGTGCGGCCGCCGTGCGCCGGTTCGAGGACGGTCTCGAGATAGCGGATCATCGGCTCGGAGAGGTCGATCCACAGCTCGCCGACCACGCCCGCCTTCACGCCGTCGGCGCCGATGACGGCCATCCCGATCGGCGAGACGTCCTCCGAGGCGACCATGAAGTCGGTCGCGACGCGGAGCGGCACCGTGCGATTGGCGTCCTCCGCGGTCAGCTCCGGCACGTTCTCGCGCAGGGCGTAGGAGGCCGCGCCGATCCCGTCGATCATAGGGTTGCCGGTGGGCTTGAGCGGCGCGCCCGGCCAGGCCTCGGCCGGCACGGCCTTGAGCTCGCGCTCGTCGACGTGCCCCGGGGGCGCCTGGTAGGTGTGGCCGTTGCGCAGGAGGAAGGTCTTGGGCTTGGGCATCGAGGGGAAGCCCTGGACCAGGACGTGCTCCGATCGCTCCGAGACGAGGGGATAGCCCTCGCGCTTGTCCTCGCGGCGCAGATAGAAGATCAGTCCCGCGAAGAAGAACCAGAAGACGTAGAGCGTGACCTGCGCGACGTCGATGTAACTCGTAATGGCTCCGGTGCCCATGGAAGCCTCCTCATTCAAGCTGGCAAATCGGCGAGACCGAACCGCTCGCGGCGCGCCGAGGAGCCGACGGAAGCGGGTGCGACCAGCGGACCGATCGCGACGAGGGAGACGAACAGAATCAGGATCTCGAGGTGGTAGACGACGTGGTAGCCGATCTCCGGCCCCGACAGCGCCGGGCCGAGCGCGCCAGACGCGGCGAGCGCGCCGACGCCGTCGCGGATGGCGCCGCCGACCGCGATGCCCACGCCCGCGGCCGTGGCCTGCACCGCGCCCCAGGCGCCGAGCGCGAGGCCCGAGCCGCTCCCGTCCGCGAGCGCCATCGCGCCCGTGAGCGTGCCCACCGCGAACAGCCCGGCGCCGAGCCCGATCAGCACCGCGCCGATGCGCAGCATGAGCACGGAGTCGAAGGCCCCTGCGAAGACGACGCAGGAGAAGGCGGCGATGCCGACCAGCACGCCGAGCGCCGCGAGGCGATAGGGATTGCCGCCGTTCGTCAGCCGGCGCGCGGCATAGGCGAAGCCGACGAGCGAGCCGCCGGCGAGGAACGCCGTGAGCGCCGTCGTCGCCGCGACGGACATGCCCAGCGCCTCGCCGCCGTAGGGCTCGAGCAGGATGTCCTGCATGGAGAACCCGGCCGTGCCCAGTCCCACCGCCACGAGCGTGCGCGTGGCGCGCCCGCCAGCGACGAACTCGGCCCAGCTCTCCCTGAAGGCGGGGCGGGCCACGTCCTTGCGGGTGCGGGAGGGGTCGCGCGCCTCCTGCTTCCACAGCGCGACGGCGTTGAGCACCATCGTCACCACGGCCGCGCCCTGCACGACCTGGATGAGCGCGAGGTGGCTGTAGGGCTCGAGCAGGACGGAGAACAGGAACGCGCTCGCGACCATGCCGACGAGCAGCATGACGTAGAGGAAGGCGACGACGCGCGGGCGCGTGTCCTCCGGCGCGAGATCGGTGGCGAGCGCGAGGCCCGCGGTCTGGGTCGTGTGCAGGCCCGCGCCGACGAGGAGGAAGGCGAGGCCGGCCCCGAGCTGGCCGACCCATACCGGCCCCTGCCCGTCGCCGGAGAGCACGAGCAGCGCGAAGGGCATGATCGCGAGGCCGCCGAACTGGAGCAGCGAGCCGAACCAGATGTAGGGAACGCGCTTCCAGCCGAGCAGCGAGCGGTGGTGGTCCGAACGGTGCCCGATCAGCGCCCGCACCGGGGCGAACAGCACCGGCAGCGCGATCATCGAGGCCACGAGCCAGGCCGGCACGTTCAACTCGAGGATCATCACCCGGTTGAGCGTTCCGTTGAGCAGCACGATCGCCATGCCCACCGAGACCTGGAACAACGACAGGCGAAGCAGCCGCGAGAGCGGCAGTTCACGCGTCGCCGCATCCGCGAACGGCAGGAAGCGCGTGCCGATCAGCGTCCAGAAGCTCGAGAGGGCGGGCTTCGCCAGGTTCATGCGGGCACGAGCTCCAGCGCCTGCGAGGTGTAGAAGCCGCGGCTCACCCGCCGCATGCGCGCCGGGCGCCAGCCCGCGGCCGCGGGCTCGCCCGCGACGAGGCGCGTGAGCGTCGCCTCCGAGACCGGCTCGATGGCCGGCGAGCGGTCCGCGCGCGGGAAGAGCTTGCCGGTCGCGTGCATCAGCGAGAGCGCGGGCGTGCGCGGGGCGAAGGTGGCGATCACGGCGCGGTCCGTGCGCGCGCACAGCGCCGCGAGGGCGCCGGCCATGTCCGCGGCGCGGTAGTGGATGAGCGAATCCATCGCCACGACGTAGTCGAAGCGCCCCAGCGCGGGATCGAGCATGTCGCCGGTGCGGAAGGAGACGAGCGCGGGGTCGACGTCCGCCGGCAGCCGCTCGGCGGCGACGCGCACGAGGCTCTCGGCCACGTCGATCGCGGTCACCCGCGCGCCGCGCCGCGCCGCCTCGACGGCGAGCGCGCCGGTTCCGCAGCCGGCGTCGAGCAGGGTGAGGCCGCCGAGGTCCGCCGGAAGCCAGGAGAGGATCGTCGCACGCATCTCCGCGCGTCCGGCCCGGACGGTGGCGCGGATGCGGCTGACCGGCGCATCCGACGTCAGCCGCGCCCAGGTCTCCGACGCGGTGCGGTCGAAATAGGCCTGGAGGCGGTGGCGGCGGTCGACGTAGCTCTGCGTGTGCATCTCACTCGAACCCCAGCAGATCGAAGATCTCGCGATCCTTCAGCGAGTCGCAGATCAGCGGCTCCGTGCCGTCGAGGAGGGACTGCGCCAGGCGAAGGTACTCGTCCTGCACGGCGACGACATCGGGTTCATCCCCCATCTCGAACATCGTGCGCTTGCCCAGCCGCGAGCGTCGGATGGCGTCGAGATCGGGGAAGCGGGCGAGCACGTTCATGCCGATCTTGTCGGTGAAGCGCTCGATCTGGTCCGTCGCCGCCGAACGGTTGGCGATGACGCCGCCGAGCCGCACCTCGTAGTTCTTCGACTTCGCCTTGATGGCCTGCACGATCCGGTTCATCGCGAAGATCGAGTCGAAGTCGTTGGCGGCCACGATCAGCGCCCGGTCGGCGTGCTGGAGCGGCGCGGCGAATCCGCCGCAGACCACGTCTCCCAGCACGTCGAAGATGACGACGTCGGTGTCCTCGAGCAGGTGATGCTCCTTGAGGAGCTTCACCGTCTGCCCGACGACGTAGCCGCCGCAGCCGGTACCCGCGGGCGGGCCGCCCGCCTCGACGCACATGACGCCGTTGTAGCCTTCCACGACGAAGTCCTCGATCCGCAGCTCTTCCGAGTGGAAGTCGACGGTCTCGAGCACGTCGATCACGGTCGGGATCAGGCGGCGCGTGAGCGTGAAGGTCGAGTCGTGCTTGGGATCGCAGCCGATCTGGATGACCCGCTTGCCGAGCTTGGAGAAGGCCGCGGACAGGTTCGACGAGGTGGTCGACTTGCCGATCCCGCCCTTGCCGTAGACGGCGAAGACCTGCGCCTTGCCCATGTCGAGGCTCGGATCCAGGTGGACCTGCACGCTGCCCTCGCCGTCGGAGCGGCCGAGGGTCGGGCGCCGGGGGATAGGCGCACGGATGTTCAAGGCGGTCACGGGGTCGCTCCTTCGGTGATGCCTTCCAGGCGGTCCTCGAGGGCCTCGCCCGCGGCGCGCAGCGCGGCGAGCGTGGCGGCGTCGGGCGTCCAGTAGCGGCGCTCGTGCGCCTCGATGAGGCGGTTGGCCATCTTCACGGACGCTTTCGGGTTGAGCGCGGCCATGCGCTCGCGCATCTCCGCGTCGAGCACGAAGGTCTCGGTGAGGCGCTGGTAGACCCAGTCCTGCACCTGGCCGGTGGTGGCCGACCATCCCATCGTGTTGGTGACGGAGGCCTCGATCTGGCGCACGCCCTCGTAGCCGTGCTGCAGCAGGCCCTCGTACCACTTGGGGTTCAGCATGCGGGTGCGGGCCTCGAGCGCCACCTGCTCGGTGAGCGTGCGCACCACGTTCTTCCCCTTGGTCTGGTCGCCGATGTAGACCGGCACCGGGCGGGCGCCCGGCGCGTCGCGCCCGATCTCGCGGCGGGCGCGGCCGATCGCCTTCGAGATGCCGCCCAGGCTGTCGTAGTACTGATCGACGGTGGTGACGCCGAGCTCGACCGATTCGAGGTTCTGGTAGGCGAGGTCCGCGCCCGAGAGCATGCTCTCGAACAGGGCGGGCTCGCGCGTCGTCTTGCCGGAGCGGCCGTAGGCGAAGCACTTGCGCCGCGAGAAGGTCTCGGCGAGCTCGTCCTCGTCGTCCCAGGCGCCGGCGTCGATCAGCTGGTTGACGTTGGCGCCGTAGGCGCCGTCGGCGTTGGAGAAGATGCGCAGGGCCGCCGTCTCGAGGTCGCAGCCCCTCTCGGCCATGTAGCCGCGCGCGTGCTTCGCGACGAAGTTCATCGCGTCGGGCTCGTCGGCGGAGGCGGCGAGGAAGGCGGCCTCGGCGAGCATGCGCGTCTGCAGCGGCATCAGGTCCCGGAAGATGCCCGAGAGCGTGGCGACGACGTCGATGCGCGGGCGACCGAGCTCGGCGAGCGGCCGCAGCACCGCGCCGCACAGCCGGCCGTAGCTGTCGAACTTCGGCGCGGCGCCGAGCAGCGCGAGCGCCTGTCCGATCGGCGCGCCCTCGGTCTTCAGGCTGTCGGTGCCCCACAGCACCATCGCCACGGTCTCGGGCAGCGGGTTGCCGTCGGCGCAATGGCGGCGGATCAGCTCCTCGGCCTGGCGTGCCCCGTCCTTGACGGCGTACGCGCTCGGGATGCGGAAGGGATCGAAGCCGTGGATGTTGCGCCCCGTCGGCAGGATGGCGGGCGTGCGCAGCAGGTCGCCGCCGGGCGCGGGGCGGATGTAGCCGCCGTCGAGCGCGTGCAGGATGCCGGGCAGCTCGCCGTCCGTCGTCAGCGCCGCGTTCACCGCCGAGAGGCGGGTGAGGAGTTCGAGCTGGTCCGGCATCACCTCGCCTCGACCGGGCTCCCCCGCCTGGTGGGCGGCGGCGGGGCTCGCCCCGGCGGCGAGCGCCTCGGCGGTGGCGCGCGGCAGCGCGATGCCGTCGGAGGCGTCCGCGACGGAGACGAGGAGGTCCGCGCGCTCGGCCGGCGAGGGGGCGCGGCCGATCACGTGGAGGCCGTAGGGGATGAGGGTCGTCTCGTACTCGAGCACCTGCTCCCACAGCCCCGCGATGTCCGCCTCGCCACTCGGGCCGGGATCGGCGAGCACGAAGTCGAGCTCGCCCGCCTGGGCGCGGATGCTCTGCGCGAGGTCGGCGCGCTCGGCGACGTCCTCGGGCGGCAGCGCCCGCCAGCGCTCGACGGCGCCCTTGAGGTCGACGAGGCCGCGATAGAGGCCCGCGTGCCCGACGGGCGGTGTGAGGTAGGAGATCAGCGTCGCGGCGGCGCGGCGCTTGGCGATCATGCCCTCGGAGGGGTTGTTGGCGGCGTAGACGTAGAGGTTCGGCAGATCGCCGATCAGCCGGTCGGGCCAGCAGGCGGCCGAGAGGCCGGTCTGCTTGCCGGGCATGAACTCGAGGGCGCCGTGCGTGCCGAAGTGCAGCACCGCGTGCGCGCCGAAGTCCTCGCGCAGCCAGCGGTAATAGGCGGAGAAGGCGTGCGTCGGCGAGAAGCCCCGCTCGAACAGGAGCCGCATCGGGTCGCCCTCGTAGCCGAAGCCGGGCTGGACGCCGACGAAGACGTTGCCGAAGCGCGCCCCGAGCACGTGGAGCGTGGCGCCGTCGGTCTGCTGGCGGCCGGGGGCGGGCCCCCATTGCGCCTCGATCTGCGCGAGGTGGGGCTCGCGGCGCACGTGGTCGTCGACGGGGATCGTCGCGCCGACGTTGGCGTCCGCCCCGTAGCGGGCGGCGTTGCCCTCGAGCAGCGCCGATCGCAACGCGTCCACGTTCTCGGGCAGGTCGACGGCGTAGCCGGCCGCCTTCATCGCCGCGAGCGTGTTGAAGAGCGACTCGAACACGGCGAGGAAGGCCGCCGAGCCGGTGGCGCCGCTGTTGGGCGGGAAGTTGAAGAGCGTGATGCCGACCCGGCGCGCCGCGCGCGCGGTGCGGCGCAGCGCGACGAGCTTCGCCACCCGCGCGGCGAGCATCGCCACCCGCTCGGGCTGCGGGCGCATGCAGTCGCCGCAGGCACCGGCGGCGCGCTCCGCCTCCGAACGCCGGCAATGCCCGCAGGCGCCGGCGCCCGCGCCGGGGCCGCGCCCGGCGAAGAGGATCGGCCCGGTCGCGCCGTCGAGTTCCGGCAGCGCGACCGTCATCGTCGCCTCGACCGGCAGCAGCCCGCGCTCGGAGCCCTCCCACGCCGCGAGCGACTGGAACTCGCTCGCCTGCGCGGCGATGTAGGGCACGTCGAGGCGCGCCAGGATCTCCTCGGCGGCCTTCGAGTCGTTGTAGGCCGGCCCGCCGACGAGCGAGAAGCCGGTCAGCGAGACGACGGCGTCGACCGTCGGGCGCCCGTCCGCGTCGAGGAAATAGCGCTCCATGGCCGGGCGCGCGTCGAGCCCCGCCGCGAAGCAGGGCACGACGTCGAGGCCCGAGGCCTCGAGCGCGCAGATCACCCCGTCGTAGTGCGCCGTGTCCTCGGCGACGATGTAGGAGCGCAGGCACACCAGGCCGACCCGACCGGCTCCGGAGCGGCGCGGCAGCACATCCGCCTTGTCCGCGATGCCGCCGGGGATGCGCGGATGGTAGACGCCCACCTCCGCCACCTCGACCGGATCGCCGACCTTCAGCGTGCCGCGCAGCACCTTGCGCGGGCCGGCGGCGTAGCGGTCCACCAGCAGGCGGACCATGTTGGCGACGTTCTCCTCCGAGCCGGCGAGCCAATATTGCAGGCACAGGAGATAGACGCGCAGGTCCTGGGCGGTGCCCGGGATGAAGCGCAGGATCTGGGGGATGCGGCGCAGGAGCTTGAGCTGGCGCGCGCCCGAATCGCCGGCGCCCGGGGCGCCGTCCTTCTTCGAGCTCTTCGGGCGCAGCTTCTTCAGGAGCGCCATCGGCCCGGAGGCGGGCTTGCCCATGTCGAGACCGCCGATGCGGGTGAGCTTCGTCACCTCGCCGGCCGACATGCAGGCGACGAGCCCGTCGCAGGCGTCGCGGCGCGCCTCCAGCGCCGGCATCACGGCGCGGATGTGGTCCTCGAGGAACATCATCGTGCACAGCACGATGTCGGCGCTCGCGATGTCCGCGTTCGCGCGGGCGACCGCCTCCGGATCGCCCTCGAAATCGGTGGCGCAGTGGACGCGCAGCGTCAGCCCCGGCAGCTCCCGGGCGAGCGTGCGGCGGGCGCGGGCGATCGGGCCCGCGAGATGATTGTCGAGGGTGACGATGGTGAAGCGCAGAGGCACGCCCGCCGCCGACGCCGACGCGGCGCCCTCGAGGCGGGCCGCGGGCGGCCCGTCCATGGATCGGATCGTCAGATCCGTCCTGTCAACGACTGAAATGAGCCTTCGCATCGTAGATCGTCTCGACGGTGATCGGGGCGACCCCGCGCTCGCGCGCGAAGCGTTCGGTGTTGCGCCGGGCCTTGCCGCGCACGAAGAAGGGGATCTTCAGGAGCTCCTTCTCCGCCTCCGGCGTCCAGCGGAGGTCGGCGCCGGCCTCCGCCACCGGCCGCTCGAGCACGGCGACGTCGCCGTGCTCGGGCGCCGCGGGCTCGAGCCGCGGCTCGGCGGACGGCGCCGGCGGCGCCTCGCGCCGGGGTGCGGCGTGCTCCGAGGCGAGGTGCGAGGGCACCGCGCCGTCGTGGAACTCGAAGTCTTCGCGGAACATCGAGAGCAGGTGCTCCTCCAACCCCATCACGAGCGGATGGACGAAGGTGTCGAAGAGGACGTTCGCGCCCTCGAAGCCCATCTGCGGCGAGTACCGCGCGGGGAAGTCCTGCACGTGGACGGGCGCCGAGATCACGGCGCAGGCGATGCCCAGCCGCTTGGCGATGTGGCGCTCCATCTGCGTGCCGAGCACCATCTCCGGCGCGAGCGCGTTGATCGCGTCCTCGACCTCGAGATGGTCGTCCGTGATCAGAGCCTCGAGGCCGAGCCCCTCCGCGGCGGCACGCACCTCGCGGGCGAGCTCGCGGGAATAGGTTCCGAGCCCCACCACCTCGAAGCCGAGCTCCTCGGAGGCGACCCGGGCGGCGGCGATGGCGTGGGTCGCGTCCCCGAAGACGAAGACCCGTTTGCCGGTGAGGTAATTCGAATCGACCGAGCGCGACCACCAGGGCAGCCGCCCCGCCCCCTCGGCCAGCACGTCGGCGACGTCGAGCCCGGCGAGCGCGCCCACCTCCTCGACGAAGGCGCGCGTGGCGTTGACGCCGATCGGGACCGTCTTCGTGAAGGGCTGCCCGCAGGCGCGCTCCAGATGGCGCGCCACGGGCCCGGCGATCTCGGGGTACATGACGACGTTGAAGTCCGCCTCGCCGAGGCGGGCGATGTCGTGCGCCCGCGCGGTCAGCGGGGCGACCGCATTGACGCGCACGCCGATGCGGGCCATCAGCCGGCGGATCTCCTCGAGGTCGTCGCGGTGGCGGAAGCCGAGCGCGGTCGGCCCGAGGATGTTGCAGGACGGCTGCGCGCCCTCCTCCCGCGGCTCGGCCCGGGGCCGCGCCAGCGCGCGCACGAGCTGGAGGAAGGTCTCCGCCGCGCCCCAGTTCTCCTTGCGCTGGTAGGACGGCAGCTCCAGCGGCACGATCGGCACCGGCAGGTTCAGGGCCCTTGCGAGCCCGCCCGGATCGTCCTGGATCAGCTCGGCGGTGCAGGACGCGCCGACCAGCATCAGGTCGGGGTCGAAGCGCTCGTACGCTTCGCGCGCGGCCTCCTTGAAGATCTCGGCGGTGTCGGCGCCGAGATCGCGCGCCTGGAAGGTCGTGTAGGTCACCGGCGGGCGCTGGTCGCGCCGCTCGATCATCGTGAAGAGCAGGTCGGCGTAGGTGTCCCCCTGGGGCGCGTGGAGCACGTAGTGCACGCCCTCCATGGCGGTCGCGACGCGCATCGCGCCGACGTGCGGGGGAGCCTCGTAGGTCCAGACGGTGAGCTTCATCGCCTCAAACCTTCAGCTTTTCGCGGCGCACGAGCGGGCGGGCGAAGAGACCGGAGAGGTCCGCCGCCTGGTCGTAGCCGTGGATGGGGGTGAAGAGCAGCTCGATCGACCACTTGGTCGCGAGGCCCTCCGCCTCGAGCGGGTTGGCGAGGCCTAGCCCGCACACCGTGATGTCGGGCGCGGCCGCGCGGCAGCGATCGAGCTGGCGGTCGACGTTCTGGCCCTCGACGATCGCCAGACCGTCCGGCAGGAGCGCCAGCTCGGCCGCCATGTGCTGGCGGTGGAGGAAGGGCGTGCCGACCTCGACGAGCTCCATGCCGAGCTCGCGATGCAGGAAGCGCGCGATCGGCAACTCGAGCTGCGAATCGGGGAAGAAGAAGACACGCTTGCCGGAGAGCCGCTCGCGCTGGCGCGCCAGCGCGGCGCCGGCGCGCGTCGCCATCGGCGCCGTGACGCGCTCGAAGGCCGCCGGGTCGACGCCGAAATCGTCCGCGGCCGCCTTCAGCCACGCGGTGGTCCCCTCGACGCCGAGCGGGAAAGGTGCCGGCAGGTGCGTCGCGCCGCGCGACTCGAGCGCGCGGGCGGTCTCGGCCAGGAACGGCTGGGCGAGGAGCATGCGCGTGCCCTCCCCCACCGGCGGCAGGTCGTTCGCCTTGCGCATCGGCAGGAAGCGCGCGGGGATGCCCAGCGCGGCGAAGATGCGCGCGAACTGGTCCTCGACCACGTCCGCGAGCGCGCCGACGACGAGCAACTCCTTCGCCCGCGGCTCCGCCGGCGGCAGCGTCGGCACGAGCGAGGCGAGGCAGGTGTCCTCGCCCTGCGTGAACGTCGTCTCGATGCCCGAGCCGGAATAGGCGAGCACCCGCACGTCCGGCAGGAAGCGCGCGGAGAGGCGCTGCGCGGCGCGGGAGAGATCGAGCTTGATCACCTCGGAGGGGCACGAGCCCACCAGGAAGAGCATCTTGATGTCGGGTCGGCGCGCGAGCAGCCGCTCGACGCAGGCGTCGAGCTCGTCGTTGGCGTCGGCGATGCCGGCGAGGTCGCGGTCGTCGATGATCGCGGTCGCGAATCGGGGCTCGGCGAAGATCATCACGCCCGCGGCCGACTGCATCAGGTGCGCGCAGGTGCGCGAGCCGACGACGAGGAAGAACGCGTCCTGGATCTTGCGGTGCATCCAGATGATGCCGGTGAGCCCGCAGAAGACCTCGCGCTGGCCGCGCTCGGTGCGCACGGTCGGACCCGTGCCGGGGGCGGCGGCGGCCGGAAGATCGGCGCAGCCGGCGGCGGCGGGCCTGCGGGTCTCGTCGACGAGCACGTGGCGGTTCATCGCGCGACCTCCCCTGCCACGAGCCCGTCGGAAGCCGGCGATGCGGACACCCGCTCGCGGCTCTCCTGCAGCCGCGCGGCGCGCAGCTTGAGGACGAACTGGACGGCGTTGACGACGTAGGCGGCGTAGGCGGCGAGCGCGAGCAGCATCTCGCCGCGCGAGCCGAGCAGATCGGTGAACAGCGCCACGAGATAGAAGGTGTGAAGCGCGATCACACCGAAGGAGACCACGTCCTCCCAGAAGAACGGCTCGGCGAACAGGTAGACGCCGAAGACCTCCTTCTCCCAGATCGCTCCGGTGACCATGATCGTGTAGAGCGTCAGCGTCTTGACCACGATCGAGATGGTGGCGAGCGCGTAGCCTTCCCCGGTGGCGAGGTAGCGCGCGATCAGGACGATGCTGGCGAGGCACACCAGGAATTGCACCGGGGCGAGGACTCCCTGCACCGTGGTCCACGGGGAGGCGTCGCGCCGCAGGCGTTCCTGCGGCGTGTAGAGACCTCTCCTCGGCGTCTCGGCGTCGGCGCGACGCATCGCGACCCTCCCTGGAACGGCTCGTCTTCTTGCCTCGAAAGCTACGGAGCGGACCCGGAAGTGTCAACCTAGATTGACGTCAATCCATCCTCACAACAAACACGGTCGGGTTAAGTGCGTAGCTTCGCGCCACTTGCGCGCTAAGCGTGCTCCGCCTTATGCTCGCTCCAAGTTCAGCCACGCTCCCCGACCGTAAAAATCAACAAGATCAAGGGTTCGCGAGCAGTCGACGCGCCGAGCGCCGAGACCAAGGGAGGTTACGATGGCCAGCCTGAAGGAGGCGATCGCGTCATCCGCCGCCGCTCCGAGGAGCGATGCACGGGGGGACCCCCGGGCGGTCGGACAGGCATCGCGCCGCTCGCCGCGCAACGAGGCCGATCGCCGAGACGCGCTCTCCCGCACCATCGAGGCGGAGATCATCCCCCGGTTGATGCTCGTGCACACGAGCGACGGCTGTGGCGGGGGCGACCGGCAGGACCCGCTGCCGTCACACGAGGAGGTGGTGGAGTTCGCCGGCATCGTCATCGCGCACGATGTCGAGGTCGCGACCTCCTACGTGTCCGTGTTGCGCGCCCGCGGCGCGACGCTCGAGACGATCTTCCTGCATCTACTCGCGCCGGCCGCGAATCACCTCGACGCGCTCTGGCGCGAGGACAAGGCGGACTTCTGCGACGTCACGATCGCCCTCTCGCGCCTTCAGCAGGTGCTGCGCGCACTCAGCGCGCCCTTCGAGGCGGAGGGCGACGGCGGCCCCGAGGAGAAGTGCATCCTGCTCGTGTCCTCGCCGGGCGAGACCCATACGTTCGGCGTGGCCATCGTCGAGGAATTCCTGCGCCGCGCGGGCTGGGACTCCGTGTGCGCGCCGGGCACCTCTCTCTCCGAGCTGGGCCGAATCGTCCGCACCGACTGGTTCGACGTCGTCGGATTGTCGTTGAGCTGCGAGAGCTTGCTCGCCGAGCTCGCGTCCGCTATCGACGTGGTGCGGCGCCGGTCGCGCAACAAGCGCATCGGTGTCCTCGTCGGCGGCCACTACTTCAACGAACATCCCGAAAGCGCCGCGCTCGTCGGTGCCGACCTCGTGGCGTTCGACGGCCTCGACGCCGTCAGGAAGGCGCAGCGGTTCGTGGGAGGCGCCGCGCGGGCTCGGTGAGGGATCGGCTTGGAACAGCGAGGATCGCAGCGCCCGATGGACACTCCTACGGCTCCCGAGGGCCTGCGCCGGTTCCGGGCCCCTGAGACGGCGTTGGCCGACGTCGACGCGGCGAGCGCCGCGCGCCTCATCGCGGCCACGAACGATCTCGCGCTCATCGTCGACCGCAACGGGGTGATCGAGGACGTCGCCGTCGGCTCGCGGGAGCTCGAGGCGGAGGAATGCGGGCGCTGGCGCGGCAGGCGCTGGGTCGACACCGTCACCGTCGAGAGCCGCGACAAGATCGAGGCCCTGATGCGCAACGCCGCCTCCGACGAGGCGCGCATCTGGCGCCAGGTGAACCACCCCCTCCCCGCCGGGCCGGACCTGCCGATTCTCTACTCGGCCGTGGACGTCGGCCGCTCCGGGCGCATCGTCGCGGTGGGCCGCGACCTGCGCGGCGTCGCCTCGCTGCAACGCCGGCTGGTGGACGCCCAGGCCGCGATGGAGCGCGAGTACGCGCACCTGCGCAGCGCCGAGACGCGCTACCGGCTCCTCTTCCAGATCGCGTCCGAGGCGGTGCTCGTGGTCGACGCCGCCACGCGCCGCGTCAGCGAGGCCAACCCCGCCGCGATCGAGCTCGTCGCCTCGGGCCGCCCGATCGCCGGGCGGCCGCTCGCCCAGCTCTTCGCGCCCGAGAGCGCCGGCGCGCTCGAGGACCTGCTCGGGGCCGCCCGCACCGCCGGGCGCTCGGACGAGGCGCGGCTCAAGCTCGGCGACGGGCGCGAGGCGCTGGCCTCGGCCTCGGTCTTCCGACAGGAACGGGTGACGCATTTCCTCGTCCGGCTGAGCCCCCCCGCCGGCGGCGCGAGCGCCCTCGCCGCGGCGCGTCGGCGCGTGCTGCGGGTGGTCGAGCGCCTGCCGGACGCGATCGTCGTGACCGATTCGGACCGGCGCATCCTCTCCGCCAACGCCGCCTTCCTCGATCTCGTGCAGCTCGCCACCGAGGAGCAGGCCCGCGGCGAGCCGCTCGACCGCTGGCTCGGCCGCTCGAGCGTCGATTGCAACGTGCTGACCGCGAGCGTGCGCGAGCACGGCGCGGTGAAGCGATTCGGCACCGTCGTCCAGGGCGAGTACGGGCTCACCGAGGACGTCGAGGTTTCCGCCGTGCTGGCGCCGGAGGTCGACGACGCCTGCTACGGCTTCGCCATCCGTCCCACCGGGCCGCGCCCCGCCCCCGCGATGGGCGCCGCCGGGCCGGAGCTGCCGCATTCCGTCGCGCAGATGAAGGAGCTCGTCGGGCGCGTGTCGCTCAAGGAGCTCGTGCGCGAGACCACCGACGTGATCGAGAAGCTGTGCATCGAGGCCGCGCTCGACCTCACCGGCGACAACCGCGCCTCCGCCGCCGAGATGCTCGGCCTCTCGCGCCAGAGCTTCTACGCCAAGCTGCGCCGGCACGGGCTCGGCGACCTCGACCACGAGGATTGAGGCCGAGCGCGCGCGGGCCGGGAGCCGCGCGCGGGCGTGCGAACCTCCCTCACCCGACTTGACACACGTAAGTGTCAATTCTGATTGACGCGCCGGTCGGAGGGGGTAGCATCTCCGACATGACGCGACCGGCCATCCTCTCCTTCACCGAGCTCCTCAAGCCGATCACCTGGTTCGCGCCCATGTGGGCGTTCGCCTGCGGGGTCGTCTCTTCCGGCGTCGCCGCCGACACGCGCTGGCCCGTGATCCTCGCGGGCGTCGTGCTCGCGGGGCCGCTGGTCTGCGCCGCGAGCCAGGCCGTCAACGACTGGTACGATCGGCACGTCGACGCCATCAACGAGCCGAACCGGCCGATTCCCTCGGGGCGCATCCCCGGCGAATGGGGCTTCCGGATCGCCGTGATCTGGACGGCCCTGTCCTTCGTCGTCGCCTTCATGCTCGGGCCCGTGGTGCTGCTCGCTGGCGTCATCGGGCTCGCGCTCGCCTGGGCCTATTCCGCACCGCCCTTCCGCCTCAAGCAGAACGGCTGGTGGGGCAATTCCGCGGTGGCGATCTCCTACGAGGGACTGCCGTGGTTCACGGGCGCGGCGATCATGGCCGCCGCCTTCCCGGACTGGCGGATCGTCGTCGTGGCGCTGCTCTATTCCTTCGGCGCGCACGGCATCATGACGCTCAACGACTTCAAGTCGGTCGAGGGCGACAGGCGCGAGGGGGTCGATTCGCTCCCCGTCCTGCTCGGCGTCGACCGCGCCGCGCGGCTCGCCTGCGTGGTCATGGCGGCGCCGCAGGTCGTCGTGATCGCGCTGCTCCTGATCTGGGGCGCTCCGTGGCACGCGCTGGCGGTCGCCGCGCTGCTGGCGGCGCAGGGCGCCCTCATGGGCAAGCTCGTCGCCGATCCCCGCGGCAAGGCCGCCTGGTACAACGCCACCGGCACGACGCTCTACGTGCTCGGCATGCTCGTCACCGCCTTCGCCCTGCGCGGGCTCGGCCCGGTCGCCGGATGAAGGGAAGCCGCACGATGAACGCCCTCCGCGACAGCGCTCCCCTCTCCTGGCTCGGTATCGCGCGGCTCGGGCTCGTCCAGGCCTCGCTGGGGGCGATCGTCGTCATCACCACCTCGACGCTCAACCGCGTCATGGTGGTGGAGCTGGCGCTGGCGGCCTCGCTGCCGGGCCTGCTGGTGGGCCTGCACTACGCCGTACAGCTTCTGCGGCCGCGTTGGGGCCACGGCTCCGACGTCGGCGGTCGGCGCACGCCCTGGATCGTCGGAGGCATGGCCGCGCTCGCGGCCGGAGCGGTGCTCGCCGCCCTCGCCACCGCGCTCGCGGCGACGAACCTCGTCGCCGGCATCGCGCTGTCCACCCTCGCCTTCGGGGTCATCGGCGTGGGCGTGGGCGCGTCCGGCACCTCGCTGCTGGCGCTCCTCGCCGAGCGCGTCGCGCCGGCGCGCCAGGCCTCGGCGGCGGCGATCGTCTGGATCATGATGATCGCGGGCTTCATCGTCACCGCGGGCACGGCCGGGCACTTCCTCGATCCGTTCTCGATGACCCGCCTCGTCGCCGTGACCGCGAGCGTCGCGGGCGTGGCCTTCCTCGTCACCGGACTCGCGGTGTGGGGCGTCGAGGGCGCGCGGCGCGCCCGCGCGGCCGTCGAGGGCGCGCCGAAGGTCCCCTTCCGCCAGGCGCTGGCGGAGGTCTGGGCCGAGCCGACGGCGCGGCGCTTCACGATCTTCGTCTTCGTCTCGATGCTGGCCTACTCGGCCCAGGACCTGATCCTCGAGCCGTTCGCGGGCCTCGTCTTCGACATGACGCCGGGAGAGACGACACAGCTGTCGGGCATCCAGAACGCGGGCGTTCTCGCCGGCATGATCCTCACCGGGCTCCTCGGCGGCGGCTTCCGGGGCAGCGGGCCGTCGCGCCTGCATCTGTGGGCGATCGGCGGCTGCCTGATCTCGGCGGCGGCCCTCGTCGGCCTCGCCTTCGGAGGCGCCGTCGGGGCGGCCTGGCCGCTTCACGCCAACGTCGTCGCGCTCGGTTTCGGCAACGGCGTCTTCGCGGTCGCCGCCATCGGCTCCATGATGCGCCTCGCGAGCCAGGGCGCCGCCAATCGCGAGGGCACGCGCGTGGGCCTCTGGGGTGCGGCGCAGGGCATCGCCTTCGGCCTCGGCGGGCTCGTCGGCACCGTCGCGGTCGACCTCGGCCGCCTGGTCGCCGAAAGCACCTCCGCCGCCTATTCCTCGGTCTTTCTCGGCGAAGCGGCGCTCTTCCTCGTCTCGGCGGTCCTCGCCGCACGGGTGATGAGCGGCCGGCCGAGCCTCGTCCGCGGGCCCGCCCGCGTCGCCACGCCCGCGATCGCGCCGCAGCCGTCTCTCGCGACGTCTTCGCGATCCCTCGGCGAACCGCTCATGCAAGGGAGGCCGTCCCCGTGACCTTCGATACGACAGACACCCCGCACGACACGCCTCACGACAGCCCGGAGCACGCGGCCCCTCCGCCCGCGGAGGAGACACTCACCCGCACCGCCGTCGATCCGCAGCACACCTGGGACGTCGTCGTGGTGGGCGGCGGCCCCGCCGGCGCGACCGCGGCGACGGACCTCGCCCGCGGCGGGCGCGACGTGCTCCTCCTCGACCGGGCGGGCCGGATCAAGCCCTGCGGCGGCGCGATCCCGCCCCGCCTCGTGCGCGACTTCGCCATCCCCGACGGCATCATCTGCGCCAAGATCTCGGGCGCGCGCATGATCGCGCCCTCCGACAAGAAGGTGGACATGCCCATCGACGACGGCTTCGTCGCGATGGTCGATCGCGAGGTGTTCGACGAGTGGCTGCGCGCGCGCGCCACCGCCAACGGCGCCACCCGCCGGTCCGCGACCTTCGAGACCATCAGCCGCGATCCCGACGGAACCGCGCGGGTGCATTTCCGCACGTCGCGGGCGGAGGGCGGCGAGAGCGTGTCGGTGCGCGCGCGCGCCGTCATCGGCGCCGATGGCGCGAACTCGGCGGTGGCCCGCGAAGCCGTGCCGCAGCGCGGGCCGGTCCCCTTCGTGTTCGCCTATCACGAGATCGTCGAGGCGCCGGACGAGGGCGCGGCGGACTACATCGCCAATCGCTGCGACGTCTACTACCAGGGCAAGCTCTCGCCCGACTTCTACGCCTGGGTCTTCCCGCACGGGAAATCCGCCTCGATCGGCGTCGGGTCGATGCAGAAGGGCTTCGGCCTCAAGGAGGCGGTGGCGGATCTGCGCGCCACGACGAAGCTCGACGGCGTGCGCACCATCCGCAAGGAGGGCGCGCCGATCCCGCTGCATCCGGCCAAGAAGTGGGACAACAACCGAGACGTGCTCCTCGCCGGCGACGCCGCCGGCGTCGTCGCGCCGGCCTCCGGCGAAGGCATCTACTACGCCATGGTGGGCGGGCGCCTCGCGGCGGAGGCGGTCGAGGCCTATCTCGAGACCGGCAGGTCGAAGGCGCTGGCGGGCGCGCGCAAGTCCTTCATGAAGGCGCACGGTCGGGTGTTCTTCATCCTGGGGATCATGCAGCGCTTCTGGTACGGCAGCGACAAGCGGCGCGAGCGCTTCGTCTCGATCTGCCGCGACGCGGACGTGCAGCGCCTCACCTGGCAGGCCTACATGAACAAGGAGCTCGTGCGCCGCGATCCGATGGCGCACATCCGGATCTTCTTCAAGGACCTGGCGCATCTGTTCGGGCTGGTGCGGCCGTGAACGCATCGCCATCGTGATCGACTTCGTCGCGTCCGGCCGGGTCTTCGACCTGGTCATCGCGATCCTGGTCCTCGAAGGGATCGCGCTCTTCGCGCTCTCGCGTCTCCCCCGGGCGAGAGCGCGGCTCCTCCCCGAGGGCCGCGGCCTCGGATTTCGCGATCTCGCGGGATTCGTGGCCGCCGGCCTCGGGCTTTCGATCGCGGCGCGCGCCGCGATTCACGGTCAATCCTGGACGATCGTCGCCGCCGGGCTGACGATCGCCTTCGTCGCGCATGTCTACGACCTGTATCGGCGCTGGCGCACCGCGCGTTGATCCATTGGATCACCTGCGGCAGACGGCTCATGCGATCGTTCGGGACTAAGCGGGAACACGGACCCGGCGCTTTTTCGTGCGACGACGACTTGTCGCATCGATGTGTCAAGCTATACTGACAATCGGAGCGACCCTCCCCCGCGCTCCCTCCCCCGGTCCACAGGAGGTCGCCATGCGTCGCCGCCCAGACACCCCCCTCCTCGACACGATCCGCGACCCGTCCGACCTGCGCGGGCTGTCCGATGCCGATCTGCGCCGC
>NZ_JBGMWH010000024.1:0-44757 GCF_041514305.1 Salinarimonas chemoclinalis
CCCGAGCCCGTGGTCGAGCCGGAGGCCGCCGCGCCCGCGGCGAAGCCCGCCGCCCGTGCCGGCGAGGCGTCGACCGCGCGTCCCGCCGCGCCCGGCGCCGCCCCGCGTGCCCGCACGCCGGTGGCCGAGGACGAGGCACCCCGCGGCCGCAAGGGCGGCGTGCCCAAGGCCCCCCCCGCGCCCAAGGCGACGAAGGGCGGCGAGGATCGCCGCCGCGGCCGCCTCACGGTGACGAAGGCGCTCGCGGGGGACGAGGAGCGCACGCGCTCCGTCGCCTCCTTCAAGCGCCGCATGCAGCGCCTCCAGGGCAAGGGCCAGTCGGCGGAGCGCGAGAAGATCTCCCGCGAGGTGATCATCCCCGAGACGATCACCATCCAGGAACTCGCCAACCGCATGGCCGAGCGTGCGGTGGACGTCATCCGCCTGCTGATGAAGCAGGGCGAGATGTACAAGATCACCGACACGATCGACGCGGACACCGCGCAGCTCGTCGCCGAGGAGATGGGCCACACGGTCAAGCGCGTGGCGGAATCCGACGTCGAGGAGGGCCTGTTCGCCGCGGCGGACACGGACGACCGTCTCGAGTCGCGCCCGCCGGTGGTGACGATCATGGGCCACGTCGACCACGGCAAGACCTCGCTGCTCGACGCGATCCGCAAGACCAACGTCGTCGCGGGCGAGGCCGGCGGCATCACCCAGCACATCGGCGCCTACCAGGTCGCGAGCCCGTCGGGCGGCAGGATCTCCTTCATCGACACGCCCGGCCACGCGGCGTTCACCGCCATGCGCGCCCGCGGCGCCAAGGTGACGGACATCGTGGTGCTGGTGGTCGCGGCCGACGACGGCGTCATGCCGCAGACGGTCGAGGCGATCTCCCACGCCAAGGCGGCGGGCGTGCCGATGATCGTGGCGATCAACAAGATCGACAAGCCGTCGGCGAACCCGCAGCGCGTGCGCACCGAGCTCCTCCAGCACGACGTGCAGGTGGAGTCGATGGGCGGCGACACGCTCGAGTTCGAGGTCTCCGCCGTCACCCGCGCGGGTCTCGACGAGCTGCTCGAGGGCCTCGCGCTGCAGGCCGAGATCCTCGACCTCAAGGCCAACCCCGAGCGGGCGGCCGAGGGCACGGTGGTCGAGGCCAAGCTCGATCGCGGCCGCGGCCCCGTGGCCACGGTCCTCGTCCAGCGCGGCACGCTGAAGACCGGCGACATCATCGTCGCGGGCTCCGAATGGGGCCGCGTGCGCGCGCTCGTGTCGGACGTCGGCGAGCAGGTGAGGGAGGCCGGCCCGTCGGTGCCGGTCGAGGTGCTGGGCTTCAACGGCACGCCCGAGGCCGGCGATCGCGTCGCGGTCGTCGAGAACGAGGCGCGCGCCCGCGAGGTCACCGAGTACCGCGCCCGCCAGAAGCGCGAGCGGGCCTCCGCCCGCGCCAGCGGCTCCACGCGCTCGCTCGCGGACATGATGCGCGACCTCAAGGAGGGTGCCGGCCGCAAGGAGATGCCGCTCGTCGTCAAGGGCGACGTGCAGGGCTCCGTCGAGGCCATCCAGGGCGCGCTCGAGAAGATCGGCAACGACGAGGTCGCGGCCCGGGTCATCCACGCGGGCGTGGGCGGCATCACCGAGTCGGACGTCACCCTGGCGGAGGCCTCCGGCGCCGTGGTGCTCGGCTTCAACGTGCGCGCGCACAAGGAGGCCCGCGAGGCCGCCGAGCGCGTGGGCGTCGAGGTGCGCTACTACAACATCATCTACGACCTGGTGGACGACATCAGAGCCGTGATGTCGGGCATGCTTCCCCCGCAGCTCCGCGAGGAGCGGCTGGGCGAGGCGGAGATCCTCGAGGTCTTCGCCGTGTCCAAGGTCGGCAAGGTCGCGGGCTGCCGCGTGCAGGACGGCGTCGTGCAGCGGGGCGCCCACGTGCGGCTCATCCGCGACAAGATCGTCATCCACGAGGGCAAGCTCTCCCAGCTCAAGCGCTTCAAGGACGACGCGCGCGAGGTGGTGGCCGGCCAGGAGTGCGGCATGGCCTTCGAGAACTACCAGGACATGCGCAAGGGCGACGCCATCGAGTGCTATCTCGTCCACGAGGTGCGCCGCACGCTCTGAGCGCGGCGCACGCGCCGGCGGAGCCCCTCGCGGGCGTCCGTCCTCGTTCTCCAGCACGCCGCGGCGTCCGAGCCCCCGCGGCGGGCTGGTTGGTTCTTTCCCCTCGTGCGTGAGCGGCGCCCGGCCGTCGGGTGCGGCACACGCGCGTCGCACGGGCCCGCGCGGCCCGCGGAGGAGGCGCCCGCCATGGCGAAGCGTTTCGAGACGTCCGGCCCCACCCAGCGCCAGCAGCGCGTCGCGGAACTCGTCCGCCACGCGTTGTCGGACGTGCTCGCCCGCGGCGACCTGCAGGACCCCGTGCTGACGACGCACGTCGTCACCGTGCCCGAGGTGCGCATGTCGCCCGACCTCAAGCTCGCCACCGCCTACGTGATGCCGCTGGGCGGCCAGGACGAGGCGGCGGTGCTCGAGGCGCTCGACCGTTCGAAGAAGGTCCTGCGCGGCGAGGTCGCGCGGCGGGTGAACCTCAAGTTCGCCCCCGACCTGCGCTTCCGGCGCGACGAGAGCTTCGACGAGGCCGCGCGCATCGACGCGCTGCTGCGCTCGGAGCGCGTGCGCCGCGACGTCGCCGGCGACGCGCCCGACGGCGACGCCCCGACCGACGACGACACCTGACCGACCCCGGCCCCAGACGCGACGCACCGATCATGGACACCCCGATGAGCGACGAGACCACGAACGCCCCCGCGACCGACGGCGCACCGCGCGCGGCCGACGGGCAGGGCAAGGGCCCCCGCGGCCGCCGCGGCCCGCGCCCGGACCGGCCGAAGCGCCGGGACGTCAACGGCTGGGTCGTGCTCGACAAGGCGGTGGGCGTCACGTCGACGCACGCGGTCGCCATGGTCAAGCGCGCCTTCAACGCCAAGAAGGCGGGCCACGCCGGCACGCTCGACCCGCTCGCGTCCGGCATCCTGCCCATCGCGCTCGGCGAGGCGACGAAGACCGTCCCCTTCGTCATGGACGGCCGCAAGGCCTACCTGTTCACCGTGAGTTGGGGCGCGCAGACCGACACGGACGACGCGGAGGGGGAGGTCGTCGCCCGCTCCGACGCGCGCCCGACGCCGGCCGAGATCGAGGCGATCCTGCCCGATTTCGTCGGCGAGATCATGCAGGTGCCCCCGCGCTACTCCGCGATCAAGATCGCGGGCGAGCGCGCCTACGACCTCGCCCGCGACGGCGAGACGGTCGAGCTCGTGGCGCGCCCGGTCGAGATCGACCGCATCTCCCTCGTGGCGCATGGCGGCGACACGTCCGTGTTCGAGGCGGAGTGCGGGCGCGGCACCTACGTGCGTGCGCTGGCCCGCGATTTCGGCCGCCGGCTGGGCTGCCTCGGCCACGTTTCGTCCCTGCGCCGCACCCGCGTCGGGCCGTTCACCGAGGAGGACACGGTGGAGGCGCAGGACCTCGAGGCCTTCCGCGCCGCGGTCGAGGCGGGCGAGAGCCCGGCGCTCGAGGACCTCGTGCTGCCGGTGCAGACGGCGCTGGGCGAACTCGAGCCGGTCCCCGTCTCCCGCGACGCCGCCGCGCGCCTGATGCGCGGCCAGTCCGTGATCCTGCGCGGCCGCGACGCGCCGATCGAGGGCCAGGCCTACGCCACCTTCGGCGGGATCCTGGTCTCGACGGGCTCGATCGAGCGCGGCGAGTTCGTGCCCCACCGCGTGTTCAATCTCAAGTCCTGAGCGCGCGGGGCGTCCCGCCCGTCACCCCTCCTCGTCCTCCCCGTCCGCCGACCTGTCCTCCTCCACCACGGGCACGGCGTAGGCGCCGGTGAACCAGCGCTGGAGGTCCACGTCCGCGCAGCGCTTGGAGCAGAACGGGCGGTAGCGCACCACCGTCGTGTTTCCGCAGATCGGGCAGATGCTCCCCCGCATCGGGACGAGGTCGTCCGCGCTCTTCGTCTTCTTCGCCGGCAAGGGCGCCTCCTTCGCGCGATCACGGCCGCGTCGGCCCCCGCGGCCCTCAGGCCGCGTTCAACCAAGACAGCCGCACGGGGTAGCCCTCGCCCTCGAGCAGCGCCGCCGTCTCGTGGACGGGCAGCCCCACCACCGCGGGATAGGAGCCCACGAGGTTCACGACGAAGGCGCCGGCCAGCCCCTGGATGGCGTAGCCGCCGGCCTTGCCCCGCCACTCGCCCGAGGCGAGGTAGCTGTCGATCTCGTCCTGCGACAGGCGCTTGAAGCGCACCCGCGTCTCGACGACGCGCTCGCAGAAGCCGTCCTTGGGGGTCACCACGCACACGCCGGTATAGACCCGGTGCTGGCGCCCCGAGAGCAGGCGCAGGCAGCCGGCGGCCTCGTCGACGATCTCGGCCTTGGGCAGGATGCGCCGCCCCACCGCCACCACCGTGTCCGCCGAGACGAGGTAGGCGCCCTTCAGCGCCTCGTCGGCGCGGGCGACGCGCAGCGCGCCGCGCGCCTTCTCGGCGGCGAGGCGCCGGGCCAGGTCGCGGGGCTTCTCGAGCTTGAGCGGCGTCTCGTCGACGTCCGCCGGGAGCAGCGCATCCGGGTCGAGCCCGATCTGCTGGAGCAGCTGGAGACGCCGCGGCGAGGCGGAGGCGAGCACGAGCTTGGGGCGCCATTCGCTCTCGCGCGGACCGAACAGGGACACGGGGCTTCCATCCTTCGTCACGGGCGCCGCTCGGGCGGGCGCGCCGGACGTTAGCCGGGCGCGGCGCGCTTGTGAACGCCTGTCTCGCGCCATGCCCTCAGGCGGCGGGGTCCTGCGGAGCGGCCGCCGCTTCGCGAGCGGAGGCCGCGTCGGCGTCGGCCTGCGCGTTCTCGCTGCCGAGCCGCCGGTAGCGCTGCACGCCGACGGGGATCGTCGCGAGGTAGATCAGCACCACGATCGACAGCATGGCGAAGGGGAAGGAGAGGACGAGCGCGGTGAGCGCCACCGCGCCCACGAACAGCGGCAGCACCCGCTCGCGCGGGACCTGCTTGCCCAGCGTCTTGCCGGAATAGGTCGGCACGGTCGAGACCATCATGAAGGCGATGGCGACGACGTAGGCGAGATTGAAGGGCGAGGCCACCTCCTCGTTCGTGGGCACGCCGAGGAAGTAGAGGTAGATCGGCAGCAGCGCCGCCAGCGCGCCGGCGGGCGCGGGCATGCCGACGAAGTAGTTCTTCTGCCATTCGGGCCGGTGCGGGTCCTCGAGCGCGACGTTGAAGCGCGCGAGCCGCAGGCAGGAGGCGATGGCGAAGACGAGCGCCGCCGCCCAGCCCACCCCGCCCGCGTCCTGGAGCGTGAAGGAGAACAGCACGAGCGCCGGCGCGACGCCGAAATTGACGAAGTCGGCGAGCGAGTCGAGTTCGGCCCCGAAGCGCGACGTCCCCTTCAGGAGCCGCGCCACCCGCCCGTCGAGCGCGTCGAGCACGGCGGCGACGAGGATGGCGTAGACCGCGAGCTCCAGCCGCCCCTCGTAGCCCAGCCGGATGGCGGTGAGGCCGAGGCACAGGGCGAGCAGCGTGATCAGGTTCGGCGCGATGACGCGGAACGGCACCGGCTTGAAGCGGCGCCGGCGCGGCTCGTTGGGGTCGGGCGCGAAGGGGGCGAAGAAGTCGCTCATGGTCTGCTCAACGGCTGCGGCGCGGCCGCGGTTCAACCCGCCCGGAAGCGCCGCGGCGGTTCCTGCGAGCGCAGGTCCGCGAGCACGGTCTCGCCGGCGACGGCGTTCTGCCCGAAGCCGACCAGCGGCCGGGCGGAGAGCGGCAGGTAGACGTCGAGCCGCGAGCCGAAGCGGATCAGTCCGAAACGGTCCCCCACCTCGATCTCCTCGCCCTCGCGCACGAAGGAGACGATGCGGCGCGCCACCAGGCCGGCGATCTGCACGACCGCGATCTCGGTGCCGTTCGCGTCGATGACGAGGGAATTGCGCTCGTTGTCCTCGCTCGCCTTGTCGAGCTCGGCGTTGAGGAACAGGCCCTTCGAATAGACCTGCTGCACGATCCGCCCCGAAACCGGCGCGCGGTTCACGTGGCAGTTGAAGACGTTCATGAAGATGGAGATGCGCGTCATCGGCTCGCGCGGCAGGTCGAGGTCGTGCGGCGGGATCGCCGTCGTGATCAGGCTGACCCGCCCGTCCGCCGGCGAGATCACCAGCCCCTCGCGCACGGGCGTGGTGCGCGGCGGGTCGCGGAAGAAGTAGCAGACCCAGACGGTGATCAGGAGACCCGCCCAGAACAGCGGCTCCCACAGGAAGCCGAGCGCGAGCGACGCGACCGCCGCGACGGCGATGAACGGGTAGCCTTCCTTGTGGATCGGCACGAAGACCTTGCGGACGGATTCGGCGAGGGACATCGGTCTGGGACTCTTCCGGGGCGCGGCGGGAGAAGGACGTCGAGAGCGCATGCGGGATCGCGCGCCCGGGGTCAACTCCCCGGGCGTCGGGAGGCTCCCGCGGCAGGCGGCCGGCCCGCCGCCCTCACCCCCGCGCGAGGAACCCGCCCAGCCGCCGCACCCCCTCCCGGCATTCCTCGAACGAGCCCGCGAAGGACAGCCGCAGCCAGCGCTCGCCTTCGAGGGGGTCGAAATCGACGCCGGGCGTCGCGGCGACGCCGGCCTCGTCGAGGAGGCGGCGGCAGAAGGCGAGCGAGTCGTTCGTGAAGCGGGAGACGTCGGCGTAGACGTAGAAGGCGCCGTCGGCCGGGTGGAGCGTATCGAGGCCGATGCGCGGGAGTTCCTCGAGCAGCATGGCGCGGGTGCGGGCGTAGCCGGCCTTCACCGCCTCGAGCTCCTCGGTGCCGTCGAAGGCGGCGAGCGCCGCGACCTGGGAGAGGTAGGGCGCACAGATGTAGAGGCTCTGCGCCAGCCGCTCGACGGCGCGGGCGAGGCGCTCGGGCACGACGAGCCAGCCGATCCGCCAGCCGGTCATGCAATAGTACTTCGAGAAGGAGTTGACGATCACCGCGTCGGGATCGAAGCGCAGCGCCGTGGGTGCCGGCGCGCCGTAGGTGAGGCCGTGGTAGATCTCGTCGGAGACGAGCCACATCCCGCGCGCCCGGCACACCCGCGCGACGTCGGCGAGCGTGGCTTCGTCCATCATCGTGCCGGACGGGTTCGCCGGGCTCATGGCGAGGGCGGCGGCGAGGGGGCGCTCGGCGTGGGCCGCCTCCAGCGCCGCGCCGGTCATCACCCAGCCCGTGGCGCGCGCCAGCGGGATCGTCGCGGGCTCGGCGCCCAGCGCGACGAGGGTGTTGCGGTATGCCGGGTAGCCGGGTGCGGTGATGGCGACGCGGTCGCCGGGCTCGAGCATCGCCAGGAAGGCGAGCACGAAGCCCGCCGACGAGCCGGTCGTCACCACGATCCGTTCCGGCGACACCGCGACGTCGTAGGCGTCGCGGTAGTGCCGGGCGATGCGCGCGCGCAGGGGGGCGATGCCGAGCGCCTCGGTGTAGCCGACGCGGCCGACGTCGATCGCCGCCTTCGCCGCCTCGCGCGCGGCCCGCGGCGCGGGGGCGGAGGGCTGGCCGACCTCCATGTGCACGATGTCGGCGCCCGCGCGCTCCTTCGCCGCGGCCCGCGCCAGCACGTCGAGGGCGAGGAAGGGGGCGACCGCCTCGGCGCGCGCGGCGATCGCGGGGGCGAGCGGGCGGGCGCTGCGGGAGGCGCGGTCGAGCGGGCCGTCGTGCATGGGGGCGTCTCCGTTCGTGATCGAGGCCCGTCGGCGGGCGCGCGGGACGATTTCGCGGGGGCGGGCGACGAAACCGTGATTTGACCATGGTCCGCGCTAGCCTGTACCCGTACGGTCCCCGAGGCCGCAAGTCGCGGCCGCCGATCGACGGGGACGCTCACCGGGTACGACGATGACGATCCTGCCGCGCCTCCTCGCCATGCTCCCCCCCGCCCCGCGCCTCGCGCGGGCCGCCCGCGGCGTTCTCGCCGGGCTGCTCGCGGGCGCGCTCGCGCTCCCGCCGACGCTCGCCCCCGTGGCGGAGGCGCAGGCGCAGGGGCGAAGCCTCTCCATCGTGCGCGACGCGGAGATCGAGCGGCTGCTCGCCGACTACGCCCGCCCGATCTTCCGCGCGGCGGGCATCAGCGCCGACGCGACGCGGATCGTGCTGATCAACGACACGAGCTTCAACGCCTTCGTCGCCGACGGGCGGCGGATCTTCATCAACATCGGCGCCCTGATGCAGGCGGAGACGCCCAACGAAATCATCGGCGTCATCGCCCACGAGACCGGCCACATCGCCGGCGGCCACCTGGCGCGGCTGCGCCAGGAGGTGGCGAACGCGCAGATCCTCTCCATCGTGGGCATGATGCTCGGCGCCGGCGCCATGGCGGGCGCGGTCTCGGGGGGCTCGAACGTCGGCAATCCCGGGCTCGGCGCGGCGGGTATCTTCTCGGGCTCGCAGGAGATGGTGCGGCGCAACCTGCTCTCCTACCAGCGCTCGGAGGAGCAGGCGGCGGACGTCGCCGCCGTGCGCTACCTGGAGGCGACCGGGCAATCGCCGGTGGGGATGATCACCACCTTCCGGCGATTCGCCGATTCGGGCCTGTTCCGCTCCGCCGCGGTCGATCCCTACCTGATGAGCCATCCGCTCCCCGCCGAGCGCATCTCGCAGCTCGAGCGGCTCGCGGCGCAGAGCCCCTACCGCGACCGGCGCGATCCGCCGGCGCTGCAGCGCCGCCACGACCTCGCCCGCGCCAAGCTGTTCGGCTTCGTCGACAGCCCCGAGAGCGTGCTGCGGCGCTACCCGCCCCACGACACGTCCGCCCCCTCGCGCTACGCCCGTGCGGTGGTCATGCACCGCACCGGCCGCTCGCGGGAGGCGGTCGAGCTCGTCGACGGCCTCATCCGCGAGGAGCCGGGCAACGCCTATTTCCAGGAACTGCGCGGCCAGCTGCTGCTCGAGAGCGCGCGCCCGCAGGAGGCGGCGGAATCGCTGCGGCGCGCCGCCCAGCAATCGCCCGGCGCGCCGACGATCCGCGTGCTCTACGGCCAGGCGCTGATCGCGCGCGGGGACGGCGCGAGCCTCGAGGAGGCCGTGCGCCAGCTCGAGCGCGCCACCCGCGCCGAGCCGGAGGCGCCCGAGCCCTTCCGGCATCTCGCGATGGCCTATGGCCGCACCGGCCAGATCGGCCTCGCGGAACTCGCCACGGCGGAGTACTACATGGCGGGAGGGGACATCGTGAACGGGCAGACGCAGGCCTTCCGCGCCATGCGCAGCCTGGTGGAGGGCTCGCCCCCCTGGCGCCGCGCCAGGGACATCTACGAGTTCGTTCCCGAGAACCGCCGCTGAACCGCCTTCGAAGACCCGAGGACGCAAGACCGCATGACCTCTCTCCTCTCCTCGCCGCTGCGCCGCATCGCGCTCGCCGGCTTCGTCGTCCTCGCGCTCGTGGGTGCCGCCGGGCTCGCGCTCGCCCCGGCGTCCGCCCCCGCCACCGCCCAGGACGCGACCTTCTCCGAGAGCGAGCGCGCGGCGATCGGCACGATCGTGCGCGAGTACCTGCTCGAGAACCCGGAGGTCATGCTCGACGTCTTCGCCGAGCTCGAGCGCCGCCAGGCGGCGGAGCAGGAGGAGCGCCAGCGCTCCGCCGTCGCCGAGCGCGGCGACGACCTCTTCCGCGCGCCGCACGACGTCGTCATCGGCAACCCGGACGGCGACGTCACCCTCGTCGAGTTCTTCGACTACAATTGCGGCCCGTGCCGACGCGCGCTCTCCGACGTCATGGCGATGATCGAGAAGGACCCGAACCTGCGCGTCGTCCTCAAGGACTTCCCGATCCTCGGGCCCCCCTCCCTGGAGGCGGCGCAGGTCGGCGTCGCCGCGGCGGCGCAGATGACGCCCGAGCAGGCGGCGCGCTTCCACATGGAGCTGCTCGCCACGCGCGGGCAGGTGGACGGCGCCCGCGCCCGGCAGGTCGCCGAGGAGATGGGCCTCGACCTCGAGCGCATCCAGGCGGAGCTGAACGGCCGGCGCGTCGCCGAGGTGATCACCACGAACCTCGACCTCGCCAACGCGGTGGGCGTGACGGGGACGCCCGGCTGGGTCGTCGGCGACGGCGTCCTCGTCGGCGCGATCGGCGAGGCGCGGCTCGCCGAGGCGGTGGCGAATGCGCGGGCCTGCGGCGCGGTGAGCTGCTGAGGCGCGGCCCCGCCGGCGGCCGTCCGCGACGCGGGAGATCGCTTCCCCCTTTCGTCGCACGCGCCTTCCCGCTATGAGGGCGCGTCGGGTGCGCGCCCTCGCGCGCGCCCGTCGTCCCGTTCGGCGCCAGGCATGATCGCGATCCACGTCCTCAACGGCCCCAACCTGAACCTGCTCGGCCGGCGCGAGCCGGACGTGTACGGCCGCGCGACGCTCGCCGACATCGAGGCCTCGCTGCGCGCGCGGGCGCAGGCGCAGGGCGTGACGCTCGGCTTCCTCCAGTCGAACGAGGAGGGCGCCCTCGTGACGGCGGTGCAGGAGGCGGGGCTCGCGGGTGCGGGCGTCGTCCTCAACGCCGGCGCCTACACCCACACCTCCATCGCGCTGCGCGACGCCATCGCGGGGTCGGGCGCGCGGGTGGTCGAGGTGCATCTCTCCAACGTGCACGCCCGCGAGAGCTTCCGCCATCGCTCGCTGATCGCGCCGGTCTGCCTCGGCGTGATCGCCGGCTTCGGAGCCGAGAGCTACGCGCTCGGCTTCGACGCCTGCCTCTCCGCGATGCGCCGGGCGCAAGGGGCGCCGACGGGCGCGCCCGACAGACAGTAGCAGGAGCATACGACACCCATGGCCAGGAACAGCCCCTTCGATCCCGAGCTCGTGCGCGAGCTCGCCGGGCTCATCTCCGAGACGGACCTGACCGAGATCGAGGTCGAGAAGGGCGACCTGCGCATCCGCGTCGCGCGCCAGCCCGCGCAGGTGGTGAGCGTCGCCGCGCCCCATCATCACGCGCCGGCGGCGATGCCAGCCGCGCCGGCGCCCGCGCCGGCCGCCGCCATGGCCGCGCCGCCCGCGCCCTCCGCCAAGCCCTCGGCGCGCGAGCATCCCGGCGCGGTCGTCTCGCCGATGGTCGGCACCGCCTACCGCCGCCCCTCGCCCGACGCCAAGCCCTTCGTCGAGGTCGGCGCGAAGGTCGAGGCCGGCCAGCGGGTGCTGCTGATCGAGGCGATGAAGACCTTCAACGACATCGTCGCCCCGCGCTCGGGCACCGTCACCGAGGTCCTCTTCGAGGACGGGCAGCCGGTCGAGTTCGGCGAGCCGCTGATGATCATCGAATGACGGGCCCGCTGCGGATGTTCGACAAGATCCTCATCGCGAACCGGGGCGAGATCGCGCTGCGCATCCTGCGCGCCGCGAAGGAGCTCGGCATCGCGACCGTCGCGGTGCACTCCACCGCCGACACCGACGCCATGCACGTGCGCCTCGCCGACGAGAGCGTCTGCATCGGCCCGCCCCCCGCCCGCGACAGCTACCTCAACATTCCCGCGCTGATCTCCGCCTGCGAGATCACCGGCGCGGACGCGATCCACCCCGGCTACGGCTTCCTCTCCGAGAACGCCCGCTTCGCCGAGGTGCTGGCGGACCACAAGATCGCCTTCATCGGCCCCAAGGCGGAGCACATCCGCATCATGGGCGACAAGATCGAGGCCAAGCGGACCGCCAAGCGGCTGGGCATCCCCTGCGTCCCCGGCTCCGAGGGCGGCGTCGACGACGAGGACGCCGCGCGCCGGGTCGCCGCCGAGATCGGCTATCCCGTCCTGATCAAGGCCGCCGCTGGTGGCGGCGGGCGCGGCATGAAGGTGGCACGCGACGAGGGCGAGCTCGTCCACGCCTTCGTCACCGCCCGCACCGAGGCCAAGGCCGCCTTCGGCGACGACGCGGTCTACATCGAAAAGTACCTCGAGAAGCCGCGCCACATCGAGATCCAGGTGCTCGGCGACGGGCGCGGAAACGCGATCCATCTCGGCGAGCGCGACTGCTCGCTTCAACGCCGCCACCAGAAGGTCTGGGAGGAGGGGCCCTCGCCCGCGCTCGGGCCCGCGGAGCGCGCGCGGATCGGCGGCATCGTCGCCGAGGCGATGCGGGAGCTCCAGTACGCCGGGGCGGGGACGGTGGAATTCCTGTACGAGAACGGGGAATTCTACTTCATCGAGATGAACACCCGCATCCAGGTCGAGCATCCCGTCACGGAGATGATCACCGGGATCGACCTCGTCAACGAGCAGATCCGCATCGCGGCGGGCGCCTCGCTGTCGCTGCGCCAGGAGGACGTGCGCTTCGAGGGGCATGCGGTGGAATGCCGCATCAACGCGGAGCACCCGTCCAGCTTCCGCCCCTCGCCCGGGACGATCACCTACTTCCACCCGCCGGGCGGGCTCGGCGTGCGGGTCGATTCGGCGGCCTACCAGGGCTACCGCATCCCGCCGCACTACGATTCCCTCGTCGGCAAGCTGATCGTGCACGGCCGGACGCGCAACGAGTGCCTGATGCGCCTTCGTCGCGCCCTCGACGAGTTCGTCGTCGACGGCGTCGACACGACGCTGCCTCTTTTCAGGACGCTGGTTCGCAACCAAGATATCCAGAACGGGCTCTACGACATCCACTGGCTCGAGCACTTCCTGAAGACCGGGGGGCTGGACGAGATCCGGTGACCTCGGGGCCACGCGCGCGGACAACCGGATGCACAGCGGCATCGTCCAGATCACGCCGGAGATCGTCCTGCGGGCCTACGCCGCGGGCATCTTCCCCATGGCGGAGAGCGCCGAGGACCCCGGAATCTACTGGGTGGAGCCGCGCGAGCGCGGGGTCATCCCGCTCGACGGCTTCCACCTCGGCAGGCGGCTCGCGCGCACCGTGCGCACGGACCGGTTCGAGGTGCGCGTCGACACGGATTTCGAGGGTGTCATCGACGGCTGCGCCGCGCCCGGCCCGGACCGGGAGAAGACCTGGATCAACACGCGCATTCGGCGCATCTACGGCGACCTGTTCGACCTGGGCTACTGCCACACGGTCGAGGTCTGGGACGGCGGCACGCTCGTCGGCGGGCTCTACGGGGTGAGCCTGGGCGCGGCCTTCTTCGGCGAAAGCATGTTCCACGTCGCCCGCGACGCCTCGAAGGTGGCGCTCGTGCACCTCGTCGCCCGCCTCAAGCGCGGCGGCTTCATGCTGCTCGACACGCAGTTCGTGACGGATCACCTCGCCCAGTTCGGCGCGAGCGAGGTCTCCCGGCGCGAGTACAAGCGCCTGCTCGGCGAGGCGCTCGCCTACGAGGCGCGCTGGGACGCCTGGCCGACGGGGCAGCCGGTCTCGGGTGCGCGGGCGCTCGAAATGATCGCGACGCCACGCGTCATGCCCTGAGGCCGCGCCCTCACCGCCCGCCGGCGCGGGCCTCGATCGCGGCGACCTCGTCCGGCCTCAGGTCCATGCGCGCGGCGAGGAGCCGCAGGAATTCGCGCTCCCGCATCGTGTCGGGCGCGATCACGAGGCGTGCGGCGGCCCAAGTGCGCGCGGCCCGCTCGGGCGTGGAGACGGCGTCGGCGATCTCGTCGATGTCGCGCGGCCAGGCGATCTCCTCGTCGAGGAAGGAGCGGTCGTCCGGGTCGAGGCCCGCCTCCCGCATCGCCGCCTGGAGGCGCTCGCGCTCGCCGGCGTCGACGACGCCGTCGGCGGACGCCGCCGCGATCATCGTGCGCACGAGGAACAGCGCCTCGTCGGCATCCACTTCCGAGACGTCGACGAGCGGGCCCGGCGCGGCGTCCGGGCTCCGCCCGGTCACGGCCCGAGCGCCGCCGAGCGCGCGCCTCGTGGTGCGGCCGAGCGCGTCCGTGAGCGTCGAGAGCAGGCGGCGGGCGTCCATGGCGCGTCCTTTCGGCTGTGCGTCGTCCCCGGTTCGACGAGCGAACGCGAGGCCCTGCACGGCCGTTCCGGACGCGGTGCCCGCGCGACCTCAGCCGCGCATGAGGGCCGCGGCCGCGCGGGCGAGCCGACCGATCGCGGCGAGGTCGCCCGCCGCGACGAGCGTGGCCGGCGTGACCCAGGTCCCGCCGACGCAGGCGACGTTCGGGCAAGCGAGGTAGGCCGGCGCGCTCTGCGCGTCGATGCCGCCCGTCGGGCAGAAGCGCAGCCCCGGCAGCGGCCCCGCGATGCCCTTGAGCCAGGCCGGGCCGCCCGAGGCCGCCGCCGGGAAGAGCTTGAGGAGATCGAACCCGCGCTCGTGCAGCGCCATCGCCTCCGACACGGTGGCGCAGCCCGGCATCGCGGGGATCGGCGCCGCCGCGAGCGCGTCCGCCAGCCCGGGGGACGTGCCGGGGGTGACGAGCGCGGCCGCACCGGCGTCGATCGCCTCGCCGATCTGGCTCGGCGTCACGATCGTGCCGGCGAGCACGACCGCCTCCGGCGCGTGCCGCGCGATGGCGCGGATGGCGTCCAGCGCCCGGGGCGTGCGCAGCGTCACCTCGACGACCGGCAGGCCCGCCTCGACGAGCGTCGCGGCGAGCGCGGGCGCGAGGCTCGGGTCCTCGATCGTGACGACGGGGATGACGGGCGCCCTCGCGGCGATGGCGAGGAGGATGTTCGTGCGGTCGCGCATGGTCTCGATCCCTCCGGGGGGCGGTGGCTCCGCCTCCAGGGCGCGCACGATCCGCGCCCGCGCCCGCCCCGTCAACGCGAAAGCCGCCCGGCTCAGGTGCAGTAGAGCCGATACAGCGTGCCGATCAGCTCGCGCGCCTCCGGCGAGGCGAGACGGTAGTAGATCGTCTGGCCGTCGCGGCGCGTGGTGACGAGGCCGAGCGCCCGCAGCTTGGACAGGTGCTGCGAGAGCGCCGACTGGCCGAGCCCGACGGCCTCCGCCAGCACGCCCACCGAGACCTCCTCGTCCATCATCCGGCACATGGCCATGAGCCGCTTCGAATGCGCCAGCGCGGAGAGCAGCTCCGCCACCTCCTCCGCCTTCGGCGCGAGCGCGCTGAGATCGTCCGTCGTCGCCACCCCGGTGACACCCTCCATGATACGTCCGCAACATGGCGGCGCGGCGGGGTTCGGGCAAGTGGCCGCGTGCGCGTCCGACCCATCGGAGAGGAGCGGGGTGGCGTCCATCGCGGGTCAGCCTCGGTCGAGATAGGGCCGCAGGCCCGAGAGGTCGTAGCCGGCGCCCTGCGCGATCGAGAGGATCTCGTCGGGGCCGCGCACGCCGGCCTGGGTGAAGGCCCACAGGGTGGCCGAGCGCGTGCCGGAGCGGCAATAGGCGAGGACGGGTGCATCCGTCTCGGCGAGGACCGCGTCGAAGGCGGCGACGTCGTCCATCGTCATCGCGCCGGAGACGACCGGGACGTGGCGATAGTCGAGGCCGAGGCGGCGGGCCTCCGCCTCCATCCGCGCGCTCGGCGGCTGGTCCGGGGTCTCGCCGTCGGGGCGGTTGTTGATCACGGTGCGGAAGCCGGCCTCCTTCAGCCCCGCGAGGTCCTCGATCGCGATCTGAGGGGCGACGGCGATCTCGGGCGTCAGGCGGCGGATGTCTGCGGTCATGGTGCGTCGTCTCCCGTGTGGTCTCGTCCCGTGTGGTCTCACGCGCCGCGCGCCTCGCGCACCGCGTCCCGGAAGGATGGCGACACCGACGCCCCGGATCAACGGCGGACCGCGCCGCGGGCGCCGCGGCGGCGGTTGCGGGCGATGTCGTGGAGATACGCCATCGGAGATACGCCATCGGCGCCCATTTTTCAAGCTATTGCTAAATTAGAAAATCATGATATTAAATCCGCTCGAAGCGAGGGGCGTCCGTCCCGGCGACCGCGCCCCGCCGTCCGAACCGAGCACGCAAGGGAGATCCGCAATGCCCGAGCCCGTCATCCGCGCCTTCTTCGACGAGCCCACCAACACGGTGAGCTATCTCGTCTCCGACCCGGTCACCAGGAAGGCCGCCGTCATCGATCCGGTGCTCGATTACGACCACAAGGCCGGCACGGTCACGACCGATTCCGTCGAGACGATCCTCGCCGCCGCGGCCGAGGCGGGGCTCGACGTCGTCTGGGCGCTCGAGACCCACGCGCACGCCGACCACCTCTCGGGGGCTCCCTACATCAAGGCCAAGACCGGCGCGCGAATCGGCATCGGCGAGCACATCAAGGAGGTGCAGCGCATCTTCCGCCCGGTGTTCAACGCCACCGATCTGAAGACCGACGGCTCGGACTTCGACCATCTCTTCGCCGACGGCGAGCGGTTCCGCATCGGGGACCTCGAGGCCGAGGTGCTCTACGTGCCGGGCCACACGCCCGCCGACATCGCGATCCGGATCGCCGACGCGGTCTTCGTCGGCGACACGCTGTTCATGCCCGATTTCGGCACCGCGCGGGCGGACTTCCCCGGCGGCGACGCGCGCAAGCTCTTCGCCTCGATCCAGCGCCTGCTGGCGCTGCCGCCGGAGACCCGGCTGTTCATGTGTCACGACTACAAGGCGCCCGGCCGCGACACCTACGCGTGGGAGACCACCGTCGCGGAGCAGCGGCGCGCCAACAAGCACGTGCACGAGGGCGTGAGCGAGGAGGAATTCGTCGCCATGCGTACCGCCCGCGACGCCACGCTCGCGGCCCCGACGCTGCTGCTGCCGTCGATCCAGGTGAACATCCGCGCCGGCCGCTTCCCGGCCAAGGAAGCCAACGGCGTGCACTACCTGACGATCCCGGTGACGTTCGCGAAGGACGCGCACGCGGCGTGAGCAGCGCCGCCTGCCGCCGAGCCGAAGATGCGCCTCTAGGTAGTTTAAGCTTGCCTGTTGCATTCAACCGGGCACGCTGCTAGCCGGTTCACCGACCAATCTCGGATCGGGCGGGGGCAGGGTTGAAGGCGAGTCGGCGGCGCATCATCGTCATCGCGGCGCTGGTGGCGGTCGTCGCCGCCGTGCTCGTCCTGCAACGCGCCGAGGAGCGTCGCGCGGCGGCGCGGCTCGACGCCCGCGTCGCGGCCTTCGCGGCTTACGACGCCGGGGACTACGCGCGCGCGGCGGCGGTGCTCGCACCGCTCTCCGACGAAGGCGACGCGCCCGCCACACGCCGCCTCGCGCGCCTCTACGCGGACGGGCTCGGCGTCGTGCGCGACGCTGCGCGCGCCCGCGCGCTCTATGCCCGGGCCGCGGAGGCGGGGGACGTCGCAGCGCTGCTACCGCTGGCGCGCCTGCTCGAGGCGGAGGCCCTCCACACCGGCGCCGCGGAGGACTGGCGGGCGGCCCGCGACGCCTACCATCACGCCGTCGACGCGGGCGAAGCGGCCGGCGCGGCCGAGGCCGCGACCCGGCTCGCCGAGCTCCACGCCACCGGTGAGGGCGTCCCCGCGAGCGACGTCGACGCGGCCCACTGGTACCGCCGTGCGGCGCAGGCGCGGGACCCGACGGCGCAGCTGCGCCTCGGCCTCCTCTACGCCGAGGGGCGCGGCGTGCCCGAAGACCCCGTGCGGGCCCACGCCTGGCTCAACGTCGCCGCGGCGAGCCTGCCGGCCGCGGAAGCCGCGCTGCGCGAGACCGCGGTCGCCTCCCGCGAGGCGGTCGAGCGCCGCCTCGACGCCGCCGAGCGCGCGGAGGCGCGCCGGCTGGCGCACGCCTTGTTCGAGTGAGCACGCGCGCGAGCGGCCGGAACGCCCTCACCGCCGCCCGAACAACTTCTCGATGTCCGCGAGGCTCAGCGACACGAAGGTGGGGCGGCCGTGATTGCACTGGCCGGAGAGGGGCGTCGCCTCCATCTCGCGCAGCAGCGCGTCCATCTCCTCGGGCTTGAGGCGCCGGCCGGCGCGGATCGAGCCGTGGCAAGCCATCCGCGAGAGGAGCGCGTCGCGGCGGCGCGCGAGGAGGTCCGTGCCGGCGACGCCGTCGCCCGCGTCATCGCCCTCGGCGAGCGCGTCCGCGAGGTCGCGCACCAGCGCACGGACGTCGGGGCGCCCGAGCGCGGCGGGGGTCTCGCGCACGCACACGGCGCCCGAACCGAAGCCCTCGAGCACGAGGCCCAGCGCCTCCAGCGCCGGCGCCGCCTCGGCGAGGCGCACCGCGTCGTCGGCGTCGAGCTCGACGATCTCGGGGACGAGCAGCATCTGGCGGGCGATGCCGCCGCCAGCCACGCCCCCAGCCACGCCGCCCGCGCCGGCGCGCTCGCGCTTGAGCCGCTCGTAGACGAGCCGCTCGTGCGCGGCGTGCATGTCGACGAGGACGATGCCGTCGCGGGTCTGGGCGAGGATGTAGGTCTCGTGCAGCTGCGCGCGGGCGGCGCCGAGCGGGTGGTCCACGCGTTCCGGCGCGTCGGGGCCGCCGGCGGGCGGCGCGTCGGGGTGCGCGGCCGCGCGTGTGTCCGCCGAGGGGGCGAAGCCGAAGCCGGGCTGTGTGCCGGCGCCGTAGGCCGCCTGGCGGTCTTCCGCGAACCCTCCGTCGCCGTGCCCGTGCGGGGCCTGCCAGGAGCGCGCGATCGGCTGCGGGCGCACCGGGCCCGGGGCATGGCGGGCATAGGCGCTCGCGCCGGTATGCGTGCGCAGGGCGGCGAGCGCCTCGCCCCCGAGCGTCGTCGAGGCGCGGTGGCCCGCCCGCGCCAGTGCGTCGCGGATCGCCGAGACCACGAGCGCCCGCACGAGACCGGGATCGCGGAAGCGCACCTCGGTCTTGGCCGGGTGGACGTTGACGTCGACCATGCGCGGGTCGCAGGCGATGAACAGCGCGAGCGCCGGGTGGCGGTCCGACGCCATGACGTCGGCATAGGCGCCGCGCACGGCGCCGAGCAGGAGCTTGTCGCGCACCGGGCGGCCGTTGACGACGAAGTGGATCGCCCCGCCGGTGCCGCGGTGGTAGGTCGGCAGGCCGACGTGGCCGGCGAGCGAGAAGCCCTCGCGGGCGGCGTCGACGGGGGCGGCGTTCTCGGGAAAGTCGCGCCCGATCACCCGCGCGAGCCGACGCGCGAGCCCCTCCGGGCCCGGCTCCTCCGGCGGGCAGGAGAGCGCGCCGACGCCGTCCCCCGAGAGCGAGAAGCGGATCCGCGGATGCGCCACCGCGAGGCGCTTGACCACCTCCGAGACGGCGAGCGCCTCGGCGCGGTCCGACTTCAGGAACTTGAGCCGCGCGGGCGTCGCGTGGAACAGGTCCGCCACCTCGACCCGGGTGCCCGGTCGCGCCGCCGCGGGGCGGATCTCGCCCTTGGCGCCGGCGTCGACGACGAGGGCGAGGCCGGTCTCGGCGTCGCGGGTTCGGGTGGTGATGGTGAGCCGGCTCACCGCCCCGATGGACGGCAGCGCCTCGCCGCGGAAGCCCAGCGTGCCGATGGCCGAGAGGTCGCCGTCCGGCAGTTTCGAGGTGGCGTGGCGCTCGACCGAGAGCGCGAGGTCCTCGGCGGACATGCCGCGCCCGTCGTCGACGACGCGGATCAGCCGGCGCCCGCCGGCTTCGATCTCGACCGCGATCGCCGTCGCGCCGGCGTCGATGGCGTTCTCGACGAGCTCCTTCACCGCGGCGGCGGGCCGCTCCACCACCTCGCCGGCGGCGATGCGGTCGACGAGCACCGGATCGAGCCGCCGCACCGCGCCCACGCGCGGGCGCGGGCCGGACGGGTCGGCGGGGTGGGCGTCGGCGAGGGGCATCGGCCGGGAGGGGTGCGGGGTGATTCGGGTGTGCCGAGCAGTGTAGGATGCTTGGGCGGCACACCTACCACGCCGCCCGGTAGATCGCGAGCGCGTCCGCCCGCCCCACCTCCCGCGGGTTGTTCACGAGCAGCCGCGTCTGGCCCATCGCGTCGTCCGCGAGCATCTCCAGCGCGTCCTCCGACACGCCGACGTCGCGCAGGCGCCGAGCGAGGCCGATCTGCGCGCACAGTTCCTCGAGCCGGGCGATGAAGGCCTCCGCGTCGGGCGGGCAGTCGGGGAAGGTGCAGGGGCCGAGCGTCGCATACGCCTCGCGCGCGGCGGGGAGGTTGAAGCGCATCACCCGCGTGAGGACGAGGGCGTTCGAGAGGCCGTGGGGGATGCCGAAGCGCCCGCCGAGCGGGTAGGCCAGCGCGTGGACGGCGGCGACGGGGGAATTGGCGAAGGCCTGGCCCGCGAGCATCGAGCCGAGCAGCATCGCCCCGCGCGCCGCGCCGTCCGCGCCGTCCCGGCAGGCCCGCGCGATCGCGCCGCCCAGGAGCCGCAGCGCCTCCCGCGCCAGAGCCTGCGAGACCGGGTTGGCGTTGGCGGAGGCGGAGGTGAAGGCCTCGATCGCGTGGACCATGGCGTCGACGCCCGTCGCCGCGGTGACGGGGGCGGGGAGGCCGCGCGTCAGATCCGGATCGAGCAGCGCGACGTCGGGCAGGAGGACGGGGGAGACCACGCCCATCTTGGTGTGGGCGCCGGTGGTGACGATGGAGATCGGCGTGACCTCCGATCCGGTGCCGGCGGTGGTGGGCGCGAGGAGGAGCGGCAGGCGCGGGCCCTTCGCGTTGCCGACGCCGTATGCGCCCGCGAGCGGCTCGCCGGAGCCGGCGAGCAGCGCGGCGAGCTTCGCCACGTCGAGGGACGAGCCGCCGCCGAGCCCCACGACGCCCGTGGCGCCGTGCGCCCGCGCCGCCGCGGCGGCGGCTTCGACGACGCGCTCCGGCGGGTCGGCGACGACGTCCGTGAACAGGGCCGTTGCGCTCCCCGCCGCCTCCAGCGCCGCGAGGGCCGGCGCGACGAGGCCGGCCGCGACGAGCCCGGCGTCGCTGACGACGAGCACGCGTGGCCCGAGCCGGCCGGCGGCGAGCGCGCCGATCCGGGCGATCGCGCCCGCGCCGAAGACGATGGAGGGGGTGGTGGCGAAGGCGAAGGGTGCGATGGCGGGTATCGGGTCGGGGGTCGTGGACGATGTCATGGCGCGTGCTCCTCGTGCCCGGAGCGTGCCCGCGGCGCGGGGTGGGCGCAAGCGCCCCCCGCGGCGGGGGATCAGCCCGCGACGACGCGGGCCGCGCAGTACTTGAACTCGGGGATCTTGCCGTCGGGGTCGATCGCCGGGTTGGTGAGCAGGTTCGCCGCCGCCTCCACGTAGGCGAACGGCACGAAGACCATGTCCTCCTGGAGCGCCGCGTCCGCGCGGGCGGCGAGCGTGATCGCGCCGCGGCGCGTCTCGACGCGGATCGGCGCGCCGGCGGCGAGGCCGAGGCGGGCGAGCGTGCGCGGGTTGAGGCTCGCGGTCGGCGCGGGCTCCAGCGCGTCGAGGATGCCGGCGCGCCGCGTCATCGCGCCGGTGTGCCAGTGCTCCAGCTGCCGGCCGGTGGTGAGCACCATCGGGAAGGCGTCGTCGGGTGTCTCGTCGGGATCGCGCAGGCCGGCGGGCACGAACAGCGCCCTGCCGCCGGCGCGCGGGAAGGCGTCGCCGAACACGACCGCATGGCCCGGCGCGTCCGGCGCGGGGCACGGGTAGGTGACGGCGCCCTCGCGCTCCAGCCGCTCCCAGGTGATGTTGGCGAGGGACGGCATCACCGCGGCCATCTCGGCGAAGACCTCCCGCGGATGCGCGTAGTCCCACGGCAGGCCGAGCCGGCGGCCGAGATCGACGAGGATCGCGAGGTCCTCCCGCGCCTGCCCGGGAGGCGGCAGCGCCGGGCGTCCCATCTGGACCTGCCGATTGGTGTTCGTCACCGTGCCCGTCTTCTCCGGCCAGGCGGAGGCGGGGAGCACGACGTCGGCGTACATCGCGGTCTCGGTGAGGAAGATGTCCTGGACGACGCAGTGCTCGAGCTCGGCCAGCGCGTCGCGGGCGTGGGCGACGTCCGGGTCGGACATCGCCGGGTTCTCGCCCATCACGTAGAGCGCGCGGATGTCGCCCGCGTGGATCGAGTCCATGATCTCGGTGACGGTCAGGCCCGGCTGCGGCGACACGGTAAAGCCCCAGGCCGCCTCGAAGCGCGCGCGCTGCGCGGGATCGCCCACCCGCGCGTAGTCCGGCAGCACCATCGGGATCAGGCCGGCGTCGGAGGCGCCCTGGACGTTGTTCTGCCCGCGCAGGGGATGGAGCCCCGTGCCCGGACGCCCGACCTGGCCGGTCATCAGGGCGAGCGAGATCAGGCAGCGGGCGTTGTCGGTGCCGTGGGTGTGCTGCGAGACGCCCATGCCCCAGAAGATCATCGCCCGATCGGCGCGCGCGTAGAGCCGCGCGACCTCCCGGATCGTGCCCGCGTCGACCCCGCAGCGCTCGGCCATCGCTTCGGGCGCATAGGCGGCGAGATGCTCCGCGAGGCGCGCGTACCCCTCGGTGTGGGTCGCGACGTAGGCGTGGTCGACGAGGTTCTCCGTCACGATGACGTGCATCATGGCGTTGAGCAGCGCCACGTCGGAGCCCGGGCGGAAGCGCAAGCGATGGGTCGCGTGACGCATCATCAGCGTGTTGCCGCGCGGGTCCATCACCACGAGCTTCGCGCCGCGCTTCACCGCCTGCTTGAAGTAGGTGGCGGCGACGGGATGGTTCTCGGTCGGGTTCGCGCCGATGACGACGACGACGTCGGCCAGAAGCGCGTCGTTGAACGGCGCGGTGACGGCGCCCGAGCCGATGCCCTCCATCAGTGCGGCCACCGAGGAGGCGTGGCAGAGCCGCGTGCAATGGTCGACGTTGTTGTGGCCGAAGGCCTGGCGGATCAGCTTCTGGACGAGGTAGGCCTCCTCGTTCGAGCCCTTGGCGGAGCCGAAGCCGGCGATGGCGCGGCCCCCGTGCGCGTCGCGGATGCGGGCGAGGCCGCCGGCCGCGGCGTCGAGCGCCTCCTCCCAGGTCGCCTCGCGGAAGTGCGTGAGCGGGTTCGCCGGGTCGACGTTCAGGCCCTTGGGCGCGCCCGCGCGGCGGATCAGCGGCACGGTCAGCCGCTGTGGGCTCGCCACGTAGTCGAAGCCGAAGCGGCCCTTGACGCACAGCCGGCTCTCGTTGGCCGGCCCGTCGCGACCCTCGACGTAGGCGATCTTGCCGTCGCGCAGCTTGTAGGAGATCTGGCAGCCCACCCCGCAATAGGGGCAGACCGAATCCACCGTCTCGTCCGCCCCGCGGGTGCCGACCTGCGTCTCGCGATCGACGATGGAGGCCGGCATCAGCGCGCCCGTCGGGCAGGCCTGAACGCATTCGCCGCAGGCGACGCAGGTCGAGACGCCCATCGGGTCGTCGAGATCGAAGACCGGGCGGTGGTGGTCGCCGCGATAGGCCATGCCGATCACGTCGTTGACCTGCACCTCGCGGCAGGCGCGGGCGCACAGCGTGCAGGAGATGCACGCGTCGAGGTTCACCGCCATCGCCGGGTGGGAGAGATCCGGCGCCGCCGGACGGTCCCGCCCGGGGAAGCGCGCATACGTCACGCCCTGCGCGTCGGCGAAGCGCCAGAGCGGGGAGGCGGCGTCGTGGGCCAGCTCCCGGGGCGGCTGATCGGCGACCAGGAGCTCCATGACGAGCTTGCGGGCAGTGCGCGCCCGCTCGGAGGCGGTGCGCACCACCATCCCCTCCGCCGACGGGCGGATGCAGGAGGCGGCGAGCACGCGCTCGCCCTCGATCTCGACCATGCAGGCGCGGCAGTTCCCGTCGGGGCGGTAGCCGGGCTCGGGGCGGTGGCACAGGTGCGGGATCGTGGTGCCCTCGCGGTGGGCGACCTCCCAGATCGTCTCGCCCTCCCGCGCCGCCACCGCGCGGCCGTCGAGCGTGAAGCGGATGGTCATCGGGCGGTCTCCCTGAGAGGTGCCGGCGGCCGGGAACGGGGGGTTAAGGCACCCGTGGTAGCGAGGCGGGGTCCGATCCGGAGCACCCGATGTCCCCTGCGACCCCGAGCGAGACGCGAGACGCCGGCCGAGCGCCCGCACGTGCGGCGCGAGAAAGCGCGGCGCGAGAGAGCGCGGTGCTCGCGCTCCTCCTCGCCCTCGCCGCGGCGGCCGCGGTCGCCCTGCCCCCGATGATCGGGTCGATGCCGGCGCGCGCGGTGGTCGCCGGCTTCGTCTTGGACGCCTGCGTGACCCTCGTCCTGTGCGCCGCGCTCGTCACCCTCCAGCGCCCGTCCAGGGGCGCGGCGTGCGTCTGCGCGGCGCTGGCGGCGGCGCCGCTCGCGGCGTCGAGCGCGAAGCTCGTCGCTCTCGGCGACACCGCCGCGCTCGGCGACGCGCGCCTCGTCGTCGATGCCGCCCGCACGCTCCCCGCCTGGGGCGTCGCCGCCGTCGCGCTCGCGCTCGGCGGCCTCGTTCTCGCCTTCGCCACGAACCTGCGCCGGCCGACGCCGCGCGAGGCCGCGGGAGGCTTCGCCCTGCCGGCCCTCGCCCTCCTCGCCCTCGGCGCCGCGGCCGAGAGCCCGCGCGCGGCGGACGGGGTCGCCCGGCTCCTGCCGCTGCCGGAGTTCCGCCTCCCGGTCTACGGCCATTGGCTGCAGGCCACGACGCGCTTCGTCGAGGAGGCGCAGCGCGCCCACGTCCTCGCCGCCGCCGAGGGCCTCGACACGGCCGATCTGCCGCGGCCGGTCGGCGTGCACGCGCTGCCGCCGCTCGCCGCGCGCAACGTCCACGTCGTCGTCGCCGAGAGCCTCCTCGACCCCGCCTGGCTCGCCGGCTACGCGCGCGACCCGGACCCCGCGCCGCCGGTCCTCGACGCCTGGCGCGCGCGCGGCGGGCGCGATCGCGCGCTCGTGCCCGTGTTCGGCAATCGATCCTCCAACACCGAGTTCGAGGTGCTGTGCGGCCTCCCGGCCGTGACGCACGGGTCCGGCCTCGTCTTCAACGCGATCGCGGGGCCGCTGCCCTGCCTGCCGCGGCTCCTGGCCGAGCGGGGCTTCCACACCGAGGGCCGCGTGCCCAGCCACCCGGCCTTCTTCAGCGCGCAGACGGCCTATGGCCACGCCGGCTTCGCGCGCGCCGAGTTCGACCGCGACTTCACGGGCGGGACCGACGTCGACGGCCTCTGGCTGTCCGCGGAGGCGACCCTCGCCCATGCCCGCGGCCGCATCGCCGCACGGCTCGCGCAGGGCCGCCCCTTCCTCGACTACACCTTCGTCAACGCCGGCCACTACCCCTTCGCGCGCGACCGCGCGACGCGCCCCGACGTCGTCGCCGTCTCGCCGCACGTGCCGATCGTGCACGACTGGGTCAACGCCGCGCACTGGAGCTTCGTCGCGATCGCGGATCACCTCGCCTGGCTCGCGACCCACGACCCGGACGCGATCGTCGTCGTCCTCGGCGACCACGCCCCGCCGCTCGGCGCCGATCACGCGCCCTATCGCACCAGCGGGCGCGTCCAGAACGGTCTCGTCGCGGGGCCGACGGGGGAGCCCGGCATGATGCAGACGCCCCTCGTCGTGCTCGACGCGGGCGTCCCCGTGGCGACGGGCGTCCTGCCGGCCTGGGCGATCCCCGAGCTCGTGCTCGACCGTCTCTCCGGCGGGCGTCTGTGCGCCGAGCGGGCCTGCGTCCACCGCGCCGAGACACGGCTTCGCCCGCACCGCACGACGCCGATGATCGTCTCGGAGCGCGGTGAGACCGTGCGCGCCTGCCTGCCCTCGGACGCCGACGCGGCATGCGTCCAGGCCCGGCGCGAGACGCTCGCGTGGGACGTCGTGCTCGCGCGCCTGCTCGCCGGCGCGCCCGATGCGCCGCGGGAAGACCGCGAGGCTGCGCCGGCTCAGCACGTTTCCTCCGCGAAGTAGTTCAGCACGCTCGCCACCGGGTTCGCCGCCGCCTGGCCGAGCCCGCAGATCGAGGCGTCGCGCATCACCTGCTCGAGATCGCCCAGCAGATGCAGGTCCCAGCGCCCGGCGGCGAGGAGCGCCTCCAGCTTCTGCGTGCCGGTGCGGCAGGGCGTGCATTGCCCGCACGATTCGTGGCGGAAGAAGCGCACCAGGTCGAGCGCGATGGCGCGCACGTCGTCCTCGTCCGACAGGACGACGACGGCATGCGAGCCGACGAAGGCCTTGTGCGGCTCGAGCATGCCGAAGTCGAGCGGCAGGTCCGCCATCCGCGCCGGCAGGATACCCCCCGATGCCCCGCCGGGGAGATAGCCCGCGAGCGCGTGCCCCTCCGCCATGCCGCCGCAGAACTCCTCGATCAGCTCCCGGCAGGTGATGCCGGCCGGCGCGAGCTTGACGCCGGGGTCGCGTACGCGCCCGGACACCGAGAACGAGCGCAGGCCCTCGTGACCGCGCCGGCCCAGCCCCGCGAACCAGGCCGGGCCCTTCTCGACCACGTCGCGGATCCAGAACAGGGTCTCGACATTGTGGTTGAGCGTCGGGCGGCCGAACAAGCCGCGCTCGGCGATGTAAGGCGGGCGGTGGCGCGGGAGCCCGCGCTTGCCCTCGATCGATTCGAGCATCGCGCTCTCCTCGCCGCAGATGTAGGCGCCCGCCCCGCGCCGGATCTCGATCGGCGCGTGCCGGTCGAGCCCCGCCGCCTTCACCGCGGCGATCTCACGCTCGAGCAGCGCACGCACGCCGGCGTACTCGTCGCGCAGGTAGACGTAGAGCCGCGTCGCCTCCACCGCGAAGGCCGCGACGAGGGCGCCTTCGAGGAAGCGGTGCGGGTCGCGCTCCAGGTGGAAGCGGTCCTTGAAGGTGCCGGGCTCGCCCTCGTCGGCGTTCACCGTCATCAGGCGCGGGCCGGGGAAGCCGCGCACGATCGCCCACTTGCGCCCCGCCGGGAAGCCCGCGCCGCCGAGCCCGCGCAGGCCAGCGTCGGAGAGGAGCGAAACCAGGCTCTCCGGGTCGCGCGCGCCCGACAGGCATTCCTCGAGCAGGCGATAGCCGCCCTCGGCCCGGTAGGCCGCGAGCCCGATCGCGCCCGCGGGGACGGGCTCCACCGTGTCCCCCGCGCGCGCCGCTTCGAGCACGGCATCGAGCGTCGCCCGCTCGATCGCGCGCGTGCCGACGTGGACCGCCGGCGCACCGGCGCAGCGCCCGATGCAGGGCGCGGCGAGCACGCGGATCGCGCCGGGGTCCACGCCCTCGGCGAGCGCCGATCGCAGCCGCTCGGCGCCCGCCATCATGCAGGCGACGCCGTCGCAGACGCGGATGGTGAGCGGCGGCGGCGGGGTTTCGCCCTCCTTCACGATGTCGAAGTGGTGGTAGAAACTCGCGACCTCGTGGACCTCCGCCTCGGGGATGCGGAACTCTTCGGCGAGCGCCTTCAGGTGGCGCGCCGCGAGGTGCCCGACGCCGTCCTGGAGCCGATGGAGCGCCTCGATGAGCAGGTCGCGCCGGCGCGGCATGGCCCCGAGCAGCGCGCGCACCTCGTCGAGCGCGGCCTCGTCGAGCGGCCGCCCGCGCGGGCGCGGCCGCGGAGCGCGACGCGCCGTCGCGGCGTCCGCGGGATCGCGCGCGCCCGTCTGCGGCGTCGCCGGGGGTGCTGTCTCGCGCATGTGCGTCCTTCGCCTCGTCTCGCCCCTCGTCTCGCCCGTCGCGAGGGCCGGAGTGTCGTTCCCGGTGCCGCCCGTGTCCAGGGGCCGAGCGCCGCATCCTGTCCGGGCCGTGCGTCCCGGGCTGTCGCGTTTTCGCCACTTGGCGAAACGGGGGCGCCATGGCAATCAGGCGCGAGCTTCATCATCATCGGGACGGTCAATGGATCGCGGCGACGGCATCGGGATCGGCATCATCGGCTACGGCATCATGGGCGAGCGGCTGCTGCGGGCGGCGCTCGGGCCGGGCGCGGCGTCGGTGCGCGTGTGCGGCGTGTGGGACCCCTCGCCGGCGGCGATGGCGCGCCTCGCCGAGGGCTTCCCCGAGATCGCCCGGTTCGACGGCGTCGCCCCGCTGATCGAGACGTGCGACTGCGTCTACGTGGCGGCCCCGCCCGCCTCGCATCTCGACCACGCCCGCGCCGCCCTCGCCGCCGGCAAGGCACTGTTCTGCGAGAAGCCGCTCGCGGTGGACGTGGCGCAGGCCCGCGCGTTCGTGCGCGACGCGGACGCGGCCGGCATGCGGGCGGCGGTGAACTTCCCGTTCGCCTCCTCCCCCGCCGTCGACCGGATCGAGGCCTGGATGGCGGACGGCACGCTCGGTGCGCTGCGCGAGGCGGACATCGAGGTCGGCTTCGCGGCCTGGCCGCGCCCCTGGCAGGAGGACGCCGCCGCCTGGCTCGACCGGCGCCTGCAGGGCGGCTTCACCCGCGAGGTGCTCTCCCACTTCCTGTTCCTGGCCGGGCGCCTGCTCGGCCCCGCCACCCTCGGGCCCGCGAGCGTGCGCTACCCCGTCGACGGCGCCAGCGAGCGAGCCGTCGCGGCGGAGCTGACCTGCGGCACCCTGCCGGTGCGCGTCGTCGGGCGCGTCGGCGAGACCGAGAAGGCCGACACCAACGCCTTCACGCTCCACGGCGAGAACGGCACGATCCGGCTGCGCGACTGGTCGATCGCCGAGCGCCTCGTCGACGGCGCCTGGCGGGAGGCCGAGGGCGCGCTGCCCCAGGAGGAGGCGCGCCCGATCACCCTCGCGCGCCAACTGGAGAAGGTCGCCGCCATGGCCCGCGGCGCGCCGCACGGCCTCGCCGCGCTCTCCGAGGCGCTCGCGGTGCAGGAACTCGTCGAGGCGATCCTCGCCTCCGGCGACGAGGCGCGCGGCTGAGCCACACCGATCCTCATGGTCCCGCCGCCGTGCTCGGCGGCGCGGAACGGCCGCGCCTCGCGCCGCGTTCTCCCTTCGTGTCCCGACGGCCCCGCGTCACGCGGCGCGCCGTCGACGTTACCGATACGAAAGGGTACCCGATGGACCGCAAAGTCGACGACGTGCGCGCGCGCCAGGGCTGGCGTGGCCGGCCCGTCCTCGCGATCCTCGTCATCTCCATGGCGCTCGCGACGCTGGCCTTCCTCGTCTACATCTTCTGGGCGTGGGAGACGTCGCCGGATTCGGCGACGCCGACCGAGACACCCGCCGTCAACTCCCCGGCGAGCGAGGGCAACCCGCTGCCGACGGCGAACCCGAATTGACGGGCCTCACGGGGTGCGGCGGAAGACGAGGATCATGTTGTTCGCCGGCATGTCGATCCGCTCGCCGAACGACAGCCCCCGCGCCGCGGCGGCCGCGGCGACGTCGGCGACGTCGCGGATGCCCCAGCGCGAGTCGCGCGCCTTCAGCGAGGCGTCGAACTGCGCGTTGGACGGGGCCGTGAAGCGGCCCTCCACGTTGAAGGGGCCGTAGAGAACCAGCGGCCCGCCGGGCGGCAGCAGCCGTCCGGCGCCGGCCATCAGCCCGAGCCCCGCCTCCCACGGCGCGATGTGGATCATGTTGATCGACACGATGGCGTCCGCCTGCACCACCGGCCAGTCCGGGGCTGCCGCGTCGAGCGCGATCGGCGGTGCGAGGTTGGCGAGGCCCGCATGGGCGCGCCAAGCGGCGACGCTCGCCCGCGCCTGCGGGTCCGGATCGCTCGGCACCCACGCGAGGCCCGGCAGCGCGCGGGCCATGTGCACGGCGTGCTCGCCCGTCCCGCTCGCGACCTCCAGCACGACGCCGGTTTCCGGAAGGACACGGCGCAGAACCGACAGGATGGGGGCGCGGTTGCGCGCGGCCGCCGGGGCGACCAGCGCGCCGGGCGGCGGCACGTCCGTGTCCTCGTTCATGCGGGCGCGGTCAGCCCGCGACCGCGCGGGGACCGCGGCGGCGCTGGCCGTGCGCCTCCTCGCGCGCCTTCGCCCCCTGCGCGCGCATGAAGGCGCCGATGCGCGGCGCCACCTCGGCGCGGAAGCGTGAGCCGTTGAAGACGCCGTAGTGCCCGACGCGCTCCTGGAGGTGGTAGAGCTTGCGGTCGTCCGGGAGGTTCGGCGTCAGCTCGAGCGCCGCCAGCGTCTGGCCGACGCCGGAGATGTCGTCGCGCTCGCCCTCGACGGCCATGATGGCGCAGCGCCGGATGGCGGAGGGGTCGACCGGGCGCCCGCGGTGGGTCATCTCGCCCTTCGGCAGCGCGTGCGCCACGAACACGGTCTCGACGGTCTGGAGATAGAACTCCGCCGTGAGGTCCATCACGGCGAGGTACTCGTCGTAGAATTCGCGGTGCTTCTCGGCGGAATCGCCGTCCTCCTCGACGAGGTGGTTGAACATCTCCCAATGCGCGGAGATGTGCCGGTCGAGGTTCATCGCCATGAAGCCGGAGAGCTGATAGAAGCCCGGGTACACGTCGCGCCACAGGCCGAGGTTCGGCGGCGGCACCTTGACGATGCAGTTGCGCCTGAACCAGTCCGTGCCGCGCTCCTGGGCCACCAGGTTGACGGCGGTGGGCGAGCGGCGCGTGTCGATCGGCCCGCCCATCAGCGTCATCGAGCGCGGGATGCAGGGATCGTCGGCGGCTTCCATCAGCGCGATCGCGGCGAGCACCGGGACCGCCGGCTGGCACACGGCCATGACGTGCACGTCCGGGCCGAGCAGGCGGCACATCTGGACGACGTAGTCGATGTAGGTATCGAGGTCGAAGGCGCCCTCGACGAGCGGCACCTCGCGGGCGTCCGCCCAGTCGGTGATGTAGACCTCGTGATTGGGCAGGAAGGCCTCGACCGTGCCGCGCAGGAGCGTTGCGTAGTGGCCCGACATCGGCGCGACCATCAGCACCTTCGGGTCCGACGGACGATCGGGATCGGCGATGGCGCGATCGAAATGCAGCAGGCGGCAGAAGGGCCGCTCCCAGGCCACGCGCTCGTAGACCGGCGTCGGCACGCCGTCGACCCGGGTCTCGTCGAGCAGGAAGGCGGGCTTGCCGTAGCGCCGGGTGACGCGCTCGAACAGCTCGCAGCCCGCCGCCATCGCCTTGCCATAGGGCGTGTGCGTGAGCGGGTTGACGGGATTCTTGAAGGCGATGCGCGTCGCGTCGGTCGCCGCGCGGGCCGGGCCCAGCATCATGTGACCGGCTTCGTACCAGAAGTAAGCGGGATCCATCGTCAGCCAACCTTTCGCGAACGGCGCCCGACGTCTCGGGTCGCGCCGACCTCGGCGGCCGGGCGCGACGCGAACCCGTCCGAGCCCCCGGCCGTTCCCCATCCTGGCGGGAATGCGGCGATCGGTCGACCGCATTCCTACATAGGACCTCTCATCACATCGTCTCTGTGGCGATACGGATCACCTTCCGTCGGAAGCCGCCTGTTCGAGCGTCCCACCTCACGCTACCTATGGCCACGTGAACGTCATCGAGCCCCATCGCCTGACCGGAAGCGCGCGGCGCCTGCGCCTGGACACGCTCGTGCGCCTGCGCTGGCTCGCCGTGATCGGCCAGAGCGCGGCGGTGGCGGGCGTGCATTTCGGGCTCGGCTATTCCCTGCCCTTCGGCGCCTGCTTCGTGCTGATCGCGGCCTCGGCCTGGCTCAATCTCGCTCTGCGGGTGCGCTACCCGGCGAGCCACCGGCTCTCGGACGACGCGGCGACATTCCTGCTCGCCTTCGACGTCGCCCAACTCGCCGCCCTCCTGTTCCTGACGGGCGGGTTGCAGAACCCGTTCGCGATCCTTTTCCTCGCCCCGGTGCTGATCTCGGCGACGGCGCTCACGCCCAGGCGCACGCTGCTGCTGGGCGCGCTCGTCGTCGCCTGCGCCACCGCGCTCGGCTTCGCGCACCTGCCGCTGCCCTGGCGCGAGGGCGAGGTGCTGGAGCTGCCCTTCGTCTACGTGGTCGGCGTCTGGGCGGCGATCCTGCTCGGCACGGGCTTCACCGGCGTCTACGCCTGGCGCGTGGCGGAGGAGGCGCGCCAGCTCTCGCAGGCGTTGGCGGCCACCGAGCTCGTGCTCGCCCGCGAGCAGCATCTCTCGCAGATCGACGGCCTCGCCGCCGCCGCCGCCCACGAGCTCGGCACGCCTCTCGCGACGATCGCCCTCGTGGCCAAGGAGCTGTCGAAGCGGCTGGCCGGCAACGACGAGCTCGCCGAGGACGTGACGCTGCTGCGCGAGCAGGTCGAGCGCTGCCGCGGCATCCTCGGCCAGCTCACCTCCCGCGGCGAGGAGGCCGACGGCGAGTTCCTCGAGCGCATGACGCTGATGCACCTCGTCGAGGACCTCGTCGACCCGATGCGCGGCATCGGCGTCGCGATCCGCGTCGCCCGCGCCGGCGAGGGCCCGCCGCCGCGCGGTCGGCGCAACGCCGGGCTCGTCTACGGGCTCACCAACCTGCTCGACAACGCCGTCGACTTCGCCGAGGACGAGGTCGTGGTCGAGGCCGGCTGGGACGATCGCCAGGTCTGGATCGAGATTCGCGACGACGGCCCCGGCTTTCCCGCCGAGGTGCTGCTGCGGCTCGGCGAGCCCTACGTCACGACCCGCGGCCACGACAAGCGCGGGCCGGAGGAGGAGGCCGCCGGCCATGGGCTCGGCGTCTTCATCGCAAAGACCCTGATCGAGCGCACCGGCGCGCAGCTCACCCTGACCAACGGCCGCGCCCCGGAGGTCGGCGCGATCGCGCGGGTGGCGTGGTCGCGCGCCGCGTTCGAGTCCGGCGGCTGAGCCGGGTCGTCAAGCATTCGCTCATCACGAAAGCGTGACCGACCGTGCGGCGCTGGATAACCCCGCGCGGCGTCCTACATGTCGAGTAAAGGGCGAGGACGCGGCGCGCGGGAGGCGCCGAGGGTGGGCGCTGCCACGGCGCGGTCCGGCCCGCCGAATCAGGAGTACGAGGACGATGGTCGAAGCGCAGAGCCTGGAGGCCCCGACCCGGACGCGTGAGGAGGACATGTCCCTCCTCATCGTCGACGACGACCGCCCCTTCTCGACGCGCCTCGCGCGCGCCATGGAGAGCCGCGGCTACGTCGTGCGCGTGGCCGAGAGCGTCGCGGACGGCATCGCCGCCGTCGACGGCGCCCCTCCGGCCTTCGCGGTGATCGACATGCGGCTGGGCGACGGCAACGGCCTGGAGGTGATCACCCGCCTCAAGGAGAAGCGGCCGGACGCCAGGGGCGTTGTCCTGACGGGCTACGGCAACATCGCCACCGCCGTCACGGCCGTGAAGCTGGGCGCCTTCGACTACCTCGCCAAGCCCGCCGACGCGGACGAGATCGACGCGGCGCTGCGCGCCGAGCCCGGCGCCCGTGCGGAGCCGCCGGAGAATCCGATGTCCGCGGACCGGGTGCGCTGGGAGCACATCCAGCGCGTCTACGAGCTGTGCGGCCGCAACGTCTCCGAGACGGCGCGACGCCTGAACATGCACCGCCGCACGCTCCAGCGCATCCTGGCCAAGCGCGCGCCGCGGTGATGCCGACGGGTGGTGTCAGGCGTCGGTGACGCCGGCGTCGTCCTGCGCCTTGAGCACGTCCGGGCGCGGCATCGAGACGATGTTGTAACCCGAATCGACGTGGTGGATCTCGCCCGTCACCCCGCCGGACAGATCCGACAGCAGGTAGAGCGCCGAGCCGCCGATCTCGTCGAGGCTCACCGTGCGCCGCAGGGGCGCGTTCGCCGCCTGGTGGGCGTACATCAGCCGCGCGTCGGCGATCCCGGCGCCCGCCAGCGTGCGCACCGGCCCGGGCGACAGCGCGTTGACGCGGATGCCGTCCGGCCCGAGGTCGTTGGCGAGATAGCGCACCGAGGCCTCGAGCGCCGCCTTGGCCAACCCCATGACGTTGTAATTCGGCATCACCCGGCTCGAGCCGCCGTAGGTCAGCGTGAGGAGCGCGCCGCCCGGGCCCATGCGCTTCGCGGCGCGCTGGGCCACCTCGGTGAAGGAGAAGGCCGAGATCACCATCGTGCGCGAGAAGTTCTCCCGCGTCGTGGCGTCGATGTAGCGCCCCTTGAGCTCGGCCTTCGCCGAGAAGCCGATCGCGTGGACGACGAAGTCGAGCCGGCCGTCCCAGGCCTCGTCGAGGCGCGCGAAGGCGGCGTCGACGGTCGCGACGTTCTCGACGTCGCAGGGAATGGCGAGATCCGAGCCGACCGACTGCGCGAGGGGCCCCACGCGCCGGCCGAGCGCCTCGCCCTGGTAGGTGAAGGCGAGTTCGGCCCCGTGCGCCGCGAGCGTGCGCGCGATGCCCCAGGCGATCGAATGGTCGTTGGCGACGCCCATGATCAGGCCTCGCTTGCCCTGCATCAGCCCGGTCATCGTGTCGGTCTCCTGGTCGTTCTTCTCGGATCGTCGAGGTGCGTGAGGGTGGCGTCGCGCTCTTCACCCATCGCCCCACACCCCCGCCCCTCTCCACGAGGGAGAGGGGAGAGCGTCGAGCACGTTGCTCGCGAGGCGCTTCTCACCCGGCGGAATAACGGGTTCGCCCGTGATGCCGGCCCCGCGGGTCTCCCCTCTCCCTCGTGGAGAGGGGCCGGGGGTGTGGGGCGTGCAGGATCTGGCACGTCGTCAATGGCGTTCACCGACACCGCGAGACGTCACGCCTCCAGCCGCTTCATCACGATCGTCGCGTTCGTCCCGCCGAACCCGAACGAGTTCGAGAGCACGCAGCCGAGCGAGACGCCGTCGCGGCGCTCGCGCACGATCGGCATGTCGGCGAAGGACGGGTCGAGCTCCTCGATGTTGGCCGACGCGCAGATGAAGTCGTTGTTCATCATCAGGAGCGAGTAGATCGCCTCCTGCACGCCGGTGGCACCGAGGGAATGGCCGGTCAGCGACTTGGTGGCGGCGATCGGCGGGCACGCGTCCCCCACGCCGAAGACCTCGCGCAACGCCTCGATCTCCTTCTCGTCGCCGACCGGCGTCGAGGTGGCGTGCGGGTTGACGTAGTCGACCGGCACCTTCACCGTCGAGAGCGCTTGGCGCATGCAGCGCACCGCGCCCTCGCCCGAGGGGGCGACCATGTCGTAGCCGTCGGACGTGGCGCCGTAGCCGACGATCTCGCCGTGAATTCGGGCGCCGCGCGCGCGGGCGTGCTCGTACTCCTCGAGCACCAGCACGCCCGCGCCGCCGGCGATGACGAAGCCGTCGCGATCGACGTCGTAGGCGCGCGAGGCCACCGCCGGGCGGTCGTTGTACTTCGAGGACATCGCGCCCATGGCGTCGAACAGGTTCGACATCGTCCAGTCGAGGTCCTCGCAGCCGCCGGCGAAGATCACGTCCTGGCGGCCCATGGCGATGGTCTCGTAGGCATTGCCGATGCAATGGTTCGAGGTCGCGCAGGCGGACGAGATCGAGTAGTTCACGCCCTTGATCTTGAACCAGGTCGCGAGCGTGGCCGATGCGGTCGAGGACATCGACTTGGGCACCGCGAAGGGGCCGATGCGCTTGGGGCCCTTGTCCTGGGTGATCGCGGCGGCCTCGACGACGGTGCGCGTCGAGGGGCCGCCCGAGCCCATGATGATGCCGGTGCGCTCGTTGGAGATCTCGCCCGGCTCGAGCCCCGAATCGGCGATCGCCTCGTCCATGGCGACGTGGTTCCAGCCCGTGCCGCGGGCGTGGAAGCGCATGGCGCGCCGGTCGACCTTCTCCTCGGGCACCACGCGCGGGGCGCCGTGGACGCGGCAGCGGAAGTTCAGCCGGGCGTAGTCCTCGGCGAAGACGATGCCCGAGCGCCCCTGGCGCAGGCTCTCGAGCACCTGGGGAACGTCGTCCCCGATCGAGGAGACGATGCCCATCCCCGTGACGACGACGCGCCTCATTCGCTCATACCTCCCTGTCCGGCCCACTCGCGCGCCTTCCGGCGCCGCGGCGGGCTCAGCCGCCCGCGGTCTCGGCCTGGAACAGGCCCACCCGCAGGTCCTTCGCCTCGTAGATGCGCCGGCCGTCCGCTTCCAGGAAGCCGTCGGCGATGCCGAGGACGAGCTTCGAGCGGAACACGCGCTTCAGGTCGACGCCGTAGACCACCTTGCTCACGCTCGGCAAGACCTGGTCGGAGAACTTCACCTCGCCCACCCCGAGCGCCCGGCCGCGCCCGTGCGCGCCGAGCCAGCCGAGATGGAAGCCGCACAGCTGCCAGAGCGCGTCGACGCCCAGGCAGCCGGGCATGACCGGATCGCCCTTGAAGTGGCAGGCGAAGAACCAGAGGTCCGGCCGCACGTCGAGCTCGGCGCGTACGTGACCCTTGCCGTAGGCGCCGCCGTCCTCGCCGATGGAGGTGATGCGGTCGAACATCAGCATCGGCGGCAGCGGAAGCTGGGCGTTGCCCGGGCCGAACAGCTCGCCGCGTCCGCAGGCGAGCAGCTCCTCGTAGGAATATTCGGGCTTTCTCTCGAGCGGCTGGCTCATGCGTGCGGCCGGTCCTCTTCTGATCTCGGGTCTCCCGTCCGGCCGCGGGCTGACCCGCGGCTCGGGAGGGCTCTGGTAACACACGTTGCGAGCCGCGCGAAAGCGGGGATCGGTCCCGCCCGCCGCACGGGCCGGTGCGGGCACGCGGCCGCGCCACCTCCGATCGGTCGTTGCAGCCGTGCGCGTCCCGTCGTCCCGCGCGGGCGGTTCCGTGCTTCACCGGGTTGCGGGCGCGGCGCGCAAACCCTACAAAGGAGAGAACGAGCGCCCCGCGCGGGCGTTCCTGCCGCTCACCCGAACGAGGCGTCACGACTCCGCCATGGATCACAGCGCTCCTTCCGCGTCTCCTGCCGCCCCCTTCGCCGGCGCGCAGGCCGGGCGCCCCGGCTGCCCGCTCTCGAACCTGCGCGACAAGCTGCGCCGGGTCGGCCTGCGGCCGACGCGCCAGCGGGTTTCCCTCGGCTGGCTCTTGTTCGGCAAGGGTGACCGGCACATCACGGCCGAGATGCTCTACGACGAGGCGATGCGCGCGCGCGTCCCCGTCTCGCTCGCGACCGTGTACAACACGCTCCACCAGTTCACCGAGGCGGGCCTTCTGCGCCAGCTGGCGGTGGACGGGTCGAAGGCCTATTTCGACACCAACCCGACAGAGCACCATCACTTCTTCGTCGAGGGCGAGGAGGAGCTGATGGACGTGCCGGCGCAGGGCGTGACCGTCATGGACCTGCCGGAGCCACCCGAAGGCTTCGAAGTCGCACGCGTGGACGTCGTGGTCCGCCTGCGGCGCAAGGACGCACACCGCCGCGCGTGAGCGGCGTCGAGCCGACGGGTCCGCCTGCTTCGAGGTGAACCGGCCTCGGGACGAGGTGGCCAGCTCGAGGCGAACGACCCGCGCGCGGCCTGCAATGAGACGGTCGTCACCAAAGGGTCGTCGCGTCCTGATCGTCTCGGGAGATGGCGCCACGCTCGGTGAACAAGTCGATGTACGGCGTGTAGCGGTAGACGCGGTTTCGCCGCTGACCGGTGATCTCCTCCAGTATTCCCGCCACTGCGAGACGCTGCACGATCTGGTTGGCTGCCGCATACGAGACGTTCAGAGCGAGAGCCATCTCGTTGACGGTGATGATCGGCCGCTGGAACAGCCGTTCCAGCACGATCAGCCCGTTGGCCGCGGCACGCCCCATCTCGCGGGTGACCAGCAGCCGGTGCCTCTCCCGCAGCTCGACGATCGCCCGTGCCGTTCTCGTCGCTTCCCGGCTGACTTCGGCAACTCCCCGAAGGAAGAACTTGATCCAGCTCTCCCAGTCACCGAGGTCGCGCGTTCTCTGAAGTAGATCGTAATACTCCAACCTGTATCTCTTGAAATAGTGCGAGAGGTATAGCACAGGCTGGGTGAGAACACCCTCCTGGCAGAGCAGGAACGTGATCAGGAGGCGCCCGACGCGCCCGTTGCCATCGAGAAACGGGTGAATGGTCTCGAACTGCGCATGAACCAATCCGATCTTGATCAGGATCGGAAGGCTATCGCGGGAGTGCATGAACAGTTCCAGCTCCCCGAGGGTTTCCATGACCGCGGATGGCGGCGGCGGCACGAACGTCGCGTCGCGCAGCGTGCAGCCCGCCGGCCCTATCCAGTTCTGGGAGCGCCGCAGCTCTCCGGGGTTCTTCTCCTGGCCGCGGACGCCCCCGAGGAGCTTCTCGTGAATCTCTCGGATGAGGCGGATGCTCAGCGGCAGCTCGGTGAGCCGTGCGAGCCCGTGGTTCATGGCGCCAACGTAGTTCAGCACCTCGCCGACGTCCTGAGGATGCTCGGGATCGAGCACGCTCGCCTCGACCTGGAGCAGATCGTTGAGGGACGATTGCGTGCCCTCGATCTGGCTCGAGAGGACGGCCTCCTTGCGCACGTACATGAAGACGAAACGATCCGGATTCGGCAGTGTCTGGATCGAGCCGTCGAGCCTGCCGAGAGCGCGGTCGGCCGAAGACAGGAGCGTCTGCATCTCGGCGTCGATCTCGAGGCTCGGCCGAGGGGGCAGCGGGTTGGGCACGAAGGCGGAATAGCCGGTGGGTTGCCGAACGTACCGCCCGGATCGCTGCGCCTCCATCACCATCGTGCCGCCTCTCCCGCTCGGCCTGCGCTGAAAACGCAGACGGTCGCAAATTCACGGCGTCGCTGTTTCGCCGTCTGCCGACGTCGTATCGGATATCGGTCTGCATTTAGCATGGGGTGGCAGCTCCGGCCATATATCGCCCAGCCTATAATAAAGGGCGCCCGTGCAGGCCATATATCGGCGAGCCGAAAATATGGCTGTCCAGCGCAGGCCGTATTTCGGCCAGCCCCCGATATGGCTGTCCAGCGCGGCCCCCATCGTGCTTCCCCCTCATCACGCCACCGCCTCCGCATCTCTCCGGGTGCGCGCCCCGCCTCCGCCACCGTCTCGCGCCCGAGCGGCGCTTGCGCACATGCGCATCGTCAGGGGCGTGCGGGCGCGCTAGGGTCCCGCCCCGAGCGTGACCATCGGGCGAGAGTGGGGCCGTGCAGGATCTCGGGACATACGACTACGTCGTCGTCGGCGCCGGCTCGGCCGGCTGCGTCGTCGCCAACCGGCTCTCGCGCGACCCGTCGGTGCGCGTCCTGCTGCTGGAGGCCGGCGGGAAGGACGACTGGATCTGGTTCCACATCCCCGTCGGCTACCTCTTCGCCATCGGCAATCCGCGCGCCGACTGGATGCTGCGGACCGAGCCGGTGCCGGGGCTGAACGGGCGCAGCCTCGCCTATCCCCGCGGCAAGGTGATCGGCGGCTCGTCCGCCATCAACGCGATGATCTACATGCGCGGCCAGGCGCAGGACTACGACGGCTGGCGCCAGCTCGGCCTCGAGGGCTGGGGCTGGGAGGACGTGCGGCCGATCTTCCGGCAGCACCAGGATCACGCCCGACCCGACGACCATCACGGGTCGGGCGGCGAGTGGCGGGTCGACTACCCGCGGGTGCGCTGGGCGCTGCTCGACGCGGTCATCGAGGCCTGCGTCGCCGCCGGGATCCCGGCGACCGACGACTTCAACCGCGGCGACAATTCCGGGGTGGGCTACTTCCAGGTCAACCAGAAGGGCGGCCGGCGCTGGTCGAGCGCCCGCGGCTTCCTGAAGCCCGCCCTCTCGCGGCCGAACCTGCGGCTCGAGACCGGGGTCACCGTCGAGCGCGTGACCGTCGAGAACGGCCGCGCCACCGGCGTCGTGCTCTCGCGCGGCGGCGAGACGGTCACGGCGCGCGCCTCCGGCGAGGTCGTGCTCTGCGCGGGCGCGGTGAAGTCGCCGCAGATCCTGGAGCTCTCCGGCATCGGCGACGGGGCGCGGCTCCAGGCCCTGGGCATCGAGACGCGCCGGCACCTGCCCGGCGTCGGCGAGAACCTGCAGGACCACCTGCAGCTGAGGCCGATCTTCAGGGTCGAGGGCGTGCGCACCCTGAACGCGGACTACGGCAAGCTCTGGCGCCGGGCCTGGATGGGGGTCGAGTACGCGCTCTTCCGGCGCGGGCCGCTGACCATGGCACCCTCGCAGCTCGGCGCCTTCGCCCGCTCCTCGGCGGACTACGAGACGCCCAACCTGCAATTCCACTTCCAGCCGCTGTCGCTCGACAAGTTCGGCGATGCGCCCCACCCCTTCCCGGCCTTCACGGCGAGCGTGTGCAACCTGCGCCCGTCGAGCCGCGGATCGGTCCACGCCGCGAGCCCAGACCCGCACGCCCCCCCGGCGATCCAACCGAACTACCTCGACACGGAGGAGGATCGTCGGGTCGCCGCCGATTCGATCCGTCTCGCCCGGCGCATCGTCGCGCAGTCGCCTCTCGCGCGCTTCCGGCCGCAGGAATACAAGCCCGGGCCGGAGTTCGACGGGGAGGAGGCGCTGGCGAAGGCCGCGGGGGAGATCGGCACGACGATCTTCCACCCCGTCGGCACGGCGAAGATGGGGCTCGCGTCGGACCGCGCGGCGGTGCTCGACGCGCGGCTCGCGGTTCACGGCGTCGCCGGCCTGCGCGTCGTCGACGCCTCCGCCATGCCGCGGATCACGTCCGGCAACACCAACTCGCCCACCATCATGATCGCCGAGAAGGCGAGCGCGATGATCCTGGAGGCGCGCCGCGGTTGAGGCCGCGCGGCGGCGTCAGAACTTCACGCCGGCGGCGCCGCGCAGCGTGCTCAGCGACACCTCGGACCCTCCCGCGTCGGGGAAGAAGGCGTATTGCCATTCGCCGCGCAGGAAGATGTTCTCGGTCAGCGCGACGTCGACGCCGGCACCGCCGGCGAGCCCGACCGCCGTGCCGCTGCTCGGCGATGTCTCGCTCCACGTGAAGGGACCGCGATTGGGCAGCGTCGGATGGTTCGTCTCGGAGTAGATCAGATCGGTCCGACGGGTGCGCTCGTACTGGGCGAGCGCCAGGCCACCGGTGACGAAGGGCAGGAAGTCGCCGATCGTGTAGCCGGCGCGCGCGCGCAGCGTGACCACGTTGTCGAGCGCGAGGTCGAAGGTCCCGCTCGCGAAGGCGTTGCCGACGAAGCCGTTGCTCAGCTGCCGCGAGCGACCGAGCGAATCCGAGCCCGACACGCGCTGCTTGCCGCGCGCGAAGTCCAGCTCGATGCCGAGGACGGCTTCCGAGAACTGGAAGTTATAGCCGGCGAAGGCGCCGTAGACCGCCCTCTTGGAGTCGCGCACCACCGGCTGGACGAAGGTCGAGACCCGCATTTCGTTCTCGATCACCGTGTCGCGCAGGTGCCGCGCGATCGGCTCCGCGAAGACGCCCGTCGCATCGGAGCTCATCTGCCCGTAGCCGGCGGTGAGGCCGAAATAGCCGCCCTGCCAGGTCGTCACGGGTGTCACCCCGAAACCCTGCGCACCGCGCAGGGGGCCGAGGTCGACGGCGCCGGCGACGCCCGGGAGCAGGGTGACGGCGGCGGCGAAGGCGACCGCGATGGAGGTACGCATGGCGAGGATTCCCCTTCGGAAATCTTTGGCGAGTGGCTCTCGACCTCGATCATCGTCCGGTAACCTTAACGCTTGGTTGCCGTCGACCGTCAGAACGAGCGCGAGAGCGGTTCCACGTAGGACGGGCGCGTGGGCTCGGCGAAGCTCCAGCGCAGGCCGATGCGGGCCTCGTGGGCGGAGAGCGCGTCGGCTTCGACGCGCGTGCCGGCGACGATCCCCGTCGCCGCCTCGCCGAGATGGACGAAGCGGTAGTTCAGGTCGACGCTGAGGCTGCGCCCCGCGTCGACCGACACGCCCGCCGTGAGCGCCCAGGCGAAGTTCCCCCTGGTCTCGTGCGCCCGCTCGAGCCCCGCCAGCGGCACGCCGGCGACGGCGCAGGGCGCCGGGCAGCCCGAGAGGGCGAGCCCGTCGAGGGTGTTCCAGGCATAGCCGATGCCGGCGCCGACATAGGGCGTGAACCCGTGCCAGGTGCCGAGATCGAGATAGGCGTTGGCGAGGAGCGTCGTCGCGGAGAAGGTCGACGTGCCGCGCGCGCCGGCGACCGGCGTGCCGGAGAAGACGTCCACGTCGAGCCCCTCGCGGTGGTCCGCGGTGACGTCGAAACGCAGCCAGGAGTTCAGCTCGTAGCCCGCCCCGAGCCCGAACCCGACGCCGCCGTCGACCGTCGCGCCGGGGAAGGTGGCGACGCCGCCGTTCCGGGCGGTGACGTCCGGATCCCGGAGCGTGGCGTGGATGATGTCGCCGCGCAGGTACCACCCGGCGCCGACCGACGCGGCGGGGGCCGCCTCGATCGCCGGCAGCGGCGGAAGGTCGCTCATGTCCGCGGCCCGGGCCGGCGCGAACGCCGGGCCGGCGAGCGCGCCCGCGAGAACGACGAGGGTGAGGCGACCTCGGCTCGAGAGCGGAAGCGTCGACATGAGCGGGCCCTCCCTCGTCGGTCAGAAGCTGCGGCTGAGCGGGGCGGGGTGGGCCCGAGCGGGGGCCTGGAGGTTCCAGCGCATGCCGAGCTTCAGGTCGTGCGAGTGGATCGCGTCGATCTCCCACTCGTCGCGCACGGTGCTGACCCCGTCGAACCGGTAGGTCTCGCCGGTGCCGCCGTCGCCCATGGCGAGGTAGCGGTAGCCGAGCTCGAGCGACAGGTTCGGCGAGACCTCGTAGCCGAGGCCGGCGTAGAGCGCCCAGGCGAAGTTCGTCCGGGATTCCTTGTCGGCGTAGACGACGCTGTTGTTGAATCCCGAGACGTTGCTCGGGAAGATCGTGCCGATGTCGCGGAAATTGTCGATCGTCACGTGCGCGAAGCCGATGCCGGCGCCGACGAAGGGCGTGATGCCGTACCAGGTGCCGAGATCGAGGTAGCCGTTGACGAGGCCGACCCACTCGGTCTTGTCGAAGTAGATCTCGTTGGTCTGGTTGAAGCCGTTGGCGCCGATCCAGCGCACGCGGTCGAGCCCGCGATACTGCGCGCGGCCGCGATACTCGCCGGTGACGTCGGCGCGGAACCAGGAATTGAAGCGGTAGCCGACGCCGGCGCCGACGAAGCCGGCGGAGGAGAAGTCCGACTGGATGACCTCGACCGCGGCCGCGGGCTGGGCGGCGTCGAGCAGCGGGTTCTTCGGATCGTCGGAGTGCTGGCTCGACAGGCCGATGTCGCCGCGCAGGTACCAGCCGCCGAACGCCTCGACGGCGACGGGGGCGGGTGCGGGCGGCAGGCTGGGCAGCAGGTCGGCGGCGTTGGCGCTCGTCGCGATGACGCCGCCGACGGCGGCGAGGGCGGCCACGAGGGCCGGCTCGAGGCGAATCATGGCGTGGTGTCCCCGTTCTCGTCGCGGCGGGCGAACGGCCCGCGGCTCTCACGGAGGGGACGATTGCAGAAATTTCTTAAGCGCAGCTTAACCTTAAGCGTTAGGGTTAAGGGCCGGTGACCGGCGGGCGCCGGACGTGCGCGCCCCGTGCGCGCGAGGTGCGCCGGAGCGTCCCGCCCGGCGTCAGGCCGCCGCGCGGGTCACGGCCAGCGCGATCTCGTCGACCACCTCGAGCACGAGGGCGCGGTCGTCGCCCTCCGCCATGACGCGAATCACCGGCTCGGTGCCCGACGGGCGGATGACCACGCGCCCCGCGTCGCCGAGCCGCGAGCGCGCCGCCTCGATGGCGGAGGCGACGGCGACGTCCTCCAGCGGCCGCCCGCCGGCGTAGCGCACGTTCTTGAGGATCTGCGGCAGCGGCTCGAAGCAGTGGCAGACTTCGGAGACCGGCCGCTCGGAGCGCTTGACCACCGCGAGCAGCTGCAGCGCCGCGATGAGCCCGTCCCCCGTCGTCGCGTAGTCGGAGAGGATGACGTGGCCCGACTGCTCGCCGCCGAGGTTGTAGCCGCCCTCGCGCATGCGCTCGAGCACGTAGCGATCGCCCACCGCCGTGCGCTCGAGCGAGAGGCCGAGGCTCCCGAGGTAGCGCTCCAGCCCGAGGTTCGACATCACGGTGGCGACGATCCCCGGCCGGGAGAGCCGCCCGTCCTCGTGCCAGCTGCGGGCGATCGCCGCCATCAGCTGGTCGCCGTCGACGACGCGGCCCTTCTCGTCGACGACGATCACCCGGTCGGCGTCGCCGTCGAGCGCGATGCCGACGTCGGCGCGCAGCTCGCGCACCTTCTGGACGAGCGCCTCCGGTGCGGTCGAGCCGACGTCGCGGTTGATGTTGAAGCCGTTGGGCTCGACGCCGATGGCGATGACCTCGGCGCCCAGCTCCCAGAGCGCCTCGGGCGCGACGCGGTAGGCGGCGCCGTTGGCGCAGTCGAGCACGATGCGCAGGCCCTCGAGGTCGAGGAGGCGCGGCAGCGTGCGCTTGGCGAACTCGATGTAGCGGGCGTGCACGCCCTCCACGCGCTTGGCGCGCCCGAGCCCGGCGGAGGGCGCGAGCCGGCGGGAGAGGTCGCCGTCGATCAGCGCCTCGATCTCGCGCTCGACGCCGTCGGAGAGCTTGTAGCCGTCCGGGCCGAAGAGCTTGATGCCGTTGTCCTCGAACGGGTTGTGCGAGGCGGAGATCATCACGCCGAGATCCGCGCGCATGGAGCGGGTGAGCATGGCCACCGCCGGCGTCGGCATCGGGCCGAGCAGCAGCGTGTCCATGCCCACCGAGGTGAAGCCGGCGACGAGCGCGTTCTCGATCATGTAGCCCGACAGCCGCGTGTCCTTGCCGATGACGACCCGGTGGCGATGATCGCCGCGCCGGAAGGCGAGCCCGGCGGCCTGCCCGACCCTGAGCGCGAGCTCGGGCGTGATGGTGACGTTGGCGCGGCCGCGGATGCCGTCGGTTCCGAAATGCTTGCGCAAGGGTCGTGCTCCGGTGAGGGTCGTGCTCCGGTGAGGGTCGTGCTCCGGTCCTGCTCCGGGGTCGGTCTAGCGGCGGCGCGGACCGACCGGGGTGGTCCAGAACACCCGCGCCGTACGCGCCGTCAAGCGCAGGGTGCCACGGGAAGCCTTCAATTTCGGTAAGCGATTGTTACGGGGGGCGCTTCCGGGCGGGGGGAGGGAGGCCCGCGGGGAGATCCCCCTCACCCGTTCCCCGAGCGATCCCTCTTGCCGCCCCGCCGCCTTTGGGCTACCAACACGGCACGGCAGGCGCCCGTAGCTCAGCTGGATAGAGCGTTGGATTCCGATTCCAAAGGTCACAGGTTCGAATCCTGTCGGGCGCGCCAAGCCTGT
>NZ_JBGMWH010000025.1:0-44740 GCF_041514305.1 Salinarimonas chemoclinalis
GGTCGCCGCCGTGCGACCCGGCGGCGGCGCCGTCGCGGACGTCTACCGCCGCCAGACCGTCTCCTACGACGGGCCGCACGCGCCGGGCACCGTCGTGGTCGATACGCGCCGCAAGTTCCTCTACCTGGTCCAGCCGGGCGGCACGGCGCTGCGCTACGGCGTCGGCGTCGGGCGCGAGGGCTTCTCCTGGCGCGGCACCGAGCGCATCACCCGCAAGGCGGAATGGCCCGACTGGCGACCCCCCGCGGCCATGCGCCGGCGCCAGCCGGAACTGCCCGCCTTCATGCCCGGCGGCCCCTCGAACCCGCTCGGCGCCCGCGCGCTCTACCTCGGCGGCACGCTCTACCGCATCCACGGCACCAACGAGCCGGGCTCCATCGGCCGCGCCATGTCGTCGGGCTGCATCCGGATGATGAACGACGACGTGATCGACCTGTACCAGCGGGTGCGGGTGGGGACGCGGGTCGTGGTGATGTGACGAGGGACGCACGCCGGATCGATCGGCCGGATCGAGCCTCCGAAGCGCTCGACGCGGGCAGCCGTCGCACGCCCGTCTACGTCGAGCGCTTCACCATGCCCAAGCGACCGCCGCGAGCGTTCCGATCGATCGCTGACGATGAACGACGCGCGATCGTCGAGCCCCAGGTGCCTTTTCACGACCACCGGTATCTCGACCGCCTCGCCCGGACGATGCCGCTCGTCGTGCGTCACCGGAGCGACGTAGACGAGGGTGGAAGCCCCGACGGACCGTCGGGCGAGCACCTCGACCGCAGGCCTATCCTTTCTGCCCTCGACGCGCGCCGCCTCGTGCTCGTCCTTCCAGAGGTAGGAGTAGCAGAGGACGAGACCCGGTTCCGGGATCGGCGGCAGCTTCACCCGTCAACCGCCACGGTCGGGCCGCGCGCGTGTCACTCCAGGGCCGGACGCCTCGAGATCCTCGACCTCGTAGGCGTGCTCGTCGGGGACGTCCGCGGCCAGGATCATGGCGAGCTCGGCGTCCGAAAGCTCACTGACGGACATGCTCCTGCGATAGCAGGCCCAGAGCTCGCGAAACGTCTCCGCCGACACGAGGTAGGCCGTCTCCCGGTCGTCCTCCGTGATCTGAACCGGCTCCGACATCGCCTTGTCGCGCCAGTAGCCGAAGTTCTTCTGAAGGTCGGCCGCCGCGACCCGTTGAGACATGACGCACCTCCGTGTCCGGCGGACTATGCCCCTCGACATGCGGGGACGCAAGCACCGGCTGCCGGAGCCGCGCTCCGCACCCGCGCGCCCGACCCGTAGCCGCCTCCGCGCACGTCGCACCACACGCATTGCGCGGTTTCGCACCGCCCACCGCACCGGCGATCAACCTTTTCTTCACGCCCGGCGTCCGAGTTTCCGCTTACCTTTCTTTACGTAAGCGAGATCGCAGATGCGAAGAGTACGTGCGTTCGGACTCCAGGCCGTCATCACCGCCACCGTCGCCGCGATGGCGCTGTTGGCGAGCGTGGCCGTCGGCGTCATCGCCCATCGCAGTGCGCACGAGGCGCTCACCGAGGCGAGCCGCGAGCGGCTCGCGCTGATCTCCACCTCCCGCGCGGCCGCGCTCCAGCGCACGCTCGACGCCACCGTGCGCGACATCGAGGCGCTCTCGGAGAACGTCGCCGTGCGCTCGGCGCTCGGCGAGCTGAAGGACGCCTTCTTCCTCAACCCGCAGGAGCGCGAGCGCTTCGTCGCCTACTTCACCGGCCCGGCTGCCCTCGAGGAGCGCATCGCGCTCACCGGCCAGGGCGAGCGCACGCTGTACGCTTGGCGCCACGAGGGCGTCCACGCCTCCTTCCGCGCGATCCGGGCGGACCGCGGCTACGCCGACATCCTCGTGCTGACGCCCGAGGGCGAGGTGGTCTACTCCGTCGGCAAGCACGGCGACTTCGCCGGCGCCGTCTCCGACGCGACCCTCGCCGGCAGCGGCCTCGCCCGCGCCCACGCCGCGGCGCTCGCGGGCGTCGAGACGACGGACGGCGTCGCCGCCGCCCGCACCGCGGCGGTCGACTTCGCGCCCTACGCCGCGGTGGGCGGCGAGCCCTCCGCCTTCCTCGCCCGCGCCGTGGTCTCGCCGGACGGCAGCCTCGTCGACGGCGTGCTCGTCTACCGGATCGCGGCCACGAGCCTCGACGCGGTCCTCGCCGATCGCACCGGGCTCGGCGAGACCGGCGAGAGCTACATCGTCGGCGCGGACGGCCTGCTGCGCTCGCAGCGCCCCCTCGCCGACGCGCCCTCCGTCCTCGCGCCGCTCGGCCGCCCCGCCGTGCTCGAGGCGGCGACGGGCGGGTTCGACTACGTGCAGGACGGCGTCGCGCGCTTCGCCGACAAGCGCGCGCTCTCCTTCATCGACGTGCCGCTGACCCTCGTCACCGAGCAGGAGGCGGACGAGGCGCTCGCGCGGGTCGCGGCGACCCGCGACGGCATCCTGATGGCGACGCTCGCGGTCCTGTGCGGTGCGCTCGTCCTCGCGCTCCTGATCGGCCGCTCGATCGCCAAGCCGATCTCGGCTCTGGCGGCGGCGCTGCGCGCGATCGCCGACGGCACGGCGACCGGCGGCGAGGGCCGCATCGTCGGCGACGACCGCCGCGACGAGATCGGCGAGATCGCCCGGGCCGTCGCCGGCATCCGCGACCGCGTCCAGGCCGACGCCGCCGCCCGCGAGGCGGAGGAGCGCGACGCCCGCGAGCGGGAGGCCGAGGCGCGCAAGCGCGCCATGCGCGCGCTGGCCGGCGAGCTCGAGCAGACGGTGGGCGAGGCCCTGCGCACGCTGGGCCGCGAGGCGCAGGCGCTCTCGGCCGCCTCGCAGGACATGGCGCGGCTCTCCGAGAGCGCCCGCGGCGGGTCGGAGCGGGTGGCGGGCGCGGCCGGCGCGGCCGGCGGCTCCGTGCGCGACGTCGCGGTCTCGGCCGAGCAGCTCTCCGACTCGATCGGCGAAATCGCCGGCCTGATCAGCCGCTCGGCGACGATCACCAACGAGACCAACGCGCACGCCGCCTCGACGAGCGACGTCGTCGCCTCGCTCGAGGAGAACGCCCAGCGCATCGGCGAGATCGTGACGATGATCGACACGGTGGCGGAGCAGACGAACCTGCTCGCGCTCAACGCGACCATCGAGGCCGCCCGCGCCGGCGCCGCCGGCAAGGGCTTCGCGGTCGTGGCGGCGGAGGTGAAGTCGCTCGCCTCGCAGACCGCGAAGGCCACCGAGGAGATCTCGCGGCAGATCGCCTCGATGCGCGACGCCACCCGCAACGCCGTGGGCGCCGTCGGCTCGATCAAGACCCGCGTCGCCGAGATCGCCACCGCGATGACCTCGGTCGCGAGCGCCATCGAGGAGCAGTCCGCCGCGACGCAGACCATCGCCGCGAGCGCGGAGGGCGCGCGCGAGAACGCGGCCGGCGTGAGCGAGGGCATCGAGGAGGTGCGCGCCGTCGTCGTCTCCACCGACGAGGCCGCCGACCGCGTCGTGCGCGCGACCGCGATCGTGCGCGAGCAGACCACGTTGCTCGACGAGCGTATCCGCCGCTTCCTCGACGAGGTGGCGGCCGCGTGAGGCGGGATGCGCGGCGCGGCGTGTCCGCGCCGCGGCCTTTTCTCCCCCTCGCGACGCCGCGCGCCGTTGACGCGCGGCGTCGACGAACTAAAGGTGCGCGCTCCCGTTCCCGCGGAGGCTTATCCCCGCATCTTTGAAGGAGAGAGCGCGCGATGACAGCCGCCTGGCCCGTGCACGGCGAGATCACCGGCCCGATCGTGATGATCGGCTTCGGCTCGATCGGCAAGGGGACGCTTCCCCTGATCGAGCGTCACTTCACGTTCGACAAGGACCGGTTCACGGTCGTCGACCCCAACGACGCGGACCGGGCGCTGCTCGACGCGCGCGGCATCGCCTTCGTGCACGAGGCGGTGACCCGCGAGAACTACCGCGAGCTGCTGGCGCCGCTGCTCACGAAGGGAGGGGGCCAGGGGTTCTGCGTCAACCTCTCGGTCGACACCTCCTCGCGGGACCTGATGCGCCTGTGCCGCGAGCTCGGCGTCCTCTACGTCGACACCGTCGTCGAGCCGTGGAAGGGCTTCTACTTCGACAAGGACGCCGGCCCCGAGGCGCGCACCAACTACGCCCTGCGCGAGACGATCCTCGCCGAGCGCCGCGAGCGGCCGGGCGGCACCACCGCCGTCTCCTGCTGCGGCGCCAATCCCGGCATGGTGTCGTGGTTCGTCAAGCAGGCGCTCGTCAACGTCGCGACCGACCTCGGCCTCTCCTTCGAGACGCCGACGACCCGCGAGGGCTGGGCCGCGCTGATGCGCGAGGCCGGCGTCAAGGGCATCCACATCGCCGAGCGCGACACCCAGCGCGCGCGCGATCCCAAGCCTCGGGGCGTGTTCGTCAACACCTGGTCCGTCGAGGGCTTCGTCTCCGAGGGGCTGCAGCCCGCCGAACTCGGCTTCGGCACGCACGAGACCTGGATGCCGGAGAACGCCCGCACGCACGAGCGCGGCTGCGGCGCGGCGATCTACCTGCTCCAGCCCGGCGCCAACACCCGCGTGCGCTCCTGGACGCCGACGGCGCAGGCGCAGTACGGCTTCCTGGTGACGCACAACGAGTCGATCTCGATCGCCGACTACTTCACGGTCCGCGAGGGGGGCGAGGTCGCCTACCGCCCCACCTGCCATTACGCCTACCATCCGGCGAACGACGCCGTGCTCTCGCTGCACGAGATGTTCGGCGCCGGCGGCGTCGCGCAGGAGCGCTTCCACATCCTCGACGAGAACGAGATCGTCGACGGGATCGACGAGCTCGGGGTGCTGCTCTACGGCCACGAGAAGAACGCCTACTGGTACGGCTCGCAGCTCTCGATCGAGGAGACGCGCCGCATCGCGCCCTACCAGAACGCGACGGGCCTGCAGGTCTCCTCCGCCGTCCTCGCCGGCATGGTCTGGGCGCTCGAGAACCCGCAGGCCGGCATCGTCGAGGCGGACGAGATGGACTACGCGCGCTGCCTCGAGATCCAGCGCCCCTACCTCGGCCCGGTCGTCGGAGTCTACACCGGCTGGACGCCGCTCGAGGGGCGCCCGGGGCTGTTCCCCGAGGACATCGACGCGAGCGACCCCTGGCAGTTCCGCAACGTTCTGGTCCGCTGACCGCCGCCGTGCTGCGACGCGGGAGCGGGATGACAGCTCCCGGGTCCGCCCCCATATTTCCCGGCGGACCCGGAGCCCGAGCGACGATGCCTCATTTCGATCCCCACTACGCCGACAAGCTGCGCGGCTCGAACGGCGTCGCGGATGCCGACAGCGTGCTCGACCTGCGCGGCGCCGCACGCGCGGCGGCGGAGGCCTCGCTCGCCGAGCTGATCGAGCGCTCGCGCTTCGGGGAGGCGAAGGCGGTGGCGATCCGCATCGCCGCGCCGCTGCCCGGTGCCGGCGAGACGCTGTTCCAGCCGGTGGGCCGGGCGCTGCTGGAGGCCAAACGCAAGGGGCACGTGACGAGCCTCGCGCCCCTTCCCGCCGGGGACGGGCTCGGGTTCTACGTGCGGCTGGCGGGGCGCGGTGCGAAGGCGTGACCGCAGTCGCGCGGCTTTGGTGCGCCTCGGGCGGGCTTGCCAATTCCGCGCCGTCGCTGTAAGGACCCGCCTTCGCCAAGAACGCCCTGACCGGCAAGCCCATCGGAAGGAGCCGCGCATGGCTCGCGTGACCGTCGAAGACTGCATCGACAAGGTCGAGAACCGTTTCGAGCTGGTGCTGCTCGCCAGCCACCGCGCCCGCATGATCTCCTCGGGCGCCCCGCTCACGATCGATCGCGACCGCGACAAGAACCCGGTCGTCGCCCTGCGCGAGGTCGCCGACGAGACCGTGCGCCCGGACGACCTGCGCGAGCAGCTGATTCATTCCATGCAGAAGTACGTCGAGGTCGACGAGCCCGAGGCCGAGGCCGTGCCGATGATCGGCGCCCCCGCCCCCGAGGGCTCCGGTGGCGAGGACGGCGAGGTCACCTTCGACCGCATGTCCGAGGAAGACCTCCTGCGCGGGCTGGAGGGGCTCCAGCCCCCGGCGCAGACGGACGACGACGAGGGGTGAGGGGGCGGATCGCCGCCACGGCCTGTGAGACGATGGGAAGCCCGGCCGGAAGGCCGGGTTTTTTCGTAGTCGGGGGGCAACGATGCCGGCGTCGGGGAGACGGACACGAGCGCCGGGTTGCTCTGCCCCGCGAAATCCACTTGAAATTCTATGCCGATCAGGTAGCAACTCTATTCGCAGGCCGACGCTCGCCGGGTTCGCTGCCCCTGGCAGAAGATCGCGACACACCGGTCGCGCATCGTCGGCGGCCTGCAGCGAAGCCTTCGCCACTCAAGCCACCGCGCCGCAGACACTGGAGCATGCCTGATGTCCCCGGCGCTCTCGCTCCTCCGCTCCCTCCTGCGCGGCACCATCCGGCGTCGGATCTACCTTACCGAGCGCGTCCCCACCGTGTCGGGGGACTACGGCGGTCGCCGCTTCGATCGGATCGGGGTGCGCACCGCCGACGGGCTCGCGATCGCCGGGCTGCGATCGGCGCCGCGGAGCGATGCGCGCTACACGCTGCTCTACTTCCACGGCAACGGCGGCTGCGCCGCGACCCGCGCGCCGCTCGTCGAGCCGCTGGTGCGGGAGGGTGCCGACGTCGTGGTCGCGGACTACCGCGGCTACGGCGACAATCCGGGCCGGCCGACGGAGGCCGGGCTGATGGCGGACGCGCGCGCATTCCTCGACCATGCACGCGCCACCCGCGCCGGCCCGCTCGTCCTGTTCGGCCACTCGCTCGGCGGCGCGATCGCCATCGCGCTCGCGGCGGACGACCCGCGCGAGGTCTGCGCGCTGATCACGCTCGGCACCTTCGCGAGCCTGCGCGCCCGCGCGCCGGCCTTCGCCCGGGATCTCCTGCCGGACGCCTTCGACGCGGCGGCGGCCGCGCCGCGGGTCGCGATCCCCTGGACGATCCTCCACGAGACCGACGACGAGGTGACCTCGGTCGCGCACGCGCACGCGCTCTTCGAGGCCAGCGGCGCGCCGGGGCGGGTGCGCCTGCGCATCCTCACGGGCGGCAGCCACGCGCTCGACGCGGCGAAGCTGTCGGCGGCGATCCACGACGCCCTCGCGCCGGCCTGACGGCCGCGCGCCGGAGACCCCGGCGGGGAGACCGCGCGAAGCCCCGCCCATTCCCCGCCCGCATCCCGTCAATTCGCCACACGGCCCTGTTCAGCGCCCGCGAAAACCCTCATCTTGTGGGAAAGCATGTACGCGCCCGGCCGGCGCGTGCCCGGAGGTTCCCCACGCGCATGATGCGTCAGTACGAGCTGCTCGAGCGGGTCAAGCGCTACAACCCCGCCGCCGACGAGGCCCTGCTCAACCGGGCCTACATCTACGCCATGCGGGCGCACGGCACGCAGACACGGGCGTCGGGCGACCCGTTCTTCGCGCATCCGCTGGAGGTGGCGGCGATCCTCACCGACATGCGGCTCGACGACGCCACCATCGTCGCCGCGGTGCTGCACGACACGGTGGAGGACACCGCGGCGACGCTGGACGAGATCCGTGGCACGTTCGGCCCGGAGATCGGTGCGCTGGTCGACGGGCTCACCAAGCTCAAGCGGCTCGACCTCGTCTCGAAGCGCGCGGCGCAGGGGGAGAACTTCCGCAAGCTCCTGCTCGCCATCGCTCAGGACATCCGCGTGCTGCTCGTCAAGCTCGCGGACCGCCTGCACAACATGCGCACGCTCCACTTCATGCCGCCCGAGAAGCGCGCGCGCATCGCCGAGGAGACGCTCGACATCTACGCCCCGCTCGCCGGGCGCATGGGCATGCAGGAGATGCGCGAGGAGCTGGAAGACCTCGCCTTCTGCCACCTGCGGCCGGAGGCCTACGAGACCATCACCAAGCGGCTCGAGACGCTCACCGCCAAGAACGAGCGGCTCGTCGAGGAGATCGAGCGCGATCTCGCCGAGCGGATCGCCGCCAAGGGGCTCGATGCGGCGGTGAAGGGGCGGCGCAAGCGCGCCTACTCGATCTGGAAGAAGATGGAGCGCAAGTCCGTCGCCTTCGAGCAGCTCTCCGACATCTTCGGCTTCCGCATCCTGGTGGACAGCATCGACGCCTGCTACGGCGCGCTCGGGCTCGTCCATTCCACCTGGCCGATGGTGCCCGGACGCTTCAAGGACTACATCTCGACGCCCAAGCAGAACGACTACCGCTCGATCCACACCACCGTGGTGGGCCCGGGCCACCAGCGCGTCGAGCTGCAGATCCGCACCCGCGCCATGGACGAGGTTGCCGAGTACGGCATCGCCGCGCACGCGCTCTACAAGGATCCCGCGGAGGCGGCGAAGCCGATCGGCGAGAGCCGCGCCTATCAATGGCTGCGCAGGACGATCGACCTCCTGGCGGAGGGCGACAACCCGGAGGACTTCCTCGAGCACACCAAGCTCGAGCTCTTCCACGACCAGGTGTTCTGCTTCACGCCCAAGGGCAGGCTGATCGCGCTGCCTCGGGGCGCGACGCCGATCGACTTCGCCTACGCGGTGCACACGGACGTCGGCAACACGGCGGTGGGCGCCAAGATCAACGGGCGCATGGCGCCGCTCCTCACCGAGCTCGCCAACGGCGACGAGGTCGAGATCGTGCGCGCCGGTGGCAGCCAGGTGCCGCCCGCGGCCTGGGAGAGCCTCGTCGTCACCGGCAAGGCCCGCGCCGCCATCCGCCGGGCGACGCGCACCGCCGTGCGCAAGCAATACGCCGGGCTGGGGCTGCAGATCCTGGAGCGCGCCTTCGAGCGCGCGGGAAAGGCGTTCTCCGAGGAGAAGCTCAAGGCCGCGCTGCCGCGGCTGGCGCGCACCTCGGTCGACGACGTGCTCGCGGCGGTGGGGCGCGGGGAGATGTTCTCCGGCGACGTCGTGCGCGCCGTCTACGCGGACTTCAAGGACGTCGGCCGTCTGGTGTCGGGAGCGGCGACGCAGGGAGCGGGCTGGGTCGCGCTCGGCGCGGACGCCCTCAAGATGAAGCTGCCCGACGCCGCCGACGACCCGCGCGCGATCCCGATCCGCGGGCTCGACGCCGACCTGTCGGTCCGCTTCGCGCCCGAATCCGGGGCGGTGCCGGGGGACCGGATCGTGGGCATCATCACGCCCGGCGAGGGCGTGACCATCTACCCGATCCAGTCGCAGGCGCTCGCCGCCTTCGAGAACGTGCCGGAGGCCTGGGTCGACGTGCGCTGGGACGTCGAGTCGATCGCGCACAAGCGCTTTCCCGCGCGCATCAAGCTCGAGACCATCAACGAGCCGGGCTCCCTCGCCCAGATCGCGCAGGTCGTCGCCGACCACGACGGCAACATCGACAACATCTCGATGCAGCGCCGCACGCCCGACTTCACCGATGTCGTCATCGACGTGTCGGTGTGGGACATCAAGCACCTGAACGGCATCATCGCCGAATTGCGCGCCAAGCGCGTGATCTCGAAGGTCGAGCGGCTGATGGGCTGAGCCCCGGCCAGCCGGAAGGCGGGACGGGGCCGAGTCTCCGATCGCGTGTGACGCGCGCCTCAGCGCACGACGTAGACGATGCGCCGCGTCGCCGGGTCGACGAGGACCGGCTGGCCGTTCACCCAGGCGTACTCGTACTCGTAGTCCGGGATCGGCCGCAGGCCCACCGCCGGCGGCAGGCCAGCGCCGGCGACGACCTCGCCCTCGAGGTAGATCGGCTCGACGCGGTTCTCGACGACGTAGGTGCGCACCGGCGGCGGCGGGGCGGTGAAGCCGTCGATGGCGCCCCCGACGGCGCCTGTCACGGCCCCGACGGTCCCGCCGATGATCGAGCCGACGATCTCGCCGGCGACCGCGCCGGTCTGCGCGACCGGGTCCCAGACCGCCTCGGGCACGATCCCGCGGCGCTGGGTGACGGCCACCGGCGCGTTCTCGACGGTCGCCGACAGGTAGTCGCCGTAGGCCCAGGCCTCGGTGCCCCGGTGCTGAACGCGGCACCAGGCCGACGACGGCAGGCAGCCGAGCACGGTGACCGAGGCATCGCCGTCGATCACGCCGACGACCTCGTAGTTCGGGCCCGGCCCGGCGCGCATGTTGAGATCGGTGGTGGCGGTGGCGGCCACCTGCGCGGACGCCGGCGCGGCGAGCCCGAGGGCGGCGGCGCTGGCGGCGGCGAGGAAGAGGGTACGGGTCATGAGAGTCTCCTTCGTTCGTCGGGAGGACGGGCGAGCGAACGGCGGAGGGGGCGCGGTGTTCCGGGGCTGTTCGGCTTATTGCGCCGCGCCTCGGCGTGGCTGTTCCCGCGAGCGCGCGTCGTCTATCCTCCCGCGTCCCTCCCCGGAGCCCCCATCAGGACCCCCACCCCCATGAACCTCCACGCCCTCGCCGCCGCCCGCGCCGCGCAGTCCCGTCCCGTCCGCGTCGCGCTGATCGGGGCGGGGAAGTTCGGGGCGATGTTCCTCGCGCAGGTGCCGACCATCTCCGGGCTCGAGGTGGCGGCGATCGCCGATCTCGATCCCGAGCGGGCGCGGGCGACCTGCAGGGCGGTGGGGTGGGACGAGGCGCGCATCGCCGCCACGCGCTTCCACGAGGACGGGCGCGCGGCGATCGCGGAGGACGTCGAGGTCGTGATCGAGGCGACGGGCGCGCCGGAGGCGGGGGTGATCCACGCGCTCGCGGCGATCGAGGCGGGTCGCCACGTCGTCATGGTCAACGTCGAGGCGGACGTGCTGGTGGGCGCGGCGCTGGCCGAGCGGGCCCGGGCGGCGGGCGTCGTCTACTCGATGGCCTACGGAGATCAGCCGGCGCTGGTGTGCGAGATGGTCGACTGGGCGCGCGCCGCCGGCTTCGCGGTGGCGGCGGCGGGCAAGGGCACGAAGTACCTGCCGGCCTATCACGGGGTGACGCCCGACGACGTGTGGACGCATTACGGCCTCACCCCCGAGGCCGCCGCGGCGGCGGGCATGAACCCGAAGATGTTCAACTCCTTCCTCGACGGCACGAAGTCCGCCATCGAGGCCGCCGCCATCGCCAACGCCACCGGGCTCGCGGTGCCCGAGGAGGGTCTCGCCTTCCCGCCGTGCGGCGTCGACGACCTCGCCCGGGTGCTGCGCCCGCGCGCCGTGGGCGGGGCGCTCGCCCGCGACGGCATGGTCGAGGTGGTCTCCTCGCTCGAGCGCGACGGGCGCCCCGTGTTCCGCGATCTGCGCTGGGGCGTCTACGTCGTCCTGAAGGCGCCCAACCCCTACGCCGCCGCCTGCTTCCGGCAGTACGGCCTGCCGACGGACGACAGCGGGCTCTATGCGGCGATGTACAAGCCCTTCCACCTGATCGGGCTCGAATTGTCGATCTCCGTCCTCTCGGCGGCCTTGCGCGGCGAGCCGACCGGCACGACGCGGGCCTTCGCCGCGGATGTCGTGGCGGTCGCCAAGCGCGACCTGCGCGAAGGCGAGGCGCTCGACGGCGAGGGCGGCTGGACGGTCTTCGGGCGGGTGACCACGGCCGCGGCGAGCCGCGCCGCCCGCGCCCTGCCCATCGGCCTCGCGCACGGCGTCACGCTGGTGCGGCCCGTGCCGGCGGGGGCGGTGGTCACCGAGGCGGACGTCGCGCCGCGCGCCGTGCGCAGCGAGGCCGAGCGGCTGCGCGCGACGCTGGTGCCGGCGGCGCCCGCCTGAGGCGTCAGAGCCGGAAGTCCTCGCCGAGGTAGAGCTTCCTCACCTCGCTGTTGGCGACGATCTCGTCGGGCCTGCCCTCGGTCAGCACCCGTCCGGAATGGATGATGTAGGCGCGGTCGATCAGGCCCAGCGTCTCGCGGACGTTGTGATCGGTGATCAGCACGCCGATGCCCCGCTTGGTGAGGTGGCGCACGAGATTCTGGATGTCGCCCACCGCGATCGGGTCGATGCCGGCGAAGGGCTCGTCGAGGAGCATGAAGGACGGGTCGGAGGCGAGCGCGCGGGCGATCTCGCAGCGCCGCCGCTCGCCGCCCGACAGCGCGATCGAGGGCGACTTGCGCAGGCGCGCGATGTTGAACTCGTCGAGCAGTTCGTCGAGCTTCGCCTCCCGGCGGTCGCGGTCGGGCTCGACCACCTCGAGCACGGCGCGGATGTTGTCCTCGACGTTGAGGCCGCGGAAGATCGAGGCCTCCTGCGGCAGGTAGCCGATGCCGAGCCGGGCACGGCGGTACATGGGCATCAGGGTGACGTCGTTGCCGTCGAGGCTGATCATGCCCCTGTCGGCGGCGACGAGGCCCGTGATCATGTAGAAGATCGTGGTCTTGCCCGCGCCGTTCGGCCCGAGCAGCCCCACGGCCTCGCCGTTGCGCACGGCGAGCCCCGCGTCGTTGACGACCATGCGGCCGCGGTAGGATTTCTGCAGGCCCTTGACCGCGAGGACGCCCGGGCCGCCGAGGATCGCGGTGGGTGCGTCGCCGACCGGACGATGCGCGGGCGCCGGCTCGCGGTCATGGGCGAGCGCCTCCGCGAACTCGGGATCGGGCCCGCGCCGCGGCGCGCGGGCGAAGAGGCCCCTGAGGCGCCCGACGAGGCTCGGACGGGCGGGCGGCGGCGGGGCGGGCGGCTCCTCGAGCACGCTCCAGTCCGGCTCGGGCCAGGTCCCGTCGTCGACGGGGTCGTAGGCGTCCTCGGGACGGGCGTGCCCGCGCCGGTCGTCCCGCGGGGTCCAATCCTCCTGCGGCCACCCGTCCCGATCCCAGGCTTCCTGCGCCTGCCCGGCGCCGCCGGGATCGGGGACGTGGTGCGGGCGCGCCGGCCCTGCGCCGTCGCCGTGCGTCCCCGTCGTCTGCGGCCGCCTCTGATCCACGCGCGAACCCTTCCTCGCCCTCGACCCCTCCGGGGTCGCTCGGTTCTACTGCCCGCCGCCGGGAACGAAAAGCCCGCGGACCCGCTGCGTGCCGCCGGACTCGATGTTGGCGACCCCCGAGTCGACGTCGTAGACGAGCCGCTCGCCGCGCGTCACGTTCTGGCCCTGGCTGAGCGCGACGTCCCCGGTCAGCACGACCTGGCCCGCCATGCGGTCGTAGACCGCCCGCGCGCCGGTCGCCACCTGGTCCTGGGAGAGGATGGTGACGGGTCCTTCGCACTCGATCCGGTCGATCGACTCGGTTCCCTGCCCCGGCGCTTGGTCCGGCGCCTCGCCGCCCGGCGCCGGCGCGCCCTCCTCCGCGCGCTGGAAGAAGATCGTCAGCTCCGAGCAGCGCATCGTCGTGTCGCCCTGCACGGCGACGACGTTGCCCTGGTAGACCGCCCGGCTCTCGCGCTCGAAGACGTCGAGGCGATCGGCGTCGATGCGGATCGGCTCCTGGGAGCCGGAGCCGAGCCCACCGAAGGCGCCGGTGCGGGGCTCCGGCGCCTGCTGCGCCAGCGCGGCCGGCGCGAGCAGCAACGCGAGGGCGACGCAAGCCTTCGTCAGGGCTGCCTTCGTCAGGGCTGCCTTCGTCAGGGCTGCCTTCGTCAGGGCCGCCTTCGCCGGAACGGCTTTCGTGGAAACGGACGCGGCGAGACGGGACGTACGACGCACGGAGGCGGCTCCCTGTGGCTGGTCGCTGGAGAGGGCGGGGGAGAGGGCCGGGTCGGTCACGGGCTCACCCTGCGCGCCTCGGCGGGAATCGGCTCTGCGCGGGCGGCGGCCGCGGCGCGCTCCGCCTCGGGATCGCCCTCGGCGCCGAGGAGGAAGGTCGAGGTGACGCCGCCTACGAAGGTGATGACGTCGCCGCCGCCGGTGAGCGAGAGCGTTTGCGCCTCGATCACGCCGGAGCCGACGCCGACCCGCACGGGCTCCTCCGAGATCACCGTGCCGGCGGCGAAGTCGACCGTCGCGGACCGCAGGTCGGCGGCGTAGCCGAGCGTCGAGGTGACGCGCACGTCGCGCTCGAGCGTCAGGAGCTCCACCTGCGTATCGAAGCGCCCCGTCGCCGCCTCGACGCGCACGACGTTGCCCGCCTCGTCGACGGAGACGCGGGCACGCAGGTCGACGAGGTCGACGAGATGAGGCGTGCGCACGTCCTGCGAGGCTTCCGTCGCGGTCACCTCGTAGGGCCGCGTATCGTCCTGGAAGCCGGACAGGCGTGGGCTGTTCATCACGATGCGGGTGCCCGACACGTTCACGGGACCGATCGAGAGACCGCCCTGCGAGGCGAAGGGGTTGAGCAGCGTGATCGCCAGCACGAGCACCACCGCCGCCGCCGCGCCCACCGGGATCGCCCGCTTGAGCAGGCGCACGCGCCGCGAATGCGCGAGCGCGCGCGCGTAGCTGCGGCGCCCGCGGGCGGACGCCGATGCGGTCTGTGGATCGGTGGGTGCTCTCGCGTGCACGCGCGGTCCTCAGGAGCCCCTCGAGGCGGGATGGCGGCCGCGTCATCCTCTCCGCACGTGGCGAAGATGAGGCCTCCCGCGATCCGTCTTATGCCTTTCCCGGCGCGGGTGTGCAAACGCCGCGAGGGACCCGTCGTCAGGAATGCGCGAAGACGTCCGTCTCGGGCCAGCCGAGGAGGTCGAGCCGCGCGCGGGTCGGCAGGAAGTCGAAGCAGGCCTGCGCCAGCGCCGTGCGGCCCTCGCGGGCGAGCCTGAGGTCGAGCTGATCCTTCAGCGCGTGCAGGTGCAGCACGTCGGAGGCCGCATACTCGATCTGCGCCTGGGTGAGCGTGTCCGCGCCCCAGTCCGAGCTCTGCTGCTGCTTGGAGATCTCGAGGCCGAGGAGCTCGCGCACCAGGTCCTTGAGCCCGTGGCGATCGGTGTAGGTGCGCACGAGCTTGGAGGCGATCTTGGTGCAGTAGACCGGGCCGGGCATCGTGCCGAGCGCGTGCTCGAGCACGGCGAGGTCGAAGCGGGCGAAGTGGAAGATCTTGAGCACGCCCGGGTCCGCCAACACGGCGGCGAGCCGCTCCGGGCGCGGGCCGTCGCGCAGGATCTGCACGACGTCGGCGCCGCCGTCCCCGCGCGAGACCTGCACGACGCACAGGCGATCGCGCAGCGGATTGAGCCCGAGCGTCTCGGTGTCGACCGCGATGGCGGTACCCGGTTCCCAGGAGGCGGGCAGGTCCCCGCGGTGCAGCCTGACTGTCATGCGTGTGGCGCTCGTCTCGCGTGCTCGAATGGTCGCGAGACGTGTTCCACGGCCGCGGCGGCGATGTCAAATGCGGGGCGCGCTCCCGGCACCGGGGCCGCTCACCGCTTGTCGGCGATCTCCCGCAGCTTCGCCTGCATCTCGGCCATCTGGGCCTTGAGGTCGTCGAGCTCGCGGGCCGACCCCGCGCCGGCCTGGGGCGCGCCCTCGGCCGAGGTCTCTCCGGTCCCGCCGGTCGCCTCGGCGTGGCGCTTCACCGCCTCGGCGCGCACGCCGGGGAAGGGCGAGAACATCCGCATCGCGTCCGAGAACAGGCTCATGTTGGCGCGCACCTGCTCCTCGAGCGTGCCGAAGGCCTTGCCGCCGAAGGCGGTGGTCATCTGCTCGCGCAGCTTCGCCTGCTCGCGCAGGAAGCTCTCCATCGAGAACTCGAGGTAGGCCGGCACGACCGCCTGCATCGAATCGCCGTAGAGCCGGATGAGCTGGCGCAGGAAGGCGATCGGCAGCATCGTCTGCGCGCCCTCCTTGTTCTCCTGCTCGAAGATGATCTGCGTGAGCACCGAGCGGGTGATGTCCTCGCCGGTCTTCGCGTCGGTGACCGCGAAGTCCTCCCCCTCGCGCACCATCCGGCCGAGATCCTCGAGGGTCACGTAGGTCGAGGTCCCGGTGTGGTAGAGCCTGCGGTTGGCGTATTTCTTGATGACCGTCGGCTGCTTCTCGTCGCTGGCCATGGCGCCCTCGTCACTCGACATCCCGGGTCGTTCGCCGGGTCGTTCGCGCTGCACGTTCGCCTCGGGCCCGCCTCGTCAATTCGTCCGACCGGCCCGCCGGGTGTTTCCCCACGAAGAAACCTTAGAAGCTTCGCGCCGCCTCCGAAACAGCTATTTCGCACCGCACCGCGCGGGGCCCGCCGTCACCTCGCGCGGCGGGACGTGCGTGCTTGCACGGCCTTGACTGGAGCGCGCCGTCCGTTTCGATAGCCCTGAAGACCGGCGCGTACCCGGCGCCGCACAGAACACGAGGAAGGATCGCCATGGCCGCTCAGGACATCGTCATCGTCTCCGCCGCGCGCACGCCCGTCGGAGCCTTCAACGGCGCCTTCGCGGCCGTGCCCGCCCACGAGCTCGGCGCCGCCGCCGTCAAGGGCGCGCTCGAGCGTGCGGGCGTGGACGGCGCGGAGGTCGACGAGATCATCCTCGGCCAGATCCTCGCCGGCGGAGAGGGCCAGAACCCCGCCCGCCAGGCCGCGATGAAGGCCGGCATCCCGCAAGAGGCGACCGCCTTCGGCATCAACCAGCTGTGCGGCTCGGGCCTGCGCGCGGTGGCGCTCGGCATGCAGCAGATCGCAACCGGCGACGCGAAGATCGTGGTGGCCGGCGGGCAGGAGAGCATGTCGATGGCGCCGCACGCGGCGCACATGCGCGCGGGCACCAAGATGGGCGAGCTCAAGCTCGTCGACACGATGCTCAAGGACGGCCTGCTCGACGCCTTCCACGGCTACCACATGGGCAACACCGCCGAGAACGTCGCCACGCGCTGGCAGCTGACCCGCGAGGAGCAGGACGCCTTCGCGGTGGCTTCGCAGAACAAGGCCGAGGCCGCGCAGAAGGCCGGGCGCTTCGACGACGAGATCGTCGCCTTCACGGTGAAGACCCGCAAGGGCGAGACCGTGATCGCCGCGGACGAGTATCCCCGCCACGGCACGACGATGGACGCCGTCGCCAAGCTCAAGCCCGCCTTCTCGAAGGACGGCACCGTCACCGCCGGCAACGCGTCGGGCATCAACGACGGCGCGGCCGCCCTCGTGATCATGACGGCGGCGGAAGCCGAGCGCCGCGGGCTCACCCCCCTCGCGCGCATCGCCTCGTGGGCGACGGCGGGCGTCGACCCGGCGGTGATGGGCACGGGGCCGATCCCCTCCTCGCGCAAGGCGCTGGAGAAGGCGGGCTGGAAGGTGCAGGACCTCGATCTCGTCGAAGCCAACGAGGCCTTCGCCGCCCAGGCGCTCGCGGTGAACAAGGACATGGGCTGGGACCCGCAGATCGTGAACGTCAACGGCGGCGCCATCGCCATCGGCCACCCGATCGGCGCCTCCGGCGCGCGGGTGCTGACCACGCTGCTGTTCGAGATGGGCAAGCGCGACGCCAAGAAGGGCCTCGCCACGCTCTGCATCGGCGGCGGCATGGGCGTCGCCATGTGCCTCGAGCGCTGAGAACGGCGCGCGACTTCCCGGTCGGGAGGCGGCGCGCCGGCCGCCCCCGGCCGCACGAGACGAGATCATCTGGGAGGAACAGCCAATGTCACGCGTCGCAGTGGTCACCGGGGGCACCCGCGGCATCGGAGCCGCGATCTCCAAGGGGCTGAAGGACGCCGGCTATTCGGTCGCCGCGACCTATGCCGGCAACGACGAGAAGGCCAACGCCTTCAAGGAGGAGACGGGCATTCCCGTCTACAAGTTCGACGTCGCCGACGCCGCCGCCTGCGAGGCGGGGCTGAAGGCGATCGAGGGCGATCTCGGCCCGGTCGACGTGCTCGTCAACAATGCCGGCATCACCCGAGACCGCATGTTCCACAAGATGACCTTCGAGCAATGGTCGGAGGTGATGCGCACGAACCTCGATTCGATGTTCACGATGACCCGGCCGCTGATCGAGGGCATGCAGGCGCGCAAGTTCGGGCGCATCATCATCATCTCCTCCATCAACGGCCAGAAGGGCCAGATGGGCCAGGCCAACTACTCCGCCGCCAAGGCCGGCGTGATCGGCTTCGCCAAGGCGCTCGCCCAGGAGAACGCGTCCAAGGGCATCACCGTCAACGTCATCGCGCCGGGCTACATCGGCACGGAGATGGTGATGGCGGTGCCCAAGGAGGTGCTCGACACCAAGATCATCCCGCAGATCCCCGTCGGCCGCCTCGGCGAGGCCGAGGAGATCGCCCGCTGCGTGGCGTTCCTCGCCTCCGACGAGGCGGGCTTCATCACCGGCTCGACCCTGTCGGTGAACGGCGGGCAATACATGGCGTGAGGTGGATGGGGCCGGCGAGGGTGCGCTGCCCCCTCGCCACGCGCCGCGGCCCGCGCTAGACATCGGCGCACGCGCCGCACGTCTCGGCGCGCGCCCGGAGTCCCCATGCCGCGCCTCGACACGCCGACCTTCCCCACCGCCGCCGTCGCCGCGCCGCACGCCGCCGCCGCGGAGGCCGGCCGCGCGATCCTGATCGAGGGCGGCAACGCGGTCGAGGCGATGATCGCGATGGCGGCGACGATCGCGGTCGTCTACCCGCACATGAACGGCATCGGCGGCGACGCCTTCTGGTGCGTGGCCGAGCCGGGCGGGCGGGTCCACGCCATCGACGCCGCCGGCTTCGCGGGCGCGCACGCGACGCCGGCGCTCTACCATGATCGGGGTCTCGACGCCGTGCCCGCCCGCGGGCCGCTCGCGGCGCTCACGGTGCCCGGCGCGGTCGACGGCTGGCGGCTGGCCGGCGAGCTCGCCCGCGCCCGCGGAGGCCGGCTGCCGTTTGCGACGCTCCTCTCCGACGCCATCCGCCGCGCCCGCGAGGGGGTGCCCGTCTCCGGCAGCGAGGCGCGGCTCTGGGCCTCCGGGAAAGGCCCCAACGAACGCGCCGCGCTCGAGCACGCGCCGGGCTTCCGCGAGACCTACTTCGTCGACGGCGCCCCGCCGGAGGCCGGCGCGGTGCGCCGCTTCCCCGCCCTCGCCGACACGCTCGCCTACCTCGCGGAAGCGGGCCTGCGCGACTTCTACGCGGGCGACGTCGCCCGCGAGATCGCGTCGGGCCTCGAGCGTATCGGCGCGCCGGTGACCCGCGCGGACCTGCGCCGCTACGAGGCGCGCGTCGTGCGTCCGCTGGCGCTGAAGCTCCCCGGCGTCGAGATCTTCAACCTGCCGCCGCCGAGCCAGGGCCTCGCCTCGCTGGCCATCCTCGGCATCGCCGAGCGGCTCTCGCTCGGGCGGCCGGACACGGTCTCGTGGCACCACGGCCTCGTCGAATCGGTCAAGCGCGCCTTCGCGATCCGCGACCGCGTCGTCCTCGACCCCGCGCTCCTCGACGGCGACCCGCAGGACCTCCTCGCCGACGCGATCCTGGCTCGCGAGGCGGCCGCGATCTCCACGCGCCGCGCCGCCCCCTGGCCGCGCGCCGGGGGCGAGGCGGACACGATCTGGATGGGCGCGATCGACAGGGACGGGCTCGCCGTCTCCTTCATCCAGTCGCTCTACTGGGAATACGGCTCCGGGTGCGTGCTGCCGGGGACGGGGATCGGGCTGCAGAACCGCGGCGCGGCCTTCTCGCTCGCGCACGATGCCGCGAACCCCCTCGCGCCGGGCCGCAAGCCCTTCCACACCTTGAACCCGCCGATCGCCCGCTTCGCCGACGGTCGTGTCGTGGCCTGGGGCTGCATGGGCGGCGACGGGCAGCCGCAGACGCAGGCGCAGGTCTTCTCCCGCTACCGCGCCGGCGCCTCTCCCGCCGAGGCAATCGACGCGCCCCGCTGGCTGCTCGGCCGCACCTGGGGCGAGACCTCGACGGCGCTCAAGCTCGAGAGCCGCTTCGACGAGAGCCTGATCGCGGGCCTCGATCGCCTCGGCCACCGCGTCGAGGTGCTCGACGCGCCCTATTCCGACACGCTCGGCCACGCGGGGCTTCTCGTGAAGCGTCCCCGCGACGGGCGTGTCGAGGCGACGCACGACCCCCGCTCGGACGGAGCCGCGCTCGGATCATGACCACCCGCTACGCCCTCTACATCGCCCCGCCCGCCCATTCCGAGCTCTGGCGCTTCGGCTCGGCCGTGCTCGGCTGGGACGCCGAGACCGGGGCGGACGTGCCCCAGCTCGTGCCGCCCTCGGCGGACGCCGGCGCCTTCCGCGCGCTCACCGAGGACCCGCGCCGCTACGGCTTCCACGCCACGATGAAGCCGCCCTTCCGGCTGGCCGACGACCGCGACGCGGACGCGCTCGTCGGCGCACTGCGGGACTTCTGCGGCGGGCGTGCGGCCTTCCGGCTGCCGCGGCTCGAGGTGCGTGCGGTGGACGCCGACGGCAACGCGTTCCTCGCCCTCGTCGAACCGGAGCCGACGCCCGCGCTCCTCGCCCTCGAGCGCGCCCTCGTCACCGGCTTCGACGCCTTCCGCGCGCCGCTGACGGAGGACGAGATCGCCCGGCGCCGGCCGGAGCGGCTGTCGGAGGAGGAGCGCGAGAACCTGATGCGCTGGGGCTATCCCGGCGTGCTCTCGCGCTTCCGCTTCCACCTGACGCTCACCGGCCGCGCGCCCGCCGCCGAGGTGCCGAGGCTCCTCGAGGAGCTTTCGGCGCTCCATGCCGAGCGGGTCTCGGAGCCGGGGCTCCTCGTCGACCAGATCGCGCTGTTCGTGCAGGATCGTGCCGAGGACCCCGCTTCGCGATTCGTCGTGCGCGAGCGCGTCCTCCTCGTCTGACACGGAACCCTCGACCATGCCCTGGACGCTCGGCCTGATGACCGGCACCGTGCTCGACGGCAACGTCGACATCGCCGCCCTCGACACCGACGGCGTACGCATAGAGGCCTTCGGCCCGTGGACGCTCGCGCCCTACGGCTGTGACCTGCGCGGCCTCCTCCAGGAGACGCTCGCCGCCGCCCGCGCCTGGGACTTCGACGGCGCGGAGCCGGAGATCTTCGCCGAGGCCGAGGCGGCGCTCACCCGCGCGCAGGCGCTGGCGGTGAACGCCTTCCTGGCGGAAAACGGCATCGCGGTGTCCGAGGTGACGGCGATCGGCTTCCACGGCCAGACCGTGCTCCACCGCGGTCCGGCGGGCGGCCGGCGCGGCGCGACGCGCCAGCTCGGTGACGGCGCGCTGATGGCGGCGATCACCCGCATCGACACGGTCTACGACTTCCGCTCGGCGGACGTCGCCGCCGGCGGCCAGGGCGCGCCGCTGGCGCCCGCCTACCACGCGGCGCTGCTCGACACGATCGCCGCCGGGCCGGAGACGGCGGTGCTCAACCTCGGCGGCGTCGCGAACCTCACCTGGCGCGACGCCGACGGGGGGCTCCACGCCTTCGACACCGGCCCCGCCAACGCGCCGCTCAACGACTGGGTCGCCCGCCACACCGGCGCGGCGATGGACGTCGACGGCGCGCTCGGGGCGCAGGGGACCGTCGACGAGGCCCGGCTCGCGCGCCTTCTGGAGCACCCGTATCTCGCCGCGCCCTACCCCAAGAGCCTCGACCGCTTCGGCTTCGAGGCGTCGATGGCGGACGGGCTCTCGCTCGCGGACGGGGCCGCGACGCTCACCGCCTTCACCGCCGGAGCCGTGGGGCGGGGCCTCGACCGGCTGCCCGGCCGCCCGTCCCACCTCGTCGTCTCCGGCGGCGGGCGGCGCAACCCGAAGTTGATGCGCATGATCGGGGAGCGCGCCGGCGTCGAGGCGGTCCCCGCCGAGGCGGTCGGCTGGCGCGGCGACGCGGTCGAGGCCGAGTGCTTCGCCTTCCTCGCCGCCCGCGTCCTGCGCGGCATGGCGTATTCCTACCCGACGACGACGGGCGTTCCCGTTCCCACCGGCGGGGGCCGAGTCGTCGCCGGCCGATAGGGGCGACGCGTCGCACGCCGCCCCTCGAGCATCATCCCACCAAGTGGATGCCGGTTGGTGGACGAGATGATGCTTGAGAACGAAGACCTAGAGCCTTCGACCTGATTCCATCAGGTCGAAAAGCGCTCTAGGCGGCGCGGGACGCGGGCGGCTCCTTGGCGCCCGTCATGAGGGCGACCGCGTCCGACATCGAGACGTCGCCGGGGCGCACGACGCACAGGCGCCGCCCGAGGCGGTGGACGTGGATGCGGTCGGCGATCTCGAAGACGTGGGGCATGTTGTGCGAGATCAGCACGATCGGCAGGCCGCGGGCGCGCACCTCCAGGACGAGGTCGAGCACGCGCCGGCTCTCCTTGACGCCCAGCGCCGCCGTCGGCTCGTCCATGATGACGACCTTGGAGCCGAAGGCGGCGGCGCGGGCCACCGCCACGCCCTGGCGCTGGCCGCCCGACAACGTCTCCACCGCCTGGTCGATGTCCTGGATGGTCAGCAGGCCGAGCTCGGTGAGCTTCTCGCGGGCGATGCGGCGCATGGCGGCGCGATCGAGGGCGCCGAGCCAGCGCCCGAGCGGGCCATTCTTTCGGATTTCGCGGCCGAGGAACATGTTGTCGGCGATCGACAGGGCGGGGGAGAGCGCCAGCGTCTGGTACACCGTCTCGATACCCGCGGCGCGCGCCTCCATCGGCGAGCGGAACGACATGGGCTCGCCGTTGAGCCGCATCTCGCCCTCGTCGGGCCGGATCGCGCCCGACAGCGCCTTGATCAGCGTCGACTTGCCGGCGCCGTTGTCGCCGATGACCGCGAGGATCTCGCCCGGGTGGAGGTCGAAATCGGCGCCGTCGAGGGCGACGACGCGGCCGTAGCGCTTCACGAGGTTGCGGGCGCGAAGCACGGGCTCGGAACGGACGGGCTCGCTCATGACGCCACCTTCCGGATCCACTGGTCGATCGCCACGGCCACGATGATCAACCAGCCGATGGCGAAGACCTGCCAGAGCACGTCGACGCCCGCGAGACGTAGCCCCGACTGGAACACGCCCACGATGAGCGCGCCGATCAGCGCCCCCGAGATCGAGCCGCGGCCCCCGAACAGGCTGATGCCGCCGATCACCACGGCGGTGATGCTCTGCAGGTTGCCTTCGTAGAAGCTCTGCGGCGAGATCGAGCCGAGCCGTCCGACAGCGGCCCAGGCGCCGATGGCGCAGACGAGGCCGGCGAGCGCATAGACCGAGACCAGCACGCGGTCGGTGCGGATGCCGGCGAGCTCGGCGGCGTCCTTGTCGTCGCCCACCGCGTAGACGTGCCGGCCCCAGGCGGTCCGGTTGAGCAGGTACCAGAGCGCGCCGAAGACGACGAAGAGCAGGATCGAGCCGTAGGTGAACTGCGTGCCGAAGAGCCCGAAGCTCTGGCCGAAGAATTTCAGCGTCGGCGCCTGCGCGTCGATCGTCTGCGAGCGGATCGACTGCGCGCCGGAGAGCCACAGGTTGAGCGCGAAGAACACGTTCCAGGTGCCGAGCGTCGTGATGAAGGGCGGCAGCTTCAGCCGCGTCACGAGCAGCCCGTTGAGCGTCCCGCAGGCGATGCCGACGATCATGCCGATCGGGATCGCGATCCCCGCCGGCAGGCCGAGCTCGACGGCGAGCTGGCCCATGGCGACGGTGGTGAGCACCATGATCGCCGCCACCGAGAGATCGATGCCGGCGGTGAGGATGACGAGGCTCTGGGCGGCGGCGAGGATGCCGATCACCGTCACCTGCTGCATGATCAGCGACAGATTGAACGGCGAGAAGAATCGCTCCCCCGCGATCAGCCCGAAGGCGGCGAGCGAGAGCAGCAGCACCACGACCGGCACCATGGTCGGGTAGGCGTGCAGGAAGGCCTGCACGCGTCCGAGCGCGGTGCGCTCGCGCTCGGACAGAGCATGGCTCTCGGCCGTGGCGTCGGGGGGCTGCATGCGTCGCCTTCGTCCTCGTTCGGATGCATCCGTGATCGGTGCGCCCGGCATCGACGTTCCGCGTCGGCTCGATCGGGATGAGGCTCCTCCACCGACGCTGCGCCTCACCCCCAGCAGCGCGCGAGGCCTTCCTCGGAGGTGATCGACTCGATCCCGTCGACCGGTTCGTCCGTGACGAGTTCGACGCCGGTGTTGAAGAAGTCGAGGCCCGGGGAGGGCTCGGGCAGCGTGCCGTCGGCCGCGTATCGCGCGATCGCCTCGATGCCGAGCGAGGCCATGAGCAGCGGGAACTGCATCGAGGTGGCGCCGATCACGCCCTCCTGCACGTTGCGCACGCCCGGGCAGCCGCCGTCGACGGAGACGATCGTCACGTCGCTCTGGCGCCCGACCGCGCGCAGTGCCTCGTAGGCGCCCGCCGCCGCCGGCTCGTTGATCGTGTAGACGACGTTCAGGTCCGGGTGCGCCTGGAGCAGGCTCTCCATGGCGGTGCGGCCGCCTTCCTCGTTGCCGTTGGTCACGTCGCGGCCGACGTAGCGCGGGTCGTCCTCGTCGCCGATGACGTTCGGATCCTTCACGTCGACGCCGAAGCCTTCGAGGAAGCCCTGGTTGCGCAGGTAGTCGACGGTGGGCACCATCGCGTTGAGGTCGAGCGAGACGATCCTGGCGTCCGCCGCCGCGTCCCCGAGCCGAGCCGCAGCCCAGCGGCCGATCAGCTCGCCCGCCAGCCGATTGTCGGTGGCGAAGGTCGCGTCCGCCGCGCTCGCGGGCTCGAAGGGCGTGTCGAGCGCGATGACGAGGATGCCCTGGCCGCGCGCCTGCTCGACGAGCGGCACGAGGCCGGCGGAATCCGACGGCGTGATCAGGATGCCCTTCGCGCCCGCCGCGATGCAGGACTCGATCGCCTGGATCTGGCTCTCGACGTCGCCGTCTATGCGGCCGGCGAAGGACTGCAGGTCGATCCCGCGTTCGGCCGCGGCGGCCGCGGCACCCTCGCGCATCTTCACGAAGAAGGGGTTGGCGTCGGTCTTGGTGATCAGGCAGGCGGTGGTTTCCTGCGCCGCGGCGGGCGACGTCGTGAGTGCCGCCCCGGCGACGCTCGCCAGCGCGAGCGCGGTGATGGTGCGCATCGTCGTTCCTCCCGGTTCGTTCGATCGGCCGTTCGTCGCGGCCCTGCCGAACAATGCACACCCGGCGGGGACGCCTGTCAATCACCGCACGCCGCGGGCGCGCTTCTACGCGCCCCGGTGGAGCTGCTCTCGCAGCGCCCGATACAGCCCCCGCCAGCGCGGCAGCCGCTCGGCATAGGCGTCGCGGGCCGCGGCATCGGGTTCGGTGACGTCGAGGACCGGCGGCGGAGTCGCGATCTCGGCGAGCGGGGCGCCGGTCGCGGCGACGCGCGCGAGGCGGGCCGCGCCGAAGGCCGGGCCGGTCTCGCCGCCGGCGTAGCGCGTCAGCGGTGCATCGAGGGCGCCGGCGAGGAGGCGGGCGAGCCAGGGGCTGCGCGCACCACCGCCGATCAGCCCCGCCCGCTCCACCCAGACGCCCGCGCCGGCGAGCGCGTCTCGCCCGTCGACGATCGACAGGACGAGCCCGTCGACGACGGCGCGCGCGACATCCGCCGGCCCGGTTTCGTGGCCGAGGCCGACCAGGACGCCGGTCGCGTGCGGGTCGTCGTGGGGCGTGCGCTCGCCGGCGAGGTAGGGCAGGAACAGGACACGGCTCGGCTCGGTCGTCTCCCTCTCGGCCAGCGCCAGCGCATCCGCGACGGAGAGGCCCAGCAGCCTCGCCGCCCAGGCGAGCACGCTCGCGCCGTTGAGCATCGCCGCCATGGCGAACCAGCGCCGCGGCAGGCAATGGCAGAAGGCGTGGACGAGCGCGTCCGGCGCCGGGCGGTAGGCCGCGCTGGCGACGAAGATCTGCGCCGAGGTGCCGAGCGAGACGAACGCGTCCCCCTCCTCGACGGCGCCGATGCCCACCGCCCCCGCCGCGACGTCGCCCCCGCCGCCGGCGACGATCACGCCCGGTCCGAGCCCGAGCTCGGCCGCGCGCGCGGGGCGGACGATGCCGGTCGGCTCGACGCCCTCGACGAGGCGGGGCAGGCGCGCGCGGTCGAGGCCGACCGCGGCGAGGGCCTCGTCGCACCAGCCGCGTCGCGCCACGTCGAGGAGCCACGTCCCGGCGGCGTCCGACATGTCGGTGGCGCGCTCGCCGGTGAGGCGCAGGCGGAGATAGTCCTTCGGCAGGAGGACCGTGCGGATGCGGGCGAAGGCCTCGGGCTCGTGGCGCGCGAGCCAGGCCAGCTTCGGCGCGGTGAGGCCGGGCATCGGCTTCACGCCGACGAGGGTCGCGAGATCCGAATGCTCGCGCGCCAGCGCCGCGGCTTCGTCATGCGCACGGCCGTCGTTCCAGAGGATCGCGGGGCGGATCGGCCGGTCGGCGGCGTCGAGCAGCGTCGCGCCGTGCATCTGGCCGGAGAGGCCGATGGCGCGGGTCGCGGCATAGGCGTCGGGCGCCTGCGTGCGGAGCGCCGCGAGGGCGGCGAGGGTCGCCAGCCACCATTCCTCCGGGTGCTGCTCCGACCAGAGCGGCTTCGGGCGCTGCGCTTCGAGCGGGATTTCGGCTTTGGCGAGGACGTGCTGGCCCGCGTCGACGAGGACCGCCTTGAGGGCGGAGGTGCCGAGGTCGAGGCCGATGGTGGTCGAGAGGTGCACGATCGCACTCAGTCGAACGGTGCTGCGACGTCCAGCTCCGACGCCACGCGCGCCAGCCGCTTGTCGCGCGTCCAGAGCTTCGCTCCCGGCGTGAGGCGGACGCCGGCGAGCAGATGCGCGACCAACGACGTGCTCGGCCGCTCGTCCCCGATTCGAAAATGATCCACCCAGACGGAGGTGTCTACGCAGATCATTCCGGTTCGCTGCGGCGGCGGGGCGGAGCTTCGAGGTCGGGTTCGGATCCACCGAGCAGCGCCAAGCGGCGCGCGCTTTCACGTGCGACGAGCGCCTCGAGCGCCTCACGCACCGACGCGGGGTGTCCCTTGATGCCGGTGAGGGACTTCGCTCGCGCGACGAGATCGTCGTCGAGTGCAATCGTCGTGCGCATGGGGACCTCCGATGATGCAACGAATATCGTATCAGATGATGCGATGTTCGATGCTCAAAACAACCCCAGCACCAGCGCGATCGCGATCACCCACACCCCGATCACCAGCGCCCGGCCGCGCCCGGCCGCAGCCTCGCCCGCACGCTCGATCGAGGACGGCGCGAGCGCGATCCCGCGCTCGGTGCCCTGCTCGAGCTGCACCAGCAGGCGCTCGGCGCGCACCGCGATGTCGGGCAGGTCCTGGAGCACGCCGAACAGCGTGCGGGCCCCGCGGCCGACGTCCTCGATCTTGCCGATCGGGCCGAGATTGCGCTCGATCCACTCGCGCACCACGGGCTCGGCGATGGTCCACATGTCGAGATGCGGGTCGAGCCGTCGGGCGACGCCCTCGACGACGACCATGGTCTTCTGGAGCATGACCAGCTCGGTGCGCGTCTGCATCTCGAAGATGGCGGTCACCTCGAAGAGCAGCGCCAGCACGCGGGCCATCGAGATCTCGTCGGCGCGCCGGTCGTGGATCGGCTCGCCGATGGCGCGGATGGCCTGGGCGAAGTCGAGCACGGAATGGCGCGGGGGGACGTAGCCCGCCTCGAAGTGCACCTCCGCCACGCGCACGTAGTCCCGGCGGATGAAGCCGAGCAGGATCTCGGCGAGGAAGCGCCGCTCGCGGTGGCCCAGCCGCCCCATGATGCCGGTGTCCACCGCCACCAGCCGGCCGCGCGGATCGACGAACAGGTTCCCGGGATGCATGTCGGCGTGGAAGAAGCCGTCGCGGATCGCCTGGCGCAGGAAGCTCTGGATGACGATGCGCGCGAGCGCGACCCGGTCGTGGCCGGCGGCGTCGATCTCGTCCGGCTTGTTGAGCTTGACGCCGTCGATCCACTCGAGGGTCAGCACCTCGCGGTCGGTGAGGTCCCATTCGGGCTTGGGCACCCGGAATTCGAAGTCGTTCTTGGTGTTGTCGGCGAGCTCGGAGAGCGCGGCGGCCTCGAGGCGCAGGTCCATCTCGATGACGACGGAGCGCGCGAGCGTCTCCACCACCTCGACCATCTTCAGGCGGCGCGCCTCGGGGTCGTAGCCCTCGAAGACGCGCGCGGCGAAGCGCATGTCCTGGAGATCCTGGGAGAAGCGCTGGCGCACGCCCGGCCGCACGACCTTCACGGCGACGACCTGCTCCCCGCCTTCCGGCGTCCTCATCACCGCGCGATGCACCTGGGCGATCGAGGCGGCGGCCACCGGCTCGCCGAAATGCGAGAAGATCGCCTCGATCGGGCGCCCGAGCGCCTCCTCCACGACGCGCACCGCCTCCTCGCGCGGGAAGGGCGGGAGGCGGTCCTGGAGGCTCTCGAGATCGCGCGCGGCCTGGAAGCCGACGATGTCCGGGCGCGTCGCGAGGAACTGGCCGAACTTCACGTAGGAGGGCCCGAGCCGCACCAGCGCCGCCGAGAGGCGGCTGCGCGACGAGCCCGCGTCCCTGCGCTCGACGAGGCGCGCGAGCTTCAGCCCGAGCCGCGGCAGCGGCGGCAGCACGGACGGGTCGACGAGGCCGAGCGCGCCCTCTCGGGCGAGCACGAAGCCGGCACGCGCCATGCGCGCGATGTGGATGGCGGCACCGATCACGAAGCGACGCCCATCAGATCTTCCAGCCCGAATGCAGGCGCACGATCCCGCCGGTCATCGGGCGGTGCGACACGCGCCGGAAGCCCGCCTCCTCGATCATGTCGGCGAAAACGCCGGGCGTGGGGAAGCGGCGGATCGATTCCACGAGGTAGCGGTAGCTCTCCGCGTCCCCCGTCACGGCCTTGCCGATGCGCGGGATGACGTTGAAGGAATAGGCGTCGTAGATCCGGTCGAAGCCCGGGATGTCCGGCAGCGAGAACTCGAGGCAGAGGAAGCGCCCGCCGGTCTTCAGCACGCGGTGCGCCTCGGCGAGCGCCGCCTCGATGCGCGGCACGTTGCGGATGCCGAAGGCGATCGTGTAGGCGTCGAAGCGCTCGTCCTCGAACGGCAGGACCTCGGCGTTGCCCTCCACGAAGGTGGCGCGCGACCCGTACCGCGCCCCCGCCCGCTCGCGGCCGACCGCGAGCATCTCGGGATTGATGTCGAGGACGGTGACATGCGCCGCCGGCCCGGCCTCGTCGAGCACGCGGAAGGCGATGTCGCCGGTGCCGCCGGCGACGTCGAGATGATGGAAGGGCCGCGTGCGCGCCGGGCGCAGCGACGTCACCATGGCGTCCTTCCAGGCCCGGTGGAGGCCCGCCGACATCAGGTCGTTCATCAGGTCGTAGCGCCGCGCCACCGAGCGGAACACGTCGTCGACGAGGCCCTGCTTCTCCTCGAGCGGGACCGTCCTCTCGCCGAAATGGGTCGTGCCCGTCGTCGTCTCGTCGACCATCGCGTCCACCGTTCTCGCGCTCGCGCCCCCGCGTCGCCGGGAGACATAGCGAAAGGCGCGGGCCGAGGCTATCTGATCTAGGCGCGCGGGGCGCATTTCCCACCCGCGCGCCCCCGCGACACGCACGCCAAGCCGAGACATGCCCGAGCTTCCCGAAGTCGAGACCGTCCGCCGTGGGCTCGAGCCCGCCATGGTGGGCGCGCGGTTCACGCGGGTGGACCAGCGCCGGCCCGACCTGCGCTTCCCGTTCCCGCCGCGCTTCGCCCAGCGGCTCGAGGGCGCCGAGGTGCGCGCGCTCTCCCGGCGGGCGAAATACCTGATCGCGGATCTCTCGACTGCTGAGAGCCTGATCATGCATCTGGGCATGACCGGGCGCTTCACGGTGGAGCGAGCGCACGCGGTGATCACGCCGGGCGAGTTCCACCACGCACCGGGCACGATGCCGCTGCACGACCACGTCGTGTTCGATTTCGACACCGGCGCGCGGGTCACCTACAACGACGTGCGCCGCTTCGGCTACATGGACCTGGTGCCCTCGGCGGGGCTCGCCGGGTGCAGGCACTTCGCCGGGCTCGGCATCGAGCCGCTGGGGAACGCGCTCTCCGGCGAGACGCTGGCGGCGCTCTTCCACGGCAGGATCGCCCCGCTCAAGGCCGCGCTCCTCGACCAGCGGCTGATCGCGGGGCTCGGGAACATCTACGTCTGCGAGGCGCTCCACCGCGCGCGGCTGCACCCGGAGGCGCCGGCCGGGATCGTCGCGACGAAGACGGGGCGGCCGCGGGCGAGCGCGCATCTGCTGGCGCAGGAGATCCGCGCCGTGCTGAACGAGGCGGTGGCCGCCGGCGGCTCGACGCTGCGCGACTTCGCCCACGCGGACGGCTCGCTCGGCTACTTCCAGCACGGGTTCAAGGTCTACGACCGGGAGGGCGAGCCCTGCGCGGCGCCGGGCTGCGGCGCGACGGTCGAGCGGATCGTGCAATCGGGCCGCTCGACGTTCTACTGCGCGCGCTGTCAGCCGCGCTGAGCGCCCCGCCGCGCGTCACCCGCCGAAGCGCCGCGCCACCGCCCGCGAGAGCCGCTCGCCCTCGACGAGGTAGCCCGAGATCGCGCGCTCCGCGGCGGGCGTGCAGACGCGGTAGGTGAGCGCGAAGGCGCGGTAGCCGCGGTTGTAGGCGCCGGCGAGCCGCTCGGCCCGCGCCTCGCCCTCCGCGTCGATGAGGCTCTGCATGCGCGTGGGCCACTCGGGCGCGTCGGCCGCGCCGCACAGATCACGCAGGAAGGCGAGCGCGCCCATCACCTCGGAGAGGCGCATCAGCTCGGGCTCGTAGGCCGGAGCGGGAGTGGCGGCGGGGGGCGCCACGTCCTGCGCGTGGGCGGGCATGCAGGCCCGAGCCAGCATCAGCGCCGCCAAAGCCGGGCCGAGGATGCGCCTCATCGCGCGCCCTCCGCCATGGCGATCGCCGCGCGCACGATGTCGGGCAGGCCCGGCGTCGTGGGCAGGCGCTCCGCATCCGCAGCGTCCGCCCAGACGACCGCGAGCGCCTCGGGTCCGGTCTTCCCCTCGCCGGCACGCCATCGCGCGGCGTGGGCCTGGACGACGAAGTGCGAGGCGACGCGCCCCGCCTCGTCGCGCAGGATGATCTCGACGGGGCGGATCGGCCCGATCATCGTGGCGGTCACGCCCACCTCCTCGGAGAGCTCGCGCAGGGCCGCCTCGGCCAGCGTCTCGCCCGGCTCGACGAGCCCGCCGGGCAGGGTGAAGCGCCCGCGCATCGGCTCCTCGCCGCGGGCGGCGAGCAGGACGCGCCCGTCGCGCACCACGGCGACGCTCGCGGCGAGGATGGGGCGGGAGGGGGCGAGGCGATCGTCGGTCACGGCTGGGTTTGTCGCCAATCCCGCGACGAAGGGCAAGGCCGCGATTGCGCGGGAGCCGGAACCGGACCGTCATGGAACCGTCGGCCGGGCGCGCTATCGAGCCGGCTCGGCGCCCCCGACGCGGTCGCCGCGACCGCCGGAGCCCCGCCGATGAAGCGCCTGTCCGAAGCGCCCCTGGTCCACCCCGACGCCGGCGTCCTCGCGACGCGGCTCGGCCGCTACACCGAGGTCGGCGCGCGCACGCGCCTCCTCGAGAGCGTGCTCGACGACTATTCCTACATCGTCGAGGACGGCGAGGTGGCCTACACGACGATCGGCAAGTTCGTCTCGATCGCCCGCATGGTGCGCATCAACCCGGGCAACCACCCGATGGAGCGGGCGAGCCAGGCGCACTTCACCTACCGCGCGTCCGCCTACTGGCCCGGCGAGGAGGACGACGAGGCGAGCTTCTTCGACCGGCGGCGCGCGTCCCCCGTGACCATCGGCCACGACGTCTGGATCGGCCACGGGGCGGTGATCCTGCCGGGCCGGACCATCGGCACGGGCGCGGTGGTGGGCGCGGGCGCGATCGTGACGAAGGACGTCGCGCCGTATGCGATCGTCGTCGGCAACCCGGCGCGGCCCGTGCGCCGGCGGTTTCCGGAGGCCGTCTCCGAGCGCCTGCTCGCGCTCGCCTGGTGGGACTGGGACCACGAACGCCTGCGCCGGGCGCTGCCGGATTTCAGGGGGCTGGGGGTGGAGGCCTTCCTGGAGAAGCACGGGGGGTGACGGAGCCCGACCCTCACCACTCCACCACCATCTCCACCCGGTCCGCCGGGAACAGAGCCCGCGTCGCCTGTATGCGCAGGCCCTCCGCGTCGACGTTGACGTTGTCGAGGACGAGCAGGATGCGGCCCGGGGCGAGGTCGAGGGCGGCGGCGTCGTCCGGACCCGCGGGGCGGGCGCCGAAAGTGCTGGCGAGGCGGCTGTAGTCCGTGACGCCCATCGACGCGTAGGCGCGCGTCAGCGAGCCCGTCTCGCGGAAGCGGGCATCGAGGCCGGCGAAGCGGGGGAGCGGGAAGACGTTGGTGGCGAGCGCGATCGGGGTGCCGTCGGCCGAGCGCGTGGTGACGAGCTCGAGCACCGGTGCGCCCTCGGCGATCCCGAGCCGCTCCGCCGCCCAGGCGTCCGCGCCCCGCTCGCGCGCCGAGGTCAGCGCGCCGGACGCCTGACGCCCGGCGCCAGCGACGATCTCGGTGAAGCGCGTGCGCGGGCCGATCGGGTAGGCGAGCGGGCGGGCCTCGACGAAGGTGCCGCGCCCCTGCGTCGCGCGCACGAGCCCGCGCGCGGCGAGCACGCCCAGCGCGCGGCGCACCGTGTGCCGGTTCACGCCGAAGCGCCCGGCGAGCCGCGTCTCCGCGGGCAGCCGGTCGCCCGGCGCGAGGCGCCCCGCGGCGATGTCCGCCTCGAGCCCGTCGACGATCTGCCGCCATGCGGCGACGCCCTCGCCGCGGACGAGGGAGGCGGGGTCGGCGCCGGAGACGGGATCGGACGGCGGCATGTCATCGAAACTTCATTTGACGCGGTTGATCGATTGTCTATATCACTAGACAACACACCTCGCCACCCCTTCCGTCCCTCCCGGAGAGGCGCATGACCCCCGACGCTTCCTCCACGCCCTCGGTCGACGCCCGTCGCGCCGCGATGCGCCTGTGCGCGCTCGCCCGCACCGACGAGCTCGAGGCCGCGCTCGAGGCGCTCGACGCCCCCGGCGCGGTCGCGGACCTGCGCCGGCCCGAGACCGGGCTCGTCATGCTGCGCGGGAGGATCGGCGGCGACGGGCGAGCGTTCAACGCGGGGGAGGCGACGGTGACGCGCGTCGCCGTGCGGCTGCCGTCCGGCGAGGCCGGCTTCGCCTGGCATCTCGGCCGCGACGCCGCCCGCGCCCGCAAGGCCGCGATCCTCGACGCGCTGTTCCAGGTCCGGCCGCAGGCCGTCGCGGCGGCGCTCGCGCCGATCGGCGCACGGGTCGAGGCCGAGCGCGCGGCGCAGGCGCGGCGGGTCGCGGCGACGAAGGTGGATTTCTTCACCATGGTCCGCGGGGAGGACTGAGATGGACGCCGCCGCCCTCGCTCCCGGCTTCGCCGACCCGGTTCTCGACTCCCAGGGCGTTTTCCGCGCCGTGATGGAGGCGCTGGCCCGCCCCGGCACGCCGCAGCGGCTCGCCCTCGATCTCGCGCCACCCGCGCCGCTGACGCCGGCCCTCGCCGCGATCGCGCTGACGCTCGCCGACCACGAAGCGCCGCTGTGGCTCGACGCGCCGCTCGCGGCCGCGCCGGCGGTGGCGGGCTGGCTGCGCTTCCACACCGGCGCGCGGATCGTGGCGGACGGGCGCGAGGCCGCCTTCGCGCTCGTGTCCGATCCCGCCGCGCTGCCGCCGCTCGATCGTTTCGCGCCGGGAGAGCAGGCCTATCCGGACCGCTCGACGACTCTCGTCCTCGCCTGCGAGCGGCTCGACACGGAACGCGGCCTCGTGCTCGCGGGACCCGGCATCCGCGGGGTCGCGCGGCTCGACGCGGCACCGCTGCCGGAGAACTTCCTCGCCCGCTGGCGGGCGAACGGCGCACTGTTCCCCCGCGGCGTCGACCTGATCCTCGCCGCCGGCGATCGCGTCGTCGGCCTGCCGCGCACCACCACGATCCGGGAGTGAGCGCACGATGTACGTCGCGGTGAAGGGCGGCGAGGCCGCCATCGACAACGCCCACGCGCTCCTCGCGGACGCACGGCGCGGCGACCGCGCCGTGCCCGAGATCGGCACGGACCAGATCGCCGAGCAGCTGGCGCTGGCCGTCGACCGGGTGATGACGGAGGGCTCGCTCTACGATCGCTCCCTCGCCGCGTTGGCGATCAAGCAGGCGCGGGGCGACCTGATCGAGGCGATCTTCCTCCTGCGCGCCTTCCGCACCACGCTCGCGCGCTTCGGCTACGCGGAGCCCGTGGACACCGGGGCGATGCGCGTGCGCCGGCGGGTGTCGGCGACCTACAAGGACCTGCCCGGCGGGCAGGTCCTGGGCCCCACCTTCGACTACACGCATCGCCTGATCGACTTCGCGCTCGCCGCCGGCGTCGAGCCCCCGCCCGCGCCGGAGGCGCCGGTCGCGGAGGAGGCCGCGCGCATGCCGCGGGTGACCGACCTGCTCGCCGGCGAGGACCTGATCGAGCGCGAGGCCCGCCCCGCGGGCGACGCCCCCGTCGCCGACCTCACCCGCGCCCCGCTCGCCTTTCCCGCCGAGCGTGACCTGCGCCTCCAGGCGCTGGCGCGAGGCGACGAGGGCTTCCTGCTGGCGCTCGGCTATTCGACCCAGCGCGGCTACGGCCGCAACCACCCCTTCGTCGGCGAGGTGCGCATCGGCACGGTCGAGGTCGGCTTCGTGCCCGAGGAACTCGGCTTCGAGGTACCGCTCGGCGAGATCGACGTCACCGAGTGCCAGATGGTCAACCAGTTCGCCGGCTCCGCCGAGGTGCCGCCCCAGTTCACCCGCGGCTACGGCTTCGCGTTCGGGCAGAGCGAGCGCAAGGCGATGGCGATGGCCCTCGTCGACCGGGCGCTGCGCGCGGGCGAACTCGACGAGGAGCGCACGAGCCCCGCGCAGGACGAGGAGTTCGTCCTCGCCCACGCCGACAACGTCCAGGCCACGGGCTTCGTCGAGCACCTGAAGCTGCCGCACTACGTCGACTTCCAGGCCGAGCTCGACCTCGTGCGCCGCATGCGCGCCGAGATCGCCGAGCGGCACGCAACGCGCGAGAGCAAGGAGGCCGCGGAATGAGCGCCGCCGCCGCGACCACCCCCGCCGCACCCGCCGCCGTCGAGACCGGCTACAACTTCGCCTATCTCGACGAGCAGACGAAGCGGATGATCCGCCGCGCGATCCTCAAGGGCATCGCGATCCCCGGCTACCAGGTGCCCTTCGCCTCCCGCGAGATGCCGATGCCCTACGGCTGGGGCACCGGCGGGGTGCAGGTGACGGCCGCCGTCATCGGCCCCGCGGACGTGCTCAAGGTCATCGACCAGGGCTCCGACGACACGACGAACGCGGTCTCGATCCGCAAGTTCTTCGCGAAGACCGCCGGCGTCGCAACGACGACCCGCACCCGCGAGGCCACCGTCATCCAGACCCGCCACCGCATCCCCGAGGAGCCGCTTCGGGAGGGCCAGGTGCTCGTCTACCAGGTGCCGATCCCCGAGCCGCTGCGCTTCCTGGAGCCCCGCGAGACCGAGACGCGCACGCTCCACGCGCTCGCCGAGTACGGCCTCATGCACGTCAAGCTCTACGAGGACATCGCCCGCCACGGCCACATCGCCAAGACCTACGCCTATCCGGTGGAGGTGGCGGGCCGCTACGTCATGGACCCTTCGCCGACGCCGAAGTTCGACAACCCGAAGATGGAGATGTCGCCGGCGCTCCAGCTCTTCGGCGCCGGGCGCGAGCAGCGCATCTACGCGGTGCCGCCCTTCACGCGGGTGCGCTCGCTGGACTTCGAGGACCACCCCTTCACCGTGCAGCGCTTCGCCGAGCCCTGCGCCTTGTGCGCGGCGACGGGCGTCTATCTCGACGAGGTGATCCTCGACGACCGGGGCGGGCGCATGTTCGTGTGCTCGGACAGCGATCATTGCGAGGAGCGCCGGGCCGCCGGCCATCGCGGCGCGATGCTCGCGGGCGCCGCGAGCGGGGAGACGACCGATGCGTGAGGGCGCGCTCCTCGAGGCCCATGGCCTCACCAAGCACTACGGCAGCCGGGTCGGCTGCACCGACGTCTCCTTCGACATCTTCCCCGGCGAGGTGCTGGCGATCGTGGGCGAATCGGGCTCGGGCAAGTCGACGCTGCTTTCCGTGCTGTCCACCGAGATGGAGCCGACGGCGGGTGCGGTCTCCTACCGCATGCGCGGCGGCTCGGTCGAGAGCCTGTTCGACCTCGACGAGGCGCGCCGGCGCGTGCTGATGCGCACCGACTGGGGCTTCATCCGCCAGGACGCGCGCCAGGGCCTGCGCATGCGCGTCTCCGCCGGAGGGAACGTCGGCGAGCGGCTGATGGCCATCGGCGAGCGGCACTACGGGCGGATCCGCGCAACCGCGGAGGACTGGCTGTCGCGCGTCGAGATCGACGTCGCGCGCATCGACGACCATCCGATCACGTTCTCGGGTGGCATGCGCCAGCGCCTGCAGATCGCCCGCAACCTCGTCACCCGGCCGCGGCTCGTGCTGATGGACGAGCCGACGTCGGGCCTCGACGTCTCCGTCCAGGCGCGGCTGCTGGATCTCATCCGCGGCCTCGTCGCCGAACTCGGGCTCGCGGTGATCATCGTCACGCACGATCTGGCGGTGGCGCGGCTCCTGTCCCACCGGATCATGGTGATGCGCCACGGCCGGGTGATCGAGACGGGCCTCACCGACCAGGTGCTCGACGACCCGCGCGAGCCCTACACGCAATTGCTCGTCTCGTCCGTGCTGGCGGCGTGAGGACCCGATCATGAGAGATCCCCTCGTCACCCTGGAGAACGTCTCCAAGACCTTCACGCTCCACCTGCGGGAGGGCACGCGGCTCGACGTCGTCGCCGACGTCTCGTTCGACGTCCATGCCGGCGAGTGCGTCGTGCTCGGTGGCCCCTCGGGGGCGGGCAAGTCCTCGCTCCTCAAGATGATCTACGGCAACTACCGCTGCGACGCCGGCGCGATCCGCGTGCGCGACGGCGAGGACGCGGTCGTCGACGTCGCGCGGGCGACGCCGCGGGAGGTGATGCGGCTGCGGCGCACCACCATGGGCTACGTCAGCCAGTTCCTCAGGGTAATCCCCCGCGTCGGCGCGCGCGACGTCGTCGCCGCGGAGGGCCGCGAGGGCGGCCTCGACGCCGCTGCCGCGGACGCCCGCGCCCGCGCGCTGCTGGCGCTGATGAACCTGCCCGAGCGCCTGTGGGAGCTGCCGCCGGCGACCTTCTCGGGCGGCGAGCAGCAGCGCGTCAACATCGCCCGCGGGCTGATCGCGCCGCGCCGTGTGCTCCTCCTCGACGAGCCGACCGCCTCTCTCGACGCCGCGAATCGCGCGGTCGTGATAGAGCTGATCCGCGAGAAGCGGGCGGCCGGCTGCGCGCTCGTCGGCATCTTCCACGACGCCGACGTCCGCGACGCGGTGGCCACCCGTGTCGTCGACGTGACACGCTTCCGCGCTAGACCCGCCGCTTGACCTCCGTTCCCGAGAGACCCGAGAGATGACAGCCGAGAGCCCCGCCAGCGTCGTGCTCGAGAACGCCGAGATCGTCCTGCCCGACGCCGTGATCCGCGGCTTCGTCGCCGTCGTCGACGGGACGATCGTCGAGGTGGGCGAGGGTCGCGCGCCGGAGCGGGGCGTCGACTGCGGCGGCGAGACGCTGATCCCCGGCCTCGTCGAGCTGCACACGGACCATCTCGAGAGCCATTACGCGCCGCGCCCGAAGGTGCGCTGGCACCCGCTCGGCGCGGTGCTGGCCTACGACGCGCAGATCGTCACCTCGGGCATCACCACCGTGTTCGATTCGCTGCGCGCGGGCACCGACCTCGACGCGCCGAGCCTGGGCGGCGAGCTCTTCACCATCGCCGAGGCGCTCGACGAGGCCCGCCGGCACAAGCTCTTCCGGGCGGAGCACTACACGCACCTGCGCTGCGAGATCCCCTCGCCGGACATCCTCGAATCGGTCGAGAACTTCGTCTCGGTCTTCCCCGTCGGGCTGATGTCGCTGATGGATCACACGCCCGGGCAGCGGCAGTTCCGCGACCTGGAGAAGTACTTCGTCTATTACAGCGGCAAGAACGACAAGAGCCGCGAGGAGACCGAGGCGGTGGTCGCGAGCCGCGTCGCGCGCAACGAGGCCATGGCCACACGCCATCGGCCGGCGCTGATCGCGCTGGCGCGGGCGCGGGGCATCCCGATCGCGAGCCACGACGACACGACGACGGAGGACGTCACGGCCTCCTTCGAGGCGGGCGTGTCGCTGGCCGAGTTCCCGACCACCGTCGAGGCGGCGCAGGCCTGCCGCGACCACGGCATCACGGTGATGATGGGCGCGCCCAACCTCATTCGCGGCGGCTCGCACTCCGGCAACGTCGCGGCGCAGACGCTGGCGCAGGAGGGTCTGCTCGACATCCTCTCCTCGGACTACGTCCCCGCGAGCCTGCTGATGGCCGCCTTCCGCCTGCCGGATCGCGTCGCCTCGATCGACCTGCCCGCCGCGATCCGCACCGTGACGCTCAACCCCGCCCGCGCGACCGGCCTCGGCGACCGCGGCGCCATCGCGCCGGGCCTGCGCGCCGATCTCGTGCGGGTGCGCATCGCCGGCGAGACGCCGGTCGTGCGCCAGGTCTGGCGCGAGGGGGAGCGGGTGGCGTGAGCGGCGCGCTCGTGCTCGTCGTCGGCCCCAGCGGAGCCGGCAAGGACACGCTGATCGACGGCGCCCGCAGGGCGCTCGCGAACGATCCACGCATCCGCTTCCCGCACCGGCTCGTGACCCGGCCGGTCGGCGCGCACGAGGCGCACGACACGATCTCGGAGGCGGATTTCGAGGCCGGCGTCGTCGCGGGGCGATTCGCACTGTGGTGGCGCGCCCATGGGCTGGGCTACGCCATACCGCGAGCGGTGGCGGACGCGGCCGCCGCGGGCGCGGTGTGCGTCGTCAACGGCTCGCGCTCACGCGTGGGCGAGGCGCGCGCGGCGCTGCCCGGCGTCGTCGTGGTCGAGGTCACGGCCCCGCGCGCGGTCCTCGCCGCCCGCATCAGCGCCCGCGGCCGCGACGCCGACGCCGACGCCCGCCTCGCCCGCTCCGACGCGCTCGCCCCGATCGACGCGGACGTGACCATCGCCAACGACCGCACGCCGGAGGAGGGCGTCGCCGCGCTGGTGGCGGCGCTCGAGGCGCTCGCGCGGGCGTCGTCGCCCGCCTGAGCCCGTCGCCCGGCTTGTCGCGGCGCGCCTCCTGGGCGAGAGTGCACGGGGAGGTCGCTCCGGGAGCCCGCTCGATGTCCCGCAAGTCGCTCGATCAGACGCTCGCCTTCATCCAGGACGTGGACCGTGCGCGCACGCACGAGGACGTCTGCCGCGCGCTGCTCGCGCCGGCGCGCCGCTTCGGCTTCGAGCACATCCTCGCCGGCACGATCCCGCGGCCCGGCGCCTCGCGCCTGCAGCAGGTCGGGCACGTGGTGCTGGCGGAGTGGCCGGACGAATGGGTGCGGCGCTACTTCTCGCACGGCTACCTCTACCGCGACCCGGCGATCCGCAGGGTCAACGCCAACGCCTCGCCCTTCTTCTGGTCCGAGCTCGAGGCCGAGTGCGCGCAGGACGCCGCCGCGCGCCGTGTCATGGACGAGGCCGGCGAGTTCGACCTGAAATGCGGCTTCACCGTGCCGCTCGTCACGGTGGAGGGCGACGTCGCCGGCTTCTCGTTGGCCGGCCCGCACGGGGAGGCCTCGCCGGAGGCGCGGGGCATGCTCACGCTGCTGGCCACCTACGCGCTGGCCCGCAGCCTGCAGCTGCGCCGCGTCGACGAGGAGGAGCCCTACCTGCGCCCCTCCCTATCGCCCCGCGAGCAGGAGACGCTGCAATGGGCCGCCGAAGGCCTCACCGACCTCGAGATCGGTGCGCGCATGAAGATCACCGATCACGGCGTCGACCGCCACCTGCGCGCCGCCCGCCGCAAGCTCGGCACGCGCAACAGGACGCACGCGGTGGCGGAGGCGATCCGGCTGGGGTTGGTGCGGTAGGGATTACGTAAGGGTAGTACGCGAAGGCGTACTACGCGAGCGCGTCATGTGCACCCTAAGAGTGTGTCTAACCAAAGGCCGCTGCACAGAGCTGACGTGACCGCCATGATGAACATGCATGATGCCCGTGACAACGCGAGACTTCTCGGGGAGCTGAGGGCGGCTGCCGCTACGGCATTCGCTTTGGAGCGCCTTGCGCTCGTCGGCGGCGTGGAGGACGACGGCGCCCTCTCCGCGGCGTGGAAACGCGCCGATGCCGCCGCGCGTGCTATTCTCTCCGAGCCATGCGAGCCCTGCGCGCCCTGGGCGAAGGCCCGCTACGAAGCGGCCCTCTGGCTCGCAGGCGGCATCGACGACGCCCAGTCCGAGTCGCCGTCGCCGGGACCGGTTCCGGGCTCGATCGAAGCGACCTCGCTTCCAGGCCTCGTCGCGATGTGCGCATCGGCCGAAGGTCTGGCCGAGGTGAGGCGTGTTGCTCACGACTGCGCCGGGGCGATGACGTCCTCGGCCAGGTCGCTCGCGGAGGCGGACCCGGACGCGAGCATTGCACTCGGGCTCGTCGCCGAACTCACGCGGAAGCTCGCGGCGTCCGCGGGAGAGCGGTTGCAAGGGCATGAGCCCCAGACGCTTGCGCGGCGATGAGCGCAAGAATGCGCCGACTGAGAGGCGCGATCTGAAGCACTCCCCCGCCCACCACCCTCACCGAATCGCCGCCTCCAGCAGCTTCCCCGCCGCGGCGCGGGCCTCGTCGGTGATGGTCGCGCCCGCCAGCATGCGGGCGATCTCGTCGCGGCGGGGGGCTTCGCGCAGGGGGGCGACGCGGGTGGCGACGCGGTCGGAGCCGTCGACGGGCTCCTTCGAGATGAGGTAGTGCGCCCCCGCGCGGGCCGCGACCTGCGGGGCGTGGGTCACCGCCATCACCTGCACGCGCCCGGCGAGGCGGGCGAGGCGCTGGCCGATCGCGTCCGCCACCGCGCCGCCGACGCCGGTGTCGATCTCGTCGAAGACGAGGGTCGGCGCCGAGCCGCGGTCGGCGATCACGACCTTGAGCGCCAGCATGAAGCGCGAGAGCTCGCCGCCCGACGCCACCTTCATCATCGGGCCGGGACGCGTGCCCGGGTTGGTCCGCGCCCAGAACTCGACCCGGTCGAAGCCGGCGGGATCGCGGCTTCCCTCGTCCACCGTGATCTCGGTGATGAAGGCGGCGCGCTCGAGCTTGAGCGGCGGCAGCTCCGCGAGCACCGCCGCGTCGAGCGCGTGCGCGGCGGCACGCCGCTTGTCGCTGAGCGCCCGGGCCGCCGCGACATAGGCGACGTCCGCCTCGGCCAGCGCGGCTTCCAGCCGATGCAGCGTCTCCTCGCCCGCGTCGATCTCGGCGAGGTCGGAGGCGTAGCGCTGCGCCAGCGCGACGAGCTCGTCGGCGGGGACGTCGTGCTTGCGCGCGGCGGCGCGCAGGGCGAACAGGCGCTCCTCGACGCGCTCGAGCTCGTGCGGATCGAACTCGGCGGCGCGCATCGCCTCCTCGAGCGCGGCGCGCGCCTCGTCGAGCGCGACCAGCGCGGCGTCGAGCGCCCGCACCGGCGGATCGACGAGGGCGGGCGCCTGCGCGCCGCGGCGCTCCAGCTTGCGCACGGCGGCCGAGAGGGCGGCGACGGGCGAGGCGTTGCCGGCGACCGAATCGAAGGCCTCGGCGAGGTCGCTCGCCACCTTCTCGGCCTGCATCATCGTGGTGCGGCGCTCGGCGAGCGCCTCCTCCTCGCCGGGCTTCGGGGCGAGCGCCGAGAGCTCCTCGACGGCGTGGCGCAGGAAGTCCGCCTCCTTGCGCGCGGCCTCGATGCGGGCGCGGTGGCGCTCGAGGGCCCGACGCGCCTCGCGCACGCGATCGGAGGCCGCCGCGACGGCGGCGCCGTCCGCCGCCAGCCCGCCATAGGCGTCGAGGATGGCGCGGTGGGTCGCGGGGTCGACGAGCGCGCGGTCGGCGTTCTGGGCGTGGATCTCGACGAGCGTCGCGCCGATGGCGCGCAGCACCTGCACGCTCGCGGCCTGGTCGTTGATGAAGGCGCGGGTGCGCCCGTCCGCCATCTGGACCCGGCGCAGGATCAGGTCGCCCTCGGTGTCGATCTCCGCCTGGGCGGCGATCGCGCGGGCGGGGTGATCGGCGGGGACGTCGAAGACCGCGGTTACGACGCCCTGCCTCTCGCCGTGGCGCACCAGCGCCCCGTCCCCGCGCCCCCCGAGCGCGAGGGAGACCGAATCGAGCAGGATGGACTTGCCGGCGCCGGTCTCGCCGGTGAGCACGGAGAGCCCGTCGCCGAACTGCAGCTCCAGGCGATCGATCAGGACGATGTCGCGGATCGAGAGCTGGACGAGCATGGTGCGGCGCGGCTCAGCCGCCGACGCCGACCACCGCCCGCGTGAACCCGCGGAAGGCGCGGCTGATCCAGGACTCGCGATTCTCCCGGGGCTCGAGCCCGCCCGACTGGAGGAGCGCGTAGCTGTCGCGGTACCATTGCGACTCGGGGAAATTGTGGCCGAGCACGGCGGCGGCGGTCTGAGCCTCGTCGACGATGCCCATGGCCATGTAGGCCTCGGTGAGGCGCGCGAGCGCCTCCTCGGAGTGGCGCGTCGTCTGGTAGCTGGCGACCACGGTCCGGAAGCGGTTGATCGCGCCGGTGTAGTTGCGCCGCTCGAGGTAGAAGCGCCCGACCTCCATCTCCTTGCCCGCGAGCTGGTCTTCGGCGAAGACGATCTTGGCGCGCGCGTCCTCGACGTAGTCCGAGTTCGGGTAGCGGTCGATCAGCTCCTGGAAACCTCGCAGCGCCTGGGCCGTGCGGGTCTGGTCGCGGGTGATGTCGGGGATCTGGTTGAAGTTCGACATCGCCAGAATGTACTGCGCGTAGTCGGCGCTCTCCTGGCTCGGGTAGAGCTGCAGGTAGCGCTGCGCGGTGCCGGCGCTGTCGTCGTAAGCGCCGCCGGCGAACTGGGCGTAGGCCTGCATGATCAGCGCGCGCCGAGCGAAGTCGCTGAACGGGTAGGCCTCCTCGATCTCCTCGAATCGCTCGGCGGCGGTCTGGTACTGGCCGCGGTCGATCAGCGAGAGGCCCTCGTTGTAGAGCTCGGCGGCGGGCCGCGTCTCGACGATCTCGGGCTCGTAGGTCTCGCCCCGGCCGAAGGGGTTGAGCGAGGCGACGGTCTCGCAGCCGGCGAGCGCGAGCGCGAGCCCGGCGATCGCGACCGAGCGGACGGCGGCGGCTTTCGCGCCTCGATACGCATTCGCGAAAGACATGCCTCGATCGACCTCCGAAGGGATTCGCGCCCCGCGCGTCCCGCGCCGGCACCTGGATTTCCGCGCTGTTTACCTCAGACCCGCCGATCCGCAAAGCGGCATCGCGCGGGATGCGCCCGCCGGTCGCGAGAGAGCGGTGGAGGCGTTCAGACGGCGCGGCCGCCGAAGGCCGCGAGCGGCAGCGGCAGCGCGGCCTCGGCCGGCTCCCGGCGCGTCGACCCGACCTCGACGATCTCGTAGTTCGCACGATCCGCGAACAAGGCTTCCAGGACGGCGAAATTGAGGCGGTGGCCGCCGCGATGGGCGCGGTAGTGCGCCGCGAGCGGATGGCCGGCGAGCGCGAGGTCGCCCACCGCGTCGAGCAGCTTGTGGCGGGCGAACTCGTCGGCGAAGCGCAGGCCCTCCGGGTTGATCACCCCGTCCTCGCCGACGGCGACGGTGTTCTCGAGCGACGCGCCCAGCGCGAAGCCCGCCTTCCAGAGCGCCTCGACGTCGCGCATGAAGCCGAAGGTGCGCGCGGCGGCGATCTCGCGGCGGAACGTCGCCGGCGTGAGGTCGCAGACGCGGCGCTGGCGGCCGATGGCGCTGTCCGCGAAGTCGATCTCGACGTCGAGCTTGAGGCCCCGCTCGGCCGGCAGCAGCTCGACGAAGGAGGCGCCCTTCTCCACCCGCACCGGGCGGCGGACCCTGAGCACGCGGCGCGACGCCGCCTGGGTGATGGTGCCCGCGGCCTCGATCGCCTCCACGAAGGGCGCGGCCGAGCCGTCGAGGATCGGCACCTCGGTGCCGTCGATCTCGACGAGGACGTTGTCGACGCCGAGCCCGGCGAGGCTGGCCATCAGGTGCTCGATCGTCGCGACGCAGCCGCTCTCGCGGGCGCCGACGACGGTGCACAATTCGGTGGCGGAGACGTTGATGTGGCGCGCCTCGATGAGGCGGTCGATGCCGTTGGGGAGGCCGGTGCGAAGGAAGACGATGCCGTGGTTGGGTTCCGCGGGATGCAGGGTGACCGAGACGCTCTCGCCGGAATGAACGCCCGTTCCGCTGATCTCGACGGGCGCGCGCAGGGTGACCTGATGCATCTGGCTCATCGTTCTCTTCCCGGACACGAGACACCCCTCGCGGACGCGAGCGTCCACGGCGATCGGCCGTCCTGTCCGTGCTTTCGGCCCCGGACGGTTCGAGCGGGAGCCCGACCGCCTCTTCCTGTATGCGGCGCACCATAGTCGCGCCCGCCGGGCCGGCCAAATCACGTTGTCTAACGATCTGTTACAAGTCGCCGCGATTTCGCCATACCCGTGACGGGCGTTGATTTCGTTGAGGTTTTTCCGGCGTGCGCCGGCAAGAACGAAAGCCCCGGACGCGGGCGTCCGGGGCTTTCCTGGGCGGGAATCGGGCGGGCTCGGGAGAGGTCGGCGGCGGCCCGGGAGGGGATCGGCGGGCCGCCGCCGAGAGGGTCGTCTCGGAGGGGCGCCTTCAGTTGGCCTGGCGGCGCAGGAAGGCGGGGATCTCGAGCTGGTCGTCGTCGAGCGCGCGCGGCTGGGCCGGGGCGCGGCCGTGCGGGTCGAGGTTGCCCTGGGCCGGGCGGTAGCCCTGCGGCGCCGCCGGGCGCTTGGCGTACTCGGCGTGGACCGGCGACATGCCGGGCTGCTGCGGCTGGGCCGGCGCCT
>NZ_JBGMWH010000026.1:0-41866 GCF_041514305.1 Salinarimonas chemoclinalis
GCGGCCACGCCCGTCAGCGCCCGGATCAGCGCTGCGGCGGAGCTCCTGGCCGAGCGGGCCGCGCGCCGGATCGGGCGTGGGTGAGGTGATGCGATGAGGCGAGGGCCGAGCCGATGACGATGCGCCAGAGGACGCGCGAGGCTCTCGCCCGGATCGCGCAGGCGAAGCTGCGGCTGACCGACGCGGTGGTGATCGCGGCGGCGGCGCTGCTGCTGATGAAGGCCACCGCCTTCGTCGCGCGCGAGCCGGAGCCCGCCGCGCCGCCTCCGGGTGCCGGCCCGAGCGTGGTGACGCCACGGCCCGAGCTGCCGGCCTTCGCCCGCGTCCTCGCCTTCGCCCGCTCCGAGACCCCGCCCCGCGAGGTCGTGACGACGGGCTCGAACCCGGAGAACGGCGAGGGCGACGCCGCGGGTGGCGTGGACGCCACGGCGCCGGCCGACGGCGCGCCCACGGATGCCGGCAACGGCGGCCTCTCGCCCGACCTCCTGCCCGACCTGCGCAGCCCCGCGACGTCGTCCGAGGACATGCTGCGCCAGCGCATGGCCGAGCAGCGTGCGGAGCTCGAGCGCCGTCTGCGCGAGCTCGACATGCGCGAGGAGCTCGTCGCCGCCGCCGAGGCGCGCCTCGAGGAGCGCGTCGCCGGCGGCCCCGCGGGCGCGCCCGCGCCGGGGGGCACGCCGGGGGCCGCGGCCGCGGCGCCCGAGGCGGAGGACCCGGCGAACGCCGAGGCTATGCGACGGCTCGTGTCGATGTACGAGGCGATGCGCCCCAAGGACGCCGCGCGGGTCTTCGACCGGCTCGCGCTCGAGGTGCTCGTGCCGCTGGCCGTGGACATGAGCCCGCGCCGGATGGCGGAGGTGATGGCGCAGATGTCGCCCGAGGCGGCCGAGCGCCTGACGATCGCGCTGGCCATGCGCGCGCGCGGCGCGACGCTCGCCGGCGGGCGGCAGCCGGCGACCACCAACGCGCTGCCGCCGACCGAGCTGCCGGCGATCGCGCTGCCGCCGCGCCCGTGATCCCGCTCGGCTGGCGTGCCGCGCCCGCCGCGCCTAAGCTCGCCTCGACCGAGACGACCGGAGCGCACGAGAGCATGACGAGACGCGCGGACGCGGCCGAGGACGACGCGGCGACTCCGGAGGGCCGGGGCGATCCCGCCCCCGACGACCCGAGCTTCCGGCTCGACACCCAGGCCGGCCACCTGATCCGCCGCGCGCACCAGCGCAACACCGAGATCTTCAACGCGGTGATGGGCCGGTTCTCTGTGACGCCGACGCAGTTCGCCGCGCTGGTCACACTGCTCGACCGCGGCGCCACGCCTCAGAACCAGCTCGGTCGGCTCACCGCGATGGATCCGGCGACGATCTTCGGCGTGGTCGGGCGGCTGATGAAGCGCGGCTTCGTGCGCCAGAGCCCCGTCTCGCAGGACGCCCGGCTGGTGGCCGTGAGCCTGACGCCGGAGGGCGAGCGCGCGGCACGCGCCATGCGCGCCGTCGCCCAGGAGGTCTCGACACGCACGCTCGAGCCCCTCTCGGAGGAGGAGGCGCGCACCTTCGTCGCGCTCCTCGCGCGACTCGGCTGAACCGAGCCTTCAGCCCGCCAGCGCCTTGCGCTCGCGGCGGCGGTCGGCGGAGGGCTGGTAGGCGATCTGGGCGTGGTGGTCGCAATAGGGCATGCCGGTCGGCGAGCGTGCGCCACAGAAGCGGAAGTCGGGCGAGTTCGGGTCTCCCATCGGCCAGCGGCACATGCTCTCGCGCAGGTCCATGATCGTCACGCGCTCGCTCGGCGCCACGGCGATCTCGCCCGCCGGCTTCGGGGCGGGGCGCGCGAACGTCTCGGCGAGCGGCTGCGGCTGGGGCCGGGCCCGGGGGGGCGGCGCGGCGGGGGCGTGCTCCGGCGCGTCGTCGGCGGCGAGCGCGTTGGCGCCGACGCTGATCGGGCGGGCGGGTACGGGGATCGGCGCCTCGGGCTCCGCGCCCGCGGGCTTCGGCCGCTGGCGCGCGGGGGGCACGGCCTTCTCCGGCGCCTTGCCGCGGCCCGAGAGGCCGAGGCGGTGGACCTTGCCGATCACGGCGTTGCGCGACACGCCTCCGAGCTCGGCGGCGATGGTGCTCGCGCTGCGCCCCTCCTGCCAGAGCGTCTTGAGACGCTCGACGCGTTCGTCTGTCCAGGTCGGGGTTGCATCCGTCATCGCCGCCTCCTCGCGGGCGCTGGTCTCGCAGAATCCCTCTCCGCTCGCGGACGATCGATTGCTCGACCGCGTGCCCGTCGCGCGCAGATGGTTATGAAGAGTGCCGCACCAGATGTCGTGTTCGACAGGAGCGAACGTACTAGATGCGTTGACTCGGGCGCAAGAGTCGGGGCAGCCGCCCGCTGTGGACGGCTCCTCGTTTTCCCCAGGCAATGCGTGCGCTATGGCGCGACGTGCGGCGATCCGACTCAGGCGCTGCGCCGGTCCGGGACCGCCGACGAGGAGGCCGGCGGCAGGGATCGCGCGTCGTGATCACGCGTCGAGATCACTTGTTGAGCATCATGATGAGCGCGAAGCCGACCTCGTGGCCGGGCGTCTGGTGCGGGCTCGGCGCGCTCGCGGCCATGACGCCGATCCCGCCCACGAGCCCGACCATGGTCGAGACGTAGAGGGTGGCGGCGGCGAGGGCGAGCGGGCGCTTGAACATGACGGGACCTCCTGCGACGAGGTCCTGTCTAGGAGATCCCACCGGAACCGTGCCCGAACGGCCCGTTCAGCTCCGCTTCATCTGCGGAGGGCGGGCAAGGGGGGCGCGCGAGGCGCGCGGGCCGGGGCCGCCGCGTCAGCCGACGAGGCCGGCGAGGTGGAGGACGACGCCCGCCGCCGCCGCGCCGGCGAGGACGGCGAACATCCCCGCCTTCAGCGCGAAGACCGCGAGGAGCGCGCCCGCCGACAGGAGCGCGGCCCAGGGGTCTAGGCTCGCCGGGACCGGGGCGTCGAGGTCGAGCCCGAAGCCCGTGACGGGGACCGTCTCGCGGAACAGCACGTGGATCGAGAACCACAGCGCGAGGTTCAGGATCACGCCCACCACGGCGGCGGTGATCGCCGAGAGCGCGCCCGCGAGCGGCCGGTTCTCGCGCAGCCGCTCGATGAACGGCGCGCCGAGGAAGATCCACAGGAAGCAGGGCGCGAAGGTCACCCAGGTGGCGAGGAGCCCGCCGAGCACGCCCGCGAGGACCGGATCGAGCACGCCGGGATCGCGGAAGGCCGCGAGGAAGCCGACGAACTGGAGGACCATGATCAGCGGCCCGGGCGTCGTCTCCGCCATGCCGAGCCCGTCGAGCATCTCGCCGGGCGCGAGCCAGCCGTAGGTCTCCACCGCCTGCTGGGCGACGTAGGCCAGGACGGCGTAGGCGCCGCCGAAGGTCACCATCGCCATCTGCGAGAAGAACAGCGCGATCTGCCCGAACGTGTGATCGGGCCCGAGCACGACGAGGAGCGCGGCGACCGGCACGAGCCACAGCGCGAGGCAGACGCCCGCAGTGCGCAGCGTCGCCGCGCGGCTCGGGCGGGCGTGGGGCGGCAGGTCGTCTCCGACGAGATAGGCGCCCGACGCGTCGTCCGCCCCCGCCTCCTTCCGCTCCGCCGGCAGGAAGGCGGCGAACCCGGCCCGTGCGCCGAGGAACCCCGCCAGCCCCGCGCCGATCACGATGACGGGAAAGGGCACGCCGAAGAAGAAGATGCCGACGAATGCGGCGGCGGCGAGGGCGCGCATGGCGCCGTTGCGCAACGCCCTCCCCGACAGCCGGACGAGCGCCTGGAGCACGATGGCGAGCACCGCGGCCTTGAGCCCGAAGAACAGCGCCGCGACGAAGCCGACGTTCCCGTAGAGGGCGTAGACGATCGACAGCGCCATGATCGACACGGCGCCGGGCAGGACGAACAGGAGGCCGGCGAGCACCCCGCCCGCCGTGCGGTGGGTGAGCCAGCCGAGATAGGTCGCGAGCTGCTGCGCCTCGGGGCCGGGGAGCAGCATGCAGTAATTGAGCGCGTGCAGGAAGCGGCGCTCCGAGACCCAGCGCTTCTCCTCGACGACGATGCGGTGCATCACCGCGATCTGCCCCGCCGGGCCGCCGAAGGAGAGCGCGGCGACGCGCGCCCAGACGCGCAGCGCCTCACCGAGCGTCGGATGCGCACGCTCCCGTGGAGAAGGCGACCCGGTCTCGTCGGACCCGGTCCGGGCAGTGGCATCGTCCATGGAGGATCCTCGTCGGGAGGCAGCGGGTCAGCGCGGGCGGGCGGCGACGGGGTCGCGACGGCGGGAGGCCCTCGACGGCTTCGGCACCTTGGACGCCTTGGGCACCTTGGCGGCGATGCCGTAGAGCCGCTCGCGCCGCTCCATCTCCTCCCAGACCTGGCGCGGCTCGATGCCGGCGCCGGCCCAGAGCACGGCGAGATGATAGATCAGGTCCGCGCTCTCCGCGACGATGCGTCCGCGGTCGCCCGCCTGCGCGTCGAGCGCGGTCTCGACGGCCTCCTCCGCCAGCTTCTTGCCCATCTTGGGCAGGCCGGCGGCGAGGAGGCGCGCGGTCTTGGAGGTGGCGACGTCCTCGTCGCGGGCGGCGAGGATCGCGCGATGGAGGCGGTCGATGGCATCGCTCATCGGTCCCGCATGAGACATTTCCGTGACGCCGCGATGACGGGGCGCGGGGGCGGCCAGGAGGGGAGCGGGCGGTCCGTAGACGGCCGCTGCAAAGGCGCGCTCATCCATGCTAAGCTACCTTCCGTGGCCGGGCATTCCGCTGCACCGCCGCAGCGGGCACGGGCAGGGGCTCGAGAGGCGGACGGCCGCCGCAGGAGGAGATCGTCATGACCGATACCCGCAAGTGGTCCGCCGTCCTCGACACGATGCCGCCCGAGGCGCCGCGGCTGCGGGTGGAGGGGCAGGTCTACGCCCCCTCTCCCGGCTACACGGCGCGGCTCGTGCCCATCGAGACGCCCGACGGGCCGTCGGAGGTGCTGGAACTCGCGCTCGTGCTCGCCCCGCCGCAGCATCCGGACACCCAGGTCCTCACCTGGATCGACGTGACGCAGCGTTTCGAGCGCGCGCGGGACGCGCCGCTCCTCCACACGGTGATCATCCGCGAGGGAGACGCGACCCTCGCCTCGATCCCCGTCGAGGTCGTCGCCTGACAGCGCGCGTCCGCACGCGCAAAGCGCCCGGCGAGGGTCTCTCGTACCGGGCGCCGGCGTGCGCTCCACCCTAGGGGATCTGGTTTCGCCCGATCCGGGCCGGCTGCGCCGCCCGGGCCGTGGCCCTCGGTTCGTGCGACGACCGCGTCGTTCGCGTCCACTTCGTTCTCGTCGGCGTCGTTCTCGGCGTCGTTCTCGGCGGCGTCGTTCTCGGCGGCCTTCTCGGCGGCGTCCTCCGTCCATCGGCGGCATTGTGGCGGCGGTCGCGAGACGATACCTCTTCATCGTCTCGAACGCGCGGGCGCGCGCGGCCGGGCGCAGGAGCGGCTCAGCCGCCCAGGAAGACGACGGCGGCCACCAGCGCGCAGGCGTACTGGATCGAGCGGACGTGCGCGATCCACGGCGTGCGCAGCGCGCGGCGGGAGATGTCGATGTCGGTCTGGCGCAGCGGCTGTTCCGCGTCGACCAGCCAAGGGTAGAGGAAGGTTGCGGGGATCATGGCTCTGTCTCCTGGATGTGCGAGCCCTTGGTACCGTGCCGGAGCCGGCATCCTCCGAGGGGCGGTGCCCCATGAGAGGATGAATCGATTCAAGCACGAGCGGGATATGGCTCCAATGCCTCCCGCCGTCAAGGGTTCCTTGAATCGGTTCACCGACATGGTAGACGAGGTGTGATGAGGAAAGCACGGCTCAAGGACGTGGCGCTGCTCGCGGGCGTGTCGCAGGGAACGGTGTCCAACGTCTTCAACCGCCCGGAGCTGGTGCGCGAGGAGCTGCGCGAGCGCGTCCTCGCGGCCGCCAAGAAGATCGGCTTCCGCGGCCCGGCGCCGGCGGGGCGCGTGCTGCGCTCGGGCCGCTCGGACCTCATCGCCGTCGTGGCGGACGCGAGCCTGCACTACATCGTCAACGACCCCTTCGCCCAGAAGCTGATCTCCGGCATCGCCGAGATCTGCGACGAGGCGCACATCGGCCTCACCATCGTCTCGGCGGACGCCGAGCGGCGCGACGGCTGGTCGATCGAGACCGCCATCGTCGACGGCTTCATCCTGTTCTGCATCAGCGAGGAGAACCGCCTCGTCGAGCTCGCCCGCCGGCGCGGGCTGCCCTTCGTCGCGGTCGACTCGGGGGACGTGCCGGGCGCCGGCGCCGTCGACGTCGACGACCGCAAGGCGGCGGCGGAGGCCGCGCGCCACGTCGTCGGGCTCGGCCATCGCCGCGTCGGCATCCTCTCGCTCGAGGTCGACGACGGCGAGCGCACCGGCTTCGTCGACGACGCGCGATTCGCGCAGATCCGATTCACCACGCCCCGTGCGCGGCTGCTCGGCTACCGCGACGTGTTCGAGGAGGCGGGCATCCCGCCCGCGAACGTCGTCGCCTACGAGTGCCTGAACGACGCGCCCTCCGTCGCGGAGGCGATCGACGCGCTGTTCGCGCCGGGCGCGCCGCATCCGACCGCGATCCTCGCCATGTCGGACACGATGGCGCTGGCCGCCTACGCCGCGCTGGCGCACCGGGGGCTGTCGGTGCCCGGCGACGTCTCGATCGTCGGCTTCGACGACGTCGCGGAGGCCGAGCGCGCCGTGCCGCCGCTGACCACGATCCGCCAGCCGGTGGAGGACAAGGGCCGTGAGGCCGCGCGCATGCTGCTCACGGGCGCGCGCGACCACGTCATCCTGCCGACGAGCCTCGTCGTTCGCGCCTCGACGGCCGCGCCGCCGCCCGCCGTACGCGCGCCGGATGCCTCGGCGGAGGCCGGGTCGCGCGTCCCGGAGCCGGCGCGGGACGCCTGAGCGGCGAGCGCCTCAGCTGCGGCCCTCGAAGATCCCGAGCCCGCCGGCCTCCTCGCCCCACAGCGCCTCGACCCGGGCGTCGCGCCCGCAGTTCCAGCGGTAGAAGCGGTAGGCGACGGGGTTCTTCAGGTAGTAGTCCTGGTGGTACTCCTCGGCCGGCCAGAAGGTCGTCGGCGCCTCGATGGTCGTCGCGATCGGCTCGTCGAAACGTGTGGCGACGGCCTCTCGGGAGGCCGCCGCCAGCGCCGCCTGCTCGTCGTCCAGGGGGAAGATCGCCGAGCGGTAGCCGTCACCCACGTCGCAGAACTGCGCGCCGGCGGTCAGCGGGTCGATGGTGCGCCAGAACACGTGGAGCAGTTCCTCGTAGCTCACGCGTTCGGGGTCGTAGACGATCTCCACCGCCTCGGCGTGTCCGGTGCCGCCCGCGACGACCTGCCGGTAGGTGGGGTTCTCCACGGTGCCGCCCACGTAGCCGGAGATCGTCTCGAGCACGCCGGGCACCTTGTCGAAATCGGACTCGACGCACCAGAAGCAGCCGCCGGCGAACACGGCGCGGGCGGTGGCGCCGTCCTCCTGCGCGACGGCGGGCGCGGCGACGAGCGTGACCGCGGCGAGCGCGGCGATGAGCGTGCGGGTCATGATCGGGCCTCCGAGGCGAATCTCGCCTGCAGCCGTTATCTGGGGCACCCCGGCGCGGGCGCAATGCGCCCCGCAAGCCTGCGTTCGCGCGAACGCAAGCGAACTTCCTCGCCGACCCGCAGTTCCTTGCGTACACGATAGGAACGGACGCGAGACACGAAAGGACGGGACCATGGGCCTCCTCGTCGACGGCCGCTGGCAGGACCGGTGGTACGACACCTCTTCCACGGGCGGTCGCTTCGAGCGGCAGACCTCGAGCTTCCGCAGTTGGATCACGCCCGACGGCGCACCGGGTCCCTCCGGCGAGGGCGGGTTCGCCGCCGAGCCGGGGCGCTATCACCTCTACGTGAGCCTCGCCTGCCCGTGGGCGCACCGCACGCTGATCTTCCGCAAGCTCAAGGGGCTCGAGGAGATGATCTCGCTGTCCGTCGTCCACTGGTTCATGGGCGAGGAGGGCTGGAGCTTCGAGCCCGGCGAGGGCGTCGTCCCCGACACGATCGACGGCGCGCGGGTGCTGCACGAGGTCTACACGAAGGCGAACCCGTCCTATACGGGCCGCGTCACGGTGCCGGTCGTGTGGGACAGGCAACGCGGGACCATCGTCTCCAACGAGAGCGCGGAGATCATCCGCATGCTCGGCTCCGCCTTCGACGGGGTCGGCGCCACGCCGGGCGACTACTACCCGCAGGCGCTGCGCGAGGAGATCGACGCGGTCAACGCGCGCGTCTACGACGACGTCAACAACTGCGTCTACAAGTCGGGCTTCGCCACGACGCAGGACGCCTACGAGGAGGCGGTGCGCCCGCTCTTCGCGACGCTCGACTGGCTGGAGGAGCGGCTGTCGCGCTCGCGCTACCTCGTCGGCGACACGATCACCGAGGCGGACTGGCGGCTGTTCACGACGCTGGTTCGCTTCGATCCGGTCTATGTCGGCCACTTCAAGTGCAACATCCGGCGGATCTTCGACTACCCGAACCTGTCGGGCTACCTGCGCGAGCTCTACCAGGTACCGGGCGTCGCCGAGACCTGCGATTTCGGCCACATCAAGCGGCACTACTACCAGAGCCACCCGAGCGTGAACCCCTCGCGCATCGTCCCGCTGGGTCCCGAACTCGACCTCGAGGCGCCGCACGGGCGCGGCTGACGGGGCCGCCTCACGATCGCGGCATCGGGGGTCGTCGCGAACCCCCGGCCGCCCTACGTCCTATCCAAATCGCAAGAAGAGGGATGTGGGGGCGTTCGGGAACCCGAGGAGGCGCGCATGCCGCACGCCGAGACGACGCACACGACCGCGATCCATTCCGCCCCCGTGTCCGCGGGCATCCATACGCCACCGCGCCCGGTGATCGACGACGTCGCGCCCCGCGAGGTGATCGCCGCACTGAAGGAGGGCTTCGCCGATTTCCAGGCCAAGCCCTCGCACCTGTTCTTCCTCGCGCTGTTCTATCCGCTCTTCGGGATCGTGCTCGGGCTCGCCGTGTTCTCCGACACGGGCCTGTCGCTGGTCTTCCCGCTGGTGGCGGGCTTCGCGCTCGTCGGCCCGGTGGCGGCGATCCCCCTCTACGAGGCGAGCCGGCGCCGCGAGATGGGCGACGACTGCACCTGGATCGCCTGCCTCGACGCGCTACGCCGTCCGGGCGTGACCTCGATCGTGCTGATCGCGATCCTGCTCAGCGTGCTGTTCGTGCTCTGGCTCGCCGCCGCGCAGGCGATCTGGGCCGCGACCTGGGGTGGGCCGGCGCCGATCGCCCCGCTCGCCTTCCTGGGCGAGGCGCTGACGACGCCGCGCGGCTGGGCGCTGATCCTCGTCGGCCACGCGGTCGGCTTCGTCTTCGCGGTGCTCGCCTTCGCCATCGGCGTCGTCTCGCTGCCGATGCTGGTCGACCGCGACGTCGGTGCCGGCGTCGCGCTCGCGACCTCCGTCGCCGCCGTGCGCCGCAACCCGAAGGCCATGGCGCTGTGGGCGGCGATCGTCGCCGCCCTGCTCGCCCTCGGCTCGATCCCGCTCCTCGTCGGCCTCGTCGTCGTGATGCCGGTGCTGGGCCACGCGACCTGGCGGATCTACCGCCGGGCGGTGGACCGAGAGAGCGTCGCGCGCACGCCGACGCGGGGGTGAGTTCGCGGCGGCCTCAGATGCAGCGGCCGCCGTCGACCTCCATGCACACGCCGGTGAGGAACGCCGCCTCGTCCGAGCACAGGAACAGCGCCGCGTTGGCGATGTCGGCGGGCTGCGAGAGGCGGCCCATGGGGATCGTCGCGCGGAACTGGGCGCGGCGCTCCTCGGTGTCCTCGCCGAGGAAGGTCGCGAGCATGCCGGTCTCGCCGGCCACGGGGTTGATGGCGACCACCCGGATCTTCTCGGGGGCGAGCTCGACCGCCATGGCGCGGGTGAGCGTGATCGCGGCCCCCTTCGAGCCGTTGTACCAGACGAGGCCCGGGCGCGGGCGCACGCCCGCCGTCGAGGCGATGGTGAGGATCACCCCGCCCCCGCCCTGCTCCCGGAAGACCGGGATCGCCGCGTGCGCGCCGTGGAAGATCGCCTTGACGTTGACGTCGTAGATCCGGTCGAAGGTCTCCTCGTCGACCTCGAGCATCGGCCTGTTGCGATGGGCGAATCCCGCGTTGTTGACGAGGATGTCGAGGCGCCCGAAGGCGCTCTTCGCCTCGTCGACCATGGCCTGCACGTCGGCGGCCCGGGTCACGTCGGCCTTCACGAAGCGCGCCGCCTCGCCGATCTCGGCGGCGACCCGGCGCCCGCCCTCCTCGGCGATGTCGCCGACGACCACCTTCGCGCCCTCGCGCGCGAACAGCTTCGCCATCCCCTCGCCGAATCCGGAGCCCGCCCCTGTGATGACGGCGACCTTGCCTGCCAGACGCATCGTGTTGTCCTTCCCGCTGCCGAATGTAGTTCCGCGCCGTCGATGGCAGCCGCCGACGCTCTCCCCTCCCCTTCGTGGGGAGGGGCCGGGGGTGGGGGGCGTGCAGAACTGCGGAGACGTCGATGCCGGCGCCTGCATCGACGTCGCGCCCCATCCTGAACGCCCCACACCCCCCACCCCTCTCCACGAGGGAGAGGGGAGTTCCCGATCGCTCGTCGCACGCGTCGCGCTCGTCCTTCCAAGCCGCGGCATCGGGACACGCGACGACACGAACGAAACCCGCCGACGCTCTCCCCTCCCCCTCGTGGGGAGGGGTCGGGGTGTGGGGCGTCGAAGGCGCTCGGACGGCTCGCCACAGGCATGCCCGGACGACGTCCACGTCGCGCCCCGTCCTGATCGCCCCACACCCGTCCGCCCCTCTCCACGAGGGGAGCATTTCTCACTCGTACTTCACCGCCACCGTCTTCAGCTGGGCGAAGCCGTAGAGCGCCTCGAAGCCCTTCTCGCGGCCGTGGCCGGACTTGGCCCTGCCGCCGAAGGGCAGCTCGACACCGCCGCCCGCGCCGTAATTGTTGACGAAGACCTGGCCGGCGCGCAGCCGCTTGGCCATGCGCAGCTGGCGCCCGCCGTCGCGGGTCCAGACGCCGGCGACGAGGCCGTAGTCGGTGCCGTTGGCGATGGCGATCGCCTCCTCCTCCCCGTCGAAGGGGATGAGCGAGAGAACCGGGCCGAAGATCTCGTCCCGCGCCAGCTCGGCGTCCGGGTCGACGGGCCCGAACAGCGCGGGCGCGACGTAGAAGCCGCCGTCCGGCGCGTCGTCGAGCACGCGTCCCCGCGCCAGCACGGTCGCGCCGCCCGCCTCGGCGCGCTCGATGAAACCCTTCACCCGGTCGCGCTGGCGGGCGTTGACGATGGGGCCGACGTCGGGATCGTCGAGCGCGGGGCCGACGGTGAGCGCCGAGAAGCGCTCCACGAGCGCGGAGACCAGTTCGTCCCAGATCGGACGCTCGATGAGGATGCGCGAGCCGGCCGAGCAGGTCTGGCCGGCGTTCTGCACCGAGGCGCGCACCAGGAAGGGCAGAGCCGCCTCGAGGTCGGCGTCGGCGAAGACAAGCTGGGGCGACTTGCCGCCGAGCTCCAGCGTGACCGGGACGACGTTGCGCGCCGCCATCTCCTGGATCTTCTGGCCGACCAGCACGGAGCCCGTGAAGGAGACGTGCGCCACGTCGGGATGCGAGGCGAGCGGCGCGCCCGCCTCCTCGCCATAGCCGGTGACGATGTTGAGCGCGCCCTCGGGCAGCCCGGCCTCGAGCGCGATCTTGCCGATCATCAGCGCGGTGAGGGAGGCGTCCTCGCCGGGCTTGACGACGCAGGCGTTGCCCATGGCGAGCGCCGCGCCCACCGAGCGCCCGATGATCTGCATCGGGTAGTTCCAAGGCACGATGTGCCCGGTGACGCCGTGCGGCTCGTACCAGGTCATCACCTGGTAGCCCGCCTGGTAGGGGATCGTGTCGCCGTGGACCTTGTCCGCCGCGCCGCCGTAGAACTCGAAATAGCGTGCACAGGCGAGCGCGTCGGCCTTGGCCTGGGCGTGCGGCTTGCCGACGTCGCGCGCCTCCAGGATCGCGAGGTCGGTGGCGCGCTCCAGGATGCCCTGTGCGATCTTCGTCAGCACACGCCCGCGCTCGGTCGCCGTCATGCGGCCCCAGGGCCCGTCGAGCGCGGCCTCGGCCGCCTTCACGGCGGCATCGACGTCGGCCGCGCGGCCGCGGGCGAGCTCGCCGAGCGGCTCGCCGGTCGAAGGATCGATGACGGGGATGCGCTCGCCCGCGGCGGCGTCCTGGAAGACGCCGCCGATGAGCAGCTTGGGCGCGGGAACGGTCATGGGCGCTCTCAATAGGCGAGGTTACGGAAGAACAGCGTCAGCTCGGGGACGTAGGTGATGATCATCAGGCACGTCACCACCACGAGGACGAAGGGTACGAGATGGCGGATGATCCGCTCCAGGGGAACTTGCGCCACCTGGCATGCGGCGAAGAGATTGACCCCGAAGGGCGGGGTGATCATCCCGAGCGCGAGGTTGACGACCATGATCAGCCCGAAATGGACCGGGTCGACGCCGAAGGCGATCGCGACCGGCGCGAGGATCGGCGCGAGCACGATGATCGCCGCCGAGGTCTCGATGAACATGCCCACCAGGAACAGGAAGACGTTCACCGCGAGCAGGAACATCGCCGGATCCGACACCACGCTCGTGATCCAGGCGGAGATCGCGGCCGGCACGCCGGCGCGGGTGATCAGGAACGAGAACAGCCCCGCCGCCGCGATGATGAACATGATGATCGTCGACGAGATCACCGAGCGGCGCAGCACGCCGACGAGGTCGCGCCAGGAGATCGCCCGGTAGACCAGCGTACCGACGAGGAGCGCGTAGACGACGGCCACCACCGACGCCTCCGTCGGCGTGAACACGCCCTGGTAGATTCCGCCGATGATGATCACCGGCATCGCGAGCGCCCAGGCCGCCTGGCGCGTCGCCGCGAGGATCGGCAGGCGCCCGACGTGGTCCTCCTTGCCCCAGCCGTTGATGCGGCAGGCGACGAGGACGTAGAGGATCAACGCCGCGCCGATGAGCAGGCCCGGCCCGATGCCGCCGACGAACAATTCGCCGATCGAGACCTCGGCGGCGACGCCGTAGAGGATGAGCGGGATCGAGGGCGGGATGATCACCCCGAGTTCCGCCGAGGTCGCCTGCAGGCTCGCCCCGAAGCTCTTCGGGTACCCGTGCTTGACCATGGCGGGGATGATGATCGCGCCGATGGCGAAGGTGGTGGCGACCGACGAGCCCGACACCGAGGCGAAGATCATGCAGGTGAGCACGCACGACGCCGCGAGCCCGCCCTGCACGCCGCCCACGAGCGCCTTGGCGAACTCGACGAGACGCCGGGAGATGCCCCCCGCCTCCATCAGGCTGCCGGCGAGGATGAAGAACGGGATCGCCATCAGGGGAAACGAATCGATCGTCGTCATCAGCCGCTGCGCCACCAGCACGAGCGGCAGCGGCGTGAAGAAGGCGATGCCGCCGATGGAGGCGGCGAGGATGGCGATCGCGATCGGGGCGCCGAGCGCGATGAAGAAGACCATGCCGGCGAGCATGAAGGTCGACATGGCGGGTCAGGCTCCCTCGGTCTCGAGGCGCGCGCGCGCCTGCGCGTCGGCGACCGACGCACCCTTGCGAAGGCGATCGATCTCCTCGGCGAGCCGGGCGACGACGGCGACGATGGAGAGCGCGGCGCCCACGGGAATGGCCGTGTAGACGAGCGCGATCGAGATGCCGCCGCCCGTGAACGGGTTGTCGACGCCCGCCAGCGTCTGGAAGCGCACGCGCTCGGCCATGCTCCAGCCGTACCAGAACATCACCGCGAGCACGCCGAGGTTGAGGCCGGCCACGGCGCAGATCACGACGAGCTGGAGCCGCCTGGGCGCGAGGCGCTGGAGCATGTCCACCGCCATCAGGGATCCCGTTCGGAAGGCGGCGACGAGGCCGAGATAGACCATCCAGATCTGCAAGCTCCGCGAGGTCACCTCCGACCAGGTCGAGGGCCGCTCGAACACGAAGCGCGTGATCACCTGGTAGAAGGACACGCACGCCATGGTGACGAGCAGCACCATCGCGAGCGTGAGCGCGATGTGGAAGACGGCGCGGTCGACGAGCTTGAGGGCGGCGAGCATCGTGAACTCATCGCGAACCCCTCTCCCGGAAGGGAGAGGGGGCAGGGGTGAAAGACAACTAGAGGGTGCTCGACGAGCGGCCCGCATCGTGCGGCGAGCCATACGCCCTCGGCCCCTGCCCCTCTCCCGCTCGGGAGAGGGGAGCGACATCACATCAGACGTCACATGCCGACGTTGCGGATGGCGTCGATCTTGTCCTGGCCGAAGCGCTGGGCGAACTCGGCGAAGACCGGCTGGAGCGCCGCCTCGAAGGCCGCCCGATCCGGGTCCTCGACGACCTGCATGCCCTGCTCCTTGAGCGTCGCGACCCCGTTGTCGGCGTCCTCGCGCACCTTCGCGCGCATGGCGACGGCACCCGCCGCCGCGGCTTCGCGGAACCAGCCCTTCTCCTCGTCGGTCAGCCCGTCCCACACGATCGGCGAGAGGATGATCAGCGCCGGCGAGTAGACGTGCTGGGTGAGCGTCAGGTGACCCTGGACCTGGGAGAAGTTCGCCGAGAGGATCACGCCGATCGGGTTCTCCTGGCCGTCGACCGTGCCCTGCTGGAGCGCCGTGAACAGCTCGGGGAAGGCCATCGGCGTCGGCAGCACGCCGAGTTCCTGGAAGGCGCGCATGTGCACCTGGTTCTCCATGGTACGCACCTTGAGGCCGCGGGTGTCCTCGGGCGTCCGCACCGCGCGCACGTTGTTGGTCAGGTTGCGGAAGCCGTTCTCGCCCCAGGCGAGGCCGATCAGCCCGTGATTGGGGAACTGCTCGAGGATCTCCTGGCCGATCGGCCCGTCGAGCACCGCGTGCGCGTGGTCGTAGTCGCGGAACAGGAACGGGATGTCGGTGATGAGCGTGTCGGGCACGAAGTTGCCGACCGGGCCCGTCGAGGTGATGACGACGTCGACGGTGCCGATCTGGGCGCCCTCGACCATCTCGCGCTCGCCGCCGAGCGCGTTGGCGGGGAACTGCTCGATCGTGAACCGGCCGTCCGACAGCTCCGCGAGCGTCTCCGCCATGGCGGTGGCGCCGACGCCGTAGTGCGAGGTGGGGGCGAGCGAGTAGCCGAGCTTGAGCGCCTGCTGCGCCTGGGCGCCGCCGATGCCGAGCGCGATGAGCGCCGCGCCGCCGATCGCGGCCTTCAGGGTCGTGTGGAACATGGGGTCTCCTTCCTCCCGTTCGTTCTTCTGCTCGTGATGCGAGCGCGAGGGCGCCCGCGGCTTCCCGCACCCGCGCGCGTCAGCGCAGCGCCTCCAGCGCGCGGGCGAAGAAATCCTCTCCTCCGAAATTGCCGCTCTTGAGCGCGAGCGCCAGCGCCCCCGCCGGCGCGCCGAGCGCGAGGGTCGCCGGGACGCCCGGCGCGATCTCCGCGCCGATGCGCAGGGCCTTCACCTGAAGCGCCTCGACCACGGCACCCGACGTCTCCCCGCCGGCGACGACGAGGCGACGCAGGCCCCACGCGACGAGGTGCTCGGCGACGCGCGCCATCAGGCTCTCGAGCGCCGCGCCCGCGACCCGGGCGCCGAAGCGCGCCTGGACCGCCGAGACGGCGTCCGGATCGGCACTCGTCGCGATCGCGACGGGCCCGGCGGGAAGCCGCTCGCGGGCGAAGGCGAGCGCCTCGGCGAGCGCGCGCTCGGGATCGGCCACCGCGGACGCGGCGTCGATGCGCAGCACCGGCATGATCGCCCGCGCGGCGTCGAGCTGCGCGCGGGTCGCCGCCGAGGTCGAGCCGGCGAGGACGACGGCCGGCCCGCCGACCTCCGGCAGCGCCGCGGACGCGCTCGCGCGCACCCGTCCCGACGCGATCAGCGCGCGGGCGAGCCCGTGCCCGAGACCGGAGGCGCCGGTCGAGACCGGGTGGGCGAGCGCCGCCTCGCCGAGCGGGATCAGGTCGGCGTCGCAGACCGCGTCGACGATCGCAGCCCTCCTCCCCGCGCCCGCGAGCGCCTCGAGGCGCCGCGCGATGGCGTCCGTGCCGGCGCGCACGTCCGCATGCGCGACGAGCCCGACGGGGTCGGCGCTCTGCCGGGCGAGCACGCGCAAGAGATCGGCGTCGCGCATCGGGTTGAGCGGGTGGTCCTTCAGCGGGCTCTCGGAGAGGAGCCTGTCGCCGACGAAGAGGTGGCCCTGGAAGACCGTGCGACCCGTGCCCGGGAACGCCGGGCAGACGGGGACGATCGCCGCGCCGGCATCCCCGCGCAACGCGTCCGTCACGGGGCCGATGTTGCCGGCGTCCGTCGAATCGAAGGTCGAGCAGATCTTGTAGAGGACGTGCCCGGCACCCGCCGCGACGAGCGCGTCGCGGGCGGCGCGGGCTTTCGCCACCGCCTCCTCGGCCGGCGCGGAGCGGATCTTGAGGGCGACGACGCGTGCGTCCGTCTCCGGCAGGGCGACGTCCGGCCCCGGCACGCCGATCGTCTGGACGACGGAGAGGCCCGCGCGTGCGAGCGTGTTCGCGAGATCGGTCGCGCCGGTGTGGTCGTCAGCGATGCAGCCGAGGGCGAGCCCGCGCGTCGCGGCGCCCGCCTGTGCGTGACCGTCCATCGTCCTCCCCCGCGGGGCGCACCCGGCGCCCTCTCGTTCGCGGTACGTTAGACAGTCGCGACGGCCGCGGCAACGGCGCAGTTTCCCGGCGTTTCGGCGCAGACGCATTGGAAAACGCGCCCGAAATGCGGGGTTTTCACCGCCTTTCGCAATTCGAGCGCGTTCGCAGTCCTCACTCGCCGCGCGCGTAGGCGGCGATGATCGGGCCGAGCGGCGCCCAGCCGTCGCCGGTGCGGCCGAGATGGGGGGCGTGGAGGCTCGGCACGAGGCCGCCGTCGAGGAAGAGCGCGTCCTGCGTGCCGAGCCCGTCGCGGAACAGGCGGGCGAAGGTGTGGAAGGAGACCGGCTCCTCGGAGATCGCGAACCAGACCTCCCCGTCCTCGCCGACGCCCACGCCGTTGCGGCGCTTGAGCGAATCCGAACCGGGAATGAAGCGCGGGTGCAGCTTTCCCCGAACGACGAGCATCGGCCCCGACTGCGTCGCGAGCGTCGCGTTCGGCCGAGCGGCGACGTAGGCCTCGGTGCTCATCACCCCCGCGGTGCCGTTCGCGACGAAGAAGACCCCGTTGGGCTTCATGTGGAAGTTGCCCGGCCCGTCGTTGGTGTTGACGGGCACGATGGTCTCGCCCTCCTCGACGTGCAGGCCGATCGGCGCGAGCGTGGCGTCGTACATCCCCGCATTCATGGCGAAGACGAGCGGCGCGCCCTCGATCTCCCGCGGCAGGGCCGAGAAACGCCCGAGCGGCCGCCCGTCCTCCCCGGCCGCGAACAGCCGCAGGACGTGGTCGCGCGGATCGATGAGGCACACGGTGAAGCGCGCGCCCTCGAACGTGCGCGGCGCGCACGGCTCCGCCGGCGAGGCGACGGCGGAGGGAGCCGAGGCGGGCACGCCGAGGAGCATCGCCGCGGCGAGGAGAGCGCGGATCGCCGCGCCGGGACGGGCGGCGCGCGCGATGGAGCGAAGGCGCGGGTGTCGAAGGTGCAAGGGGTCTCTCGTCGGTCGCGCCGCGGCGCCTGGTTCATCCCGTGCCGGACGGGCGTGCGACGAGCGTAGAGGAAGCGACGGTCGGCTTCAATTCGGGCGGCACGCCCGCGCACGGGCGCGCGCGCCGCGGCGAGCGAAACCGGCTGCTCAACTTTTGGGCTTGATCCGGCGGCGCTCACGTCGTCGTCTGCGATGAAATCAGAAGGACGATCCGGGATCGTCTTGCATTCCCTCAGGTGTGCGACATCCGACGATCGTAAGATGCAGGATGACGCAGGAACGACACTTATGCATATCCAAGCTTATAATGCACACAATTCAAGCTTGAATGGGCGTATCGAAGGGGTCAGCCTTCGCGCAGCTGCAACTCCGAGGCTATCCGTGATGACCACGATGCACATCGAGACAGCGCCTGTCGCCCGCGCCGACGCGCCGACCCACCCGACGCTCGAGGCGCTCCTCGCGGGAGCCGCCCGACGCCTCTCGCTCGCGCCGAGCTTCGTCCACGCCCGCCTCGACGGGCCGCTCCACGCGCCGCTCGCGGCCGTCCACACCCTGGGACCCGATCGCACGAGCAGCCACCTCGCGACGGTCGACCTGCTGGAGACCGCCGGGCTCGACGTCGAGATCGTCCTGCACGACCGGTTCGAGGACATCCTCGACACCGCCGAGCGCCGCCTCCACCCCGCGACGGAGGCGCGGCTCGCGATCGTGCCGAGCGCCTTCGCGGGCGCGAGCGCCTTCTTCATGAGTGCGCGCACGCGCCTCGTCGGCTGCTTCTGCCACGACACGCCGCCCTATCACCTCGCCTGGCCAGCGTCGCGGCCCGACCCGCTGCGCGAGGGCGCGGCCGTGCGGGTCGCCACCCACCCGGCGCCGGTGGGTCTCCTCGACCGGCTGATGCGCCGGGGCGTTCGCTGGGAGGTCGCCCCCTACGTCTCCACCGTCGCGGCCGCCGGCGCCGCCCTCGCCGGCGAGGCCGACGTCGCCTTGTGCAACCTGGAGACCATCCGCGCGCGTCGGATGGCGCACGACCCGCGCGGGGTCCCCATCGCCATGAGCTGGAACCTCTTCCTCTTCCGCCCGGAGGACGCCGCATGAGCGCCTACTTTCCCGAGCCAACCCGCACGCGCCTGTTCGGCGAGATCGAGGCGGACGTCTTCCGGCTGGGGGACGCGGCCGACACCGTCGTGATGATCACGACGATGCCGCCGGGCGCCGCGGCGCCCCCGCACGAGCACGCCGAGCACCAGATCGGCATGTGCCTCTCGGGCAGCTACCGCATGCGCGTGGGCGACGAGGAGCGCCGGCTCGACGCGCTGCGCGGCGCCTACTGGGCGCGGGGCGGCGAGATCCACGGCGCGGTCAACGAGAGCGACGTTCCCGCCGTGACGCTCGACATCAAGCGCAGGCCGCAGCCGGCGCTGGAGGGCCGCGCCACGCCCTGCCCCGCCGAGGCACGCTTCCTCGACCTCTCGGCCCCGCGGACGGTGAAGGGCGGGCTGGAGCTGCGCTTCTTCGTCGGCCCGTGGTTCGAGATCATGCTGTCGGTGCTGGAGCCCGGTGCGCTGATGCCGCGCCACGCCCATCGCGGCGCGCAGATCGGCATCGGGCTCGACGGCGACTACGCCATGGAGGTGGGCGAGGAGACGCGCCGCTTCACCCGCCATCGCGTCTACTTCGCCCCCGACCACGTCCCGCACATGGGGCTCAACGACACGGACGCGCCGGCGACCTCGCTCAACGTCTTCATCCCGCCGCGCTGGAACCTCCTCCCCAGGCGCCTGCGCGAGAGCGCCGACGCGGCGGGGGAGATGGAGCTCGCCGATGCGGCTCGGTGACGAACCGGTCGTCGTCGTCACCGGCGCCGCCTCCGGCATCGGGGCGGCGACCGCGACGGCCTTCGCCATGGCGGGCGCCCGCGTCGTGATCGCCGATCGCGACGAGGCGGGCGCGCGCGCCCTGGCGCTGCGCCTCGGCGACGGCGGCGCGGGCGCGCTCGCGGTGCGCGCGGACGTCTCCGACGAGGCGGACGTCGCCACCCTCTTCGCGCGGGTGGACGCCGCCTTCGGACCGGTGACGCATCTCGTCAACAACGCCGGCATCGAGATCGTCGGCGCGCTGCAGGACTTCGCGGTCGCCGACTACGACCGCCTCTTCGCGGTGAACGCGCGCAGCGTCTTCCTGTGCAGCCGCGAGGCGGCGCGGCGGATGATCCCGCGCCGGCGCGGCGCGATCGTCAACCTCGCGTCCGTCGCCTCCTTCAAGACCTGGCCGGGCGATGGCGCCTACAGCGCGAGCAAGGCCGCCGTCCTGGCGCTGACGAAGGCCTTCGCGGCGGACCTCGCGCCCTACGCCATCCGCGTCAACGCGGTCGCGCCGGCGATCGTCGACACGCCGATGACCGAGCGCTCCCTCGACGCCGAGGCGGACCGCGCGGCCGGGCGGCGTCGGCGCGAAGCGCTGCACCCGCTCGACCGCCTCGCCCGCCCGCAGGAGATCGCCGACGCGATCCTCTTCCTCGCCGGCGAGGAGAGCGCCTTCACGACGGGCGCCTGCCTGACCATCGACGGCGGCCTGCTCGCCTGACCCGCACGGAGGACCCATGGACACGACGATCGGCTCGCGCGCGACGAACGGAGCGGTCTACGCGAGGATGGTCCTGGTGCAGGTGTTCTGGGCGGGCACCTTCGTCGCGAGCGAGATCGCGCTCCACGACCAGCCGCCGGCGCTCACCGCCGTCGTGCGCTTCGTGCTGACGACGGCGATCTACGTCGCGATGTGCGTGATGCTCGCCGACGCGGCCGCGCCGCGGCTGCGCGAGCGGGTGCGGGAGATCTCCGCCGGCGGATGGCTCGCGCTGGCCGCGATGGGCTTCTTCGGCGTCTCGCTCTACACGCTGCTCCTGCATCTGGGGCTGGGCGCCTCCACCGCGGCCTACGCGGCGCTGCTGATCCCGACGACGCAGCCCATCTTCACGGCGATCCTCGGGCGCCTCGCCTTCCGCGACGCCGTCGGCTCGGCGCTCGTCGTCGGGCTCGCGCTCGGGCTGGTGGGCGCGGGCCTCGTGATCCTCGGAGGCCTGTCCGTGTCGGACACCGCGCTGCTCGGCGGCAACCTCGTCATCGTGGCGGCCGCCCTGTCCTTCTCCTGCTACGCCGTCTCGGCGAAGTTCGCGCCCGCGACGCTGTCCTCCACGGAGAGCACGACGCTCTCCTTCGTCTTCGGCACGCTGTTCCTGCTGCCGATGCCGGTTCTCATGGGAGAGAGCCTGGCCCTCGCCGGCGCGACGCCGCCGTTCTGGCTCTCCATCGCCTATCTCGTCGTCTTCGCGACGGTGCTGCCGTATCTCTGGTGGAACGACGCGGTCAAGCGGATCGGCTCGGCGCGCACCGGCATCTTCACCTTCCTCATGCCGCCGATGGCGGTCGCGCTCGCCGCGCTGGTGCTCGGCCACACGCCGGGCCCGCAGCAGATCCTCGGCGGGGCCCTCGCGCTCGCCGGCGTCGCGCTCGCGACGTTCGGGTGGCCCGGACGAGGCAAGGCCGTGTGAGCCCGTCGCGGGTGCCCGTGCTCACCCGCGTCTACCTCACCAGCTCCCGCATCGCCCGGTCGAGCCCGTCCGGCGTCAGCGGGAACATGCGCCCGCTCATCAGCCGCGAGACGAGCCCGATCGACTGGGTGTGGCCCCAGTGCGCCTCCGGGACGGGGTTGAGCCAGGCGGCGCGGCCGAAGTGCGCGGTCAAGCGCTCGAGCCAGGCCTGGCCGGGCTCCTCGTTCCAGTGCTCCACCGAGCCGCCGGGGATCAGGATCTCGTAGGGGCTCATCGAGGCGTCGCCGACGAACACCGCCCGGTAGTCCGGCCCGAAGGTGCGGATCACGTCGAGGGTGGGGATCGTCTCGGCATGGCGGCGGCGGTTGTCGCGCCACAGGCCCTCGTAGGGGCAATTGTGGAAGTAGAAGTGCTCGAAATGCTTGAACTCCGCCCGCGCGGCGGAGAACAGCTCCTCCGCGCGCTCGACGTGCCAGTCCATCGAGCCGCCCACGTCGAGGAAGAGCAGCACCTTCACCGCGTTGCGCCGCTCGGGGCGCATCTTGACGTCGAGCCAGCCCTGCCGGGCGGTCTCGCGGATCGTGCCGTCGAGGTCGAGCTCGTCGGCGGCGCCCGTGCGCGCGAAGCGGCGCAGGCGGCGCAGCGCGACGCGCATGTTGCGGGTGCCGAGCTCGACGCGGTCGTCGAGATCCCTGAACTCCCGCTTGTCCCAGACCTTCACCGCGCGAAAGTTGCGGTTGCCGTCCTGGCCTATGCGGATGCCTTCGGGGTTGTAGCCATAGGCGCCGTAGGGCGAGGTGCCCGCCGTGCCGATCCACTTGTTGCCGCCCTGGTGGCGGCCCTTCTGCTCGGCGAGGCGCTGCTTCAGCTCGTCCATCAGCCGATCCCAGCCCTTGGCCTCGATTTCGGCCTTCTCCTCGGGCGTCAGGTAGCGCTCGGCGATCTTGCGCAGCCATTCCTCCGGGATCTCCGCGGCCTCGAGCGCCTCACCCATCGTGCCGAGCCCCTCGAAGACGCGCGAGAAGACCCGGTCGAACTTGTCGAGGTTGCGCTCGTCCTTCACCAGCGCGGCGCGAGCGAGATAGTAGAAATCCTCCACCCGCTTGCCCGCGAGGTCGCGCTCCAGCGCGCCGAGCAGCGTCAAGTACTCGCGCAGCGAGACGGGAATGCGCGCGGCGCGCAGCTCGGCGAAGAAGGTGGTCAGCATGGCGGGCAGTGTGGGGGTGCGCGGACGCCCGTGCAAGCACGACCGCTTGACCGGACGACCGCATCTCGTTACGTGATGTTATAGCGTTACATTTCTGTGAGAGGCGGGCGCCTGCGGCGGCTTGACGCGCCGCTGGAAGAGGATAGCCTGCCCTCGTCGGTTCCCCGCGAGGGGACGAAGAGGGAATCCGGTGAGGGCCTTCCGCAACCGCGGCAGGCGCGACTCCGGGGCTGCCCCCGCAACTGTGAGCGGCGAGCCTCCTCCCATCATGCCACTGGCCGTCGGGCGTCCGCCCGAGGGCCGGGAAGGCGGGGGGCGGCGACGACCCGCGAGCCAGGAGACCTGCCGACGTCGGCGATCCGCCGGCACCGAGACCACCAGACGGGCGGGGAGGCCCGGAGGAGTGACCATGATTCGTGACCCGAGGCGGGCCGCCGGCCCGCCACACGCATTCGCGCTCTCGACCGCCGCAGTGATCGTGCCGACGCCGTCGCGATGAGCGACCCGTCCCTCGAAGGTCGGGTCGTCCTCTCCGTGTGCACCCGCTGCCGCGACGATCGCGAGGACGCGTACGGCGACGTCCGTGGCGGCGCGCGCTTCGCGGCGGCGATCGCCCGAGCCGCCGCCGGCCGCGACGACCTGCCCGACGGCCTCGCCTTGCGCGGCGTCGCCTGCATGAGCCAGTGCAAGCGCCCCTGCGTGGTCGCGCTCTCGGGCTCCGGGCGCTTCACCTACGTGTTCGGGGATCTCGACCCCGAGCAGGATGCGCGGGCCGTCCTCGACGTGCTCGCCCCCTATGCGGCCTCGTCGGAGGGCTTCCTCGCCCGCGGCGCGCGGCCGGAAGTCCTGCGCGCCGGCATCCTGGGCCGCATCCCACCCGTCCCGACGGCGAGCCCGCTCGTCGGCCCCCTCGACCCCGAAGACCTGGAAGCCCTCGCATGATCCGCCTCGCGCCGACCCGCCGCGCCATCCTGGCCGCGGCCCTCCTCGCCGGCACCGCCCTCGCCGGCACCGCTCTCGCCGCCGATCCCGCGCCCCTCGTCGTCGCCAAGACCTTCGTGACCCAGAGCCTCGACCCCGTCGACGGCTCGGCCGGCTGGGCGCTCGTCTCGCACGGCGTCGCGGAGGGCCTGTTCACGGTCTCGCGGGAGGGGACGATCGTGCCGCTCCTCGCCGAGGCGGCCGAGCGTCGGGACGACGGCGCCTGGATCGTGTCGCTCGCCCCGGGCCGGATGTTCTCCGACGGGACGCCGGTCGAGGCGGAGGCGGTGGCCGCCGCGCTGAACCGCACGGGCGCGGAGAACCCGGCCGCGCGCGCCAGCGCCGGGCGCCTGACCTTCACGCCGCTCGATGCGCGCACGCTCCTCGTCGAGACCGAGCGGCCGACACCGATCCTGCCGTCGATCCTCGCGGAATGGGCCTTCCCGGTCTACCGGCGGACGGATGCCGGCCCGATCTTCACCGGCCCCTATTCGGTCGCCTCGTTCGAACCGGGCGCGCGCATCGCGCTCTCGCCGAACCCGCACTACCCGAACGCCGAGGCCCGCGCGCCGATCGACCTGAGGCGGGTCGGCGACGGGCAGGCGATGGCGATCGCCCTGGCGGCGGGCGAGGTCGACCTCGCCTTCAACCTGCCGGTGGAGGCGCTCTCGATGCTGCGCGACCGCGCGGGCGTCACCGCGCGCTCGTTCCCGGTCGCCTACCAGTACATGATGTTCATGAACACGCGCGAAGGCCCCCTCGCCGATCCGGCCGTGCGGCGCGCGATCGACCGCGCCGTCGACCGCGCGACGCTCGTCGCGGCCATCCGCGCCGGGCGCCCGGCGGCGGGGGCTTTCGCGCAGACCTATCCCTTCGCCGCCGACGTCGTGCCGGCCCACGATCCCGTCGAGGCGCGGCGCCTGCTCGAGGCGGCCGGCTGGAGCCTCGGCGCGGACGGCGTGCGCGCGAAGGACGGCGAGCGGCTCGTTCTCGACCTCGTCGCCTACCCGCAGCGGCCGGATCTCGTCACGCTCCAGCCGGTCCTGCGCGCGGCGCTCGCCGAGATCGGCGTCGGGGTGACGACTCGCGTGACGGAACAGCCCAACGACGTCGCCTCCGGCGGCGACTTCGACCTCCTGCTCTGGGCGCAGCACACCGCACCCGCGGGCGATCCGGCCTTCTTCCTCTCGCTCTTCCTCGGGAGCGAGGGCGCGCGCAACTACGCCGGCTGGTCGTCGGGCGCACTCGACGCGCTCGTCGCGGAACTGGCGAGCGCGGAAGACCCCGCCGAGCGCATCCGCCTCGCGCGCGAGGCTCAGGCTGTGGCGGCCGAGGGCGTGCCGGTGGCCTACCTCGTGACGCCGGAATGGCACGTGGGCCTCTCCGACCGGCTCGCCGGCTACGAGCCCTGGGGCTCGGACTACTACGTGATCCGCCCCGACCTCCTGCCCGCGGACTGAGCGCATGGCGACGGCGCTGCGGGGCGGCGCGGGGTTCCTCGGCGCATGGCTGCTCGTCACCGCGGCGGCCTTCGCGCTGGTGCGCGCGATGCCGGGCGATCCGGTCGAGATGCTGCTCGCGGCGGGCAACGTCGCGCCGACGCCGGACGCGGTCGCGGCGCTGCGCGCCGCCTTCGGGCTCGACCGGCCGCTGCCGGTGCAGTTCGCGGCGTGGCTCGGCGGCTTCCTGACGCTGGACTGGGGGGTGTCGCCGGTGACGGGCCGGCCGATCCTCGCCGACGTCGCGGTGCGCGCGCCGTGGTCGGCGGCGATCGGCGCGGGCGGGCTCGCGGCGGCGGTCGCGGGCGGCTTCGCGCTCGGCTTCGCAGCCGCGGCGCGCCCGGGCGGGCTCGCCGACCGGGCGAGCCGGGTGCTCGCGGTCTCGGCCCAGGCGCTGCCGGCCTTCGCGGTGGGGCTCGTGCTGCTCTGGCTGGTGGCCGTCGAATGGCGGCTCCTCGCCCCGCTCACCGGCTCGGTCGCGGAGCGGCTCGTGCTGCCGATCGCGCTCGTCGCGCTGTTCTCCGTGGGCGCCGTCGCCCGGGTCGCGCGGGTCGCCTTCGCGGAAGCCGCGGGGGCGCCGTACATGGTCACGGCGCGGATGAAGGGCCTCTCGCGCACCCGCGCGCTGTGGCGGCACGGGCGCCGGCACGCGGCGCTCACCGTGCTCGCGGCGATCACGCCGGAAGCCGCCTGGATCGTCGGCGGCACGGCGGTGGCGGAGATCGTGTTCTCGGTGCCGGGCCTGTCGGACCGGGTGGTGGCGGCGGTGGCGACGCGCGACTACGCGCTGCTGCAGGCCTATGTCGCCCTCGTCGCGTTCTGGCTGCTGGGAGTGCACGCGCTCGCCGCCCTGGCGCGCCGGCGCCTCGACCCGCGGGTCGGCGCGTGAGAGGCGCCCGCCTCGCGCTCGCCGCGGGCATCGTCGCGGCGGCGACGCTCGGCGCGCTCGCCCCCCCGGGCGACCCGCACGCCATCGACCTGGCGCGGACGCTCGCCGGCCCCTCCCCCGCGCATCCGCTGGGGACGGATCATCTGGGGCGCGATCTCCTCGCCCGCCTCGCCGCCGGTGCGGCACCCTCGCTCGTGGCGCTGGCGATCGGGCTCCTCGCGACGCTCGGGCTCGGCGTCGCCGCCGGAAGCGCCATCGCGCTCGGCCCCGCGCCGCTGGCCCTCGCCGCGCGGCGCCTCGCGGAGGTCGCGCTCGCGGCGCCGACCCTCGTCGTCGCCCTGGTGCTCGCCGCCCTGATGGGCGCGGGACCTGCGACCGCCGGCCTCGCGCTCGCGGCGAGCGCCTGGGCGCCCTACGCGATCACCGTCGCGGCGCTGCTCGAGCGCCTCGTCGCCGAGCCCTACTGGCGCGCGGCGGAAGCGCTGGGGCTCGATCGCCCCCGCGCGCTCGCCCGCCACCTCGTCCCGGCACTGGCGGGCCCCGTCGGGGCGCTCGCCGGAGCGGATGCGGCGCGCGCGGTGACGCTCGTCGCGGCGCTGGGCTTCCTAGGGCTCGCCGCGGACACGGGCCGGCCGGAATGGGGGGCGATGATCCACGAGTACCGCCCCTTCCTGATCGAGGCGCCGCGCCTGCTGCTCGCGCCGCTGTGCGCCATCGCGGCGCTGGCGCTGGCCGCCCACGCGGTGCTCGACCCGGGACACGACGGGCGGCGACGGGCATGAGGCGGATTCGCGGCCGGGGGCAGGCCGAACGCCCGTCCCCGGCCCCGATCGCCTCACCCGCGCAGGCGGCGGGTCGCGACGACGCGGAACACGCTCGACGCGATGAAGCTCGCCGCCGCGACGAAGGTCGCGCCGGCCTCGGCGAGGCGGTCGGTGTCGAGCGCGGCGGCGTCGAAGCCCGCCAGCGGCAGGACGAGGGCGGCGAGGCCGACGATGTTGGCCCACACCGTGCGGCTGGCGAGCGGGGTCTTGGTCTCGGTCATGGTGGTCTCCCGTGGCTGCGACGTCACAATTCGGCATCGAAGGGCAGGCGCCCGGAGCCGTAGGCGCGCCATTGGCCGGCGCGGCCGCGGGGCGTGACGATCCCCGTGGACAGGCGGAAGCGCGCCGCCTCGCGGCTCGCCTCCAGGAACTCGAGGAGCGTGAGCGTTCGCTCGGCCCAGCCGGTGGCGTCGTCGACGGCGAGCGCGAAGTCGCCCGCACCGCTCGGCACGCAGGTCGGCTGCGCGCGCATGGCGACAGGGAAGGCCACCAGCGCCTGATGATGGGTGTCGTCGAGGCCCGCCGTCGTGCCGAGGGTGCGGTTCGCGGCGTCGAGGCCAGCCATCCAGAAGTAGCGCCGGCACAGCGCCTCCTCGACGGCGATCGGCCGGCGCTCGAAGGCGCCGGGCACGCCGCCCACCTCGAGCTGCACGCGCCGGAACGTCGCCTCCGCGGCGGCCGAGATGCGCACGGTCACGTCCGCGAAGGCCTCCCAGGGCACCGGCAGCGCGACGCCGCGGCGTCCGGCACCCGCCGCGATCGTGCCGCTCGCCCAATGCGGATCCGCGCCGATCGCGACGTCGAGCGCGGCCGACGGGTCCTCCACCGAGAGCGTCACGGTCTCGCCGCGCAGGTCGGGCGCCTCGACCACCTGCTCGATCGTCCCCTCGAGGGTCGTCGTCCCCTCCCAGGCCCGCGACAGCGTCGCGCCGCCCACCCCCGCCTTCCAGCGATCGAAGCCGTAGGCGCCCGCCGCCAGCGCGCCGCCGGCGAATCCGCGCTGGTTCACTGCGAGGTGCGGGTTGATCAGGAGGTTGCGCCAGCCCCCGGCGAGACCGGGCAGCCCGCCGGGGAAACGCGCCGACCCCGTCGCCGCCTCGAGATGCACGGCGTCGCGCCAGGTGGCGCCATCGGCGGAGACGCGGATGCGGAAGTCGTCGTCCGACATCAGCCCCGTCTCTGCCCGCCCGCCGAAGCCGGACTGGTAGAGCTGCGAGACGGTCGCGCCCGCGCCCTCCTTGTTGAGCACGAAGCGCAGGTCCCCGGTGCCGCCCTCGGCCGTGGTGAGCGCGGCGAAGAGCGCGGCGTTGAGCTTCGCCGCGAGCCGGTTGAGCGCATCCGGCGCCGTGCCGATGCCGAGCCGAGGCAGTTCCTCCGGCGCGGGGACGAAATCCGCGAGCGGCCGCAAGGCCGTGCCGTCGTGGACGAGGAGCGCGGCCGTCGCCACGACGTAGACGCGCCAGCCCGCCCGGGGCGCGAGGAAGCGCCACACGCCCGCATCGAAGAGCGCGATCGCCCCCGCCTGCCCGGCGAAGGCGCCCGCCGGCGTCGCCGAGACGAGGAGCCGCGCGCCCGGCTCGGGCTCCGCGGGCGCATCGTCCGCCTCCGCCGCGACGGCGCAGTGGACGAGCGCGTCGAGCCGCGCCAGCGCCTCGTTGTGCGTGACGTGCTTCATCGCCTGCGCCGCCGCGATCAGCGGCAGCGCGAGGTGGGGCGTGATGGTCATGGGAGGGTCCTCGACAGGAGCTCTTCCCCCATCGGGGGAGGTGGATCGGCGGCGGAGCCGACGAGACGCAGGGGGTGCGCCGAAAGGCGCTTCGGCGACAGCCGAACCTTCACGCGTCGAGCCACGGGACCCCGCCCCTGATCCGCTTGCGCGGATCGTCCCCGCCGCGAAGGGGCGGGAGCGTCAGCGCACGGCGAGCGCCGCGACGAGCGGGGTTCCCGGGCCGACGAGGGCGCTCTCCTGGGCGATGCGTACGGTGAGCGTCGCCTGCGGCGCGCCGTGGTCGGCGAGTTCGTCGGCGGCGGGATAGAGCGCCTGCGGGGAGGTCGCGGCGAGCGTGCGGACCACCGCACCGCCCGCCGACAGGATCTCGACGCGATGGACTTCCGACGCCTCCCCGAGCGGCGGATCGACCGGGTCCCAGGCGTCGGCGTCGAGGCGGGCACGGCGCACCCAGGAGAGGAGGATCCCCTCCCCCGTGCGCCGCGCCGACGCGTGGACCGGGGCGAGCGGCAGCAGCGCCGCGGGTCCCGCCGTGGCGACGATCTCGACGGCGGCGTCGTCCGCGTGGTCGCGGTCGGCGGGGCCGATACGCCAGCGAAAGGTGCGACCGAGGTCGCTCGGGGCGCGTGCGAGCGGCACAAGCGCCTCGTCGAGCCGAACGAGCGCGCTCCCCTCCGGCAGGCCGAGCGCCGCGACCGGCTCGGAGCCGGCGAGGCCGCGCAGAAGGCGCGACAGCCGCCAGACCCGCTCCCCGACGAGCTCCGCCGCGCCGGCCCCGACGATCTCCAGCGTCCCGTCCGGCGCGCGCAGGGCGAAACGGTTCGCCCCTTCGAAGAGTGCCTGGTCGGAGACGCTCGCGAGCGCGCCGTTGGCGAGGCGCACGTCGAGAACGCCCGCCTCGTCGATGCGCCACAGCGGCCCGGGCGCGAGCGGCGACAGAGTCTCGCCCACCTGCGCGGGCGCGGTGGCGACGTCGAACGGCTCGAAGGACGCGCCGTCCCCGGAGCGCCGGATCGCCATCGCGCCCGGCCAGGGCCGGGCGTGGATCGCGGCGAAGGAGAGCACCGTCGGGTCCCCGAGCGCCGTGGGCAGATCGAGCACGAGCACGAAGGGCCGCCCGAAGGTCGCCGGCGCCGGGCGGGCGACGACCGCCCCCTTCGGCGCGGGCGCCGCGAACAGCGTCGGCTCGACGGCGCGCGCCTCGATGCGGCGGGCGGCGGCGTCGACGATGCGGCCGATGCGATAGAGCCCGCCGCCCGGCGCGGCGATCACGTCGCCGGGCTCGAGGTCGACCCGCCGCGGGGAGACCGCGAGCGTCAGGCTCTCGCGGCCCGACCAGGCGTCCTGCAGGATCACGTCGGCGAGCCCGCGCGCCTGCGCGCGGCGCAGCACCGCCGCCGTCTCGACCCGCGCCAGCCGCCGGCTGCCGCCCGCGAGCCGGCGCGAAGCGACCGCGGCCCGGCGATAGGTGCCGGCGGCGTCGGTGAAGGCGAGCTCGATCTCGGCGGGAAGGTCCGTCTCCTGCGCCCGCGTGCGCCGCTCGAGCGCGCCCTCGCCCTCCTCCACCCGCTCCGCAACACGATCATCCGCCGCGATCGTCGCCACCACGCGCACGCCGCGCCCGACGAAGGCGAGGGCGCCGTCACGCTCGACGGCGTCGACCGAGAACAGCCGCAGGAGCGGCTCCAGCGCCTCGCGCGCGGACATCGGCCGGTCGATCACGAAACCGTCGACGAAGCCGTCGCAATCGGTCTCGACGGGGAGATCGACGCCGAGATCGGCCAGCACCCTCCGGATCAGCTCGTCGAGGGGCAGGCCCTCGAGGCGCCCGTTGAGCCAGTGCCCCGTCTCGTGGTTCGCCCCGTCGGACCACACGCCGGTCAGCTCGGGAAAGGCGGGGAAGGGGCGCGCGTCGAAGGCCCAGACCGCCATGCGGTCCGGGTCGATCATCCGCACGCCGGTCGAGGCCGATAGGGGGTTGTGCGCCGCCTCGTGCCCCGGCACCCGCGGGTCGAACCGCCGCAGGATCGCCCCGACGCCGCGCGCCTGCGCGAGATCGTCGCGCGCGCCCGACGAGAAGGGCGGATAGGCGCTCTCGGCGGATTTCGGGTCGGGGAAGACGTTGGGCCCGTTCGGCCCCTTGTCGACCGCGGGCACGCCGATCTCGGTCAGCCAGATCGGCTTCGAGCCGGGCACGAAGGGGGTCTGACCGGCGACCACGCCGCCCACGCGCTCGCGGTGGGGGCTCGACCACCAGCCGACGAGGTCCTTCGCGCGGAAGGCGAACTCCTCGCCGAGCGGATCCGCGATCGGCGTTCGGGCCTGCGCCGCGCGGGCGGCGGCGTCGGCGTAGGACCAGTCGAACGCCTCGCCGGCGCCGAGCCTCGCGTGGAGATGGTCCGGGTCGAGCCCGCCGCGCGCCTCCGCCTGGTCGAGATGGCTCGGCTCGTCGCGCCAGTCGGTGATCGGCGGGTAATAGTCGATGCCGATCGCGTCGATCGCCGGATGCGCCCAGAGCGGGTCGAGCGGGAAGCGCACTTCGGCGCCGCCGTCGCGCACGTGGGCGCCGTACTCGGTCCAGTCGGCGGCGTAGGTGATCTTGGTGCCCGGACCCACGAGCGTGCGCACCTCTGCGGCCAGCGCGCAGAGCGCATCGACCGCCGGGTAGCTCCCGCCTGGTCCGCGCACGCGGGTGAGCGCCGGCAGCTCGGTGCCGATCACGATGGCGTCGACCCCGCCCGCGGCCTGCGCGAGCGCGGCGTAGTGCAGGATCTGCCGGCGCAGGGTCCATTCGTCCGGGCCGGTGTAGATCACGCCCTCCTCCGCGGGCGCGACATGCCCCGCCTGCGCCGTCCCGAAGAAGAGCGCGACCTGCGCCGCCGCGAGGCTCGACCCGTCCGGCGAGCCGGGCAGTCCGGGCGCGGGATCGCAGGTGATGCGCCCGCGCCACGGATAGGGCGGCTGGCCGATCGTCCCCGTGCGCGGATCGGGCAGCGCGTTGCCGGCGGGGACGTCCATCATCTGGAACGGGTAGAGCGTCACCGCCAGCCCACGCTGCTTGAGGAGCCGCACGAGCCGCACGACGCTCGCGTCCGACGGCGTGCCGCCGTAGGCCGGCAGCCCTCCGGAGGTGGAGACCACCCGCGCGCTCGCCCGCTCGAGCCCCGCGACGGCCCACGGCGTCTCGCCCGTGTCCTTGGCGGCGATCTCCACCCGCGGCGCGATGGTGCAATGCTCCGCCCGCAGGTCGTCGCCGAACCAGCTGACCACGAGGAAGACGTGCGCGAGGTTCGGGCACAGCGCCTGGAGCTGGTCGAGGGAGGCGAGGACGTCGCTCGTGTCCTGGAGCTGGTGGCGGTTGTCGGGCTTCGTCTCGCCGAGGCCCAGCGCCTGGCGCACCGGCGCCGGCTCGTAGCCGAACTCGGTCGCCCCGGGGATGAGGCACACCGCGCGGATCGCCTCCCCGAGCACGTTGCCACCGCGCACCACCTCGAAGGCGAATTGGGGAATGCGGTTGCCGAAGGGCTCGAGCGGCAGGCGCTCGAAGACCACGTAGGCGAGCCCGCGATAGGCCGGCGCCGAACCCTCCTTGGCCACGATCAGCGGATCGGGCGTCTGGATCTCGTCGCCCCGGTAGACGCGCATGGTGACGCCGGCGAGGTCGATCTCCCGCCCGTCGGCGAAGACCCGCCGCACGAAGGCGATCGGCCCCTCGCACAGGCCGATGGCGAGGTTGGCGTAGTACGCGTAGCTCACCTCCCGCGTCGTGCTCGCCCCGCCGCCGCCGGAAGACTTGCCGCCGCGCCGCGGCTCGCGGTGGACGGTGACGCGCGTCTCCTCCTCGAGCCGCGTCGCCCAGATCACCTGCCCGCCGATGCGCGCCCGCCCGTAGACCCGCGGAATCGGCGCGCCCTCGGTGGAGGCGAGGCCGGGCATCTCGGTGAGCCGCGGGCCGACGACGGTGCGCGTGCTGTCGCCTTCCAGCGAGGACAGGATCGCGCCGTCGATCGCCGCCCCCGCGAGCCCGCCGAGCGCCCGCCCGACCATCGCGCCGAACGGCCCGCCGACCATCCCGCCGATGGCGGCGCCGGCGGTTTGCAAGACGAGGGTGGCCATGGGAGACCTCCAGAATCGATGCAGCCTGCCGACCCCACCTCCCCGCAGGGGCGGACGACGGCGAGGGTGGGGGCACCGGCGGCGGCGACGCGCGCCCGCGAGGACGACCGCGACGGTCTCCCCTCTCCCTCGTGGAGAGGGGCCGGGGGTGTGGGGCGTGCAGAACGCGCGCGACGCCGACGCGGCTCATGCCGGCGATGCGTTGCCCCGACCGGCGGCGCCTCACCGGATCGCCCCACACCCCTAGCCCCTCTCCACGAGGGAGAGGGGAACACCCGCGCGCCCTTCATCGCGCGCGAGACCGCCACGTGGCGGTGGAAATCCGAAAATCCCCGTCAGCTTCCGCCTCCAGAAGGGCGGGATGGCCACCTCGCACACGCTCGCGCCGTCGTGGGCGTGGATCATCGTCTCGGGGGCGGTGGCGATGGCGCAGTGCTTGGCGGGCAGGCCCTCGCGCCAGCGGAAGACGAGCACGCGACCGGCGGCGATCCCCTCCGTCGGCGCGAGCCAGCGCGTCGCCGCTTGCAGGAGCGCGTCCGCGCCGCCGGCCTCCGCCCAGTCCGGCGCGTACGGCCCCGGCGCCTCGGGCTCGGGGCCGATCACACCGCGCCAGACGCCGCGCAGGAGGCCGAGGCAATCGCAACCCACACCCTTCAGCGAGGCCTGGTGCGCGTAGGGCGTGCCGATCCAGGCGCGCGCCTCGGCGACGACGCGCATGGCGAGATCCGAACTCATCGGAACAGGCTCCCCCCGTCCAGGCCGGGCTCGCCCTGGCGAGGCATGCGCAGGACGAAGTCGTTGCCCGGCATGTGCGGAAAGCCCCGGAAATTGGCCGTGTTGGCGAACTTCGCCGCGCAGGTCTCGAAGGACTTGTCGCAGCCCGGCGTCACCGTGAAGGCGTCGCCCGCCGCGATCGGGCGCGGCGCGCGCCGCCACAAGTCGAGCACGCCGCCGGGCCGGTGCGCGCGCACCTCGACGGCGAAGCCCTGGTTCGCGCCACCGACGAACACGAGCCGCCCATGGGCGAAATGCTCCGGCGCGTAGCCGGCGAGCGCGCCCGCGGTCATGGACAGAGCGCCGTCGCTCGCGCTCACCACGGCGGCCACCGGCGCCGCCGCGGCGCGGCAGCGATCGTCCCCGAGATCGGCCGAGCAGCTCGCGCGGAAGAGGCGCCCGCGCTCCTCGTCGAGCCGGTGCATCAGCGAGCGCAGCTCCGCCACGAAGGCGCCGTCCGCCCGGCGCACCTCGCCGATCGCGCCGGCGCCGAGCCGCATGCGGTGCTCGGGCGCGCGCCAGTCGACGAGGAAGACCTCGACGCGCGCATCGTCCCAGACGCCGGCGAGGAGGTCCTCCTCCGTCAGCCCCGCCGAGACCAGGGCGCCGGCGACCTCGCCGCCGCCCACCGCGAAGCCGAGTTCGGAGGCCGCCTCCGCCGCCTCGAGCCCGGTCGCGGCGCGGAAGGTGGTGCCCTCGAAGGCGAGGTCGCGGTCGTGATCGGTGAATCCGGCGACGACGCCGTCGGTGCGCGTCACGCGCCAGCAGCGCGCGAGCGTCGTCGCCCCGCCGCCCAGACGGGCGGCGAGGGCGGGGGGGATGGTGCGCATGGTGGGAGGCTCCTCGAGAAGCGCGGCCAATCGCTCGCAGTACGCACGCAGCCGGCGAACGAAGCCGAGGGCTGCCTGCCCGATCGCCCTTCCGACTCGCGACGATGCGGCACCCCACGACGCGAGTTGCAAGTTGGTTGTAATGCCTCGTTATGGGACAATAATTGAATACAACCGAATGGAAATACTCTAGGATGCGCGCCGTGCGTCATCGCGGACGCACGATGCAGACACTGGGGGACGACATGACCACGCAGATCGATCTCAACGGCAGCTGGACGGGCACCGCCATCGCGACGGGTGCCAACGGCACGTTGACGCTGGCGGGGCAGAGCCCGGGCGGGACGACGCTCACCGGCACCCTCTCGTGGGCGAGCGTCGGCGGCGTCAAGGCCGGCCGGCTCGACGGCGTCTGGCTGGCCGATCCCAACGACACGAACGCGCTCTACTTCGCGCTCTCCGGGACGAGCACCAACGGCACCGGGACGATCTCCGTGACGGGCTACACAGAAGGCCGGCAGCTCAACGTCACGGTCGCCTGGGCGCTCGCGATGCCCGGCGGCGCGCACGACGGGCACTCCGACCCGGCCGTCTTCACCCCGAATTGAGCCAGGGCACGATCTCCAGGAGCGGGATCTCGGGCACCGCGCCCGCCGCGAAGGCCCGCAGGTCGATCTCGAGCGTGTCGGTGTCGAAGCGCACCGGCACGTCGAAGGCGAAGCCCGCGGTCACCGTAGCGCCGGGCGCGGGCGGCGTCGCCAGCGTGACGACGCCCGTCGTCGTGTCGACCGCGAAGCCCACGCCCTCGACGAGCGCCGTGCCGGCCACGGCCACCCGCACGCTGCCGGCCACGGGCTTGGCGATGGTGCGCACGTAGGGGTCGTGCGCGCCGCCGTAGGTCTTCACCAGCTGGAACGCCACCCGCGCGCCGTCGCCGACGCCGAGCGCCTGGTCGCCCGCCGCCGGCTCGACGGAGGGCTTGCCGCTCTTCCAGTCGGTGCGGTCGTGCAGGCGAAAGCCGATCAGACGGCCGCGGCGCTCCTCGAAGAAGGCGATCACGGCGTCGAGCGCGTCGAGCGTGCGCACGCCCAGCCCCGCCTCGAAGCGCCGGCGCGAATGCGCCCAGCGGGCGTTGCGGTGCTCGCGGCCCGACGCCAGCGTCACGATCTCGGTGCGGCGCGTCGGCCCGCCGCGGCTGCCGAGTGCCACGTCGAGCGGGAAGCGGACCTCGTGGAAATCGTCCATGGAGCAGTCTCCGAAAGCCCGCCGGAACCGGCCGGATTGACCTTTCGCAAAGCGCGGCACGCCGATCTCGGGCCAGATCGGGGCAGGAGGGCCGCACGGGCGGTCGCTCGAACCAAAAGGAAACCAGCACGATGAGCCATGTCCCCCACGAGCTCGCCGAGGAATTCCCCGAGGCCGCGGAGCGCATCCACATGCTCAAGCAGGAGAACGCGCACTTCGCCCGGCTCGCCGACGAGTATCATGAGCTCAACCGCACGATTCACCGCATCGAGACCCGCGTCGAACCGACCTCGGAGGAAGTCGAGCAGGACCTGCGCCGCAAGCGCCTCGTGCTGAAGGACGAGATCGCCGCGATGCTGTCTGCCGCGGCCTGAGCGGTCACGACGCGCGCCGCCCGCGCGCCACCGCGCGGGCGAGCGCCGCGGAGACCTGCGCCTCCGAGCGGCGGAAGCTCTCGGCGTCCGGCGTCCGGACGTTGACGACGATCGTCGGCGCGGCGCCCTCGCCCGCGCCACCGCGCACGCCGAGGCGGCCGTCCGGGCCGCGGGCGAGCGGCAGGATCGCCTCCGACCCGCGCTCGCCCATCAGGCCGAGCCCACCGGAGAGAGGGAAGTACGTCGGCGCGGCCACCACCCCGCCCTTGGCGAAGGGCCGCACCGGCGGCAGAGGCGGAAACGCCCGGACGCCACCCCCGATCCCGGGCGGTAGCCCACCTCCAATCCCGCCGTGCAACACTCCCCCGAGCAGCCCCGCCACGCCCCGCGACAGCGTCTGCTGCAGCGGCGTCAGCGCGGCCTTGAGCCCGATGTCGATCAGCGAGCGCCCCATCTGCCGCAGGATCTCGTCGAAGCGCCGCCCCTCCGAGACGCCGCGCGCGAAGGTGGTGGTGAAGCTGGCGCCGAGCCGGTCCGTGAGCCGCGTCAGCCGCTCGATCTCCCGTGCCCGCTCGGGCGGGATGAGGGGGCGTGCGAAGGGGACGTCGTCGTCGCCGAGCATCGTCGTTCACTCCGTGCGATCGTCGGGATGCGCCGCCATCAGGGCGGCGAGCGTGGCGCGCGAGGGCGCGTCGGGGATGCCGAAGCCGCGCCCGGACAGCGCCGCCGCCAGTTCCCGCGGCGTCGCGCGCCAGAACGTGTCGGGGGTCCAGCCCACGGGGCCGAGGGCGGCGGCGAGCGCCTCGTCCCAGGGAAAGGCCTGCGCGAGAAAGGCGCGGGAGGGCGCGCTCACCTCCGCGCCGCCGGAGGGCGGGTCTCGCCGCCCTCCCCCTCCCGGGTCCCCTGCCCGGTTCCGAACGCCCGCGCCAGCGCCTCCATCGCCGCCCGGGCGACGGGCTCGACGCCTTCGTCGAGCGCGAGCGCCGCCACGTCCGCGTCGGCGAGCGCGTGCCCGCCCCCGCGCAGGGCCGCACCGAGGATCGCCACGAGGTCGCGCGCCTTCAGCCGCCCCTCCGCGAGCCGCTCCGCGAGCGCCCCGAGATCCTCCGCGCCGAGCGCGTCCTCGAGCTCCGCGAGCGCGCCGAGCGTGACCCTGAGCGTGTAGGTCGCCCCGTCGATCGCGACGGCGACGTCCCCCCGTCGTGAATTGGCCATCCGTCCCGTCTCCCCTTTCGCATCCGCGCCGTCAGTGCGCCGAGAAGGCGATCTCGCCCGCCGATTCGAACGCCGCGTCGAAGGTCACCTCGCCGGCGTGCTCGCCGCGATATTCGAGCGAGACGATCTGGAACGGCCCCGTCAGCGTGCCGAAGTCCGGCACGATCGCCTGGTAGGCGCGTATCTCGCCGGCGAAGAACACCGCGCGCACCAGCGCGTCCGAAGCGTCGTCCCGGAACACGCCCGAGCCCGAGAGCGCGGCGCGGCGCACGCCGGCGCCCGCCAGAAGCTCGCGCCAGCGCCCGGCGCTCTCGGCGTTGGTCACGTCGACGAGGTCGGCCCCGAGCGCGAGCTGGCGCGCCCGCAGGCCCGCGAGCGTCACGAAGGCGCCCGTGCCGTCGTCGATCTTGATGAGGAGGTCCTTGCCCTTCTGCGCGGCCATGTCTCGTCGTCCTTCCTCGTCGTCCTCAGCCGATGGATTCCGTGAGCGCGGAGAGCCGCAGCCAGGCGCGCGCGGCGCCGCTGCCGGGGTCGCGCGTCGCGCCGCTCTCGGCGACGCGCAGGCGGATCAGGCGGTTGCCCGCGAGCGCGAGGTCGGCGTCGTCGAGCAGCGTTGCGATGCGGTCGGCGACCGCGAGGCCAGCGGCGGCGGAGCCGGGGCGCGACCACACGACGATGTCGGCCTCCTGCGCGTGCGCCCGCACGCCCTCGCTCGACGCGTCGCGGGCGATCACCCGGCCGAACAGCGCGTAGACCGGTGCCGCGCCCCGCGGCGGCTCGTCGTGGAGGCGGATCGTCCCGCCGAAGAGATCCGCGAGGGCGGCGTCTCCCGCGAGTGCCGCGAGGATCGCGGTGCGCAGGGCGAGGATCGGTCCCGGCGCGCTCACGACTTGATCTCCTCGCACAGGCACACGGTCTCGCGGCCGCTTCCGTCCGGGTCCGTCGCCGCCCGCACGGCGAAGCGGCGCGCGCCGAGGGTGAGCCGCATGCGCCCGTCGAGGTCGGCGCGGTGGCGCAGCCGGACGCGGTGCGTCACGGCCTCCTCCGGCCGGCCGGCGCGCTCGCGCTCGTCGAGCGCGAGCGCCTCGATCGCGCCCCACACGCGCGGCCCGGGCTGGAAGCTGCGCACGACGCCGCCGAAGCCGTCGGGCGTCTCCTGCGGCAGATCGAGGGTGAACAGGCGCCGGCGAGCGCCGATCCGGGTTCGGGCGGTCCGCATCGGCTCACCCCATCCGCAGGCGCCGGAACGGCGCGATCAGGGCGGCGACGTCGAGCGGCAGGCTCGCCCGCTCGGTCTGCGGGGGTCCGTCGCCGCGGTTCTCGAACCAATGGGCGGCGAGCAGCCGGATCGCCTGCACGAGCGGCGCCGGCGCGGCGTCCGCGCTCGTGCCGAAGCCCGCCGCGAGGTCGATCTCGATCCCGTCCTGCGCCTCGAGCGCCGCGCCCGAGAGCACGATCCGGGCGGGGTCCGCACGCCGCTCGAGCCGCCAGTCGGCGGCGGGGACGACGCTCGCGACCCCGGCCGCGTCGAAGGCGCGCACCTCGCTCACGCCGAGGATCGGCGCGAGCGGGAGGCGCACGACGCCGTCCTGGGGGACGCGCGCGAGCGCGATGCGCCAGGCCTGCTCGAGCACGACGAGCCGCGTCGTCGCCTCCACCACGAGGCGCGCCGCGCGCAGCAGCGCGCCGATGAGCGCGTCCTCGTCCGCGTGCTCGAGCCGCAGGAAGGCGCGCATCTCGGGCACGCCGACGGGCTCGACGGCGGGGCCGGCGAGGTATAGGGGGGTCATGTCTGCTCTCCGAAGGCTGGAGCTGGTGGCCGTGCGGCGTTCGATGTCGGTGTGTCGTCGTGTCGGGGCCGCCCTCGCGGCCCTTCTCCTCCTGATCGCGGTATCCCCCGCGCCGGCGCGAGCCGTCGTCGGCGGCGCGCCCGAGACCGGGCCGCTCGCCGCCTCCACGCTGATGATCCTGTCATCGGGCGGCGGGGCCTGTTCTGGGGTGGTCCTCGCGCCGGACGTGGTCCTCACCGCCGCCCATTGCGTCACCGCGGCGGACGATCACCGCGCGCATTGGCGCGACGCGTCGGGTGCGCCGGTGCTGGCCGAGATCGCCGCGATCGCGGTTCATCCCGGCTACGACGCGACCGCCATCGAAGCGCGCCGACGCTCGATCGACCTCGCGCTCGTGCGCCTCGCCGAGCCGCTGCCGCCGCCCTTCCGCGCGGCGACGCTCCTCGACGCGAAGGCCGGCGCCGGCGAGACGCTCGACCTCCTCGGCTACGGGATCTCGCAAGAGGGCGAGGCGGGTCGCCTCACCGGCGGCCTGCTTCGGCGCGCGCGCCTCTCCGTCGTCGAGCCCTACGGCCCGTCCTCGATCCTCGTCTGGCTCGCGGGCGCGGGCGCCGGCGGCTGCCACGGCGATTCCGGCGGGCCGATCGCGCGGGAGAACGTCGTTCTCGCCATAACCTCTTGGACGCGCGGCACGAGCGGCGCCGCATGCGGCGCCGTCAGCCAGGGCGTGCTGCTGGGCCCGCAGCGCGGTTTCGTCGACGCGACGCTCGCGGGCTGGGGCCGCGGAGCCGCCTGGCGATGAGCCCCGCTCCGTCGTCTCCCGCGCTTGCGGACCCCTGGTTCGAGCCGCACAGTGCCGCCATGCCGCTCCGCCCGCTTCCGCGCCCACTCGCCGTGCTCCTCGCCCTCGCGGCGGCGATCGCGGCCGCGCTCGTCGGCGCGGCGCCGGCGGACGCGATCACCCGCGGTCGCGCCGCCGACGCCGGCGACGGCCTGCGCGAGGGCGTCGTGCGCATCGAGAGCTCCGCAGGCGAGTTGTGCACCGGCGTCCTCGTGCGCGACGACGTGGTGCTCACCGCGGCGCACTGCGTGCTCGAGCCGGTGAACTACCGCGTCTTCGCGCTCGACTACGGCTTCCGCCGCGTCGACGTCGGCGTCTCCGCGAGCGTGCTCCACCCGAGCTTCCAGGCCGGCATACCGCCACGCGAGCAACCCGGCGTCGATCTCGCCCTGCTCAAGCTGGACCGGCGGCTCGGCCCCGACTTCCGTCCCTTCGACGTCGCCGGCGCGCAGATGCCGCGCCCCGGCCAGGACGCGACCATCGCCGGCTTCGGCACGACGCGCTACCGGGCCAAGTCGACGGCGCGGACCCTGCGCTTCACCTACGTCGTCGTGATGGGCGAGGCGCGGCTCGGCAACCGCATGGTGATGGCCGCCGATCCAGAGCGGCTCGGCGAGCAGGAGGGCGCCGGCGCCTGCCAGGGCGATTCCGGCGGACCGCTGCTCTCGGGCGATCCCGGCACATACCGCCTCGACGGGATCATCTCCTGGTCGTCGGGCGCCTTCGCCGGCGCGCGCGGCGCCGCCTGCGGGGGACTGACCGCCATCACGCCTATCGCCCCCCACGTCCGCTGGATCGCGGCCCGCGTGCGCGATCTCGATCGCGCCGTGCCCTCCGCGCCGGCGGAGCCACTCGACCTCTCCCCGCCGACGCGCGACGCCTTCCTCGGCGCGGACTGACCTCACGCCGAGAAGCGCAGCAGCTTGAGCGCCGCGAAGTCCTGCACCCCGCCGCCGACGCGCTTGGTCGTGTAGAACAGCACGTAGGGCTTGGCGGAGTACGGGTCGCGCAGGATGCGCACGCCCGCGCGGTCCACCACCAGGTAGCCGCGCTTGAAGTCGCCGAAGGCGACGGCGTCCGTGCCCGCCGCGATGTCGGGCATGTCCTCGGCCTCCACCACGGGAAAGCCCATCAGGCTCGCGGCCTGGCCGGGGCCCGCCGGCGGCTGCCAGAGATAATGCCCCTGCGCATCCTTGAACTTGCGCACGGCCGCCTGGGTCTTGCGGTTCATCACGAAGGAAGCGTTCTGGCGGTAGCCGCTCTTGAGGGCGTAGATCAGGTCGACGAGCACGTCGGAGGGGTCGGAGGCCGGGAAGCCGCCCGCGACGCCGGTGGCGAGGAAACCGATGTTGCCCCACGACCACGTGCCGTTCGCCACCGTGTCGTAGGCGAGGAATCCGCGCGGCTTGGCGAGGCCGTCGCCGGCGACGAAGGCCGCGCCCTCCTGCTCGGCGAAGGCGGTCTCCACCTCGTCGGCGATCCACTGGTCGACGTCGACGATGGCGTCGTCGAGCAGCGTCTGCGTCGCCGCCGGCATGGCGTAGAGCTCCATCGCCGGAAAGGAGAGCTCGGACAGGCCGGGGCTGTCGGTCTGCGGTCGCGCCGCGGTCTCCGCCACCCAGCCCGAGGCGGCGCCGGTGGTCGCGTGGGCGATCTTGTAGAGCCCGCCCGAGATGGTCCGGTTCGACGCGATCGCCCGGATCGGCGAGAGCGAGGAGAGCCGCCGGATCACCTCGCGCTCCACCTGCGGCGGCGCGAGGTAGCCGCCGTCCGGCCCCGAGCCCGCCGAGAGCGCCTTCTCCTCGAGCCGCTTGAGCCCCGCGCTCTCGCCGGAGCGGACGTAGAGCTCGAAGGCCGCCTTGTGCTCGGCGCCGAGCGGGTCCTCGCGCCCCTTCTCCTCGCCCGCGAGCGGCGGGCGCTGGCGGGCGAGCGCCAGCCGGTCCGAGCGCGCCTTCTGCTCGTCGAGGAAGGCGTCGATGCGCGCGAGCTTCTCGTCGACGAGGACGTCGGCGTGACCGCGCGTCTCGAGCGCGGCGAGCCGCCCGTCGTTCTCCTCCTTGTAGGCCTCGAAGGCCCGCGCGAACTCGGCGAACGCCGCCTGCGCGTCCGCGGACTTGGTCTCGATGGTGTGATCTCGGGTGTCGTGCATGGTGGGATGTCCTCTATGAAGGGAGATGTCGGCGCACGCTCCTCCCCCATCGGGGGAGGTGGATCGGCGTGTGTTCAGACCGGATAGATCCCTGACGGAATAGACCGGTTGATTGGTTGACAGTTCTGTTCGG
>NZ_JBGMWH010000027.1:0-41595 GCF_041514305.1 Salinarimonas chemoclinalis
CAGTCCTGCACGCCCCCCACCCCCGGCCCCTCCCCACGAGGGGGAGGGGAGACCGTCGGCGTCCTGCATCCGCGGCGCGGCCGCGAGGAAGGCCAGAAGAATGACGCACGACACTCCGAACGCCCCGGCGACGGCCCCGCGCGTGCCGCGCGCCACCTACCGCCTGCAGCTGCGCCGCGAGTTCCCGCTCGCGGCGGCGGAGCGGGTCGTGCCCTACCTCGCGGCGCTCGGCATCAGCCACCTCTACCTCTCGCCGATCCTCGCCTCGCGGCGGGGCTCGGTGCACGGCTACGACGGCGTCGACTTCACCGATGTCGATCCCGAGATCGGCGGCGAGGACGGGCTGCGGGCGCTCGTCGCCGCCGCGCGCCGGCACTGGATGGGGCTCATCGCCGACATCGTGCCCAACCACATGGCGGTCGGCGGGGCGGACAACCGGTTCTGGCTCGACGTGCTGGAGAACGGCCAGGCGAGCCGCTACGCGCACTACTTCGACATCGACTGGAACACGCCGGACCCCGTGCTCGAGGGCAAGGTCGCCGCGCCCTTCCTCGGCGCGCCCTACGGCGAGGCGCTGGCGAACGGCGAGATCGCGATCGTCCTCGATCCGCGCATGCGCCGGCTCTGTGCGGCCTACTACCACCACCGCTTCCCGCTGAACCCCGGCGACTACGGCGAGATCCTGCGCGCCGGCGACCCTGCGCTCGCGCCGCTGGCGGAGCGCTTCGATGCGGCGCGCACGCCCGAGGCCTTCGAGGAGGCGCGCCTCGCGCTCGTCGAGGAGGCCGGCGAGACTCTGGAGGCGGCGCTCTCACGCGTGTCCGAGCCGGCGACGCTGCACCCCATCCTGGAGCGGCAGAACTGGCGCCTCTCCTGGTGGCGCACGGCGGGCGACGAGATCAACTGGCGGCGCTTCTTCGACATCACCGAGCTCGCGGGGCTCAGGGTCGAGGAGGAGGACGTGTTCGAGGGCGTGCACGCCGAGATCTTCCGGCTCTACGCCGAGGGCCTGATCGACGGCCTGCGCATCGACCACGTCGACGGCCTCGCCGACCCCGCCGGCTACGGCCGGCGCCTGCGCGAGCGGCTCGCGGAAATCGCGCCGCAGCGCCCGCCCGAGGCGCCGGAGGGGCCGGCGCTCGTGCTCGTTGAGAAGATCCTCGCCCACGACGAGACGCTCGCGACCGACTGGGCGGTGGACGGCACCACCGGCTACGAGTTCATGGACGCCGTCGGCGGGCTCCTGCACGACCCCGACGGCGAGGAGATGTTCACCGATCTCTGGGCCGAGATCTCCGGCCGCTACCCGGACTTCGCCTCCGAGGAGCTCGATGCGCGCAACGAGATGCTGGTGCGCAACTTCGCCGGCCAGGTCGACGCGGTGGCGCACGCCTTCCACGACCTCGCCCGGCGCGACCTCGAGACCCGCGACGTGACCTACCACGCGCTGCGCCGTGCGCTGGTCGCCCTCGTCGCCGCCTTTCCCGCCTACCGGACCTACGCCACCGCCGGCGCGGCGCCCGGGGCGGACGCGCCGATTCTGGCGCGCGCCGTCGCCGCCGCCAAGGACATGGCGGGGCCCGGCGAGGCGCCGATCCTGGACCTGATCGCCGGCTGGATCTCGGGCGTCGGCGTCGCCGACCAGGAGATCCGCGGCCGCGCCGTCGTCGCCTTCCAGCAGCTCTGCGCGCCGGTCGCGGCGAAGTCGGTCGAGGACACCGCCTTCTACCGCTACGGCCGGCTCGTCTCGCGCAACGAGGTCGGCTCGGACCCGGGCCGCTTCGCCGTGTCGCGCGACGCCTTTCATGCGCAATCTCTGGAGCGCGCCGAGCTGTTACCGCACGCGATGATCGCCACGGCCACGCACGACCACAAGCGCGGCGAGGACGTGCGCGCCCGGCTCGCGGCGCTCTCCGAGGTTCCCGCCGAGTGGGCCGACAGGGTCGGCTCCTGGCTCGACATCAACAAGCGCCACACGCGCGACGCCGTCGATCCCGCCGACGAGTACGTCCTCTACCAGATGCTGCTCGGCGCCTGGCCCTACGGCCTCGCGCCGGACGACGCGCAGGGCACGAAGCGGCTCGGCGCCCGGCTCGTGCGCTGGCAGGAGAAGGCGCTGCGGGAGGCCAAGCTCAACTCGTCCTGGACGGAGCCGGACTCCGACTACGAGGCCGCCTGCGCGCGCTTCGTCGAGGCGGTGACCGATCCGGCGGTGGCGCCGGCCTTCCTCGCTTCCGTCCACGCCTTCGCCGAGGCGCTGGCGCCGGCGGGCGCGGCGAACGGGCTCGTGCAGGCCTTCCTGCGCTCGACCGCGCCCGGCGTGCCGGACTGCTACCAGGGCCGCGAGTTCTGGGACTTCTCCCTCGTCGACCCCGACAACCGCGACCCCGTGGACTACGAGGCCCGCGAGGCGGCGCTCGCCGAGGGCGCGCCGCTGGCCGACCTCGCCGCGCGGTTCCGCGACGGGCGGATCAAGCAGCGGGTGATCGCGCGCTGCCTCGAGGCGCGCCGGGCGCTGCCGGATCTGTTCGCCGAGGGCGAGTACGTCCCGCTCGGCGTGCGCGGGCGGCGGGCCTCGCACGTCGTCGCCTTCGCGCGGCGGCACTCGTCCTCGCTCGCGATCGCGGTGGCGGGGCGGCTCATGGGCGGGGTGCTGATCGGCGGCGAGGCGCTCGCGCCGCCCGCGGATTGGTGGGGCGACACGCGCCTCGTCCTGCCCGACGACCTCGTCGACACGCGGCTCGAGGACGCGTTCCGCGAGGGGGCGGGGGCGCGGACCTTCGGCGTCGAGACGTCGGTGGCGGAGCTGCTCGCGCCGCTTCCCGTGAGCCTCTGGACAGCCGCCTGAGCGACGCGCCCCGGCGGTGCGGGTTGCCCCCCGGGCGCGCGCGCGCTATCGCGTGGCGCTCCGATCAAGGGCGGGACGCATGATGGCCAAGCAAGGCAAGGAACTCGGCAAGAACGACGACGCGAAGGCGAGCCGGCTGAAGGCGCGGGTGCCGCGGGGCTTCGTCGACCGCGGCCCGGGCGAGCTCGCCGCCGCCGAGCGGATGCTCGCCGAGATCCGCGCGGTCTACGAGCTCTACGGCTTCGAGGCGGTGGAGACGCCGCTCGTCGAGTACACCGACGCGCTGGGCAAGTTCCTGCCCGACCAGGACCGCCCGAACGAGGGCGTGTTCTCGTTCCAGGACGAGGACGAGCAGTGGCTGTCGCTGCGCTACGACCTCACCGCGCCGCTCGCCCGCTACGTGTCCGAGAACTTCGAGGCGCTGGCCAAGCCATACCGCTCGTATCGCGCCGGCTGGGTCTTCCGCAACGAGAAGCCCGGCCCGGGGCGCTTCAGGCAGTTCATGCAGTTCGACGCGGACACGGTCGGCGCCGCCTCCGTCGCGGCGGACGCCGAGATGTGCATGATGGCCGCCGACACGCTCGATCGGCTAGGGCTGAAGGGCCAGTACGTCGTCAAGGTGAACAACCGCAAGGTCCTCGACGGCGTGATGGAGGCGATCGGGCTCGCCGGCGAGGACCAGGCCGGGCGGCGCCTCGTGGTGCTGCGCGCGATCGACAAGCTCGACAAGGTCGGCGTCGACGGCGTGCGCGCGCTGCTCGGCGAGGGGCGCATGGACCCGAGCGGGGACTACACGAAGGGGGCGGGGCTCGACGCGGAGCAGGCCGAGCGGGTCGTGGCCTTCACCGAGGCGGCGCGCGCCACGCTGGAGGAGACCTTCGCGGCGCTCGAGGCGGTCGTCGCCGGCTCCGAGCGGGGCGGGGAGGGGGTGGCGGAACTCCGCGACATCGCGGCCCAGATCGCAGCCTCGGGCTACGCGGAGCGCGTTCGGATCGACCCCTCCGTCGTGCGCGGCCTCGAGTACTACACCGGCCCCGTCTTCGAGGCCGAGCTGACCTTCCCCGTCACCAACGAGGACGGCGTGCCCGTGCGTTTCGGCTCCATCGGCGGGGGAGGGCGCTACGACGGGCTCGTCGGGCGCTTCCGGGCCGAGCCCGTGCCGGCGACGGGGTTCTCCATCGGCGTCTCGCGGCTCCTCTCGGCGCTGCGGCTCGTGAACAGCCCCATCGTCGCCGGCGCGGAGCCGCAGGCGCCCGTCGTCGTGCTGGTGATGGACAAGGACCGCGTCGCCGACTACCAGCGCCTCGTCGCGACGCTCCGGGCCGAAGGCATCCGCGCCGAGATGTATCTCGGCTCGGCCGGCATGAAGGCGCAGATGAAATACGCCGACCGGCGCCGCAGCCCCTGCGTGATCATCCAGGGCTCCGACGAGCGCGCGCGCGGCGAGGTCCAGATCAAGGACCTGATCGAGGGCGCCAAGGCGTCCGAGACGATCGAGACCAACGAGGAATGGAAGGCCGCGCGGCCCGCGCAGGTCTCCGTCCCCGAGGCGACGATGGTCGACGCCGTGCGCGAGATCCTCGCCCGGCACCGGTGAGGCTCAGCCGCGCGCGAGGTTGAGCGCGAGGAGGCGCTCGAGGGCGTCCTCGATGCCGATGTCCTCGGGCCAGCCGTAGGCGGCGGCGACCGCGCGGTCGAGGTCGTCGTGCAGCGCCGCGAGCCAGGCGGGCCGCGCGTTGTAGAGCTTGGTGAGGGTGCGCTCCTTCAGCACCGCCGCCGCCGCGTCGTCCTTGGGCAGGATGCGGTCGGGATAGCCCGGGACCACCTCCGGCTCGATCCGCACGAGATCGGGCGGGTTCAGCCACCGCCCCCGCGCCTCGTCGAGCGCCCGCGCCGCGGCGGCGATGCGCCGCGCGCGCGGATCGTCCGCATAGGCGGCGGCAGGGAGGTTCGGTGTCAGGCCCTCCGGGAAGGGGTAGGTCTCGAAGGTGGTGGTGGGGGTGTAGCGCGGCCGATCCTCGAGGCTCGTCCCGAGCCGCAGGGACCAGGCCTCGTGGAAGCGGGAATGGAGGATGCCGAAGGTGGTGTCGTCGTCGCGGGCGATGGCGGTGAGGTTCTTGTCCGGGACGATCCGCGTGTCGAGGAAGACGAACACGCGGTGCTTCGCGACCTCGGGCGTCACGATCATCCGCTCGCGGCCGGCTATGGCGGCGAAGAGTTCCGGTCGGCTGCGCCAGAGGCGCCAATAGTCCGCGCGTGTAATCTTCCGCCCGCGCTCGGCCTCATACGTCTCGACCTCGCGACGGAGCAGTTCGAAGGGCGCCTCGAACTGGGCAGCTGCGTTCTCGCCGAGACCATTGAAGTTGATGATCCAGTAGTCGCGCGGGCGCCGGGTCACGTCGATCCCGATCCACCACGGTGACAAGACGTCCGAGTTCCGTCGGCCGTTGACGTTTGTCGGCTCCGTCAGCAGCCTGCGCGCCACTTCGCCAGGGATGTCCAGCGGCCCGGATTTCTGGATGCCGATGAACGAGACGTCCGCGTTCTCGGCCAGCTGGCGGGCCGTCGTGATCGGCAGGTCCGCGGTCAAGTCGGGATTGATCGCCGCGACGGCGAGCCCGTCGAGCATCGGCTCGTCCGGCGGCTCATCCGCGAAGCACACGAGCGAGACGCGAACAGACGCCCCGTCCACGATCCACGGCTCGTCGGACCACGCCTCGAAGATCTTCAGCCGCCGCTGAATGGCCTCCAGCGTCAGCCGATTGCGGCCCCCCCGGATCGAGTTCGTGGCGACGAGCCCGGCGCGCTTCGAGCGGCCGTCCTCGATCTGCTTGCGCGCCTTGTGGAACCACCAGCAGACGAGGTCGGAGAACGGCGAGATTCTCTCGGCGTAGACCTCGCGGATGGTCTCGGTCTCCTCCGCCCCGAGCCCTGCGATGAGCTTCTTCCCCCCCAAGAACGGCGGGTTCCCCACGATGAACTCCGCCGCCGGCCAGTCCGCCTCCACGGCCCGCCCCGCGGCGTCGCGCGTGATCAGCGCGTCGCGGCACTCGATCGTGTCGAGCTTGCGCAGGATCGGGTCGGGGCGGGTGTAGATGGCGTTGCGGATGCGCCACTGGATGTCGCCGATCCAGATCGTGGTGCGGGCGAGCTCGGCGGCGAGCGGGTTGATCTCGATGCCGCGCAGGATCTCCGGCCCGACCTCGGGGACGCGGGGGGAGAGGCCGAGCCCCTCGCCCTCCTGGATGGCCCGCCATTCGAGGTCCTTCACCGCCTGGAGCGCGAGATAGAGGAAGTTGCCCGAGCCGCAGGCGGGGTCGAGGATCACGAGCCCGCGCAGGCGCTCCAGGAAGGCGAGCTGGATCGCCTCCGCCTCCACGCGCGCCTTGGCGAGGGCGGATTCCCGGCGGCTCGGGGCGACGCTCTGCGCCTTCGCCGCGGCCTTCTCCATGATCGCCTCGATGCGCCCGCGCGCCTCCTCCCACTCCCGCCGGAGCGGGCGCAGAATCACCGGCTCGACGATCATCATGATCTTGGCCGGATCGGTGTAGTGCGCGCCGATCTGCGCGCGCTTGCCGGGGTCGAGGAAGCGCTCGAACAGCGTGCCGAAGATGGTCGGGTCGATCTCCGACCAGTCGAGCTTCGCCGCCTGCATCAGGAGGTCGGCGTCGCCCTCGTCCAGCGGCAGCGCCTCCTGCCCGTCGAACAGGCCGCCGTTGAAGTGCGCGATGTCCTGGAGGGCGAACTCGCCGCCGGTCCGCATCTCGGCGAAGAGTTCGTCGAGGTTCCCCTTGGCGCGCTTCGGGCGCTTCTGCGCCCGCGCGATCAGCGCCTGGAACATGCCCTCGGGCAGGAGCTTCACGCTCGAGGCGAAGAAGCAGAACACGAGCTGGTTGACGAAATGCGCCACCGCCTCGGCGTCGGCGCGACCCTGCAGGCGCAGCGCCAGCGCCGAGAACTTGTCCGCCGCCTCGCGGGTGACGCGCTCGCGCGTGCGCTCGGGCCGCAGCCTGTCGGGATCGTGGAAGACCGCGTGGACGAGGGCGAGCTTCGCCGGGTCTTCGAGGTCGGCGAGCGCGATCTCGATGCTCGAGGCGACGAGGTTCGTCCAGGCGGTGCGGATGCGGATGCGGTCGATGTCGCAGGCGACCTGGAGCGGCGGGTTCTCCAGCGCGGCGGCGTAGCGCACGAGCTGGTCCATCGCCGCATCGAGGTTGCGCTTCTTCTTCTTGTATTCCCAGGCGAAGTAGCCGCGCTTCCAGACGTCGGCGAAGCCCTCGCCGCCGCCTGTCTTGGTCGCGCCCTTCTCGAAGGCGTAGGCCTCGCCGGTCGAATCGCCCGCGGCCGGCGTGGGGTGGTCCACGAGCCGGCACAGGTCGATGAAATGCTCCTGTGCCGCCTGCCGCTCGGTGAGCGTGGCGGCGGACCATTTGGCGATGAACTCGCGGGGCGTCATGCGGGGGCGGCCGGAGGAATCTCGCGAACGAAAGGTGGACGCCTCCTCTTAGCACGCGCCCGCCGCCTGAACAGCCCCGCCGCGCGCCCCTAGCGCTTCGGCGGCCCCGCCGGGTCGCCGGTGCGGTCGACGGGATCGTGCGATCCCTGCTCGGCCTTGCGGGCGAGCGCGGAGCGGCTCGGGTCGCCCGAGAAGGCGTTCGAGGCCGCGCGCCGGTTCGACTTGCGCCGCAGGAAATACGCGAAAGTGCCGATCGCGAGGACGAGCACGATGGCGATCGTCATCACGTTCTGCGCTTCGAGGAAATTCGCCCAGGTCATCGGAAGCCCTCCTCCGGTCGGTTGCGGGGCCCGCGCGGGCGGGCATCGTCGGTCGACAACGACGCAACGCCCGCGGCGATCCGCACCCGCGTCCGAATGGCGCGATGCGGTCCTTCCGACGGGAGGGGCGGGCGCTCAGGCCGCGTGGTCGGCGGAGCGCCCGGCGATGGTCTCGGCGACCCATTCGGGGTCGCGGGCGACGAGCTTCAGGTAGGAGACGAGCACCGGATCGGGCGCGTGCCGCCCCTGCTCGACGTCGCGCAGCCGCCCGAGCGAGATGCCGTAGCGCGCGGCGAACGCCGCCTGGGTGAGGCCCAGACGCTCGCGGGTGCGGCGGACGGCATAGCCGATCTCGGCGCGCTCGATCATCGCATCCGTCATGGGCGGATTGTCGGGATCGGAGAGGGCGTTCGCCTCGATCTCGTCCTCCGTCATCGCGTCCAGACGCGCCTGCTGCTCGGGCGTGAAGCGCCTCGGCGGACCCTCTCCGAGCCGACGTCTCACGATCGCCATGTCACCTCCGTCACGTCACGTCCCTCCCTCGTAGAGCCGGCGTTCGCGCCGGTTGGCGCGTCGCGCCGAGATGATGCGGACGGTGCCGCCGCGCATGGTGAACACGACGGCGAGGCACGTCGTGCCGACCGCGCCCAACGTGGTGAAGCGCTCCTCGCCATAGTCGCGACGGTCATCGCTGCTCACGCGGCGACGCGGGTCGCGGAAGACATCCATGGCGACATCGAACGAAACGCCGTGCTTGGCCTCGTTCGCCGAGGCCGTCCCGTCGTCCCATTCGAAGTCGGTCGGCGCGTCCACCCCTCGACACTACGGACCGTCCGTACTCCTGTCCATACCCCGCGCCCGACCGACGCGTCCCCCGGCCCCCTTGACCTTCGCCCGCCGCTCCAGTCCAAAGGACGGGCATCCACGCCAGGAGGTCGCCCGTGCTGTCATCCGTGCTCATCGCCAATCGCGGGGAGATCGCCGTGCGGGTCATCCGGACCGCGCGGCGGCTCGGCATGCGCACCATCGCGGTGTACTCGGACGCCGATCGCGACGCGCTGTTCGTGCGCCTCGCCGACGAGGCGCACCGCATCGGCCCGGCGCCGGCGTCCGAGAGCTACCTGAGGATCGACGCCATCCTCGACGTGGCGAGGAGCGCCGGCGCGCAGTGCATCCATCCCGGCTACGGCTTCCTGTCGGAGCGCGCGGCCTTCGCCCGCGCCTGCTCGGACGCCGGGATCGTCTTCGTCGGGCCGCCGGCGGAGGCGATCGAGGCGATGGGGCTCAAGGACGCCGCGAAGTCGCTCGTGCAGAAGGCGGGCGTGCCCGTGGTGCCGGGCTATCACGGCGTGCGCCAGGAGCCGGACTTCCTGCGCCAGAAGGCCTACGAGATCGGCTATCCGGTGCTGATCAAGGCGGTCGCCGGCGGCGGCGGCAAGGGCATGCGCCGTGTCGACAAGGTGGCGGACTTCGACGCCGCGCTCGCCTCCGCCCAGCGCGAGGCGCAAGCGTCCTTCGGCGACCCGCGGGTGCTGGTCGAGAAGTACGTGCTCAGCCCCCGCCACGTCGAGATCCAGGTCTTCGCGGACGCCCACGGCAACGTCGTGCACCTGAACGAGCGCGACTGCTCGCTCCAGCGCCGCCATCAGAAGGTGATCGAGGAGGCGCCCGCGCCCGGCATGACCGCGGACGTGCGCGAGGCGATGGGTCGCGCCGCGGTGGAGGCCGCGCGGGCGGTGGGCTACGTCGGCGCCGGCACCGTCGAGTTCATCGCCGACGGGCGCGAGGGGCTGCGGGCGGACCGCTTCTATTTCATGGAGATGAACACCCGCCTCCAGGTCGAGCACCCGGTGACGGAGGCGATCACCGGCCTCGACCTCGTCGAGCTGCAATTGCGCGTCGCCGCCGGCGAGCCGCTGCCCTTCGGCCAGGAGGACGTGCCGCTGATGGGCCACGCCGTCGAGGCGCGGCTCTACGCGGAGGATCCCGAGCGCGGCTTCCTGCCCTCGACCGGCCGGCTGTTCGCGCTCTCGTTCCCCGAGGGCGAGGACCTGCGCGTCGACGCGGGCGTAGAGGCGGGGGACCTCGTGACGCCGTTCTACGATCCGATGATCGCCAAGATCATCGCCCGCGGCGAGACCCGCGACGAGGCGCTCGACGCCCTCTCGCGCGCGCTCGGCGAGACGGTCGTCGCCGGCCCGCGCACGAACGCCGCCTTCCTGCGCCGCCTCGTCGACGCGCCGGCCTTCCGGGAGGGGGCGTTCGACACGGGCTTCATCGACGCCAACCTCGGCGCGCTGGGCGCCGTGCCGCAGGAGCGCGATCCCGCGGCGGTGGCGGCTGGCGCGCTCGCCCTCGTCTCCGCGGATCTCGCCGCGGCGCGGGAGGCCGCGCGCGCGGCCCTGCGCGAGGCGGCGACGCCGTGGCTCGCCGAGGACGGCTTCCAGCTCATGGGCGAGCGGCGCACGACGCTGCCGCTCCTCGTCGACGGCGAGCGGCTCGACGCGCAGGTGAGCTTCGACGCCGACGGGCCGGCCGTCGAGATCCCCGGCGCCACGCTCGGCATGGGCGAGCCGGAGGCGACGCTCGTCGAGGCGGAGGGCGACGTCCTCGTCCTGCGCGAGGGGCGCCAGACCCGCGTCGCGCTGTTCGATCCGGCGAGCGTCGATCTCGAGCACCTCGACGCCGGCGGGCTCGTCAAGGCGCCGATGCACGGCAAGGTCGTCGCGCTCTTCGTCGCGGCCGGCGAGCGGGTCGAGAAGGGCCAGAGGCTCGCCGTCGTCGAGGCGATGAAGATGGAGCATCCGCTCACCGCCCCGATCGCCGGCACGGTGGGCGACATCGCGGCCGGCCCCGGCGACCAGGTGGCGGAGGGTGCCCGCATCCTCGTCATCGAGGCCGAGGAGGGCTGATCCCGTGCGCAAGCTCGCTATCGCCGCCGCGATCGTCCTCGGGCTCGGCGCCTTCGGGACCTACCTCGCCTTCCAGCTGCGCCAGCACGCGGACGAATGCGATTCGGCCATGCGCCACTGCCCCGTGGCGCGCGAGGAGATCGCCTTCCTGGAGGGCGAGTGGTGCCTCGCGCGCGATCCCGCCGCCTTGCGCGAGACGGTGCGCTTCGAGGACGCGCGAATCCTGATGCGCCAGAGCGGCCCGCGGGCCGGCGGCGAGCGGCCCTGGGTCGAGGCGCGGATCGTCCGCTCGATGGGCGCGCTCGTCTATGTCGAGCACGACGTCGAGACCGGCGCGCGGCTCTCCGCGGAGCTGACCATCGTGCGCACCGGCGAGCGGACGCGCGAGACGGCGCTCGGTCCGAACCGGATCGCCTGGGCGACCTGCTGACGCCGCGCGTCGCGCTTGCGGCGCGGGGGCGAACCTGCCACATGCGGGCGATGACACCGCAAGCCCGCCTCTCCGGCGCGATGGAGGTCCTCGACGACCTCCTCGCCCGCCGCCGCCCCGCCTCGGACGCCCTGAAGGACTGGGGCCTCTCCCACCGCTTCGCCGGATCGAAGGACCGCGCCGGCATCGCCACGCTCGTCTACGACGCCCTGCGCCGGCGGGCCTCCGCCACCTGGGTGATGGGCGCGCGCGAGGAGGGCGGGGAGGGCGATCAGCCGCTCCGCGGCCGCGCCCTCGTGCTCGGCATGCTCGCCCTTCAGCGCGGGATGAGCGCAGACCAGATTGCCAGCCTGTGCGACGGCTCGCGCTTCGCGCCGGCACCGCTCTCCGACGACGAGCGCGCCCGCCTGGCGCGTCCGGACCTCGCGGACGCGCCGCCCCACGTGCAGGGCGACTACCCCGCCTGGATCCACGACGAGCTCGCGGCGATCTTCGGCGAGGCGGAGGCGGTCGCCGAGGCGCGGGCGCTCGCCGAGCGCGCGCCGCTCGACATCCGCGTCAACAGGCTCCTCGTCACCCGCGAGGAGGCGCAGAACGCGCTGGCGTTCCTCGCCCCGATCGAGACGCCCCACGCCCCCGCCGGCCTGCGCATCGCGCTCGGCGAGGACGGTCGCGGACCCGCGCTCCAGAGCGAGCCCGAGTTCCTCAAGGGCTGGATCGAGATCCAGGACGAGGGCTCGCAGCTCGCCGCGCTCCTGGCTCGCCCGGCGGCCAAGGCGCAGGTGGTGGACCTGTGCGCCGGCGCCGGCGGCAAGACGCTGGCACTCGCGGCGCTGATGGAGAATTCCGGCCAGATCTACGCCACCGACGCCGACACGCGGCGCCTCGCGCCGATCCACGATCGGCTGGCGCGGGCGGGCGTGCGCAACGTCCAGATCCGCAGCCCTCGCGGCAAGGCGGACGCGGTGGAGGATCTCGACGGTCGCGCCGACCTCGTCCTCGTCGACGCGCCCTGCACCGGCACAGGCACCTGGCGCCGCAACCCGGACGCCAAGTGGCGCCTGCGGCCGGGCTCCCTCGCCCAGCGCCGCGGCGAGCAGGACGCGGTGCTCGACCGCGCCGCGCGGCTCGTCGCCCCGGGCGGGCGCATCGTCTACGTCACCTGCTCCGTCCTGCCGGCGGAGAACGACGGCGCGCTCGACGCCTTCCTCGCGCGGCATCCGGGTTTCGCGCCCGTCCCCGCCAGCGCGCTGATGGAAGCCGCCGGCCTCGCCACGCTCGCGCCGCTCGTACGCCCGACGCGGCACGGGCTGCAGATGTCGCCCCTGCGGACGGGGGTGGACGGCTTCTACGTCGCGGCGCTGGACCGTCGCGGGTAGCCCGACGATGCGGACGCTCCCCGGCGGCTCCGTCGCTTCCGCCGCCGCCCTCCGGGCCGGGCCTGCCGGGCTGGCGTCCCCGGGGTGCGGCGTGCGAAGGTGCGGACCTGAGCGCGGCGAAGGCGGGCGGCGCGAGGAGGAGCCCTTGGCGAAAGGTCGTGACGCACGGGCCGTGGGGAGGGCCGGCGCGTGACGCGCTGGCTCGCCGTCTTCCTCGCCCTCGCGGCGCTGCTGACGCTCACCCGCGAGGCGGTGCTGACGCTCGGAGAAATCCGCCGGCGCCGCCGCGCGCGGCTCTCCGACGAGCTTGACGGGGCGGCTCTCGAACACGACATCGCGCAATGGCGACGCACGACGGGGCGGCGTCTCTGGATCCAGCTGGTGGGCGTCCCCCTGCTGCTCCTCGGCATTCTCATCCTGGTCGGAGTCTTCGCATGAAGGACATGTTTCGCGGCACCCTGCTGAAGGTGCTGCTTCTCCTGATCTTGCTCCTGCCGCTGGGTGCCTTCCTGCATTACAACCTGCCCGGCTACGACGTCGTGCGCATCACCTCGACCGACATCCGGCGCGTCGACCGCGACGGCAATGCGGCCAACAACGAGGTGCCGGGGGCGACGCGGGACGTCTACGTGATCTTCGCGGAGGACCCGGAGAGCGGCGCGGCGCGCGTCTACTACAACGAAGACACAGGCTGGGGCTTTCCCTGGTACTTCAAGTTCGATTCCGCCAACGTCCACCAGCGTGCGGGCGCCATCGCCCGGGAGCCCGACAACCGCGCCCTCGTCACGCACTACGGCTGGCGCATCCCGATGCTCTCGTGGTTCCCCAACGCCGTCTCGGTGCAGCGCGTCGAGCCCGGCTACACGCCCATTCCCTGGTTCAACATCGTGTTCTTCGCGCTCCTGGCCGGCGTGATCGGCTGGATCTGGTGGTCGGTGGCGCGCTGGCGCCGCCGCCGTGCGGCCTCGCTCTGACGCCGCGATGAGCCTCGAGGCGCGGCTCGCGACGGGGACGATCGGCGTCGCCGTCGCGCGGAGCCTGCGCGCGCCGGGCGACCTGTTCGGTTTCGCCGAGCGGCGCAACCCCAAGCGCGCCTTCCTCTTCGTATCGAAGGTGCTGGGCCGTCACATCCCCGTGGCGCCCTCGGTCATGCGCGCGGCGACCCGCGATCTCGCGGCGGCGATCCCGGCGGACCTGCCGGGACCGGTGCTCGTCGTGGGCATGGCCGAGACCGCGATCGCGCTCGGCGCCGGCGTGCAGCAGGACTATGTCGCCGCGACCGGCCGCACGGACGTCGTCTACCTGCCCACCACGCGCCACCCGCTCGGCTCGCTCCTGTGGCTCACCTTCGAGGAAGAGCACAGCCACGCGACGCGCCACCTCCTCCACGCCCCCGTCGATCCCGCGCTCGCGGCGCCCGCACGCGGGGCGAGGAGCCTCGTGCTCGTCGACGACGAGGCCTCCACCGGAAAGACCTTCCTCAACCTCGCCCACGCTTTCCGCGAGGCGGGCCTCGCGCCCGAGCGGATCGTGCTCGCGACGCTCACCGACTGGTCGGGCGGGGAGGCGGCGCGCGCGCTCGGCGCGTCGAACGCGACGCTGCTCGAGGGGCGCTACGCGTGGACGCCGAACCCCGGCGCGCCGCTCCCCGAGATGCCGTCGGTGGACGTCACCGCACGGGGCGCGCATTCGCCCGATCCGGCGCGGGACTGGGGGCGGCTCGGCGTGCGCGAGCATCGCAGGCCGTCGATCGCGGCCCTCGCGCCGCGGCCGGGGGAGCGCATTCTGGTTCTGGGTACGGGCGAGTACGTCTTCCCGCCCTTCCTGCTGGCCGAGGCGCTGGAGGCGGCGGGGGCCGACGTGCGCTTCTCCGCCGTCACGCGCTCGCCGATCGCGGTGGGCCACGCCATCGAGACGGCGCTCGCCTTCGGCGACAATTACGGCCTCGGCATCCCGAACTTTCTCTACAACGTCACGCGCGAGCCCTACGATCGCATCCTGATCTGCGTCGAGACCGGGCGCGCGGCGCTCGACCCGGCGCTCGTCGCGGCGCTCGGGGCACGGGTCGTCGAGGACGGGGAGCTGTACGCATGAGCCGGCCCATGGTGTTCGTCGACCTCGACGACACGCTGTTCCAGACGCTGCGCAAATGCCCGCCGGACACGCCGCCGGAGCAGCTCACGCTCGCGGCGCGCGCGTCCAACGGCGCGCATTCCATGATGACGCAGCGGCAGGCGGCGCTGGTGGACTGGCTGCTGGCCACCGCCGAGCCCATCCCCGTCACCGCCCGCTCGACGGAGGCCTACGCACGCGTCGCGATACCCTTCGCCTCCTGGGCGATCCTCGCCAACGGCGCGGTGATCCTGACGCCCGACGGCGAGCGCGACGCGCAATGGGCGCAGGTGATGGCTTGCGACCTCGGCGGCTTCGAGGAGACGCTCGAGACACTGCTCGAGCACGGACGTGCGGCCGCGCTGGAGGCGGGCCTGGACGTGCGTGCCTGGATCGTCGCGGAGGCGGAGCTTTCCACCTACACGGTGTTCAAGCAGAACGACGGGGACGGCGAGCGGCTGGCCGAGATCGCCGACGCGCTGGTGTCCGGCTTCGATCTCGCCGGCTGGACCGTCCACCACAACGGCAACAATCTCGGCTTCCTCCCGCCGGCGCTCTCGAAGCGGCGCGCCGTCGAGCACCTGCTCGGCCGGCTGCGCGCGGACGCGCCCGACCGGCCGGCGATCGGGCTCGGCGACAGCCTGACGGACCTGCCGTTCCTGCTCGCCTGCGACGTCTGGGGCGCACCCTCGGGAAGCCAGCTCGCAGGGGCGCTGACCGGCGTCCCGATCGACGGAATGACCTGATGCTCGGCGGCTTCCCCGGTTCCTTCGAGGAGGGCGACATCGCCTTCCTGCTCACGCCGCTCGCCCTCGCCGAGACGCCCACCGAGGAGAAGGAGCGGGCGATCCAGTCCGGCGCGCGGCACTATTCGGAGATGATCGGCCGCGAGGAGCCGCCCTCGGCCGCCTATCGTGCGCTCTACGCGGACGCGCTCGCCCGCCACGCCCCGCGGGCGGGACGCGAGATCGCGGGGCTCGCCAAGGGCCTCGCGGAAGCGATCGAGGGGCCGATCACGCTGCTCAGCCTCGTGCGCGCCGGCGCGCCGCTCGGCGTGCTGCTCAGGCGTGCGCTCGCCGCGCTCGGGCGCGACGTCGCGCATGCCGGCGTCTCGATCATCCGCGACCGGGGCATCGACGATGTCGCGCTCGCCCACGTCGCCGCGCGGCGTCCGACGGCGGGTGGCGTCTTCGTCGACGGCTGGACCGGCAAGGGCGCGATCGCCGGCGAGCTCGTGCGGACGCTTTCGGGGCGCGGCGACTGGGCGCCCCGGCTCGTGACGCTCGCCGACCCGTGCGGCCGCGCCTGGCTCTCGGCTTCGGGCGAGGACTGGCTGATCCCCTCGGGCATCCTCGGCGCCACGGTCTCGGGCCTCGTCTCGCGCACGATCCTCAACGAGGCGATCGGCGCGAACGACTTCCACGGCTGCCGCGTCTGGAACCACCTCGCCGCGCACGACGTCACCCGCGATCACGTCGAGGCGCTGTGGGCACGGGTCCTGCCCGCGTTGAGCGATGCGGCCGTCCGGCCGATCAGGCCCGAGGACCCGACCCGGGAGCGGCGTCGGGAGGCCTCGCGCGCGGTGGTGTCGGGCGTCGCCGCACGATTCGACGTGGACGACCTCAACCGCATCAAGCCGGGCATCGCCGAGGCGACGCGCGCGGTCTTGCGCCGGGTCCCGGAGCGGGTTCTCGTAGCGTCGGCGGCGGACCCCGATTGCGCGGCGCTGGTTCATCTCGCGCGCGAGCGCGGCGTGCCGCTCGAGGAGGCGGGCGACGCGATCGCCCCCTACCGCGCGCTGACCCTGATCCGGAGGGTGTCGTGACGAAGACCGCGCATGACGACGTCTCCGCCGCCCGCGGCATCGACCCGCTCGCGCTCGGCGCGACGCTGTACGTCCCCGCGACGCGGCCCGACATCCGGGCGGTGGCGACGGGCGCGAAGCTGTCGGGCCTGCGCTCGATCGTGCTGTGCCTCGAGGACGCCGTCGCCGAGACGGACATCGACGACGCGCTGGCGAACCTGCGCGCGCTCCTCGCCGCGCTCGGGCGCATCGATGCGCCGACGCCCGACGCGCCGCTGCTGTTCGTGCGGCCGCGATCCCTCGCGATGGCGTGGGAGATCGCCGCGCTGCCCGGCGCCGAGCGGCTCACCGGCCTCGTCGCGCCCAAGGTGCGCCCCGGCGGCGTGGCGGCCTGGGTCGCGGCGCTCGGCGGGCGCGATCTCCTCCTGATGCCGACGCTCGAGACGCCGGAGGTGTTCGACCCGTGCGCCATGCGCGATCTGCGCGACGAACTCGTCGCGACCGCGCGGGGCCGGGTGCTGGCGCTGCGCATCGGCGGCAACGACCTCCTCGCCTGCCTGGGCCTGCGGCGCATGCCCGGCGAGACGCTCTACGAGGGGCCGCTCGGCCCGCTCGTGGCGCAACTCGTCGGGTTGATGATCCCCGCCGGGTTCGCCCTGACCGCGCCCGTCTTCGACATCGTGCGGGATCCCGTGACGCTCGCCCGCGAGGCGGCCCGCGACGTCGCCTTCGGGCTCTGCGGCAAGACGGCGATCCACCCGATGCAGGTGGCGATCATCGAGGCCGCCTACGCGGTCGGCGCGGACGATCTGGCGCGTGCGCGCGCGATCCTGGAAGAGGACGCGCGCGCCGTCTTCCAGCACGCGGGTGCCATGTGCGAGCCCACCGTCCACCGCGCCTGGGCCCGCCGCGTCGTCGCCCGCGCGGCGCTTTACGGCGTCGCGGAGGAGGCCTGGGCGGCGGACGCGACGGGGTGAGGGTCGCGCGCGCCTCGCGCCGATGGTCACCACGGGGTGCGCGGCATCCGGAACGGCAGCAGCATCTGCACCCACGGCTTCGTGAACCGCGGCATCGACAGGCTCTCGTGCATCGCCCGCACGTCCTCGCCCAGGAGCCGCGTGGCGATCTCCGAGCGGGTGTAGAAGGGCGTGTCCTCGAAGGTCTTGAGCACCCGCGGCGGGGCGGCGCCGGGCTCGGTGCGGGTCTCGCGGGGCATGCGCCAGATGGCGCCCGGGGGCAGGTGAGCGAGGGGCGGCGTCGCGAGGTCGCGCACCGTGCCGTCGCGGCCGATGTCGAGCGCGAGCACCTGGCGCGAGCCGTCGAGCCGGACGACGTCGTAGAGCACGCAGGCGCCGCGCGAGCCGGGCGCGCGCGACCAGTTCCACCAGTCGAAGTCCGCCTCGAGCGGGCGGGCGCCGAAGTTCATGTCGAAATACGCGTCGCCCGAGAAGCTTACGCCCGGATGCTCCAGCGTCACCTCCGCCCGCGAGGCCGGCGCGATCGGCCACCACATGTGCCGCGCGCCCGCGTCGAGCCCGAAGATCTGCGGGGTGAGTCCCGACGGCGAGAGCCGCACCCGGCCCTTCAGCCGCCCGGGAACGGGCATGGTGCGCTCGTCGAACGCGACCACGAGAGCACCGCCCTCCCAGCGCATCTGCGAGGGGCCGATCGAGAGTGTCGTCGTGTCCCGCGAGAGCGCGTTCCGGCGCCGCTCGGTCAGCGCCCAGCGCTTGTGGCCATGGCCGTAGAGCACGACGTTCATGGCGGGGAAGTCGTGCGGGTCCGCCGGGCGGCCGGCCTTCGCGCCCCTGCGCCGCGCGAAGGCGTAGTAGGGCGAGAACACGTTGCCGATGAAGGCGATGATGGTGAGACCTAATCTCCCGTCGTCGCTCAGGACGTCGACGTACCACCAGCAATACCCATCGTCCGCGACCGTGCGGTCGAAGCGGAATCGCGGGATATCAGATGGGCCGCCGTCCAGCCCGAGAGGGCCGCCATCGGCACGCCCGCTCCCGGATGGACGCTCCCCCCCGCCAGGTAGAGCCCCGGCAGCCTCGTGCGCACGCTCGGGCGCTCGAAGCTCGCGTTCCAGCCGTGGCTCGCCCGCCCGTAGAGCGCGCCCCCCGTCCCCGGGAACAGCCGCTCGAAGTCGCTCGGCGTCGTGAGCCGCGTCCCCTCCGGGGTGCGCTCCACCGAGAGGCCGAGGCGGTTCAGATGTCGAAAGGTCGCCGTGTCGCATGTGGCGATCTCCTCTTCGTCGAAGGGGCGGTTGTCGCCGGTGGCCGGCGCGTTGACGATCATGAACAGCCGCTCGGGTGCGTCTTCGGCGGCGCCGTCGATCCGCCCGCCCCGGTCGTCCCGATCCTGCGCGCAGACGTAGACGGTCGGCTCGTCCGGCAGCCGGCCGCGGCGGAAGATCGCCTCGAACTCGGCCGGGTAGTCGCGCGAGAAGAACACCGTGTGGCGGGTGATGGGGAAGCCCCGCGTGCGGGCCCGGAGCGAGAGGGTCAGTGCCGAGAGCGAGCGCTGCGACGGGCTCGCGGCGGGCACCGCGCGGGCGGCCTCGCGCCCGAGGATGCCGGCCGCGATCGCGCCCGAATCGGCGTTGGCGACGACCCGGGCGGCGGGGATGCGTTCGCCCTGCGCCGTCGCCACGCCGGCGATGCGACCGCCCTCGACGAGCACCTCGCGTGCCGCGCAGCCGAAGCGGAAGGTCGCGCCCTTCTCCACCGCGAGCGCGTGCAGCGCATCGGCCAGGCGCTGCATGCCGCCTTCGACGAGCCACACGCCCGCCTGCTCGACGTGGGCGATCAGCATCAGCGTCGCCGGCGCGAGATAGGGCGAAGAGCCGGTGTAGGTGGCGTAGCGGCCGAAGAGCTGGGCGAGCCGCGGGTCGCGGAAGAAGCCCTCCAGCGCCGGCATCAGGGTGCCGAAGGGACGGATCGCCAGGAGTTCGTGTGCGCCCATGAGGCCGCGGCTCGCAATGAGCCTGGGCAGCGAGGGCTCGGGCGCACGGATGAAGGGCTCGTCGAGCATGGCGAAGACCCGCGCCGATGCCGCGCAGAACTCGCGGAAGCCCTTCGCCTCCCGCGCGCCGGCGAAGGCGCCGATCGCGTCCGCCGATCGCTCGACGTCGGCGAAGAGGTCGAGCCGCGCGTCGCCCTCCCAGGCGTGGCGGGCGAGGATCTCGGCCCGCCGCAGCCGCACCCGTTCGTCGAGCCGCGCGCCGGCCGCCTCGAAGATCGCGTCGAAGACGCCGCGCAGCGTGAGCACGGTCGGCCCCGAATCGACCCGCACGCCGTCGACGGCGATCTCACGCATCTTGCCGCCGGGCGCGGCGGCGCGCTCGAGCACCGTCACCGGGCGCCCCGAGGTCGCGACGAGCACGGCGCAGACGAGGCCGGCGATGCCGGCGCCGATCACGACGGTGCCGTCCCTGGAGGAGTCCGTCGCGGGGGCGGGTCCGAAGTTCACCGAAGCATCCTGGCCGTTGACACGCCCGAAAGCTATGTCAGTCTACATTGACAGTCCATACCGACAAATCCGGTTGACAATACCGGGACGCCGAGAGACCTGGGGAGACCCCGCATGGAAGTCCGCATCGACGCCGGAACCCGGATCGAGAGAGCCCTCGAGGCGGCGCTCGCCCGCGCTGGCGGCCCGGACGCGCCACCGCTCATCGCCTCGGCGATGCGCTACGCGGTGTTTCCCGGCGGCGCGCGCATCCGCCCCAGGCTGGCGCTGGGCGTCGCGGCCGCCTGCGGGGACGGCGAGCCGCGCCTCGCGGAAGCCGCGGCGATCGCGATCGAGCTGCTGCACTGCGCCTCCCTCGTCCACGACGATCTCCCCTGCTTCGACGACGCCTCGACCCGGCGCGGCAAGATCTCCGTGCATTGCGCCTTCGGCGAGCCGCTCGCGGTGCTCGCCGGCGACGGGCTGATCGTGCTCGCCTTCGAGGCGTTGGCGCATGCCGGCGCCGCCGTGCCGCGGCGCCTCGCGCCGCTCGTCTCCACCATCGCCGCTTCGACCGGGATGCCCTACGGCATCGTCGCCGGGCAGGCCTGGGAGAGCGAGCCGACGATCGACCTCTCGCTCTACCACCGCGCCAAGACCGGCGCGCTGTTCTCCGCCGCGACCCGCGCCGGCGCGCTCGCCGCGGGCGGCGACCCGGAGGCCTGGCGACCGCTGGGCGAGCTGCTGGGTGAGGCCTACCAGGTCGCCGACGACCTGCACGACATCGCCTCCACGGCGGAAGAGATCGGCAAGCCCACGGGCCAGGACGCCGCCCACGGCCGCGCCAGCGCACCGGCGCTGCTCGGCGTCGAGGGCGCGATCGACCGGCTCGAGACCCTCGTCGCCGACGCCATCGCGTCTATCCCGCCCTGCGGGGGCGCCACCGAGCTCAAGGCCGTGATCCACCACGCCGCCAAGCGCTTCGTGCCCAAGAGCCTCGCGCGCGTGGCGGCCTGAGGGGGGCGCAGGCGCGCAGATCCGGACATCAGGGCCATGCGCCTGCCCGACATCGTGCTCTCCTGGCGCGACAGGCTCGTCTCGAGCGAGCGCTTCCAGGCCTTCGCCGAGCGCTTCCCGCTCACGCGCCCGATCGCCCGGCGCCGGGCGGCGGCGCTCTTCGACATCGTGGCGGGCTTCGTCTACACGCAGACGCTGCTCGCCTGCCTGCGCCTCGATCTCTTCGAGACGCTGCGTGCCGAGCCGCTCTCTCCCGCCGACGTCGCCGCGCGCACCGGGCTGCCGGAAGAGGGGGCCAAGCGCCTCCTCGACGCCGCCTGCGCCATCGGGCTGCTTCAGGCCCGCTCGGGCGGGCGTATCGGGCTCGGGCCGCACGGGGCGGCGGTGCTCGGCAACCCCGCCGTGGCGCCGATGGCGCTGCATCACCCGCTCCTCTACGAGGATCTCGCCGACCCCGTCGCCTGCCTCGCCCGCGGGCCCGGCGGCGGCGCGCTGGCGCGCTACTGGGCCTACGCCCGCAGCCCCGAGCCCGGCACCCTCGCCGACGAGGCGATCGCCGCCTACACCGACCTGATGGCGGCCTCCCAGCCGATGGTCTCCCGCCAGATCCTCGATGCGCACGACGTCTCCCGTCATCGCCGCCTGATGGACGTCGGCGGCGGCGCCGGCGCCTTCCTGCGCGCGGCGGCGGCGCGGGCGCCGAGGACGGAGCTCGTCCTCTTCGACCTGCCGCCGGTCGCCCGCGCGGCCGCCGCGCGTTTCGCCGCCGACGGGCTCGCCGGGCGAATCGCCACCGTCGGCGGCAGCGTCTTCGGCGATCCGCTGCCGGCGGGGGCCGACGCGATCTCCCTCGTGCGCATCCTGCACGACCACGACGACGACGCGGCCCTCGCGATCCTGAAGGCCGTGCGCGCCGCGCTGCCGGCCGGCGGCACGCTCCTCGTCGGCGAGCCGATGGCCGAGACCCCCGGCGCGCGGGCGGTCACCCAGGCCTATTTCGGCCTCTACCTCTACGCGATGGGCTCCGGACGCCCGCGCACCCCCGCCGAGAACGCCGATCTCGCCCGGCGCGCGGGCTTCGCCTCCACCCGCTTCGTGAGGACCCGCATGCCGCTCGTGGCGAGCCTGCTCGTCGCAACGGCGTGAATTGTCCCTGCGTGATCCGGAAGGGTCCGGACAAGCCGCATCGGGTGTTAGTTTAGATTGACATCAGGTCGTGTCAGTCTAGATTGACATGCACAACGAATAGGCTCGTGAACAGGGAGGGCCACGTCATGTCGAGCACGCGAGCGGTCGTCCTGCACGAGCCGGAGCGCCTGAGCCTGGAGACGATCGCCCTCGATCCCGCGGGTCCCGAGGACGCCGTCGTCGAGGTCGCCTTCTCGGGCATCTCCACCGGCACCGAGCGCCTGCTCTACACGGGCCGCATGCCCGCCTTCCCCGGCATGGGGTATCCGCTGGTGCCCGGCTACGAATCGGTCGGGCGGGTGGTCGATGCCGGTTCGCACAGCGGGCTTTCGGTCGGGCAGGGGGTCTACGTGCCCGGCGCGCGCTGCTACGGCGAGATCCGCGGTCTGTTCGGCGGCGCCGCCGCCCGGATCGTGAGCCCCGGCGCGCGCCTCGCGCCGCTGCCGGACGCGTTCCTCGATCGGCCGGACGGCCTCGCCCAGGGCACGCTGCTGGCGCTCGCCGCCACCGCCTGGCACGCCGTCGAGATCGCCGGCGAGACGCCGGACCTGATCGTCGGCCACGGCGCGCTCGGGCGGCTGATCGCCCGCATCGTCGTGGCGAAGGGCGGCGCGCCCACCGTGTGGGAGACCAACCCGGCTCGCATGGACGGCGCCCTCGGCTACCGGGTGGTCGCCTCCGCGGACGACCCGCGCCGCGACTACCGCGCCGTCGTCGACGTCTCCGGTGACGGCCGCCTGCTCGACACCCTGATCTCGCGCCTCGCCCCCCGCGGCGAGGTGGTGCTCGCGGGCTTCTACTCGGAGCCGCTGAGCTTCTCGTTTCCCCCGGCCTTCATGAGGGAGGCGCACATCCGCATCGCGGCCGAATGGCAGCGGGCGGATCTCGACGCCACGGTATCCGCCGTGGCCTCGGGAGCGCTCTCCCTCGACGGCCTGATCACCCACCGCGAGGTGGCCGAGGACGCGGCGCGGGCCTACCGCACCGCCTTCGAGGACCCCTCGTGCCTGAAGATGATCCTGGACTGGAGGCGCACCGCATGAACGCCGTGACCCCGATCGAGCAAGAGCCGCCCGCCAAGAAGGAGACGCAGATCATCGCGATCTACGGCAAGGGCGGCATCGGCAAGAGCTTCACGCTGGCGAACCTCAGCTACATGATGGCCCAGCAGGGCAAGCGCGTGCTGCTCATCGGCTGTGACCCCAAGAGCGACACGACCTCGCTGCTCTTCGGCGGCAAGGCCTGCCCGACGATCATCGAGACCTCGTCGAAGAAGAAGCTCGCCGGCGAGGACATCGCCGTCTCCGACGTCTGCTTCAAGCGCGACGGCGTCTTCGCCATGGAGCTCGGCGGCCCGGAGGTCGGGCGCGGCTGCGGTGGACGCGGCATCATCCACGGCTTCGAGCTGCTCGAGAAGCTCGGCTTCCACGACTGGGGCTTCGACTACGTGCTGCTCGACTTCCTCGGCGACGTGGTCTGCGGCGGCTTCGGTCTGCCGATCGCCCGCGACATGTGCCAGAAGGTCATCGTCGTCGGCTCTAACGACCTGCAGTCGCTCTACGTCGCCAACAACGTCTGCTCCGCGGTGGAGTATTTCCGCAAGCTCGGCGGCAACGTCGGCGTCGCGGGCCTCGTCATCAACAAGGACGACGGCACCGGCGAGGCTCAGGCCTTCGCGCAGGCGGTCGGCATCCCGGTTCTCGCCGCGATCCCCGCCCACGAGGACATCCGCCGCAAGAGCGCGAACTACGAGATCATCGGCCGCCCCGGCGGCGAGTGGGCCTCGCTGTTCGAGCAGCTCGGCATGGCGGTGGCCGAGGCGCCGCCGATGCACCCGACGCCGCTCTCCCCGGAGGGCCTGCTCGACCTGTTCTCGTCCGACACCGTCGGCCGCGACGTCGTGCTCCAGCCCGCCTCCTATGAGGACATGTGCGGGGTCGACGCGGTGACGAAGCCTTCCCTCGAAATCGTCTACGACGCCTGAGCGGGGGAGCGGCATGACGACCATCACCGACACTCCGCGCAGGACGACGACGCTGATCGCGACCGCCGACCGGCCCGCGCCGAAGCCCGAGCCGCAGGCCGCTGCCTCCGGCTGCCACGGCGGCGCCGAGACGATGCGCGCCGCCGCCCGCGCCGCCGGGCTGAACGAGACGCTCGAGCAATACGCGCAGGATTACCCCAAGGGCCCGCACGACCAGCCGCAGTCGATGTGCCCGGCCTTCGGCTCGTTGCGGGTGGGCCTGCGCATGCGCCGCACGGCAACCATCCTCTCGGGCTCGGCCTGCTGCGTCTACGGCCTGACCTTCACCTCGCACTTCTACGGCGCGAAGCGCACGGTCGGCTACGTGCCCTTCAACTCCGAGACGCTCGTCACCGGCAAGCTCTTCGAGGACATCCGCGACGCCGTGCACGACATGGCGGACCCGGCGCTCTACGACACGATCGTCGTCACCAATCTGTGCGTCCCCACCGCGTCCGGCGTGCCGCTGCGGCTCCTGCCGGACACGATCAACGGGGTGCGCATCATCGGCATCGACGTGCCGGGCTTCGGCGTGCCGACGCACGCGGAGGCCAAGGACGTGCTGGCCGGCGCGATGCTGAAGTTCGCCCGCTCCGAGGCCGAGCACGGCCCTGTCCAGGCGCCCCGCGGCGGCCGCTCCGAGCGCCCGACGGTGACGCTGCTCGGCGAGATGTTCCCGGTCGATCCCGTCACGATCGACGGGCTGCTGGCTCCGATGGGTCTCGCCGCCGGCCCGGTCGTCCCCACCCGCGAGTGGCGCGAGCTGTACGCCGCCCTCGACTGCGTGGCGGTGGCGGCGATCCACCCGTTCTACACGGCCTCGATCCGCGAGCTCGAGGCGGCGGGCCGCCCGGTCGTCGGCTCGGCGCCGGTCGGGCGCGAGGGTACCGCGGCCTGGCTCGAGGCGGTGGGCAAGGCGGCCGGCGTCGATCCCGAGCGGATCGAGGCGGCGAAGGCGGCCGCGCTGGGCGCCGTCGAGGCGGCCCTCGCGTCGAAGCCGATCGCGGGCAAGATCACGCTCTCGGGCTACGAGGGCTCGGAGCTGCTGGTGGCGCGCCTTCTCATCGAGAGCGGCGCCGAGGTCCCCTACGTCGGCACCGCCTGCCCCAGGACGAAGTGGGCGGAGGCGGACCGCGCCTGGCTCGAGGCCCGCGGCGTGACGGTACGCTTCCGCGCCTCGCTCGAGGACGATCTGGCGGCGATGCACTACCACCGCCCCGACCTCGCGGTGGGCACCACGCCGGTCGTGCAGAAGGCGAAGGCCGCGGGAATCCCGGCCCTCTACTTCACGAACCTCATCTCCGCGCGCCCGCTCATGGGCGCCGCCGGCGCGGGCTCGCTCGCCCAGGTCGTCAACGCCGCCATCGCCGGCAAGAGCCGCATGGACGGCATGAAGGCCTTCTTCGAGGGCGTGGGCGAGGGCGACACCGCGGGGATCTGGGAGGGCGAGCCGATCTCGCGGCCCGGCTACCGCGAGCGCTACGCCAAGCAGCGCGAGGCGCTCCAGCGCCAGCGCGCCAAGGCCGAAGCACCGACCGGGGAGATGATCTGATGCTCGTCCTCGATCACGACCGCGCCGGCGGCTACTGGGGCTCCGTCTACGTCTTCACGGCGATCAAGGGCCTGCAGGTCATCGTCGACGGCCCGGTGGGCTGCGAGAACCTGCCCGTCACCGCGGTGCTGCACTACACCGACGCGCTGCCCCCGCACGAGCTGCCGGTCGTCGTCACCGGGCTCGCCGAGGAGGAGCTCGGCCAGACGGGTACCGAGGGCGCCATGCGCCGCGCCCACGAGACGCTCGATCCGGACCTGCCCGCGGTCGTCGTCACGGGCTCGATCGCCGAGATGATCGGCGGCGGCGTCACGCCGGAAGGCACCAACATCAAGCGCTTCCTGCCGCGCACGATCGACGAGGACCAGTGGCAGAGCGCCAACCGCGCCATGCTCTGGCTCTGGCGCGAGTTCGGGCCGAAGAAGGTCAAGCCGGCCAAGCCGGTGGCGGAGGGCCAGAAGCCCAAGGTCAACATCGTCGGGCCGATCTACGGCACCTTCAACACCTGGTCGGACCTCGCCGAGATCCGCCGGCTGATCGAGGGCATCGGGGCGGAGGTCGCCATGACCTTCCCGCTCGGCTCCCACGTGGCCGACGTTCCCAAGCTCTCCGAGGCGCAGGTCAATGTCTGCCTGCACCGCGAGTACGGGCGGCTGCTCTGCGAGGCGCTGGAGCGGCCCTGGCTGATGGCCCCGATCGGGCTCAACGCCACGACCGCTTTCCTTCGGGCCCTGGGCGAGCAGCTCGGCCTCGACCCGGAGCCGTTCATCGCGCGCGAGAAGCACACCACGATCAAGCCGATCTGGGACCTCTGGCGCTCGGTGACGCAGGACTTCTTCGCCACCGCGTCCTTCGCGATCGTCGCCAACGAGACCTACGCGCGCGGCATCCGCCGCTTCCTCGAGGACGAGATGGGCCTGCCCTGCGCCTTCGCGGTGGAGCGCAAGCCCGGCGGAAAGACCGACAACGCCGAGGTGCGGCGCCTCTGCCACGAGAAGCCGCCGCTGGTGATGCTCGGCTCCTACAATGAGCGCATGTACCTCGCCGAGAAGGGCGGGCGCGCGGCCTTCATCCCCGCGAGCTTCCCGGGCGCCATCGTGCGCCGGCACACGGGCACGCCGTTCATGGGCTACGCGGGCGCGACCTACCTCGTGCAGGAGGTCTGCAACGCGCTCTTCGACGCGCTCTTCCACATCCTGCCGCTCGGCCAGGACCTCGACCGCGTCGAGGCCACGCCCTCGCGGCTCGAGCGCCCGCTCCCCTGGGAGCGCGAGGCCAAGCAGATGCTCGACCGGCTCGTCGAGGATCATCCCGTGCTCGTGCGCATCTCGGCGGCCAAGCGGCTGCGCGACCGTGCCGAGCGCGACGCCCGCCGCGCGGGCGAGGACACCGTCACCACCGAGAGGCTGGCCCACGCCCATGCCCGTCTCGGAGAAGGGGAGCTCGCATGACGATGACGCCCACGATCGACACCCACGCCCATCAGGCCTCCGATGCGGCGCGCCGCGAGGTCCTGGCGGCCCGCAAGGGCGACGCGCTGGAGTACCGGCTGATCCTGGCCGGGCTGCTCCCCGTCTTCCTGGTCATCGAGATCGTCTCCCGGCTCGCCCCCCGCGGGGCCGCCGCGGCCGGCGGACCCGCGCGACGCGGCTCGGTGTGGGAGGAGGCGAAGGCCGCCGCCTGCCGCGCCGTCCCGCTGGCCTTCATGGGCTGACGCGCCGCGATTCATCCAGGCCGGCGCGCCCGGCCCGACGGACGACGTCGGGCGGCCCGCGCACCGGCCGCAAGAATTCCGCCGACGTCTCGCGACGCCGACGGAGGCCTGCCGCGGGGTGCCCCGCGGCGTCCAGGGCCGCGGGGACTGATCGCGGCCGAAGCCGAAGACTCATGACCAGGAGGTAACAATGGCAGAGTCGACGACACCCGTCAGGGGCACGCTCACGGGCCTCACGGAAGGCGAAGCGAAGGAATTCCACTCGATCTTCATGTCGAGCTTCATCGCCTTCACCGTGATCGCCCTGATCGCCCACATCCTCGCGTGGATGTGGCGTCCCTGGCTCCCCGGCGCGGACGGCTATGCCGCGCTCGACGGCGCGACGCAGCTCGTCGCGTCCATCACCCCGATGATCGGGTAAGGAGGTCCATCATGTGGCGAGTTTGGCTGCTGTTCGATCCGCGTCGCACGCTGATCGCGCTGTTCACGTTCCTCTTCACCCTGGCGCTCCTGATCCACTTCATCCTGCTGTCCACCGACCGGTTCAACTGGCTCGAGGGACCGCGGGCGGCGGTGATGCTGGAGATGCCCCAGAACTCCCCGATGCCCGGCTGATGCCGGGCGAGGGAGCCGCTCCCTGAGCCGTCGCGAACGGGACGGGGTCGCCCCGCGATCCCGCCCCGTTCGCTGAACCCGCGCGCCGTCGCGCAGCGGTGCCACATGCTCGCACGCTCCCACGATGGGGGATCACCAAAATGTCCATGCTCAGCTTCGAGAAGAAGTATCGCGTCCGTGGCGGGACCCTGATCGGGGGAGATCTCTTCGATTTCTGGGTCGGTCCGTTCTACGTGGGCTTCTTCGGCGTCACGACGATATTCTTCTCCGTTCTCGGCACCGGGCTGATCGTCTACGGCGCCGCGATCGGTCCCACCTGGAACATCTGGCAGATCTCGATCGATCCGCCGGACCTCAGCTACGGCCTCGGCTTCGCTCCCTTGAAGGAGGGCGGGCTCTGGCAGCTCATCACCATCTGCGCGATCGGCGCGTTCGGGTCCTGGGTCGGCCGGCAGGCCGAGATCGCACGCAAGCTCGGCATGGGCTACCACGTGCCGGTCGCCTTCTCCGTCGCCGTCTTCGCCTACATCTCCCTCGTCGTGATCCGGCCGGTGCTGATGGGCGCCTGGGGCCATGGCTTCCCTTACGGTATTTTCAGCCATCTCGATTGGGTGTCGAACGTCGGCTACCAATACCTGCACTTCCACTACAATCCCGCGCACATGATCGCCGTGACGTTCTTCTTCACGACGACGCTCGCGCTCTCCATGCATGGCGGCCTGGTCCTCTCGGCGGCGAACCCCCCCAAGAACGACCGGGTGGTGAAGACGGCCGAGCACGAGAACACCTACTTCCGCGACATCATCGGCTGGTCGATCGGGACGCTGGGCATCCATCGCCTCGGCCTCTTCCTGGCGCTCTCCGCCGGATTCTGGAGCGCGGTGTGCATCATCATCTCCGGCCCCTTCTGGAGCCGCGGCTGGCCGGAATGGTGGGGCTGGTGGCTCAACCTTCCGATCTGGTCCTGAGCGAGGAGGTCGCGACATGGCCGACTATCAGAACATCTTCACACAGGTCCAGGTGCGCGGCCCCGCCTACGCGGGCGTGCCGATCGCGCGGGGGCCGTGGGTCCGGTCGAACAAGCCGGGCTTCGTCCACCTGCTCGGGCGCATCGGCGACGCGCAGGTGGGGCCGGTCTACCTCGGCTGGCTCGGACTCGCCTCGCTCCTGTGCGGCTTCATCGCCATCGAGATCATCGGGCTCAACATGTGGGCCTCGGTGAACTGGGATCCGATCGAGTTCGTGCGGCAACTGCCCTGGCTCGCCCTCGAGCCGCCGCCGCCTGCCTACGGCCTGTCGCTGCCGCCGCTCAACGAAGGCGGGTGGTGGCTGCTCGCGGGCTTCTTCCTCACCGCCTCGATCCTGCTCTGGTGGCTGCGCGTCTACCGGCGCGCGCGCATGCTCGGCATGGGCACGCACATCGCCTGGGCCTTCGCGGCGGCGATCTGGCTCTACCTCGTGCTCGGCTTCATCCGCCCGATCATGATGGGCTCCTGGGGCGAGGCGGTGCCCTTCGGCATCTTCCCGCACCTCGATTGGACCGCCGCCTTCTCGATCCGCTACGGGAACCTGTTCTACAACCCGTTCCACGCGCTCTCGATCGTGTTCCTCTACGGCTCGACGCTGCTCTTCGCCATGCACGGCGCCACCGTGCTCGCGACGACGCGCTACGGCGCGGAGCACGAGGTCGAGCAGATCGTCGACCGCGGCACCGCCTTCGAGCGCGGCGGCCTGTTCTGGCGCTGGACCATGGGCTTCTGCGCCACCGCCGAGTCGATCCATCGCTGGGCCTGGTGGTTCGCCGTCCTCACGCCGATCACCGGCGGCATCGGCATCCTGCTCACGGGCACGGTCGTCGACAACTGGTACCTGTGGGCCGTGAAGCACGGCGTCGCGCCGCCGACCCCGGTGGCCTATCCCGTCCTGCCCGACCCGGCGAGCCTGATCGGAGGTGCGCAATGAACGACAAGACCGCATGGAGCAACTTCTGGCTCGGCCTCGGAGGCGCTGTCGCCGCCGTGGTCGGCGTCGGGATCGTCTCCACCTTCGAATGGCCCGACACCGAGTCCGTCCAGACCGGCTATCGCGGCAACGGCATGGTGCAGGTCTACAACCAGGTGGCCCTCGCCAACCAGGTCGCGCAGACCCAGTTTCCCGAGCCCGAGCCGGTTGACGAGCCCTTCGGCATCCCCGCCTCGGAGTTCTACGAGAACGTCCAGGTCCTCGGCCATCTCGACATCGCCGACTTCAACCGGCTGATGGTCGCGATCACGAGCTGGGTCGCGCCCGAGGAGCAGGGCTGCCTGTACTGCCACGCGGAGGGTGAGGAGCTGTCGTCCGACAGCCTCTACACCAAGCGCGTGGCGCGGCGCATGATCACGATGAACATGACCGTCAACCAGGAGTGGGATGCGCACGTCGGCGACACCGGCGTGACCTGCTACACCTGCCATCGCGGCCAGCCCGTGCCGGCGGAGATCTGGTTCGCGGATCCGGGCCAGTGGCGCGGCACCGGCATCGTGGGCAACCCCGCCGGTCAGAACATCGCGGCGCCCGCGGCGGGGCTCGCGTCGCTGCCGCTCGACCCGTTCTCGCCCTACCTGGAGGCGGAGCCGGCCAACATCCGGGTGGCGGGCGACACCGCCCTGCCCACCGGCAACCGCACGTCGATCAAGCAGACCGAGTGGACCTATTCGCTCATGATGCACATGTCGACGTCGCTGGGGGTGAACTGCACCTTCTGCCACAATAGCCGATCGTTCTCGGACTGGGAGCAGAGCCCGCCGCAGCGCACCAACGCCTGGCACGGGCTGCGGATGGTCTCCTCGCTCAACGAGACCTACCTCGAGCCGCTCCAGCCGGAGTACCCGGCGATCCGGCTCGGACCGACCGGGGACGCGCCCAAGGTGAACTGCGCGACGTGCCACCAGGGTGCCTACAAGCCCCTGTACGGCTACTCGATGATCGGCGACTATCCCTCGCTCGCGGCCTACGGCCCGCCGGAGATGCAGGACCCGCCGATGGCCATGCCCGCCGCGGACGGAACCGGCGGAGAGGCGGCGCCCGCGACCAGCCAGTGAGCGACGACGCACGAGAAGGGGGACCGCGGCATGATCATGACCATCGTCGACAGCGGCGGAAAGCTGCCGAAGGGTGCCGCCGCCGCGGTCTTCGCGATGCTCGCCTACGTGGCCGCGGCGAGCATCGTCGCCGGGCTCGGCGACCTCGGGGCGGGGCTCCTCGTCCTCGTGATGGGGGCGGTCGCCGTCGGCGTCGTCGACTACGTGATGTGGCGCGATCTCTCCCTCGACGGGGAGAACCTCTCCCGGGACGGGCGGAGCGCGGGGGAGGGGGCGCGTCTCGGCTCCTACGTGCTCGCCGGTCCGGAGGGGCCGGGCTCGCCCGAGATGCCGGCCGCGATCCTGCCGTTCCACCCCGTGCGCACCGAAACGGCGCCGGCCGAGGCCGCGCCGGCGCCGGTTCCTTCGTCGCCCCCTGCCGAGCCGTCGCGGGAGGCCGCCGCGACGGAATCCGTCGACGTCGTGCCGATCGCCGCGTCGATCGCGCACGCCGCACCCGCGGCCCCGCCCGCCGAGACGCCCGCCGAGACGCCCGCCGCCGCGCCGGTGCCGGCGGCGGGGGCTGCCGAGGTGCAGGCCGACACGGTCGGCACGCGCCCGCCGACGCTCGACGCCCCCCGGGGAACGGCCGACGATCTCAAGCGGATCAACGGCATCGGCCCTGCCAACGAGAAGAAGCTCAACGCGCTCGGCATTCATCACTTCGACCAGATCGCCGCGTGGGACGAGGCGCAGGTGCGTTGGGTCGGCACCTACCTCGCGTTTCCCGGCCGGATCGAGCGCGAGCGCTGGGTCGCCCAGGCCCGCACGCTCGCCGGGATCTCGGCGGACCGGCCGGCGGAGCAGAACGCGCCCGCCTGACGGCGCCCGTCCCGCCCCATCGGGGCGGGGACGATCCGCGTCAGCGGATCAGGGGCGGGGTCCCGCGGCTCGACGTGTCGAATCACCGCTCCGCCGGACCACCTGCCGGCGCACCCCTCGGTCTCGTCGGCTGCGCCGCCGAACCACCTCCCCCGATAGAGGAGGAGCGCTCTACCGGGCGCGACGCTCCGGGCGGAAGGTCACCTTGATGCCGCCGGACTTCTCGGTGAGCGAGACCTCCTCCAGGAAGCCGATCGTGCCGTCCGGCTTGAGGCCGCGCAGCTGCGCGCGGATACGCGGCGCCTCGCTCTCCTCCTCGTCGATGTCGAACAGGTAGTAGGCGGCGCGGTGCGTGATCGTGCCGCCGCGCGAGGAGGCCGACGGCGCGCCGACCACCGGCACGGGACCGTGCGGCCCGGGTATGGTCGCGACCGAGCCGATGTGGTTGTGGCCGTGCAGCACGAGCTCGGCGCCGGTGCGGGCGATCATCGCCTCGAAGCGCTTGGCGTCGGTGAGGTTGCGGCCGGCCGAGGCGCCGGCCACGTGGGGCGGGTGGTGGATCATCACCACGCGCACGAAGCTCTCCGCGCCGAGTTGCGCGAGGATCCGCTCGGTGGCCTCCATCTGGCGCCGGCCCATGCGTCCGCTCGCGACGAAGGGGGCGGTGGGGATCGCCGAGGACAGGCCGACGAGTGCCACGTGCCCGCGCCGGCGCACGTAGGGAAACGTGCCCAGCGCCCCGTCGTCGTCCTCCGTCCACGGCCCGCAGACCGCGAGCAGACCCTCGAGCGCGCCCTCGATGTAGGCGTCGTGGTTGCCCGGCACGAAGCTCACCCGGTCCGGCGGACCGAGCCCCTCCAGGAAGACGCGCGCCGTCGACCATTCCTCGGGCAGGCCGATGTTGGCGACGTCGCCCGTGCAGGCGATGTGGTGAGGCTCCTGCTCGTGCATGTCCGACACGAGCGCGGCGAGCAGCTCCATGTCGTGTGCCTTCGTGCGCCCCGAGTGCCAGTTGAAGAAGCCGGTGAGCCGCTTGTTCAGCAGCTCCCGGAGCCGGGGGCGGGGCAGGGGACCGACATGGGGGTCCGTGAGGTGGGCGATCCGGAACATCGGGTATCGAAACGTCTCCGCGCGCGGGAGAGTTCGCCCCTCGCGGCCCGAAGGTCAACCTCGACCCTCGTCGGGAGGTGCGAACCGGCTCCCCGCGCAATCTCGTGGTGCGTCGGTCAGGCCTGGTCGGGGTCGGGCTTCTGCATCCACTTGATCAGGGGCAGGACGGGCACGACCCAGACGAGGCCGAGCACCATGTAGGCCAGCGCCTGCGCGATGCCGGGCAGTTCCGCGATGCGGCTGTCGGCGAGCGTCATGGCGATCGGACCGTAGACCATCACGAAGAGAATGATGACGATCGTGCCGACGAGCTTGCGCGTGCGCTGGGTCATGAGTGGCTTCCGAAGGGCCGGTCCCGTCGCGGGTGCGGCGATGCGGGGTCTGGCGGGGCGGCGTTCGAGCCTCTATGTCCGCCGCGAGCCGAGGGATCAAGCGCGCGGACTGACGCGGGCCGCGCGCGTTCGAACGAGCGACGGATGGCGATGAGCACGCTGGCGGTAGAGACGAGCCGATCCACCGGGGAGCCCGCCGGCGCGGCGGCGAGCCCCCGCCTCGCCGCCGCGGTGCGGACCTGGGTGTGGACGTTGGTTCTGCTCGTGATCGCCATGGTGGCGGTCGGCGGCGCGACCCGGCTGACGGGCTCGGGCCTCTCGATCACCGAGTGGAAGCCCGTGACCGGCGCGATCCCGCCGCTCTCGCAGGCCGCGTGGCTGGCCGAGTTCGAGAAGTACCGGCAGATCGACCAGTACCGCCTGCTCAACGCCGGCATGAGCCTGGCCGAGTTCCAGGTGATCTACTGGTGGGAGTGGGGCCATCGCCAGCTCGGGCGGCTGCTCGGGCTGGTGTTCTTCATTCCGCTCGTCTTCTTCTGGCTGAAGGGCGCGGTATCGACGCGCCTCGCCGCGGGGCTGCTGTTCATCGGCGCGCTCGGCGGCCTGCAGGCGACGGTGGGCTGGATCATGGTGGCGTCCGGCCTCGAACCCGGCATGACGGCGGTTGCGCCGATCAAGCTCACCACGCACCTCACCATCGCGACCCTCATCCTCGGGCTCCTGGCTTGGGTCGCAACGGGGCTCTCGGTACGCGAGCGCGCGCCGGTCGCGCCCGCGGTGGCGCGGGGCGCGCGGATCCTCGTCGCGCTGCTGGTCTTCCAGATCGCGCTCGGCGGCCTCGTCGCCGGCTCGCGGGCGGGCTTCACCTTCAACACCTGGCCGCTGATGGACGGGGGCTTCGCCCCCTCGCTCGCCACCCTGTTCGCGGTCGAACCCTTCGTCGAGAACTTCGTCGACAACGTCGCGCTGGTGCAGCTCAACCACCGCCTCGTCGCCTACGCACTTCTCGCCTTCGCGGTCTGGCACGCGCTCGCCGCCTGGCGGGCGGACCCCGGCGGGGCGGCGGCGAGGCGGGCGGTGGCGCTCGCGGGGCTGACGACCGCGCAGGCGGCGCTCGGCGTCGTGACGCTGCTCCTCGTCGTGCCGCTCTGGGCCGGCCTCGCGCACCAGGTACTGGCGATGCTCATCCTCGTCATGGCGGTCGTGCACCTGCGCGCCGCCCGCGACGCTCCGGCCGCGCGCGCCTGATCAGGCGGGCGGGCGTGAGGGCTTGCGGTCGAGGATCGTGCGCCCGAACAGGCTCGCCGCGAGCTCCGTCATCAGCCGCGCGCTCTTGCCGCGGTCGTCGAGGTAGGGGTTGAGCTCGACGAGGTCGACCGAGCGCAGGAGCCCGCTCTCGTTGATCAGCTCCATCACGAGATGCGCCTCGCGATAGGTCGCGCCCCCCGGCACGGTGGTGCCGACGCCCGGTGCCAGATCGGGGTCGAGGAAGTCGACGTCGAGCGAGACGTGCAGGTGGGTGCGCGCCGGATCGAGGCTCGCCAGGAAGTCGCGCATCAGCGCGGCCGCGCCGAACTCGTCGATGACGCGCATGTCCGAGACGGTGACGCCCTTCGCGTCGACGATCCGCCGTTCCTTGGCGTCGATCGAGCGCAGGCCGAAGATGTGGACCCGCGTCGGATCGACCGTCGTGATGTCGTCCATGAGCGGCGCGAGCGACGGCTCGCCGGTGAGGTAGGCGAGCGACATGCCGTGCATGTTGCCCGACGGCGAGGTCTCGGGCGTGTTGAAGTCCGCGTGCGCGTCGAGCCACAGCACGACGAGGTCGCGCCCCTCCTCCTGCGCGATGCGCGCCGCCGCCGCGATCGAGCCCATCGCCAGCGCGTGGTCGCCGCCGAGGAACACGGGAACGCCGCCGCGCTTCATCAGCGCGTAGCCGCGGTCGTGGATCGCGCGCGTCCAGCCGGCCACCTCGCGCGCGTTGCGGCAGGTCTCGACGAGCGGCTTGAGCGCCGTCTCCCCGCCGACCGGGCGCGGCGGGGGGATGTCGCCGTCGTCGCGCACGCCGTGGCCGAGATCGCGCAGCGCCTCGACGAGCCCCGCGGCCCGATAGGCGGCCGGCCCCATCGAGCAGCCGCGCACGCCCGCCCCCGCCTCCATCGGCACGCCGACGAGGGTGATCTCCGTGCGGGCGGCCCCGCTCGCGCCGAGCGCCTGGATCATGACCTTGCTCCGAATGGTGCTGGCGACGAGCCACGCCCGCGCCGCCGTCGGTGTGATATCCGCCTTGCGCCGCGAGCGCCACCGGCGTCGTGCTCCCTCCATCGTGGATACGAGACGAAGATCGGCATCCGTCGGAAATCTCCCTTGAGGTGAATGCCGTGCGCCGACCGTCTCTCCTCACCACGAGGGCTAGTCGATTCACACATCTGCGGCTCATCGCGCCGAAGCATGGATCCTGCGACGCGTGGTAGAAGCGTCGTCCTTCCCTGTAGGGGAAGGTGGCGCCGCGCGCAGCGCGGTGACGGATGGGGCGCGGCGCGTAGCGACGCGTTCCGCGAAGCGGAAGCCACCGTATCCGCTGCCGCCGTCGCTCTTCGGCTTCGCCGAACGCGCGTGCCGCGCGCCCCATCCGTCTCGCCGCTGCGCGGCGAGCCACCTTCCCCTACAGGGAAGGACAGGGGGTGCCGACGTCCTGCGGCAATCTCCCCGGCGCAGGTCGTCAAGGGCCGGGCCAGGCTCAGGAGATGTGTGCATCGACTAGCCACGAGGGAGAGGGGCGGGGGTGGGGGGCGTGCAGAACCCCCTCGACGCGAATGTACCGCTCCTACCTCGCCGTCGGCAGAAGGTCCTCGCCCCGTTGCGAGCTCGTGGCCGGCAGCCCCCTCGGCATCGGCGCGAGCGCATCATCCTGCACGCCCCCCACCCCGGCCCCTCCCCACGAGGGGAGGGGAGACCCTCGGCGGCTTGCATCTATGTATCGCTTCCCGTCGCCACTGTTGAATGATCCGAGCTGCGCAGGGCTGGCGCGTTGCCGCGATGTGTTTGGCGATCCTGCGCTCGTCCACCCCGTCGACAAACGCCCGGCGATGACGCACATAGCGTCCACCACCCGCCCTCCAACCGACCCGCACCGCATGAAGCCGTCCCGCACCGCCGCCCTCGCCGATCGCCTGAGCTTCGGGCGCTTCGGGCAGCGTGGGACCGCGGGCGCGGCGATCCCGGCGCAGGTGGCGTTCGAGGACGTGCACGTCGACTACGGCGTCACCCGCGCCCTCGACGGCGTGAGCCTCAGCGTCGAGCCGGGCGAGCTCGTCTGCCTGCTCGGCCATTCCGGCTGCGGCAAGACGACGCTGCTGCGGGTCGCCGCCGGCATCGAGCGGCCCACGCGAGGGCGCGTGCTGCTCGACGGGCGGGAGGTCAGCGGCGAGGCGACCTGGGTGCCGCCGGAGGCGCGGGGCGTGGGCCTGATGTTCCAGGACTACGCGCTCTTCCCGCACATGACGATCCTCGACAACGTGCTGTTCGGCCTCAAGGCCCTGCCCAGGGTCGACGCGCTGGCCGCAGCCTCGCGGGCGCTCTCGCGGGTGGGGCTCGAGCGGCTTGCGGGCGAGCACCCCCACGTGCTCTCGGGCGGCGAGCAGCAGCGCGTCGCCCTCGCCCGCGCCATCGCGCCGCGTCCGGGCGTGCTCTTGATGGACGAGCCGTTCTCCAACCTCGACCGGCGCCTGCGCGACCGCATCCGCGAGGAGACGGTGGCGATCCTGCGCGAGACCGGGGCCACCACCATCGTCGTCACCCACGACCCGGAGGAGGCGATGCGCATCGCCGATCGCATCGTGCTGATGCGCGCGGGCCGCGTGGTGCAGGAGGGACCGGCCGAGGCGATCTACCGCCGGCCGGCGGACCTGTTCGCGGCGCGCTTCTTCTGCGACTTCAACGAGGTCGAAGGCACGGTGCGGCGCGGGCGGGTCGAGACGCCGCTCGGCGCCTTCCCCGCGCCCGGCCTGACGGAGGGGGAGGGGGCCATCGTGTGCGTGCGCCCGCAGGCGATCCGGCTGCGGGCGCCCGGCTTCTGCCTTCCGGGACGGATCGTCGCGCGCCGCTTCCTCGGCGAGGTCGACCTCGTCCACGTGGCCGTCCAGGGCCTCGACGCGCCCTTGCAGGCGCGCTGCCGCGAGAGCTGGGAACCGGGGGAGGGGGAGGACGTGGGAATCGACGTCGACCCGGCCGAAGTTCTTGTTTTCGCCACGGCCCGCCACTAGGTTGGGCGCGGTTGGATTAGGTGGCGCCGCGGGCCGGCGCTGGAGGAAACGCTCATGACCCCGAGCTTGTGGCAAATCATCGTCGTCGGCCTGCTCGTCGTGCTCCTGTTCGGGCGCGGCAAGATCTCTGCGATGATGGGCGACGTCGCCCAGGGCATCAAGGCCTTCAAGAAGGGCATGTCCGAGGACGAGAGCGAGGCGGCCCGCGCGGAAGCCAAGGAGCCCGCGCGCTCCATCGAGCATCAGCCGGGCCATGCGGCGCCGAGCGCCCAGAACGCGAACGCCAACAAGGCCGGCTGAGGGCCGCGCCGGACGCTCCGCCCGCCGGGAGCGGGGCGTGCCGCATGACGCGGGCCCGTGCGTGCCGCGACTGCGAGGCTCGAGGGTGCCATGTTCGATCTGAGCTGGGGCGAGATGCTGCTGGTCGGCGCGGTGGCGCTGATCGTGATCGGCCCCAAGGACCTGCCCCGCACCCTGCGCGCCCTCGGCCAGGTGGTCGGCAAGGTGCGCCGCATGGCGTCCGAGTTCCAGGGCCAGTTCAACCAGGCGATCCGCGAGGCGGAGCTCGACCAGGTCCGCAAGGAGGTCGAGGGCATGGGACGTGCCGCGAAGGCGGGGCTCGACCCGGCCAAGGCGGCGCGCGACGAGCTCAAGCGGGCGGTGGAGGGCGGCAGCCCAGCCAAGCCGGCGGCGAGCAGGCCCGGCACGGCGGGGCCGAACCTCGCCAAGGAGCCGGGCAGGGACCCCGCTGGCGGCGCGGACGCGAAAGCCTCGGTCGTGCGGTCTCGCGAGGGCGAGGTCTCCTTCGGCGAGCCCTCCGACACCGCGGCCGCGCGCCCGGATCCGACTCCGAAATCCGCGGTGGCGACCGACGATCCCGGGGCGAAGGCGGCGCCCGCCGCGGCCCCCGCTCCCGCGCCGCAGCCGATCCCCGTCGCGGGCGTCGCGCCGGCCGAGAAGGAAGAGGTCAAGCCGTGACGATCTCGGTCGACCCCGACGACATCGAGGCGTCGCGCGCCCCCCTGATCGAGCACCTCATCGAGCTGCGCCAGCGCCTGATCCGCTCGATGATCGCCTTCGTGGTGCTGTTCGCGGCCTCGTTCGGCTTCGCGAAGTACATCTACAACATCCTCGTCCAGCCCTACGTGAACGCGGTGGGCTCGCCGGAGCTCGCGCGGCTCGTCTACACGCACGGGCTCGAGTACCTGTTCACGCAGCTGCAGGTGGCGTTCTTCGGCGCCGCCTTCCTGGCCTTCCCGATCATCGCCACGCAGATCTACAAGTTCGTCGCGCCGGGCCTCTACAAGAACGAGCGCCAGGCCTTCCTGCCCTACCTCGTGGCGACGCCGGTCCTGTTCGCGCTGGGCGCGATGGTGGTCTACTTCGTGGCGATGCCGCTGTTGATGGCCTTCTCGGTCGGCATGCAGCAGACCGCCACGGAGGGCGTGCCGACGATCGAGTTCCTGCCCAAGGTGAGCGAGTACCTCTCGCTGATCATGACGCTGATCTTCGCCTTCGGCATCTGCTTCCAGCTGCCGGTGGTGCTCACCCTGCTGGCGCGGGCCGGTATCATCGATTCGGCCTACCTCAAGGACAAGCGCAAGTACGCGATCGTGCTCGTGTTCATCGTCGCGGCGCTGTTCACGCCCCCCGACATCATCAGCCAGTTCGCCCTTGCGATCCCGACCCTGCTTCTCTACGAGCTGTCCATCTTCGCGGTGAAGATGGCCGAGAAGAAGCGTGCGGAAGCCGAGGCCGCACGCGACGCGGCGAACGAGTGAGGCGTCCTCGATCCGGCGCCGCGCACCAGACCCGGCACCGGCTCGAGAGACATGCACGACATCCGCGCCATCCGCGAGAACCCGGCCGCCTTCGACGAGGGCCTGCGCAAGCGCGGGCTCCCGCCCCAATCCGCCGCGCTGCTCGCCCTCGACGACCGCCGCAAGGGCGTCATCGCCGAGGCGCAGGCCGCGCAGGAGCGCCGCAACGGCCTCTCCAAGGAGATCGGCGGCGCCAAGAAGGCGGGCGACGAGGCGCGCGCGCAGGCGCTGATGGCCGAGGTCGCGGGGCTGAAGGAGCGCCTCGGCGACCTAGAGGCCGCCGAGAAGGAGGCCGTCGAGGAGCTGGAGACGGCGCTCGCCGGCCTCCCCAACCTCCCCGCCGCGGACGTGCCGGAGGGCCCCGACGAGAGCGCCAACGTCGAGCGGTCCACCTGGGGCACGCCCCGCCGCTCGAATTCGGCGCGCGAGCACTACGAGCTCGGCGAGGCCATGGGGCTGATGGACTTCGAGACCGCGGCGAAGCTGTCGGGCTCGCGCTTCGTGGTGCTGAAGGGCCAGCTCGCCCGGCTGGAGCGGGCGCTCGGGCAGTTCATGATCGACCTGCACACGCGCGAGCACGGCTACACGGAGGTGTCGCCGCCGCTGATGGTGCGCGACGAGGCTATGCGCGGAACCGCGCAGCTGCCGAAATTCTTCGAGGATCAGTTTCTCGCTCAACGTACGACATCGCGCTCCGACCTCTTGCACGATGCTCTGGGGTACGCATCGGGAGATGACCTGAAGGCGCTCATCGACGGGCGGCTCACTCTACGCGAGGTCGTAGATCGCGCGATCGAGCGCGCGCCGACGAAGGAGGAGTTCTGGCTCATCCCCACCGCCGAGGTCCCCCTCACCAACCTCGTGCGCGAGCAGATCCTCCCCGAGGACGGGCTGCCGCTGCGCTTCACCGCGCTCACCCCCTCCTTCCGCGCCGAGGCGGGCGCGGCGGGGCGGGACACGCGCGGCATGCTGCGCCAGCACCAGTTCTGGAAGTGCGAGCTCGTCTCGATCACGATGCCCGAGCAGTCGAGCGACGAGCACGAGCGCATGCTCGGCTGCGCCGAGGCGGTGCTGCGCGCGCTCGAACTGCCCTACCGCGTGGTGACGCTGTGCTCGGGCGACATGGGCTTCTCCGCGCGCAAGACGTACGACATCGAGGTCTGGCTGCCGGGGCAGGACACATACCGCGAGATCTCGTCCTGCTCGAATTGCGGGGACTTCCAGGCCCGGCGCATGCAGGCGCGCTTCCGGCGCGACGGCAAGCCGCACTTCGTCCACACCCTCAACGGGTCCGGCGTGGCGGTGGGCCGCGCGATGATCGCCGTGATGGAGAACTACCAGAACGAGGATGGCTCGGTCACGGTCCCGTCGGCACTCGTGCCCTACATGGGCGGCATCACCCGAATCGAGAAGGCCTGAGAGCCGGGAAGGTCCCCCATGCGCATCCTCTGCACCAACGACGACGGCATCCACGCACCCGGCTTGAAGAGCCTCGAGAAGATCGCCCGGCAGCTCTCCGACGACGTGACGGTGGTGGCGCCGGAGACCGACCAGTCCGGCGTCTCGCACTCGCTCTCGCTCAACGACCCGCTGCGCCTGCGCGAGACGGCGGAGGGCCACTTCGCGGTGAAGGGCACGCCGACGGATTGCGTGATCATGGCGCTGCGCCACATCATGGCCGACCGCAAGCCGGACCTCGTCCTGTCGGGCGTCAACCGCGGCCAGAACGTCGCGGAGGACGTCTCCTACTCGGGCACGATCGCGGCGGCGATCGAGGGGACGATGCTCGGCGTGCGCTCGATCGCCCTCTCCCAGGCCTACGGCGCCGGCGGGCGCGGGGCGATCCAGTGGGGCTGCGCGGAGGCGCACGGGGCGGAGGTGGTGCGCAAGGTGCTCGGCCTCGATCTGCCGCGCCACACGCTCGTCAACATCAACTTTCCCGATTGCGCGCCCGAGAAGGTGGAGGGCGTCGCCGTCACCCACCAGGGCCTGCGCAACCAGGAACTCTTGAGCATCGACGAGCGGCGCGATGGGCGCGGCAACCCCTATTTCTGGATCGCCTTCGCCCGCGCCCCCTTCACGCCCGGCCACGGCTCCGACCTCTGGGCCATTGCCAACCGGCGCATCTCCGTGACGCCGCTCAAGCTCGATCTCACCGACGAACCGACGATGACGGCGCTCGCGCAGTTGTTCGACTGATCGACGGCGCGCGCGGCCCCGTCACGGGGCCGCGGGAGTTCCTGCGTGGGTCAGGCGCGGGCCTGCCCCGCCTGCGCACCGCCCAGCGCCTCGAACACCTTGGCG
>NZ_JBGMWH010000028.1:0-37665 GCF_041514305.1 Salinarimonas chemoclinalis
CTCGTCCGCCCCGGTGCCCGCGACGCGCGCGAGGCTCCCCGAGACGCCCGCCCGAGACGCCCGCCCGAGACGCCTCTGTGCGAGGAGAGCCGCGCGCGCCGCGGGCTTGACGCGTCGGCGCTTCGGCGCCAAAGCCCCACCGAAGGATCCCGGGGCCCGCTCTGCTTCGTCACACGCGCCGTCCGCCGTCGCAGCACCGGGGCCATCGTCGCGCGCGGTTTCGCGTCAACCATCGGGAGCACCGTCATGGAGTTCGAGCCGGACATCGCACACGCCGCCGCCGTGACGATCACGCCTCCCGGGCGGCCGCTCGTCGGGCGGGTGACTCCGCCGGGCTCGAAGTCGATCACCAATCGCGCACTTCTGCTGGCCGGCCTGGCCCGCGGCGAGAGCGTGATCGGCGGCGCGCTCGCCAGCGACGACACGGGCCACATGGCGCAGGCGCTGCGCCGCATGGGCGTCCCCGTGCGCCAGGAGGAGGCCGACGACGCGACGACCTTCACCGTCTCGGGCAACGGCCGCCTCGCCCCGCCCGACGGGCCGCTGTTCCTCGGCAACGCCGGCACCGCCATGCGCTTCCTCACCGCGGTGGCCGCGCTCGTCGAGGGCACGGTCGTCCTCGACGGGGACGCGCACATGCGCAAGCGCCCGATCGGTCCGCTGACGGCGGCGCTCGGCGCGCTCGGCGTCGAGGCGCACGACACCGCGGGCCGCCCGCCGGTGACCGTGCACGGCCGAGGCGGCTTTCCCGCCGACACGGTGACGATCGACGCCGGCCTCTCGAGCCAGTACGTCTCGGCGCTGCTCATGGCGACCGCCTGCGGCGACCGGCCCGTGACGGTGGCGCTGTCGGGCGCCGAGATCGGCGCGCGGGGCTACGTCGACCTCACGCTCGCCGCGATGCGGGCCTTCGGTGCCGAGGTCGTGCAGGAGGATGCCGGCCGCTGGCGGGTCGCACCCACGGGCTACCGCGCCTGCACCTACCGGGTCGAGCCAGACGCCTCCGCCGCCACCTACCTCTGGGCCGCCGAGCGGCTCACCGGAGGGGCGATCGACCTCGGCGTCGCTCCTGCGGATATGACCCAGCCCGACGCCGCCGCCCACGCCCTCATCGCGCGCTTCCCCAACCTGCCGGAGACGATCGACGGCTCCCAGATGCAGGACGCCGTTCCCACGCTCGCCGCGCTCGCCGCCTTCAACGAGACGCCCGTTCGGTTCGTCGGCATCGCCAACCTGCGCGTCAAGGAGTGCGACCGTGTCCACGCGATGGCGACCGAACTCGGTCGCGTGCGGCCGGGCCTCGCCCGGGAGGAGGGCGACGATCTCGTCGTCGCCGGCGGCCCCGATCTCGCCGCGAGCGCGGGGCCCGCGCGAATCGAGACCTGGGCCGACCACCGCATCGCCATGAGCATGGCGCTGGTGGGCCTGCGCGTGCCGGGCGTCACCATCCTCGATCCCGCCTGCACCGCGAAGACCTATCCGCGCTATTGGCGCGATCTCGCCCGGCTGGGCGTGGCCCTGCGGCCGGAGTGACGCGGCCGTGGGCACCGGCGCCGCGCCTTAGACTTTCGGCTAGGTCGGCCGGCGCGGAATGCGCCTTGAATCCCATGCATGGCTGAGGCTATCGTGGCGCACGTCCGGCCCTCGGGGGGTCGGCCGGAACCCGTGCGCGCGCCCGAACGCGACAAGAGCATCCGCCGGCCATCGGCGGCGGCGACGCGCATCCACGAATGGGAGAACGCCTTCATGACGAAGAAATTCGGACTGCGCACGACCGCGCTCGTCACCACGCTCGCGGCGACCGCGCTGGTCGCCATGCCGCGCGACGCCGCGGCGGAATTCGACAGCGTCCGCTGGCAGATCCCGATGTCCTTCGCCTCGACGCTCACCGCGCTCGGCGACACCATGCCGTGGGTGTCCGAGGCGGTCTCCGCGGTCTCCGGCGGCGAGGTGACGCTCCAGGTCATGGAGCCCGGCACCCTGATCCCGCCGCTGGCGATCTTCGAGAACGCCTCCCTCGGCAACATCGACGCCGGCTATTCGTGGATGGGCTACGAGCGCGGCCAGGTGCCGGCCTCGGCGCTGTTCGGCGCCACGCCCTTCGGCCTCGACAGCCCCGGCTTCATCGCCTGGATGTACTTCGGCGAGGGCGACCGGCTCCTCAAGGAGACCTTCGAGCCCCACGGCGTCTACCCGATCCTGTGCGGTTCGATCAGCCCGGAGGCGTCCGGGTGGTTCCGCAACGAGATCACGAACGTGTCCGACCTGCAGGGCCTCAAGTTCCGCGCCGCCGGCGTCGGCGGCGAGATCATGCAGGAGCTGCAGATGTCGGTGACGCTGCTGCCGGGCGGCGAGCTCTACCAGGCGCTGGAGACCGGCGTGCTCGACGCGACGGAGTTCTCGCTCCCCACGGTCGACGAGCAGCTCGGCTTCTTCCAGGTGGCGAAGTACTACTACCTGCCCGGCTGGCACCAGCCGTCGACCAATCAATTCCTCTACGTCAACCTGGACGTCTGGAACGACCTCAACGACCAGACCAAGGCGCTCATCGAGACGACCTGCACCGCGGGCGTGACGATGGCCATGGCCAAGGCCGAGGCGCTGCAGGGCCCGGTGCTCTCCCGCTTCCAGGAGCAGGGCGTGAATCTCGTGGTCTGGTCGGACGAGTTCCTCGACACGTTCTGGGAGGCCACCCAGACCGTGATGACGCGTCTCGGCGAGCAGGACGCGCAGTTCGCGAAGGTCTACGACTCCATGATCGCGTTCCAGCGCGAGCACGCCGAGTGGTACGCCAAGGGCTACCTGCCGCGGGACTGGGCCTACAACAACCTCCTCCAGGACCAGTGATCGCGTCCTCGGCCTGATCGAGAGGTCTTTTCCGTGGCCAATCTCCACGTGACGCCCGAGGGGGCGGCGGCCGATGCCGCCGCCTTCTCCCTGCCCGAGACGGCGATCTCCCGCCCGCTCGACGCGTTCGTGCGCGTCGTCGGCGAGGCCTTCTCGTGGATCTGGGCGATCCTCATCGTGCTCATCGTCGGCAACGTCGTCCTGCGCTACGCCGTGGGCACGAACTTCGTCGCGCTCGAGGAGCTGCAATGGCACCTCTACGCGATCGGCTTCATGATGGGCCTCGGCTACACGCTGCTGAAGGACGGGCACGTGCGGGTCGACGTGGTCGCCGAGCGGTGGCCTCACCGGCGGCGCGCCTGGGTGGAGCTCCTCGGGCTCCTGTTCTTCGTCGCTCCGTTCATCTACGTGGTGATCGCCTACGGGCTCCCCTTCGTCGAGCGCTCCTGGAACCTGAACGAGACCTCCCCGGCCCCCGGCGGGCTTCCCGCGCGCTGGTTCATCAAGTCCTTCATCATCACGGCGTTCGCCTTCCTCGGCATCGCCGCGTTCTCGCGGCTGACGCGGGTGACGGCCTTCCTCTTCGGCGCGCCTCGGCCGACCGGCGGGCCCCGCGCGACCGAGACCTGACCCATCACACTGGCGCGGGCCCGGGTGGCCCCGGAGGACGCAGGGCGTGCTCGAGACCTACGAGTTCCTGGTCATCGCGATGTTGGGCTCCTTCATCGCCTTGATCTTCACCGGCTTCCCGATCGCGTGGCTGCTCGGCGGCATCTCCGTCATCTTCGCCGTGCTCGCGATCCTGCTCAACGACCATCTCGGCATCGACACGTTCAACCTGCGCAGCGACCGCGTGTTCGCCTTCTTCGCGCAGCGCATCTACGCGCAGATGTCGAACTGGGTCCTCGTCGCCCTGCCGATGTTCATCTTCATGGGATTGATGCTCGAGCGCTCCGGGGTCGCCGACAAGCTCATGACGAACTTCGTCAAGCTGTTCGGGCGCTTCCGGGGAGGGCTCGCGATCGGCGTGATCCTCATCGGCATCCTACTCGCGGCCTCGACGGGTATCGTGGGCGCCTCGGTGACGCTGCTCGCAATGCTGGCGATGCCGGTGATGCTGGCGCAGAACTACTCGAAGTCGCTCGCCTCGGGCGTGATCGCCTCGGCGGGCACGCTCGGCATCCTGATCCCGCCGTCCGTCATGCTCATCCTGATGGCCGACCAGCTCTCGCTGTCGGTGGGCGAATTGTTCATGGGGGCGCTGATCCCCGGCGTGCTGCTCGGCGTCGCCTACATCGTCTACGTCTTCGTCGCGGCCCAGATCTTCCCCAAGCTGGCGCCGGCGCCGAAGGGGCTGGAGCCGGTGAGCTGGACCCTGATCCGCGATACGCTGCTCGCGGTCGTGCCGCCGATCCTGCTGATCCTGGCCGTGCTCGGCTCGATCTTCTTCGGCATCGCGACGCCCACCGAGGCCTCGGGCGTCGGTGCGGCGGGCGCGACGCTGCTCGCCATCGCCAACCGGCGCTTCTCCTACGCCGTGCTGCGGGACGTCTGCTACAAGACCACGCTGACCACGGCGTTCATCTTCGGCATCTTCCTCGGGGCGACGGCCTTCGCCGTGGTGCTGCGCCAGCTCGGCGGCGACGAGTTCATCGCCCACATGCTGAACGCGATCCCGCTCCCGCCGGGCGGCATCGTGCTCGTGATCCTCTTCATCGCCTTCCTCGCCGGCTTCTTCCTCGACTGGCTCGAGATCACGCTGATCCTTCTGCCGCTGGTGGGGCCGGTCGTGGTCGGGCTCGGCTTCGAGCTCACCTGGTTCGTGGTCCTGTTCGCCGTGACGCTGCAGACCTCGTTCCTCACGCCCCCGGTCGGGTTCTCGCTGTTCTACCTCAAGGGGGTCGTTCCACCCGAGGTGAAGACGACGGACATCTACACCGGGGTGATCCCGTTCGTGGCGATCCAGGTGCTCGTCGTCACGACGGTGTTCGGCTTCGAGGAGCTCGTCCTGTGGCTGCCGGGGCAGATGTACGGCCGTTGAGGCGCGCCCGCCGACGTGGCTGCCGTGCGGCCGCGATTGGCCGTTGACCTGGGGGAATATCCGTATCATACGGCCTACGCATGCGGGCGTGCGCGAATGCGCAGGCCCGCGGTCCGCGCGCGGCACGCCGTCGGCCGGCCGCGGGTGTCCGGGAGCAACGTCGAGGACGCGCGACAACGCGCGCCGCCGGGGGGTGGGAGGAGCCGAGTGCAGATCGTCGCGTGGGTGATGCGCGCCTTCAGCGGTGTGAACCGCGTGGTGGGCAACGTCTTCTCATGGCTCGCCCTGGCCATCGTCGTCGTCTGCTTCACGGTCGTGCTGCAGCGCTACGTGCTGTCGACGACGCAGGTCTGGATGCAGGACCTCTACGTCTGGCTGAACGGCGCCATGTTCACCGCCGTCGCCGGTTTCGCGCTCCTGCGCGACGACCACGTGCGGGTGGACATCTTCTACCGGCCGGCCTCGGTGCGCAGGAAGGCCGTGATCGACCTCGTCGGGGTCCTGATCTTCATCGTGCCCTATTGCTGGGTCCTCTACGTCTACAGCCTCCCCTGGCTGCAGCGCTCCTGGCGGCTCTTCGAGACGTCCCCGAACTTCGGCGGCATGCCCGGCTACTTCGTCCTCAAGACGTTCATCCTCGTCTTCGCCGCGCTGATCCTGCTCCAGGGCCTCGCCATGATCGCGCGCAGCATCCTCATCCTCGGGGGGCGCGAGGATCTCGTGCCCGAGGATCTGCGCTACGGCCACGGCAAGGAGTAAGCCGGCATGGATCCCGTCCTCCTCGGCGAGATTCTCGCCGGTACGATGTTCTTCGGCATCATCGGCCTCCTGATGCTCGGCTTCCCCGTCGCCTTCACGCTGGCGGGCGTGTCGCTGATGTTCGGCCTCGTGGGCATGTGGCTCGGCGTGTTCGACCCGTCGAACTACGCTGCGCTGCCGTCCCGCTACATCGGCTTCATGACGAACGAGGTGCTCGTCGCGGTGCCCCTGTTCATCTTCATGGGCGTCATGCTCGAGCGCTCGGGCATCGCCGAGCAATTGCTCCTGACGATGGGCAAGCTGTTCGGCAGCCTGCGCGGCGGGCTCGGAATCTCGGTCGTGGTCGTGGGCGCGCTGCTCGCGGCCTCGACCGGCGTCGTCGGCGCCACCGTGGTGACGATGGGCCTGATCTCGCTGCCCGCCATGCTGCGGGCGGGCTACGACCCGCGGCTCGCCTGCGGCGTGATCTGCGCCTCGGGTACGCTCGGGCAGATCATCCCGCCCTCGACCGTGCTCATCTTCATGGGCGACATGCTCTCGGGCATCAACGCCCAGGTTCAGATGGCGAAGGGCAACTTCGCCCCGGCCCCGGTCTCGGTCGGCGACCTCTTCGCCGGCGCCTTCTTCCCCGGCCTGATGCTGGTGGGGCTCTATCTCACGTGGATGGTGATCAAAGCGGCGGTCTCGCCGAAGAGCTGCCCGGCCATGCCGGTGCCGCCCGAGGAGCGCAGGCACCTGCCCCGTGAGGTCGTCACCGCGCTCGTGCCGCCGCTCCTGCTGATCGTCGCCGTGCTCGGCTCGATCCTGGGCGGCATCGCCACGCCGACGGAGGCCGCCTCGGTGGGCGCGGTCGGCGCCTCGCTTCTCGCCGCGCTGCGCTGGAAGCTGAGCCCGCGGACGCTCAAGGAGGTGGTGATCTCCACCGCGACGATCACCTCGATGATCTTCATCATCCTCTTCGGCGCCTCGGTCTTCTCGATCGTCTTCCGCCTCATGGGCGGCGACGCGCTGGTGCACGACCTCCTGTCGGGCCTGCCCGGCGGCAGGCTCGGCGCGGTCATCGCGGTCATGGCGATGATGTTCGTGCTGGGGTTCATCCTCGACACGTTCGAGATCATCTTCATCGTCCTGCCGATCACCGCGCCGGTCCTGCTCGCGCTCGACGTCAGCCCGGTCTGGCTCGGCGTGATCGTCGGCATGAACCTGCAGACCTCGTTCCTGACGCCGCCCTTCGGCTTCGCGCTGTTCTACCTGCGCGGCGTCGCACCCTCGAAGGTGACGACGGGGATGATCTACCAGGGCGTGATCCCCTTCGTGATCCTGCAGGTGATGGCGATCGCGCTGCTCTTCGTCTTCCCCCAGATCGCGACCTGGCTGCCGAGCGTGCTCTACGGCTGAGCACGCGCCGGCGCGTGCGTCACGAGCCCGTCCGACACGAACACCCCGGCGCCGCGCGGCGCCGGGGTGTCGTCGTCGTCAGCGATGACGGGAGAGAGGTGGCCGGCCGGAAGCGGTCATGAGGAGGCCATTGTCCGCTTCCGAGCCGGCCGTGCCCTGCGAAAACCCAGGAGATGCGGCGGACCTGGACATCGAGGGCGTCTCGTGGGCGGAGGCCGCTGGTCGGTTCCGCCGTCGAGGTGCACCCTACAGGAACCCGAATGCGGCGCAACAGGAGTCGCGCCGCCGCACCGATTCATTCTTCGTAAAGGTTAAGATGCGCGCGATCGCGCCCCCGGGGCGGCCCGCGGGCCGCCTCAGGCCGCGGCGGCGACGACGCGGTTGCGGCCCTCCTCCTTCGCCCGATAGAGGGCGACGTCGGCGCGCTTGAGGATGTCTGCGGGGCCGCGGTCGTCGAGGCTGCGCGCGGCGACGCCGATGGAGACCGTGACCGGGATGGCCCGCGTGCCCTGATGGATCGCGAAGGGCTCGGATTCGATGCGCTCGCAGATGCGCTGCGCCACCGCGCGCGCGCCCTCCAGGCCGGTGTCGGGCACCACGACGACGATCTCCTCGCCGCCGAAGCGGGCGACGACGTCGATGCCGCGCGTGAGCGAGCGGATGCGTGTGGCGAACTCCCGCAGCACCTCGTCGCCGGCGTCGTGGCCGAACGTGTCGTTCACCGACTTGAAGCGGTCGATGTCGAGCACGAGCAGCGACAGCGGGCGGGCCCGCAGGCTCGCCTCGTCGAAGAGTGCCGCGAGATGGCTGTCGAGGTAGCGGCGATTGTGCAGGCCGGTGAGCGCGTCGGTGACGGCGAGTTCGAGGGAGACCTGCACGCTCTCGCGCAGCCGCTCGGCGAAGCGCTTGCGGCGCACCTGGGTGCGCACGCGCGCGACGAGTTCGTTGCGGTCGACCGGGCGGGTGAGGAAATCGTGCACGCCGATGTCGAGGCCGCGCAGGATGCGCCCGCGGTCCTCGGCCTCCGCGATCATCAGGACGGCGAGGTCGCGCGTGCGCTCGAGCGAGCGCAGCTGCGAGCACAGCCGCAGGCCGTCGAACTCCTGCAGGTCGAGAGAGACGAGCACCGTGTCGTAGGCTCCCTCCGCCGCGCGGATCAGCGCTTGGTGCGGATCGGGCTCGACGTCGACCCGGTGCAGCTGGGAGAGCGTCGCCGCGAGCCGCTCGTGCGAGGAACGGCGGTCGTCGACGACGAGGATCTTTGCGTTCTGACCGTCCTCGGCGGCGGCGGCGGCGAGCGGGTCGCCGACGAGCCCGTACTCGCGCGAGGCCATGGCGCGGGTGCGCAGCTCGTCGGTGACGGACTTCAGCCGCACCAGCGAGCGCACGCGGGCGAACAGGGAGGCGTCGTCGACGGGCTTCGTCAGGAAGTCGTCGGCGCCGGCGTCGAGGCCCTTGAGCCGGTCGCTCGGCTGGTCGAGCGCGGTGACCATGACGACGGGCAGGTGCGCTGTCGTCGGGGCGTTCTTCAGCCGCCGGCAGACCTCGAAGCCGTCCATGCCCGGCATCATCACGTCGAGCAGGACGATGTCGCACTGGCCCTGCTCGCAGATCGCCAGCGCGTCGGGGCCGTTCATGGCGGTGACGACGTCGAAGTACTCGGCCGAGAGCTTGGCCTCGAGCAGCTTCACGTTGGGGAAAATGTCGTCGACGACGAGGACCCGGGCTGTCATCGGAAACTCACTCCCTCACGCGTCGCCGACATAGGTGCGGACCGTCTCGAGGAACTTCGCCACCGAGATCGGCTTCGAGAGATAGGCCTCGCAGCCGCCCTCGCGGATGCGCTCCTCGTCCCCCTTCATGGCGAAGGCGGTGACGGCGACGACGGGAATCGACTTGAGGTCGTCGTCCTCCTTCAGCCACTTGGTCACCTCGAGGCCGGAGACCTCGGGGAGCTGGATGTCCATGAGGATCAGGTCGGGGCGGTGGGAGCGGGCCAGCTCCATCGCCTCGAAGCCGCTCGCCGTCTTGAGCGTCGCGAAGCCGTGCGCCTCCAGCAGGTCGTTGAAGAGCTTCATGTTGAGCTCGTTGTCCTCGACGATGAGCACGGTCTTCTTCATACCGGACCTCGGGTGGCGTGCGCGGGGCGATCACGCCCCAAGCTCGCGTTTGCTCGGATGGTGCCTTGTACCGTACACCTATTGACGAATGGTCAAATCGGAAGCCGAGCCGGTGAGAACCGAACGTCGCCCAACAAGCATGAACGCCGCACGCGCGGAGGGGATCGCCGTCGCCGCCCTGGGGCTGATCGCCGCGGACGAGGAGCGCCTCGCGCGCTTCCTCGCGCTCACCGGCCTCGATCCCGGCGGGCTGCGGGCGGCGGCGGCCGAGCCGGGCTTCCTCGCCGCGATCCTCGACCACGTCGTGGCCGAGGAGGAACTGCTGCTCGCCGTCGCAGAGGCCGCGGGGGAGAGCCCCGAGGTCGTGCTGCGGGCGCAGATGCTGCTCTCGCCCCCCGCCTTCGACGCCTGAAGGGGAGCCTCGCCGTGCCCGCCGCGGCCGCCCTGTGCCGGGACTGTCTGCATCTCGCGCCGGCCGCGCCGGGCCCGCGCCCGCGCTGCCGCGCCTGCGGCTCGCCCCGGCTCGTGGCGCATCCCGAGCTCGCCGCGCTCTCGATCGCCCACGTCGACTGCGACGCCTTCTTCGCCACGATCGAGAAGCGCGACGATCCCTCCCTCGCCGACGAGCCGGTGATCGTCGGCGGCGGGCGGCGCGGGGTGGTGTCGACCTGCTGCTACGTCGCGCGCACCTACGGCGTGCGCTCCGCGATGCCGATGTTCAAGGCCCTCGACGCCTGCCCGCATGCCGTCGTCGTCCGCCCGGACATCGCCAAGTACGCCGCCGTCGGGCGGCAGGTGCGGGCGATGATGCGCGACCTCACGCCGCTCGTCGAGCCACTGTCCATCGACGAGGCCTTCCTCGACCTGTCGGGCACCGAGCGCCTCCACGGCGCGCCGCCGGCGGTGACGCTCGCGCGTTTCGCCGCGCGGGTCGAGCGCGAGATCGGGATCACGGTCTCGGTGGGGCTCGCCCCCAACAAGTTCCTGGCGAAGATCGCCTCGGACCTCGACAAGCCCCGCGGCTTCGCCGTGATCGGCGCGGCCGAGGCGGCCGCGTTCCTCGCGGACAAGCCCGTGGGCATCCTGCCGGGCATCGGCGCGGTGGCGCAGAGGACGCTCGCGCAGGCGGGCTTCGCCCGGGTCGGGCAGATCGCCCGCGCCGATCCCGCCCGGCTCGTCGCCGTGGCGGGACGCGACGGGCTGCGGCTCAAGGCGCTCGCCGAGGGCCGGGACGCGCGGCGCGTCGAGCCCGAGCGCGAGACGAAGAGCGTTTCCGCCGAGACCACCTTCGAGCGCGACATCACGGCGCTCGCCGAGCTCGAGCCGATCCTCTGGCGCCTCGCCGAGAAGGTCGCCGCGCGCCTGGCGGCGGATGGCCACGCGACCCGCAACGTCGTGCTCAAGCTGAAGACGGTGGATTTCAGGCTGCGCACCCGCACCGTTTCCGGCCTGCCCCCGACGCAGCTGGCGACGCGTCTCTACGAGGCCGGCCGGCGGCTCCTCGCGGAGGAGTGCGACGGCACCGCCTTCCGCCTGATCGGCATCGGCGCCGGCGACCTGTGCGACCCCGCCCTCGCCGATCGCGGCGACCTCGCCGACCCGGACGTGCCCCGCGAGAAGAGCCGCGCCGACGCCATCGCGGCGCTGCGCAAGCGCTTCGGTCAGGGAGTCGTGCAACGGGGAATCGTGCTGCGCGACGGGGATTGAGGAGAAGCGGCGCTCCTCCCCCATCGGGGGAGGTGGATCGGCGCGAAGCGACGAGACGGAGGGGGCGCCGAAAGGCGCTTCGGCGGAGCCGAAATCGGGCACGTCGCGCCGCGGGACCCCACCCCTGATCCGCTCCGCGGATCGTCCCCGCCCCGAGGGGGCGGGACCGCGGCAGCTCAGCCCTTCCGCTTCCGGCAGTACAGCTCCAGCCTGTGGCGGACGACCTCGTAGCCCAGCTCCTCGGCGATCTCGGCCTGGAGCTTCTCGATCCGCTCGTCGTGGAACTCGAGCACGTCGCCGGTCTCGATGTCGATGATGTGGTCGTGGTGCGGGGCGTCGGCGGGCTCGAAGCGGGCGGGTGCGCCCTCGAAGGCGTGGCGGTGGACGACGTTCTGCTGCTCCAGCACGGACAGCGTGCGATAGACCGTCGACAGCGAGACGGAGGCGTCGAGATCCTGCGCGCGGCGGTGCAGTTCGTTGGCGTCGGGGTGGTCCTCCGCGCGCGAGAGAACCTCGATGAGGGCCGCGCGTTGGCGGGTGATGCGCACGCCCTTCTCGCGCAGAGCCTCCTCGAGCTCCCGCGCGCGATTCTCGATCAGGCTCTCGGAATCGGGTGTCGCCATGGGCGGCACGCTACCCAACTGCGACGCATTTGCAAGAGCCAGATGCGAATGGATCGCAAGAGCGTTGACAGATGCAAATCATTCCCATATGCGTCTAGGTGAGGGCGGCGCCGGAGCCGCGCAGGGCAGCAGGGAGAAGGGCATGAGGACGACGAAGCGGGGGTTCAAGGGGAGGATTCTCGGGCTCGCGGCCGGCGCGATCGCCGCGGCCGGGCTCCTTGGGATGCCGGCGGCGCGGGCCGAGAGCGCGTCGATCGACGTCGTGGCGACGACCGGCATGATCGCGGACGCGGCGCGTGCCGTCGGCGGCGATCTCGTCGCGGTGACCGCGCTGATGGGTCCGGGCGTCGACCCGCACGCCTACCGCCAGACCCGCACCGACATCCTCGCGCTCGCCGACGCCGATCTCGTCCTGTGGAACGGTCTCTACCTGGAGGCGCAGATGGAGGGCTTCCTCCGCGACCTCGCCGACGCGACGAGCGTCGTGGCGGTGGCGGAGGCGCTGCCGGAGGAGCGGCTCGTCGCCCACGACGATTACGACGGGCGCTTCGACCCGCACGTGTGGATGGATCCGCGCCTGTGGGCGGGCGTCGTCGAGGCGGTGCGCGACGCGATGATCGCCGTCGCGCCGCAGCACGAGGCCGCCTTCGCGGCGAACGCCGAGGACCATCTCGGCGAGATCGCGCGCCTCGCGGACTACGCCGACGGCGTCCTCGGCTCGGTCCCCGCGGGCAGCCGCGTGCTGCTGTCGGCCCACGACGCCTTCAACTATTTCGGGCGGGCCTACGGCTTCGAGGTGGTCGGCATCCAGGGCATCTCGACCGAGAGCGAGGCGGGCCTCGCGCGGATGGAGGAGCTCGTCGACATGCTCGTTTCGCGCGACGTCGGCGCCATCTTCGTCGAGACCTCGGTGTCGGATCGCAACATCCGCGCCCTGATCGAGGGCGCGGCGGCGCGCGGACACGAGGTGATCGTCGGCGGCGAGCTGTTCTCCGACGCCATGGGCGAACCGGGGACCTGGGAGGGCACGTATATCGGGATGATCGACCACAACGCCACGACCGTCGCCCGCGCGCTCGGCGGCACGGCGCCGGAGCGCGGCATGGACGGCCGCCTCGCGGCCGGGACGTGAAGGACACGATGACCATGCATGCAGGCGAGGTTCGTCTCGCAGCCGAGGACGGCCGGGCCATGCGCCCGGCCGCACCCGTCGACAGCCCCTTCGCCGTGCAGGAGACGACCGTCTCCTACGGGGACAAGCCGGTCGTCTTCAACGTCGACTTCGTCGCGCCGGCAGGCAGCATGGTCGCGATCGTGGGGCCGAACGGCGCGGGCAAGTCGAGCCTGCTGAAGGCCGCGCTCGGCATCGTGCCCTCCGTCTCCGGGCGCGTCACCGTCTTCGGGGAGCCGCTGGCGAAGGCGCGTCGTCGCATCGCCTACGTGCCCCAGCGCGCGAGCGTCGATTGGGACTTCCCCACCCGGGTGATCGACGTCGTCCTGATGGGGATGTACCGCGAACTCGGCCTCCTGCGGATCGTGCGCCGCGCCCATCGCGAGCGCGCGACCGCCTGCCTCGCGCGCGTCGGCATGGCGGACTTCGCCGATCGCCAGATCGGGCAATTGTCCGGCGGGCAGCAGCAGCGCGTCTTCCTCGCCCGCGCGCTGGCGCAGGGCGCGGATCTCTACCTCCTCGACGAGCCCTTCGCCGGCGTCGACGCGGCCACCGAGAAGGCGATCGTCGACGTGCTCGGGAGCCTGAAGGCCGAGGGCAGGACCGTCATCGCCGTCCACCACGATCTCGCGACGGTGGCGGAGTATTTCGACCACGTGCTGCTCCTCAACGTGCGCAAGATCGCCGACGGGCCGGTGGCCACCACCTTCACGGGCGAGAACCTGCAGGCGACCTACGGCGGGCGTCTGGCGACCGCCCACATCGACCAGCTGAAGCTGGCGGGCGCTTGAGATGGACACGAGCTTCGCAGAGGCCCTGCTCGCGGCGCTGACGCTCCGGGCGGGCTACAACTCCGCCCTCGTCGCCGTGGGGGCCGGGCTGCTCGGCGCCGCCGCGGGCGCGAGCGGGACGTTCCTGTTCCTGCGCAAGCGCGCGCTGGTGTCCGATGCCGTCGCGCACGCGACGCTACCGGGAATCGGGGTCGCCTTCATCGTCCTGGTGATGCTGGGCGGCGACGGGCGCGACCTGCCCGGGCTCCTCGTCGGCTCGGCCGTGTCGGCGACGGTGGGCCTCCTCCTCGTCGAGTGGATCGCCCGGCGTACGCGGCTGCCCGAGGACGCAGCGATCGGCGCGGTGCTGTCCGTGTTCTTCGGCTTCGGCATCGTGCTGCTCACGGCGATCCAGGCCATGTCGAGCGGGCGTCAGGCGGGGCTCGAGAGCTTCCTGCTCGGCTCGACCGCCGGCATGCTGTATTCCGACGCGGTGACCATCGCGGTGGGCGGCGCGCTCAGCGTCGCGATCGTCTTCCTGCTGCGCCGGCCGATGACGATCGTGTCCTTCGATCCGGGCTGGGCGGCGGCGTCGGGCGTGAACGTGCGCGCCGTCGACCTCGCCATCATGGGGCTCGTGATGGCGGTGACGGTGATCGGGCTCAAGATCGTCGGGCTCGTCCTCGTCGTCGCGCTCCTCGTCATCCCGCCGGTGACGGCGCGGTTCTGGACGCAGCGCACCGAGCGGGTCGTGTGGATCGCCGGCGCGCTCGGCGGGGCGGCGGGCTACCTCGGCGCGGCGCTCTCCGCCTCGGCGCCGGACCTGCCGACGGGGCCGATCATCGTGCTCGTCTCCTTCGGGCTGTTCGTCGTCTCGCTCCTTCTCGCGCCGGTGCGCGGCGTCAACGCGGCTCTGTGGCGCCATCGCCGCTTCCAGCGCGACGTCCACCGCCGTCAGGGCCTGCTCGCGCTCGCGCGGCGCGAGCCCATCTTCGACCGGCTCACCCTTAAGGTCCTGCGCCGCGAGGGGCTGATCCGCCCCGACGGCGTCGGCACGCCGGCCGGTGCGGCGCAGGCGGCCAAGGTCCTGCGCGACGAGCGGCGCTGGGGCGTCGCCCGGGAGGTCTATCGCGACGAGACCATCTCCGGTCGCGACGACGGCCTCACCGCGATCGAGGCCGTGCTGACCCGCGACGAGATCGCCGACATCGACCGCCGGCTCGGGCCGCCGGTCCCCGTCGGGCCGGGTACCGCGGGAGCGGCGCCGTGAACGCCTTCGTCCAGCTCGACCTGACACCGATCCTCATCGGCGTCCTGGCCGCCATCGCCTGTGCACTGCCGGGCAACTTCCTCCTGCTGCGCCGCCAGGCGCTCATCGGCGACGCGATCTCCCACGTCGTGCTGCCGGGCATCGTCGTCGCCTTCCTGGTGACGGGGACGATCGCGACCTGGCCGATGATGCTCGGCGCCGGGGCGGCCGCCATCGTCGCCGTCGTGCTGATCGAGGCGGTGAAGCGTCTCGGGCGCATCGAGCCGGGCGCGGCGATGGGCGTCGTCTTCACCGCGATGTTCGCGGCGGGCGTGCTGATCCTGGAGCAGACCGACACGTCGGGCGTCCACATCGACGTCGAGCACGCGCTCTACGGCAACCTCGAGAGCCTGATCTGGCTCGCCGCCGACGGCTGGGGCTCGCTCGTCGATCCCGCGGCGCTCGCGCGCCTGCCACCGGAGCTGCCGCGCATGGCGGCGGCGGCGGCGCTGATCGCGCTCCTCACGGCCCTGTTCTGGCGCCCGCTGAAGCTGTCGACCTTCGACGAGGGCTTCGCGGCGACGCTGGGGCTGCCCGTCGGCGCGATCTCGCTCGGCCTCGTCGTCGCCGCGGCGGTGGCGGCGGTGGCTGCCTTCGACGCGGTGGGATCGATCATCGTCATCGCCATGTTCATCTGCCCGCCGGCGGCGGCGCGGCTGATGACGAACAGGCTCGAGGCCCAGGTCGCCTGGAGCGTCGCCTTCGCGACGCTGTCGGCGGTGCTCGGCTACGTGCTGGCCGGCTGGGGCCCGCTCTGGCTCGGCGGCGCGCACGCCGTGAGCGCGGCGGGGATGATCGCCACGGTGTCGGGCGCGATCCTCGGGCTCGCCTGCCTCTTCGGCCCGCACCGCGCGCGGGTGGGGGCGGCGCGGGAGGGGTGAAGGCCTCCCGCCCGCGTCGCACCGTAGCACTCCCCTCGCCGCCGCCGCGCGCGATGGCCATGTAGTGGACGTCGACGGGCCGCGAATGCCCGCCCCGCGCGCCGTGACCCGCGCGAAAGCCGTCGTTTCGGAGCGGTTCGCGGCATCCGTGCGACCCCGCGGGGCCTTGCCACCCGCCGGGGCGTGGGCTAAGCGTCGCCCGGCGCAACGCCATCCAGATTCCGCCTCTTCCAAGGCGGAGCCGTCGGCGTTGGCGGCCGCCGTCGAGGCCGTTCGAGAAGGGAGCGTCATGACCGCGCTTTTGGCCGACTACCTGCCGCTCGTCATCTTCATGGGCGTGGCGCTGTTCATCGGCGTGATCCTGCTCGCCGCGCCCTTCGTCGTGGCCTACAAGAGCCCCGACTCGGAGAAGCTCTCGGCCTACGAGTGCGGCTTCAACGCCTTCGACGACGCGCGCATGAAGTTCGACGTGCGGTTCTACCTGGTGGCAATCCTGTTCATCATCTTCGACCTGGAGGTCGCCTTCCTGTTCCCCTGGGCGGTCGTCTTCGGCGGGATCGGCTGGTTCGGCTTCTGGTCGATGATGATCTTCCTCGGCGTGCTCACCGTCGGCTTCGTCTACGAGTGGAAGAAGGGAGCCCTGGAATGGGACTGATCGACCCCGGCAAGACGCGCCCCGACGCGCCGCGGACGGAGGATACGCTCGGCCTGAAGCACGGCGCGCCGCAGGGCGAGGATCCGTTCTTCGCGAACGTCTCGGCCGAGCTCGCCGACAAGGGCTTCCTCGTCACCTCGGTCGACGACCTGATCACCTGGGCGCGCACCGGTTCGCTGATGTGGATGACGTTCGGGCTCGCCTGCTGCGCCGTCGAGATGATGCAGATGTCGATGCCGCGCTACGACGCGGAGCGCTTCGGCTTCGCCCCGCGCGCCTCGCCGCGCCAGTCGGACGTGATCATCGTCGCCGGCACGCTCACCAACAAGATGGCGCCCGCCTTCCGCAAGGTCTACGACCAGATGCCGGAGCCGCGCTACGTCATCTCGATGGGCTCCTGCGCCAACGGCGGCGGCTACTATCACTACTCCTACTCGGTGGTGCGCGGCTGCGATCGCATCGTGCCGGTGGACGTCTACGTGCCGGGCTGCCCGCCCACCGCGGAGGCGCTGCTCTACGGCGTGCTGCTCCTGCAGAAGAAGATCCGCCGCACCGGCACGATCGAGCGCTGACGGGGGCGCGCGAGGAATCATGGCCATCCAGCCCCACATCGACGCCGAGGCGCTGCTCGCGCTCGGCAACCACGTCCGGGACGCATTGCCGACGGCGGTCACCGGCGTCGCGGTGGCCGCCCACGGCGACCTCGCGCTCGAGGTCGAGGCGGCCGCGATCCGCGACGTCGTCGCCTTCCTGCGGGACGATCCGCGCTGCCGCTTCGTCTCCTTCGTCGACATCTGCGGTGTGGACTACCCCGAGCGCGCCCAGCGCTTCGACGTCGTCTACCACTTCCTGTCGCCGGAGCACAACACGCGCGTGCGCGTGAAGGTGCGCACCGACGAGCGCACGCCGGTGCCCTCGATCATCGACGACTTCCCGGCCGCGAACTGGTTCGAGCGCGAGGCCTACGACCTCTACGGCATCCTGTTCTCGGGCCATCCGGACCTGCGCCGGCTGCTGACCGACTACGGCTTCGAGGGGCACCCGCTGCGCAAGGACTTCCCGCTCACCGGCTTCGTCGAGGTGCGCTACGACGAATCGCAGGGCCGCGTGATCTACGAGCCGGTGAAGCTCACCCAGGAGTTCCGCAACTTCGACTTCCTCTCGCCCTGGGAGGGGACGGACTACGTCCTGCCCGGCGACGAGAAGGCGCAGGGTGCGGGCAAAGGCTGATCGAGGAGAGCGCCATGGGCGAGCACGACATCCGCAACTTCTCGATCAACTTCGGCCCGCAGCATCCGGCCGCGCACGGCGTGCTGCGCCTCGTGCTCGAGCTCGACGGCGAGGTGGTGGAGCGCGTGGACCCGCACATCGGGCTCCTGCACCGGGGCACCGAGAAGCTGCTCGAGCACAAGACCTATCTCCAGGGCACGCCCTATTTCGACCGGCTCGACTACGTCGCGCCGATGAACCAGGAGCACGCCTTCTGCCTCGCCGCCGAGCGGCTGCTCGGCATCGAGGTGCCGCGCCGGGCGCAGCTGATCCGCGTGCTCTACTGCGAGATCGGCCGCATCCTCTCGCATCTGCTCAACATCACCACGCAGGCGATGGACGTCGGCGCGCTCACGCCTCCGCTCTGGGGCTTCGAGGAGCGCGAGCGGCTGATGGTGTTCTACGAGCGCGCGTCGGGCGCGCGGCTGCACGCCAACTACTTCCGATTCGGCGGCGTCCACCAGGACCTGCCGGAGGACCTGATCGACGACATCGAGGCCTGGTGCGATCCGTTCCTGAGGACGGTCGACGACCTCGACGCGCTGGTGATGGGCAACCGCATCTTCAAGCAGCGCAACGTCGACATCGCCGTCGTGTCGCTGGAGGACTGCTGGAAGTGGGGCTTCTCCGGCGTGATGGTGCGCGGCTCGGGCGCGCCGTGGGACCTGCGCAAGTCGCAGCCCTACGAGTGCTACGACGAGATGGAGTTCGACGTCCCCGTGGGGAAGAACGGCGACAACTACGATCGCCAGCTCATCCGCATGGAGGAGATGCGCCAGTCCGTCCGCATCATGCGCCAGTGCATCAAGAAGCTCCGCGAGCCCGACGGCAAGGGACCCATCGCGACGAAGGACGGCAAGGTCGCGCCGCCCAAGCGCGCCGAGATGAAGCGCTCGATGGAAGCGCTCATCCACCACTTCAAGCTCTACACGGAGGGCTTCCACGTCCCGGAGGGCGAGATCTACGCGGCCGTCGAGGCGCCCAAGGGCGAGTTCGGCGTGTATCTGGTCTCGGACGGCGGCAACAGGCCCTACCGGGTGAAGATCCGCGCGCCGGGCTTCGCCCATCTCCAGGCGATGGATTTCCTGTGCCGCGGGCACATGCTGGCCGACGTCTCGGCCATCCTGGGGTCGATCGACATCGTCTTCGGCGAGGTCGATCGCTGATCATGCGAGGTCGGCGCGGGGGAGGAGCTCCTCCGCGCGGGCACCGAGGAACGCGCGCGGCGCGCGATTGCCGGCCGCGCCAGAGCGAGTAGAGGCAGATGGCCGTTCGCAGGCTCGCACCCGACGCGGTGCAACCGACATCCTTCGCGTTCACGCCCCAGACCGAGGCGTGGCTCGTCGAGCAGGTGCGCAAGTTCCCGGAGGGGCGCCAGGCCTCCGCCGTGATCCCGCTCCTCTGGCGAGTCCAGAAGGATTGCGGCAACTGGCTGCCGCAGAAGGCCATCGAGGCCGTCGCGGAGCGGCTGGCCATGCCCTACATCCGCGTGTTCGAGGTCGCGACCTTCTACACGATGTTCAACCTCGAGCCGGTCGGCAGGTTCTACATCCAGATGTGCGGGACCACCCCCTGCCAGCTGCGCGGCTCGGACGCGATCAAGAAGATCCTCCAGGATCGCATCGGCCCGCAGAGCACGCCCACCGCCGACGGGACGTTCTCGTGGCTCGAAGTCGAGTGCCTGGGGGCCTGCTGCAATGCACCGATGGTGCAGATCAACGACGACTATTTCGAGGATCTGACCGCGGAGAGCTTCGAGACGCTCCTCGACGATCTCGCCGCCGGCCGCCCGGTGCGAATCGGATCGCAGGAGGGCCGCGTCTCCTCCGAGCCGAAGGACGACGTCCGCACGCTCCAGGACCCGGCGCTCTACGACGGCTCGCGCGTCGGCGCCTGGAAGAAGCGCTTCGAGGAGGAGGCCATCCGCAAGGCCGCCGAGGCGCAGGGGACCGACGAGGCGGCGAAGGCCGAGGCCGCCTCCGCCGCGAAGCAGGCGGCCGTCGAGCCCAAGCCGGGCAGGCCGGATTCCGGCCGCGCCACGGAGAGCCCCGCCGCCGACGCCCCCGCCCAGCGCGTCGCCGCCGGCGAGACGCCCGTCGATCCGGGCGCGCGGGTGACGGCGTCGGAGGAGGGCACCCGCGGGACGGTGGACGCGGACGCGGTCGCCGAGGAGGAGGAGGTCTCCGCGCGCCTCGCGGCGCTGCCGAAGGACGCCTCCGCCGAGGACAAGGCGAACGCGGTCGGCGCGCGCCCCGCCGGCCTCGACGCGCCGCGCGGCGGGACGGCGGACGACCTCAAGCGCATCCTCGGCATCGGCCCCGCCAACGAGAAGAAGCTCAACGGGCTCGGCATCTTCCACTTCGACCAGATCGCCGCCTGGGAGCGTCCGCAGGTTCGCTGGGTCGGCACCTATCTCGCCTTCCCCGGTCGCATCGATCGGGAAAACTGGGTCGAGCAGGCGCGCGCGCTGGCCGACGCCGACACCAAGTCCTGAGAGGAGACCGGCTCGTGCTTCAGGACCAGGACCGCATCTTCACCAACCTCTACGGCTTCCATTCGCCGGGGCTCGCGGCGGCGCGCGCGCGCGGCGCCTGGGACGAGACCAAGTTCCTGATCGACCAGGGCCGCGACTGGATCATCGACGAGATGAAGAAGTCGAACCTGCGCGGCCGCGGCGGCGCGGGCTTCCCGACGGGGCTCAAGTGGTCGTTCATGCCCAAGCAGAACGACGGCCGGCCGCACTACCTCGTGGTCAACGCCGACGAGTCCGAGCCCGGCACCTGCAAGGACCGCGAGATCATGCGGCACGATCCGCATCTCCTGGTCGAGGGCTGCCTCCTCGCCTGCGTCGCCATGGGCGCGCACGCGGCCTACATCTACATCCGCGGCGAATACATCGCGGAGCGCGTCGCGCTCCAGCGCGCGATCGACGAAGCCTACGAGGCCGGGCTGATCGGCAAGGACAATGTCCACGGGTTCCCGTTCGACTGCTACGTCGCCCACGGCGCCGGCGCCTACATCTGCGGCGAGGAGACGGCGCTGCTCGAGAGCCTCGAGGGCAAGAAGGGCATGCCGCGCCTGAAGCCGCCCTTCCCGGCCAACATGGGCCTCTACGGCTGCCCGACGACGGTGAACAACGTCGAGTCCATCGCGGTGGCGGGGACGATCCTGCGCCGCGGCGGCGCCTGGTTCGCCGGGCTCGGCCGGCCGAACAACCACGGCACCAAGCTGTTCTGCGTCTCGGGCCACGTGAACAAGCCCTGCAACGTCGAGGAGGAGATGGGGATCCCCTTCCGGGAGCTCATCGACCGGCATTGCGGCGGCATCCGCGGCGGCTGGGACAACCTGAAGTGCGTCATCCCCGGCGGCTCCTCGGTGCCGCTGGTGCCGGGCGCCGAGATCGCCGACGCGCCGATGGACTTCGACACCCTGCGCGGGCTCGGCTCCGGCCTCGGCACCGCGGCGGTGATCGTGATGGACAAGTCCACCGACATCATCCGGGCGATCGCGCGGATCTCCTACTTCTACAAGCACGAGTCCTGCGGCCAGTGCACGCCCTGTCGCGAGGGCACCGGCTGGATGTGGCGCGTCGTCTCGCGCATGGCGGAAGGCCGCGCCCAGAAGCGCGAGATCGACATGCTGCTCGAGGTGACGAAGCAGGTGGAAGGCCACACGATCTGCGCTCTCGGCGACGCGGCGGCCTGGCCGATCCAGGGGCTTATCAGGCATTATCGCCACGAAATCGAGCAGCGCATCGACGACTACGCGGCCAACCCGCACACGGATCCCGTGCGGGTGGCGGCCGAATGAGGAGGCGGTCATGAGCGAGCCGGAGAACCTCGTCCTGGTCTATCTGCGGCGGATCGACGAGAAGGTCGACCGGATCGCGGAGGACGTCCGCGACCTTAAGGTGCGCGTCACGAACCTGGAGGAGGCGGTGGTCGGCGTAAATCGCCGCCTCGACCGCGTCGAGGCGCGCCTCGACCGGATCGAGCGCCGGCTCGATCTCGTCGAACAGCCGCATTGAAGGCATCGTCATGACCAAGATCATCGTCGACGACATCGAGGTCGACGTCCCCGCCGAGTACACGCTGCTCCAGGCCTGCGAGGCCGCGGGGGCCGAGATCCCGCGTTTCTGCTTCCACGAGCGGCTGTCCATCGCCGGCAATTGCCGCATGTGCCTCGTCGAGCTGAAGGGCGCGCCCAAGCCCGTGGCGTCCTGCGCCTGGGGCGTGAAGGATTGCCGGCCGGGCCCCAACGGCGAGCCGCCGACGGTCTACACGAAGTCGGCGAGCACCAAGAAGGCGCGCGAGGGGGTGATGGAGTTCCTCCTCATCAACCACCCGCTCGACTGCCCGATCTGCGACCAGGGCGGCGAGTGCGACCTCCAGGACCAGGCGATGGCGTACGGAGTCGACTCGACGCGCTTCCACGAGAACAAGCGCGCGGTCGAGGACAAGTACATCGGCCCGCTCGTCAAGACGTGGATGAACCGCTGCATCCATTGCACGCGCTGCGTGCGCTTCGCCACCGAGGTGGCCGGCGTGCCGGATCTCGGCGCCATCGGCCGCGGCGAGGACATGGAGATCACGACCTATCTCGAGAAGGCGATGGGCTCGGAACTCCAGTCCTGCGTGGCGGATCTCTGCCCCGTCGGCGCGCTGACCTCGAAGCCCTACGCCTACAACGCCCGCCCCTGGGAGCTGACCAAGACCGAATCGGTCGACGTCATGGACGCGGTGGGGTCCGCGATCCGCGTGGACACCCGCGGCCGCGAGGTGATGCGCATCCTGCCGCGCGTCAACGAGGCGATCAACGAGGAGTGGATCACCGACAAGACGCGCCACATCGTCGACGGCCTGCGCCGCCAGCGGCTCGACCGCCCCTACGTGCGCGGCGCCGACGGGCGTCTCGCGCCCGCCTCCTGGAGCGAGGCCTTCGCGGCCATCGCCGGGGCGATGAAGGGCAAGGACCCGGGGCGCATCGGCGCGATCGCCGGCGATCTCTGCGCGGTCGAGGACATGTGGGCGCTGAAGGGGCTGATGCAGGGCCTCGGCTCGCCGAATCTCGACTGCCGCCAGGACGGCGCGGCCCTCGATCCGGCGCTCGGGCGCGCGAGCTACGTCTTCAACCCGACGATCCAGGGCATCGAGGAGGCGGACGCGATCCTCATCGTGGGCGCCAACCCGCGCATCGAGGCTTCGCTCGTGAACGTGCGCATCCGCAAGCGCTGGCGGCAGGGTCCCGTCGCCATCGGCCTCGTCGGCGAGGCCGCGAACCTCACCTACGACCACGACTACCTCGGCGCCGGCCCGCAGACGCTCCAGGACATCGTCGACGGCCGGCATTCCTTCGCCGAAAAGCTGAAGGCGGCGAAGCGCCCGATCGTGATCGTCGGCCAGGGCGCGCTGGCGCGGCCGGACGGCGCGGCGATGCTCGCGCTCGCGGCGAAGGCGGCGCAGACCTTCGGGGCGATCGCCGAGGGCTGGAACGGCTTCGCCGTGCTGCACACGGCGGCGGCGCGCGTCGGCGGCCTCGACATCGGCTTCGTGCCCGGCCGAAGCGGCGACATCGCCGGCAAGACGGCGGCCGAGATGGCCGCCCCCGGCGCCATGGACGTCGTCTGGCTGCTCGGCGCCGACGAGATCGAGGTCGCCGCAGAAGGACCGACTCGTGCGTTCGTGATCTACCAGGGCACGCACGGCGACCGCGGCGCGCATCGCGCCGACGTGATCCTGCCGGGCGCGGCCTACACCGAGAAGAACGGCCTCTACGTCAACACCGAGGGGCGCCCGCAATTCGGCTGGCGCGCAGCCTTCCCGCCGGGCGACGCCCGGGAGGATTGGGCGATCCTGCGCGCGGTCTCGGACGTGCTCGGCGCGCGTCTGCCCTTCGACACGCTGGCGCAGCTGCGCCAGGGGCTGTTCGCGGCCCACCCGCACCTCGCCGACGACGAGCGGATCACGCCCGCCGACCCGGCGGCGATCGGCGCGCTCGCGGCGCGCGGCGGGGAGATCGGGAACGCGCCCTTCGCGAGCCCGGTGACGGACTTCTACCTGACGAACCCGATCGCCCGCGCCTCGGCGATCATGGCGGAATGCTCGGCGCTCGCCCAAGGCGCGCGGCAGGAAGCGGCCGAGTGAGGACGGATACCACACCATGACCTTCTGGGAAGCCGCCCTCGACGTCGCGCTCATCGCGCTCGCCAGCTTCGCGCTGATGTCGATCCTGATGATCTACATCGCCTACGTCCTCTACGCCGACCGCAAGATCTGGGCGGCGGTGCAGCTGCGCCGGGGACCCAACGTGGTCGGGCCGTGGGGGCTGCTGCAGAGCTTCGCCGATCTGCTCAAGTTCGTGCTCAAGGAGCCGGTGATCCCGGCCTCGGCGAACAAGGGGCTGTTCCTGCTGGCGCCCCTGGTGCTCGTCTTCCTGGCGCTCACCGCCTGGGCGGTGATCCCGGTCGACGCGGGCTGGGTGATCGCGGACATCAACGTCGGCATCCTGTTCATCTTCGCCGTGTCCTCGCTGCAGGTCTACGGCGTGATCATGGCCGGCTGGGCCTCGAACTCGAAGTACGCCTTCCTCGGCGCCCTGCGCTCGGCGGCGCAGATGATCTCCTACGAGGTCTCGATCGGCTTCGTGATCATCACGGTGCTGCTGTGCGTCGGCTCTCTGAACCTCACCGCGATCGTCGAATCGCAGAATTCCGAATGGGGCATCTTCGGCTGGTACTGGCTGTGGCTGTTCCCGATGTTCGTGATCTTCCTGATCTCGGCGCTCGCGGAAACGAACCGCCCGCCCTTCGACCTGCCGGAGGCGGAATCCGAGCTCGTGGCGGGGTTCATGGTGGAGTACTCCTCCACCCCCTACCTGCTGTTCATGCTGGGCGAGTACGTGGCCATCATGACCATGTGCGCCTTGATGACGATCATGTTCCTCGGCGGCTGGCTGCCGCCGTTCCCGATCGCGCCCTTCACCTGGGTGCCGGGGATCGTCTGGTTCGTCCTCAAGATGTCGCTCGTCTTCTTCATGTTCGCCATGGTGAAGGCGTTCGTGCCGCGCTACCGCTACGACCAGCTGATGCGGCTGGGCTGGAAGGTGTTCCTGCCCCTGTCGCTGGCGGCCGTGGTGATCGTGGCCTTCGTGCTCAAGCTCACGGGGCTCGCCCCGGGCATGGGAGCCTGAGACGGATGGACTGGATCTCGCCCGCCGGCCTGATCGGGGCCTTCATCGGCCTCGTGGTCGGCTGGGTGGACTACAGGATCGTCGCCGGCGTGGTGGAAGGCCGGCTGCGCCGTCTCGACGACAGCGAGACGGCGGCGGACAAGGCGGATTTCGAGCGGCGCATCAAGCTGTTGCGCGTGCTGCTCCTCGCCGCGACCGTGGTGGCCTTCCCAATCGTCGGCTATTTCGCCGGGCGCGCGCTCGGCGGCTGAGCGGACACGTACGAGAGGACCTCGAGAGGAGGTTTCGCCATGAAGCTCGACCAGAGCGCCAAGTCGCTGTTCCTGAAGGAGTTCGCGGCCGCCTTCGTGCTGTCGCTGCGCTACTTCTTCAAGCCCAAGGCGACCCTGAACTACCCGTTCGAGATGAACCCGCGCTCGCCGCGCTTCCGGGGCGAGCACGCGCTGCGCCGCTACCCCAACGGGGAGGAGCGCTGCATCGCCTGCAAGCTCTGCGAGGCGGTGTGCCCGGCGCAGGCGATCACCATCGAGGCGGGGCCGCGGCGCAACGACGGCACGCGTCGCACGACCCGCTACGACATCGACATGGTCAAGTGCATCTACTGCGGCTTCTGCGCCGAGGCCTGCCCCGTCGACGCGATCGTCGAGGGTCCCGGCATGGAGTTCTCGGTCGAGACCCGCGAGGAGCTGCTCTACGACAAGCAGAAGCTGCTCGAGAACGGCGAGCGTTACGAGAGAGCGATCGCGAAGAACATCGCGCTCGACGCGCCGTACCGCTGAGAACGATGCGGGACGGGCGCGCATCGGGTTGTGCGCCTGCGAACGCGGGTCTATAGACGAGCCGCCCGGAGCCTCCGGGCGGCTTCCTCCAGAGCCCACCGCGACGCGGGGCGCCAAACGCCGCCCGCGGGCCGGCTCCACGGGCTTCGAGCGAGCGAGCATGAGCGTCACGGCAGCCTTCTTCTACCTCTTCGCCGGCATCACGGTGGCCTCGGCCTTCCTGGTGATCGCCTCCCGCAATCCCGTCCACGCCGTGCTCTTCCTCATCCTCGCCTTCGTGAACGCGGCGGGGCTGTTCGTGCTGCTCGGGGCCGAGTTCCTGGCGATGATCCTGATCGTCGTCTACGTCGGCGCCGTGGCGGTGCTGTTCCTGTTCGTCATCATGCTGCTCGACATCGACTTCGCCAGCCTGCGCCAGGGGGTGCTGCAATACCTGCCGATCGGCGCCACGGTGGGGGTGATCTTCCTCGTCGAGCTGATCCTGGTGGTCACGACCTACGCCGTCGACCCGGCGCTGCTCGCCGCCCAGCCGGTCGCCGGCGAGGTGCCGGTGATGACGAACACCGCCGCGCTCGGCTCGGTGCTCTACACCCGCTACGTCTACTTCTTCCAGCTCTCGGGCCTGATCCTGCTCGTCGCCATGATCGGCGCCATCGTCCTCACCCTGCGCGATCGCGTCGGTGTGAAGCGCCAGGACGCGGCGCGTCAGGCCGCGCGCACGAAGGAGGAGGCGATCGGCATGACGTCGCCGCCGATCGGCGAGGGGCTCGGATCCGGATCCGGCGTGCCCGCCCCCGTCCGCCCCCGCGAAGACGCCTGAGGAGGACGCGCGATGATCGGCCTGACCCACTTCCTCACCGTCGCCGCGATCCTGTTCACGCTCGGCGTGGTGGGCATCTTCCTCAACCGGCGCAACGTGATCGTCATCCTGATGTCGGTCGAGCTCATCCTGCTCGCCGTGAACATCAACCTCGTCGCCTTCTCCGCCTTCCTGAACGACATCGTCGGCCAGGTCTTCGCGCTGTTCGTGCTGACGGTCGCGGCGGCGGAGGCGGCGATCGGCCTCGCGATCCTGGTCATCTTCTTCCGCAACCGCGGCACGATCGCGGTGGAAGACATCAACACGATGAAGGGCTGAAGGCCGCGCCATGTACCAAGCGATCGTCTTCCTGCCGCTGCTCGGCTTCCTCGTCGCCGGCATCTTCGGCCGCTTCATCGGCGCGCGCCCGAGCGAGATCGTCACGACGGCGCTCCTCGTCGTCTCGGCGGCCCTGTCCTGGGTCGCCTTCTTCGACGTGGCGATGGGCGAGGGGCCGAACGTCTTCCGCGTCCAGGTGGCGACCTGGATGGTCTCGGGCGGGCTCTCGGTCGACTGGGCGTTCCGGATCGACACGCTCACCGTGGTGATGCTCGTCGTCGTCAACACCGTCTCGGCGCTCGTGCACCTCTACTCGATCGGCTACATGCACGAGGACCCGTCGCGGCCGCGGTTCTTCGCTTACCTGTCGCTGTTCACCTTCGCCATGCTCATGCTGGTGACGTCGGACAACCTCGTCCAGATGTTCTTCGGCTGGGAGGGCGTGGGTCTCGCCTCCTACCTGCTGATCGGCTTCTGGTACCAGAAGCCCTCGGCCAACGCCGCCGCGCTCAAGGCCTTCGTCGTCAACCGCGTGGGCGATTTCGGCTTCGCGCTGGGCATCTTCGCGGTGTTCTTCCTGTTCGGCTCGGTGCAGTTCGAGGAGATCTTCGCGCAGATCGCCGCCTACGCCGAGGGCGGCGAGGGGCCGGTGCTGCTCGGGCTGTCCAACGTCGGCGCGCTCGAGCTCGCGGCGCTGCTCCTGTTCATGGGCGCGATGGGCAAGTCGGCGCAGTTCCTGCTGCACACCTGGCTGCCGGACGCGATGGAGGGCCCGACCCCGGTCTCCGCGCTGATCCACGCCGCGACCATGGTGACGGCGGGCGTGTTCCTGGTGGCGCGCATGTCGCCGCTCTACGAGTACACGCCCCTCGCGCTCACGGTCGTCACCTACATCGGCGCACTCACCGCCTTCTTCGCGGCCACCGTCGGGCTCGTGCAGAACGACATCAAGCGCGTGATCGCCTATTCGACCTGCTCGCAGCTCGGCTACATGTTCGTGGCGCTGGGCGTCGGCGCCTACGGCGTGGGCGTGTTCCACCTGTTCACGCACGCCTTCTTCAAGGCGCTGCTCTTCCTCGGCGCGGGCTCGGTCATCCACGCGCTGCACCACGAGCAGGACCTGCGCAACATGGGGGGCCTGCGCCGCCACATCCCCTTCACCGCCGCGATGATGGCGATCGGGACGCTGGCGCTCACGGGCTTCCCCTTCACCGCGGGCTACTACTCGAAGGACGCGGTGATCGAGGCCGCCTACGCGTCGCCGACGACGGCGGGCGACGTCGCCTTCGTGGCCACCGTGATCGCGGCGCTGTTCACCTCGTTCTACTCCTGGCGCCTGTTCTTCCTCGCCTTCGAGGGCGCGCCGCGCTGGGCCGGCCATGGGGACTCCGCACACGCCTCCGGAGGGCACCACGATCACGAGGGCGTCGACCACGGCGCCCACGACCGGGACCTCGAGCCGGCGAGCGCGGCCGCGCACGAGCACGGCGGCCACGGCCACGGGCACGGTCACGGGCACGCGCCGCACGAGAGCCCGCTCGTGATGACGATCCCGCTCGGCATCCTGGCGGTCGGCGCGCTCGCGGCGGGCTTCCTGTTCAAGGAGAGCTTCGTCGGCGACGACTGGCGGCAGTTCTGGGAAGGCGCGATCTACACCCGCGAGGGCAACACGATCATGGAGGACTTCCACTACGTCCCGGCCTGGGTCGTGTGGTCGCCCTTCGTCGCCATGGTGATCGGCTTCGCCCTGGCGTTCTGGATGTACATCCGCGACAAGTCCGTGCCGGTGCGCCTCGCGGCCCGGCACCCGGTGCTCTACCGCTTCCTGCTGAACAAGTGGTACGTGGACGAGCTCTACGACATGCTGTTCGTGCGCCCGGCCAAGAGGCTCGGCCGCTTCCTGTGGCGCACCGGCGACGGCAAGGTGATCGACGGGCTCGGTCCCGACGGCGTCTCCGCCCGCGTGCTCGATGCGACCTCCTGGGTCGTGCGGCTGCAGACCGGGTACATCTACCACTACGCCTTCGTCATGATGATCGGCGTCGCGGCGCTGGTCACCTGGTATCTCGTCACGGGAGCCCGCTGATGTTCGGCTTCGGCATACTCTTCGGGCTCCTCGTCCTCCCGCTCGTCGGCGCGGCCTTCATCCTCGTCCAGCGCGGCGAGGACGAGGCGACGCTCTCCAACGTGCGCTGGGCCGCCTTGGCGACCACGGTCGTCACCTTCCTGCTGGCGCTCGTCGCCTGGGCGCGCTTCGACACCGCCCTGCCGGGCTTCCAGCTCGTCGAGAGCCACGCCTGGATCTCGCCGGAGATCGCCTTCAAGCTCGGCGTCGACGGCTTCTCGATGCCGTTCGTGCTGCTCACCGCCTTCCTGATGCCGTTCTGCATCCTCGCCTCGTTCGAGACGATCACGAAGCGGGTGAAGGAGTACATGGTCGCCTTCCTGGTGCTCGAGACGCTGATGATCGGCGTCTTCGTGGCGCTCGATCTGTTCCTGTTCTACATCTTCTTCGAGGCGGTTCTGATCCCGATGTTCCTCATCATCGGCATCTGGGGCGGCAAGCGGCGCATCTACGCCTCGTTCAAGTTCTTCCTCTACACACTGCTCGGCTCCGTGCTGATGCTCATCGCGATGATCGCGATGTACTGGACGGCGGGCACGTCCGACATCGAGCGCCTGCTCGCCTTCGGCTTCGATCCCTCCCTGCAATGGTGGCTGTGGCTCGCCTTCTTCGCCTCGTTCGCGGTGAAGATGCCGATGTGGCCGGTCCACACCTGGCTGCCGGACGCCCACGTCGAGGCGCCGACCGCGGGCTCCGTGATCCTGGCCGGCATCCTCTTGAAGATGGGCGGCTACGGCTTCGTGCGCTTCTCGCTGCCGATGTTCCCGGACGCGTCGGTGGAGTTCGCGCCGCTCGTGTTCACGCTCTCGGTGATCGCGATCATCTACACCTCCCTCGTCGCGCTGATGCAGGAGGACATGAAGAAGCTCATCGCCTACTCGTCGGTGGCGCACATGGGCTTCGTCACCATGGGCCTGTTCACGATGACCCCGCAGGGCATCGAGGGCGCCATGTTCCAGATGGTCTCGCACGGGCTGATATCGGGGGCGCTGTTCCTGTGCGTCGGCGTGATCTACGACCGCATGCACACCCGCGAGATCGCCGCCTTCGGCGGCCTCACGAGCAGGATGCCGCTCTACGCCATCGTCTTCCTGACGCTGACCATGGCGAACGTGGGCCTGCCCGGCACGTCGGGCTTCGTCGGCGAGTTCCTGACCATGATGGGCGCCTTCCAGGCGAATTTCTGGGTGGCGTTCTTCGCCGCCTTCGGCGTCATCCTCTCGGCCGCCTACGCACTGTGGCTCTACTGGCGGGTGATGAACGGCCCGCTGGAGAAGCCCGCGCTCGCCGCCCTGCCGGACCTGACGCGTCGCGAGATCGTGCTGCTCGCCCCGCTCGTCCTGCTCGTCATCTATTACGGCGTCCAGCCGCAGCCGATCCTCGACGCCTTCGCGGCGCCGACGGAAGCCGTGCTGCGGGCTGCCGCGCCCGCGCTCGAGGGGGCGGCCACCGCCCTCGCCGGCGCGCAGTGAGGACCTGACATGCTGCCCGAATCGGCCGTCCCGCTCCCCGTCTTCCCCGTCCCCGCGCTCGGCCCGGCCCTGCCGGAGATCGTGCTGGCGGCGGGCGCGCTCGTTCTCGTGCTGATCGGCGCCTTCCGCGGCGAGCGCTCGACGGCGCTCGTCTCGGCCGGCGCGATCGGGCTCATGCTGGTGTCGCTGGCGCTCGTCTTCCTCGCGCCGGCCGAGACGCAGGTGACCTTCTTCGGCGCCTTCGTGAACGACGCCTTCGCGCGCTTCTTCAAGGTGCTCGTGCTGATCGGCTCGATCACGGCGCTGATGATGTCCCACGACCACTTCCGGCGGCTGGGCATCGACCGGTTCGAGTACCCGATCCTGATCGTGCTCGCCACGATCGGCATGATGGTGATGGTCTCCGCGGGCGACCTGATCGCGCTCTACATGGGCCTCGAGCTGCAGTCGCTGGCCGCCTACGTCATCGCCTCGCTCCACCGCGACGACGGGCGCTCCACCGAGGCCGGCCTCAAGTACTTCGTGCTCGGCGCGCTGTCCTCGGGCCTGCTGCTCTACGGCGCCTCGCTGGTCTACGGCTTCACGGGCACCGTCTCCTTCGAGGGCATCCAACTCGCGCTCGCCGGAGGCGCCTCGACGGGCGCGATTTTCGGCCTCGTCTTCGTCGCCGCCGGCGTCGCCTTCAAGATCTCGGCCGTGCCGTTCCACATGTGGACGCCGGACGTCTACGAGGGCGCGCCGACGCCGGTCACCGCCTTCTTCGCCTCCGCGCCGAAGATGGCGGCGATGGCGCTGGCCGTGCGCCTGTTCATGGACGCCTTCCCGACGATCGTCGACGAGTGGCGGCAGATCGTGATCTTCATCTCGCTCGCCTCGGTGATCCTCGGCTCCTTCGCCGCGATCGGGCAGACGAACCTCAAGCGCCTGATGGCGTACTCCTCCATCGGCAACGTCGGCTTCGCGCTCGTCGGCCTCGCCGCCGGCACGGAGGCCGGCGTGCAGGGCGTGCTCATCTACATGGCGATCTACCTCGTGCTGACGCTCGGCGGCTTCGCCTGCATCCTGGGCATGCGCCGTGGCGGCGTCGTGCTCGAGGACATCTCCGACCTCGCCGGTGTCCACAAGCACCACCCCGGCCTCGCCTTCTGCCTCGCGGCCGTGGTGCTCTCGCTCGCGGGCATCCCCCCGCTCGCCGGCTTCTTCGCCAAGCTCTACGTCTTCCTCGCGGCGGTGGAGGCGGGCCTCGCAATCCTCGCCGTGATCGCGGTGGTGGCGAGCGTGCCGGGCGCGTACTACTATCTGCGCATCGTCAAGGTCATGTATTTCGACGAGCCGGTGGCGCCCTTCGACCCGATGCCGGCACCGCTCGGCGGGGTCATGGTCGTGTCGAGCGTGTTCAACCTGATCTTCTGGCTGGTGCCGGCGCCGCTCTTCGCGGCGGCGCTGATCGCCGCGCAATCGTTGTCCTGAGCGGGTGGAGCTCTCGCCGCACGCCCGCGCGCTCGGATACGCCCTCGAGGCGCGCGCACTCACGGGGTCGACCAACGACGATGCCGCCGCCGCGCTGCGCGCCGGCGCATCCGGGCCGCTGTGGATCGTCGCCGCGCGCCAGGAGGCGGGACGCGGGCGCCTCGGGCGGGCCTGGGCGTCGCCGGAGGGGAACCTCCACGCGTCCCTGGCGCTGGTGGCGCCCTGCCCGATGCGCGAGGCGCCGCAGCTCGGCTACCTCGCCGGGCTCGCGCTCCTGGACGCCGTGCGCGCCGTCGCGCCGCAGCGGGCCGCCGGCCGCTTCGCCCTGAAGTGGCCCAACGACCTTCTGCTCGACGGTGGGAAGCTGGCTGGTATCCTGCTCGACGGGGTGGCGCGCCCCGACGGGCGGGCGGGGCTGGTGATGGGCTTCGGCGTCAACGTCGCCGGTGCGCCGACGCACGCGCCCTATCCGGTGGCGCGCCTCGCCGACGTCGCGCCGGGGGTCGGGCGCGAGCGCCTGTTCCTCGCGCTGTCGGACGCGCTGGCCGAGCGCCTCGCCGCCTTCGCGGCCGCGGACCCCGGAGCGCGGCTCGCGCGTATACGGGAGGCGTGGCTGGCGCAGGCCGCGGGGCGAGAGGGCGGCGCCCGCGTGCGCGTCGCCGATGGATTTCTGCGGGGGAGGGTGGCCGGGCTCGACGGCCAGGGCCGCCTCCTCCTCGAGACGGAGGCCGGCATCGAGACGATCGAGGCCGGCGACATGACGATCATCTCCCGTGACGATGGCGAATGACGGGGTTCGCACCCACACGAAGGACGAAGGTGACACGGACACATGGCTGACCAGAACAACGAGCTCGTCTTCCTGCCGCTGGGCGGGCTGGGCGAGATCGGCATGAATGCGGCGCTCTACGGCTTCGGGCCGCGGGGCGACCAGCGATTCGTCATGGTGGATTGCGGGCTGAGCTTCGCGGGCGAGGAGGCGCCGGGCGTCGATCTCGTCCTGCCGGACATCGGCTGGATCGAGCAGCGCAGGAAGCAGCTCGCCGCGATCTTCATCACCCACGCGCACGAGGATCACATCGGTGCGCTGATCGACCTGTGGCCGCGCCTGAAGGTGCCGGTCTACATGACGCGCTTCGCCGCGAACCTGCTCGAGGCGCGCCGCCTGGGCGAGCCGGGCGCGCCGAAGATCGACATCCGGGTGGTCGAGCCGCGCCGGCGCACCGAGGCCGGGCCGTTCTCGATCGAGTACATCCCCGTCGCGCACTCCATCCCGGAATCGCACGCGCTGGCCATCCGCTCGCCGGCGGGACTCGTCGTGCATACCGGCGACTGGAAGATCGACATGACGCCGACCGCCGGCGACATCACCGACGAGGCGGACTTCCGCAAGCTTGGGGACGAGGGCGTCATCGCCGCGATCTCGGATTCCACCAACGTCATGCGCGAGGGCGTGAGCCCCAGCGAGCAGGCGGTTGCCGAGGGGCTCGCCGAGGTGATCAAGGCCTCGCCCTACCGCGTGGCGGTGACCACCTTCGCCTCGAACGTGGCGCGCCTGCGCGCGGTGGCGATCGCGGCGGAGGAGTGCGGCCGCGAGGTCGTGCTGGTCGGCCGGGCGATGGAGCGCGTCGCCATCGTGGCACGCGAGCTCGGCTATCTCGACGGCATCAAGCCCTTCCGTTCGGCGGACGCCTACGACCGGCTCCAGCGCGACAAGGTGGTCGTGCTGCTCACCGGCTCGCAGGGCGAGCCGCGCGCGGCGCTCGCGCGTATCGCCCGGGACGACCACCCGGCGATCGCGCTCGCCCCCGGCGACCGGGTCGTGTTCTCCTCGCGCCAGATCCCCGGCAACGAGAAGGCCATCGGCGCGATCATGAACCAGCTCGCCACGGCGGGCATCGGCATCGTCACGGACGCGGACGGCCTCGTCCACGTCTCCGGACACCCGCGCCGGGGCGAGATGCGCATGATGTACGATTGGCTGCGCCCCGCCTGCGTCATCCCCGCCCACGGCGAGGCGGTGCACATCGCCGAGCACGCCCGCTTCGCCCGCTCCTGCGGCGTGCCCCACGTCGTCGTGGCCAAGGACGGTGCGATGGTGCGCCTCGCCCCGGGCACGCCGGAGGTGGTCGACCACGTCAAGGTCGGGCGGCTCTACAAGGACGGCGACATCGTCGTCGCCGAGGACGACCGCGCGCTCCCCGAGCGGCGCAAGCTCGCGGCGTCGGGCATCGTCACGGTGGCGATCGCCATCGACGCCCGCGGCGAGATCCAGGGCGACCCGGCGGTCGACGTGATGGGCCTGCCGCTGCTCACCAAGGCCGGCGAGGAGATCATCGACATCGTCGCCGACGCCATCGGGCGCACGCTGGACGGGCTGCCGCGGGGCAAGCGCCGCGACAGCGACTTCGTCGAGACGGCGGTCGCCCGCGCGGTGCGCTCGGCGGTCAATGGGCAATGGGGCAAAAAGCCCGCGTGCCACGTCCTCGTCGTCGAGGTATGACGAGGTCAACACCAGCATGGGAGGGACGGGCGCGATGATCGGCCGGCTGAACCACGTGGCGATCGCGGTCGCCGACATCGCCAAGGCGAGCGCCGTCTACCGCGACACGCTCGGCGCGGAGGTCTCCGCGCCGGTCGAGCAGCGGGAGCACGGGGTGACGACCGTGTTCATCACGCTGCCCAACACCAAGATCGAGCTGCTCGAGCCGCTGGGCGCGGACAGCCCGATCGCGAAGTTCCTGGAGCGCAACGCCGACGGCGGCATCCACCACGTCTGCTACGAGGTGGAGGACATCATCGCCGCCCGCGACAAGCTGATCGCGGACGGCGCGCGGGTCCTGGGCGGCGGCGAGCCGAAGATCGGCGCCCACGGCAAGCCGGTGCTGTTCCTGCACCCGAAGGACTTCTGCGGTACCCTCGTCGAGCTGGAACAGGCCTGAGACGATGCGCTCGCCCGTCGACACCGTGAAGCTGTTGGCCACGTCGCTCCCCGCCGCCGTGACCGTGATCGTGGCGCTGATCGCGCTCTCGGTCGCGCTCGGCATGGTCCTGTTCGGGACCGGCATCACCGGCGCGCTGGCGTTCTACTTCGTCGTGTGGTGGATCATGCTCTTCGCCGTGCTGCCCTTCGGCGTGCGCAGCCAGCACGAGACGACCGAGATGATCCCCGGCACCGAGCCGGGCGCGCCGGTGGCGCCGGCGCTCGTCGAGAAGGCGATCTGGACGACGATCGTCGCGGGCGTCGTGTTCCTGATCGCGCTCTCGCTCCTGCCCTTCGCGGGGCTCGCCTGACGCGGCGGCGCGCCGCCTCGCCTCACAGGATGAACCGGCTCAGGTCCGCGTTCTTCGCCAGGTCCGCCACCCGGGTGCGGACGTAGTCCCCGTCGATCGTCACCGTCTCACCGCCCTTCTCGGAGGCGGAGAAGGAAATCTCGTCCAGCGTGCGCTCGATCACCGTCTGGAGGCGGCGGGCGCCGATGTTCTCGACGTTGGAGTTCACCTCCACCGCGATGCGGGCGAGCGCGTCGATGCCGTCGTCGGTGAAGGCCAGCGTGACGCCCTCCGTCGCCAGCAGTGCCACCGACTGCTTGATCAGGCTCGCCTCGGTCTCGGTGAGGATGCGGCGGAAGTCGTCGACGTCGAGCGGGGAGAGCTCGACGCGGATCGGCAGGCGCCCCTGCAACTCCGGCAGGAGGTCGGAGGGCTTGGAGACGTGGAAGGCGCCCGACGCGATGAACAGGATGTGGTCGGTCTTCACCGGCCCGTGCTTGGTCGCGACGGTGGTACCCTCGATCAAGGGCAGCAGGTCGCGCTGCACGCCCTCGCGCGAGACGTCGGCGCCCGAGCGACCCTCGCGGGCGCAGACCTTGTCGATCTCGTCGAGGAAGACGATGCCGGCGTTCTCCACCTCGCGGATGGCGTCGGCGACGAGCGCCTCCTGGTCGAGCAGCTTGTCGCTCTCCTCGGCGATCAACGGCTCGTAGGCGTCCTTCACGGTGAGCCGCCGCGGCTTGGTGCGCCCGCCGAAGGCCTTCCCGAACATGTCGCCCAGCGAGATCGCGCCCACCGAGGCGCCGGGCATGCCCGGCAGCTCCAGCATCGGCACGCCGCCCCCGCCCGCCTGCATCTCGAGCTCGATCTCCTTGTCGTCGAGCAGGCCCGCGCGCAGCTTCTTGCGGAAGGAATCCCGCGTCGCCTGGCCCGAGCCGGGGCCGACGAGGGCGTCGAGCACCCGGTCCTCGGCCGCCATCTCCGCCTTGGCCTTCACCGCGCGCCGGCGCTCCTCCTTGACGAGGCCGATGCCGATCTCGACGAGGTCGCGCACGATCTGCTCGACGTCGCGCCCGACATAGCCCACCTCGGTGAACTTGGTCGCCTCGACCTTGAGGAAGGGCGCCTTGGCGAGCTTGGCGAGGCGGCGCGCGATCTCGGTCTTGCCGCAGCCGGTGGGGCCGATCATGAGGATGTTCTTGGGCATCACCTCGTCCCGGATCGGGCCGGTGAGCTGCTGGCGGCGCCAGCGGTTGCGCAGCGCGATGGCGACCGCGCGCTTGGCGTCCGTCTGCCCGACGATGTAACGATCGAGTTCGGAGACGATCTCGCGGGGGGAGAAGGTGGTCATGCCGGATCCTGTGATGATCGGTGCGCGGTGAGGAGGGGAACGCGATGGCTGCGAGACTGTGGCTGATCGCCGGGGCGAACGGGGTGGGGAAGACGACCTACGCCTTCCGGCACATCCGGGCGGTGTCGGGCTCGGACGAGTTCGTCAACCTCGACGAGCTGGCGCGCGGCATCTCTCCCCTCAATGTGGAGAAGGGCCGCATCCGGGCGTCGCGCATGGCGGTGGGGCTGATCGACGACCTGATCGCCGCGCGACGTTCGTTCTCGCTCGAGACGACGCTGGCGGGACGGACGCATCTGCGCACGGTCGACACCGCGCGTGCGGCCGGCATGGAGGTCGTCATCCTCTACTTCGGCGTCGCGATGGTGGAGACGTGCCTGCAGCGCATCGCCCGCCGGGTCGCCGAGGGCGGCCACGACGTGCCGGAGGTCGAGGCCCGCCGGCGCTGGACGCGCTCCCTCGCCAATCTTCCCGCCTACGCGGAGAAGGCCGATCTCTGGCGGGTGTTCGACGCCAACGGCAAGCCCGCGATCGTCGCCGAGGGGAGGGCCGGCTGCATCGCCATGCGCGCCGACACGTCCGGCCTCCCGCCCGCGCTCGCGGCGACGCTCGACGCCATGCCCTCCTGCGCCGAGGCGTAGGGGCACGGCCATTGCCGGCGCGCGCGCCATCAGACGGCGCTCTCCAGGCTCTCGATGACGAGGTTGCCGTTGGTGTAGACGCAGATGTCCGCCGCGATCCGCAGCGAGCGGCGCACGACGGTCTCCGCGTCGAGATCGGTGTCCATCAGCGCGCGGGCGGCGGCGAGCGCGTAGTTGCCGCCCGACCCGATCGCCATCACGCCCGCCTCCGGCTCGAGCACGTCGCCGGCGCCGGAGAGCAGCAGGCCGACGTCCTTGTCGGCGACGAGCATCATGGCTTCCAGCCGGCGCAGGTAGCGGTCCGTGCGCCAATCCTTGGTGAGCTCGACGCAGGCGCGCACGAGCTGCCCGGGATATTGCTCGAGCTTGGCCTCCAGCCGCTCGAACAGCGTGAAGGCGTCGGCGGTGGCGCCGGCGAAGCCGCCGATCACCGCGCCCTTGGCGAGCGTGCGCACCTTGCGGGCGTTGCCCTTCACGATCGTCTGCCCGAGGCTCACCTGCCCGTCCCCGCCGACGACGAGCTTGCCGTCCTTGCGGACCATGAGGATCGTCGTGGCGTGCATGCGCGGGGCGGCGGGATCGTCGTGGGACACTTCGGTGCGCTCCGGTTCGGGCGATCGGCGTTGGATGGTGACTTAAGCAGCGGGAGGGGGTTTTCCAACCGGGGGCGAAACGCGC
>NZ_JBGMWH010000029.1:0-36643 GCF_041514305.1 Salinarimonas chemoclinalis
GCGACGAGCCGATCGCCCTCCCGGTCCCCCTCGTCCTCCCCTCGCACGGACGCGGCCGCGACCCGGCACAGGATGCGGGCGGTGTCGCGCATCAGCGGCATGATCCGCCGCGTCCAGGGGGTCGGTGCGTCGAGCCGCGCGGGGTAGGCGCCCTCGCCGATCGCGGTCGCATCCGCGACGTCGTAGAGCGTCAGGTACGCATCGCCGCCGTCGACGGCGATGCCGCGGCGGGCGCGCAGGAAGCCGGGGATGGCGAGGCGCTCGGCCAGGTGCTCCTCGTCGTGCCAGCGCTCGAAGTCCCGCGCCGCACCGGGCACGACGCCGTTCCAGATGACGATGCCGGCGGAACCGAGCCGGCTCCGGCCGCGCCGGCTCACGCCGCGGCGTCCCGGGCCAGCCGCGCGAGTCCGTCGGGCGTGGCGACGAGCGGGCGCCAGCCGAGCGCCTTCAGCGCGCCCGTGTCCACGACGAGATCCCCCGTCAGCCGCTCGGCGGCCTCGCCGCGGCCGGCGACCCGCAGCAGGGCCGAGACGAGGGCCTGCGGCACGGGCAGGAGCATGGGGCGCCCACCGCTCCCCCGGCGCATCGCCGCGATCATCTCGGGAAGCGTCCAGGCACCGTCGTCGGCGACGAGATAGGGCCGGCACAGCCGCCCCTCGGCGGCGATCACGGTGCGCACCGCCTCGGCCAGGTTCTCGAGCGCGAGGAGCGAGCGACGCGCGCGCAGTCCGCCGAACGGCAGCGGCCAGGGCGTCGCCGCGAGCCGGGCGAGCGAGGCCATGTTGCCCTTCACGCCCGGCCCGTAGACGAGCACGGGGCGCAGCGCCGCCCAGTCGAGCCCGAGCGTCGCGAGGCCCTCCTCGGCCGCGAGCTTCGAGCGCCCGTAGGCGTCCGTCGGCGCGGCCGGGCGCGTCTCGTCGACGACGCCGTCGGCGCACGGGCCCGTCTGCGCGCGCACGGAGGACAGGAACACGAAGCGCCTCACGCCGCCGCGCTCCGCCGCGCGCGCGAGCGCGATCGTCGCCTCGGTATTGACGGAGCGGTAGTCGTCCTCCGGCCGCCCGGACATGGCGTGGGCGATCCCGGCCGAATGGACGATCGCATCGACGCCTTCGAGCGCGCGCGCCATGTTCATCGGGCGCGCCAGGTCGCCGATGACCGCGGAATCGGCATCCGGCGCCGCCTCGGTGGGGCGGCGCAGCAGCAGGCGGACGCGATAGCCGTGGGCGCGCAGGTCCGACAGCAGATGGCGCCCGACGAAGCCGGTGGCGCCGGTCAGCGCGACGAGGGGGGCGTTCATCGGGTCGCCTCCAGGCGCGAGCGGGACCGGCCGAAGCGCAGCAGTACGCCCGCCACGACCGCGCCCCCGAGGACGAGCGCCCCGACGTCCGCGGCGAGGCCCTCGACAACGATCGAGCCCACCGCGAGGAGTGCCAGCACGACGTTGGCGGCGAAGATCGTCCCCGAGATCTCCAGCGCGCCGAGGCCGAGATCGGTGGCGCGCTGGTAGTAGTGGGAGCGGTGCGCCTGCCAGACCGGCTCGCGGCGCGCGGCGCGGCGCAGCAGCGTGAGCGTCGCGTCGCTGCAGGAATAGAGCGGCAGCAGGATCGCCGCGACGACGTGCCCTTGCGCGGCGAGGCCGAACAAGAGCCACGCGACGAGGAGCCCGATCGGCAGCGAGCCGACGTCGCCCAGGAACAGGCGCGCGACCGGCCGGTTGAACGGCGCGAAGCCCACGAGCGCGCCGAGCAGCGCCGCCGCCACGATGCCCTCCGGCGTCTCCACGATCCCCGCGAGGCCGAGCGCGGCGATCGTCGCCGTGATCGGGACCATGGCCGCGACGGTGAGCCAGTCGAGCCCGTCCATGAAGTTCGTCAGGTTCACGAACCACAGACCTGCGATCGTGGCGATCGCGATCTCGAGCCAGAGCGGCACGTCGATCCCGAGCACCCGCCCCGTCGCGCTGGAAGCCCAGACGACGGCGGCGACCGAGAAGGCCTGCAGGAGCAGCCGCGGCAGGACCGGCAGCGGCCGGATGTCGTCGACCGCGCCGATCACGGCGAGGAGCAGCGTCGCGCCCGCGAGCACCAGGACCTGCGTCGCCGCCTCCGGCGGGAGGCCCGCCGTCCACAGGGCCGCGGCGCCGACGACGAGCGTCGCGCCGACGACGGCGATGCCACCGCCCTGCGGCGTCGGCACCCGATGGCTCGAACGCGCGTTCGGGCGCGCCAGCGCGTAGCGGCGCATGAGGGGGAAGAGCGCGACGACGAGCGCGGCCGAGAGCGCGGCGGCCGAGGCGAGGGCGAGGAGGAGGATCATGCCGCGTGTGCAACCTTACGGGCGCCGGGGCGCGGGCTATCGGGCCCGGGCGCCGGCTCCGTGATGGGCCTCGAACCAGTCATAGTACGACGCGAGCCCCTCGCGCAGCCCGATGCGCGCCTCCCAGCCGAGCGCGTGGAGGCGCCCGACGTCGAGGATCTTGCGCGGCGTTCCGTCGGGCTTGGACGTGTCGAACACGAGTTCGCCCTCGAAGCCGACCGTGTCCGCGACGAGGCGGGCGAGCTCGGCGATCGTCAGGTCGCGCCCGACACCGACGTTGATCGGATCGTCGCCGCTGTAGTGGCGCAGCAGATGAATGCAGGCGTCGGCGAGGTCGTCCACGTGCAGGAACTCGCGCCGCGGCGTGCCCGTCCCCCACACGACCATCTCGGAGGTGCCCGACGCGCGCGCCTCGTGCGCCTTGCGCAGCAGGGCCGGCAGGACGTGGGAGGTCTCGAGATCGAAATTGTCGTTGGGGCCGTAGAGATTCGTCGGCTGGCAGGCGATGAAGTCGCAACCGTGCTGGCGGCGATAGGCCTGGCAGAGCTTCAGGCCCGCGATCTTGGCGATGGCGTACCACTCGTTCGTCGGCTCGAGCGGCCCGGTGAGGAGGCTGTCCTCGACGATCGGCTGGGGCGCGAGCTTGGGATAGATGCACGAGGAGCCGAGGAAGAGCAGTTTCTCGACGCCCGTGACCCGCGCCGCCTCGATGACGTTCGTGGCGATCATCAGATTGTCGTAGAGGAAGTCCCCCGGCCGCGTGGCGTTGGCCTGGATGCCGCCCACTTTCGCGGCCGCCAGGAGGACGACCTGCGGCTTCGTCGCCTCCATGAAGGCGCGGACCTGGCCCTGCTCGCGCAGGTCCACGCCGCGGCGGTCGGCGACGACGACCCGCAGGCCCTCGGCCTCGCAGCGGCGCACGAGCGCCGAGCCGACCATGCCGGCATGACCGGCGACGAAGACCGACTTGCCCTCGAGTTCGAACACGCGCGCTCTCCTCTCCGATGCCGTCCGCGACGGATCAGGCGTTGCGGCCGCGCTCACGCCCGGCGAGCGCGAGATCGGCGTCCATCATCTCCGAGACGAGCTGCGCGAACGTCGTCTGGTGCGACCAGCCGAGCTTCTCGCGGGCCTTGGTCGGGTCGCCCAGGAGCAGGTCGACCTCGGTCGGGCGGAAGTAGCGCTCGTCGACGAAGACCCGAGCGACACCGGTCCGCTCCTCGACGCCGACCTCCTCGACGCCCGCGCCGCGCCAGACGATCGGGCGGCCGACATGGGCGAAGGAGCGCTCGATGAACTCGCGCACGGAGTGCTTCTCGCCCGTGGCGAGCACGTAGTCGTCCGGCTCGTCCTGCTGGAGCATGCGCCACATGCCCTCGACGTACTCGCGGGCGTGGCCCCAGTCGCGCTCGGCGTCGAGGTTGCCGACGTAGAGCGCATCCTGGAGGCCGTGCTCGATCGCGGCGACGGCGCGGGTGATCTTGCGCGTGACGAAGGTCTCGCCGCGCAGCGGACTCTCGTGGTTGAACAGGATGCCGTTGGAGGCGTGCATCCCGTAGGCCTCGCGGTAGTTCACCGTGATCCAGTAGGCGTAGAGCTTGGCGGCCGCGTAGGGACTGCGCGGGTAGAAGGGCGTCGTCTCGCGCTGCGGGATCTCCTGGACCTTGCCGTAGAGCTCCGACGTCGAGGCCTGGTAGAAGCGCGCCGTCTTCTCGAGGCCGAGCAGTCTGATGCCTTCGAGCAGGCGCAGCGTGCCGATCGCGTCCGCGTTGGCGGTGTATTCCGGCGTCTCGAAGCTGACCTGGACGTGGCTCTGGGCGGCGAGGTTGTAGATCTCGGTGGGCCGCACCTCGGCGAGGATGCGGATCAGGTTCGTCGAGTCGGTCATGTCCCCGTAGTGGAGCACGAACCGCAGGTCCTTCTCGTGCGGGTCCTGGTAGAGGTGATCCACGCGCCCGGTGTTGAACGAGGAGGATCGACGCTTGACCCCGTGGACCTCGTAGCCCTTCTGCAGCAGCAGATCGGACAGGTAGGCGCCGTCCTGGCCGGTGACGCCCGTGATCAATGCGACGCGTCGCGTCATCTCTCTCTCCTTCGCGTGCGCGGCGCGCACGCTCGATCTCGCACCCCGCGGGTGTTCCTTATCGTGCCCGGCGCCCCGCGTCACGGCTTGAACGTCGGGCGCGCGCGCAGCGTCGCGAGCAGCGGCGCGAGCCGCCCCCGCCAGAAGTCGCCGCCGCGGCTCTTCTCGAAGCGCAGCCACAGCACGAGGAGCACGAGGGCGAGGGTCCCGACCGCGCCGGTGAACGCGACGTAGCGCGCCGCGGGCCGAACCGGGGCGAACGACGTCACGCGGATCTCGGACACGACGAGGTCCTCGGGAAGGGCCTCGATCCGTGCGACGATCGCACTGGCCGCCGCGTCGAGTTCCTCGGCGAACCGCAGCAGCTGGATCGTGGACACCGTGAAGTCGGCCACGCCGTCGAGGCTCTCGTCACGAATGCTCTGCGCTCGCCCGGAGACGCGCCCGAGCAGCTCTCCGACCGTCGCACGCCGCTCCCGGACCCGTGCGAGCTCGGCCTCCAGGAGCTGCCATTCCCGCCAGGATGGCTCGTCGGATCGGATGGCTTCGACCGCATCGTCGATGGCCCGCTCGGCGGCGCCCGCCTCGCCCGCGCTGGCTGCGAGCCGAACGAAGGCGCCGGACTCCTCGAGCGTGACATCCCTCCCGTTCATCCGCTTCGCGAGACCGCCCAGGACCACGGCCGCCCTCTCGCGCTGCGTCTCCGTCATCGCCAAGTCGACCGTGGCGATGTGCTGCGTCGGAGCGCTTCCCCGGGGCGCCGCAACGAGCAGAGCGATGCCCACGAGGAACGGCAGCCCGATCACCAGCGGCCAACGCTTCGCGGCATACACCACGAACTCGAAGCGCCATGTCTGCCCATTGTCCGCCATCCACGCGCCCCCCCTGCTACGCCCGTCGCCCCTGTTCCGAACCGGTCATCGCGCCAGCGCCGCCGGCTCGGCCCCGTCCGCCGACGACACCGCGTCACCCTGTCGGCGATCGTGTGCCGGATCGACCGGCAGCTCGGGAACGAGCTCGGCCAGGAGCCGGCGCGCGGCGCGGGCGTCGCCGGACTCGGCCGCGGCCTCCAGCCTCTCGACGGTCCGCTCGGCGAGGTCGCGCTCGACCGCGCGGACGGAGGCGACGAAGACGCCGTCGACGCCCGCGGGAACCGTGACCTCGGAGGGGTCGAACAGCTCCTCGAAGAGCTTCTCGCCCGGGCGCAGCCCGCTGTAGCTGATCTTGATGTCCTCGTCCGGGCGCAGTCCCGCGAGCGCGATGAGGGTGCGCGCGAGGTCGACGATGCGGACGGGCTCGCCCATGTCGAGGACGAAGATGCGCCCGCGGTCGGGCAGGATCATGCCGACCCCCGCCGCCTGCATGACGAGCTCCGTCGCCTCGCGGATCGTCATGAAGTACCGGCGCATCTCGGGGTGCGTCACGGTCACGGGCCCGCCCGCCATGATCTGGCGCTTGAACAGCGGCACGACGGAGCCCGTCGAGCCCAGCACGTTGCCGAAGCGCACGGTGTGGAAGCGCGTGCGCGACCCGCTGAGGTCGAGCGCCTGGCAATAGACCTCGGCCGCCCGCTTCGTCGCGCCCATCACGTTGGTGGGCCGGATCGCCTTGTCCGTCGAGATCAGCACCATGGCGGCGGCGCCGCAGCGCATCGCGGCATCGGCCACCACCCGCGTGCCCACGACGTTCGTGAGCACGCCCTCGCAGACGTTCGCCTCCACCAGCGGCACGTGCTTGAGCGCGGCGGCGTGGAAGACGACGTGCGGGCGCTCCGTCGCCATGATCCCGCCGATGCGCTCGACGTCGCGCACGCTGGCGATGACGGCGCGGCGGGGCACGTCGCCCCAGCGCGTCCCCAGCTCCTGGTCGATCTCGTAGAGCGCGTATTCCGAATGGTCGAGCACGATCAGCCGAGCCGGCCCGTGCGAGGCGATCTGGCGCGCAATCTCGGAGCCGATGCTGCCCCCGGCGCCGGTCACGAGCACCACGCGGTCGTGCACCAGCGACCGCACGTAGTCGAGCTTCAGGCTCACCGGGCGACGGCCGAGGAGGTCCTCGAGCGTGACGCTCTCGAAGCTCGGCTCGCTGCCGGTGAGCGCGGTCTTCGCGATCCGGCGCACCGGCAGGCCGATCTTCGCCGCCGCGACGGTGGCCTCCTGGAGGCGGGCCTTGTTCTCGTTGGGGGCGAGCACGATCGCGTCGATCGTGGTGCCGCCACGGGCGAGCCGCGCCACGATCTCCTCGAGCTCGCCGAAATGGCCGATGATCGGCACGCCGCGGACGTCCCTACCCGCCTTCTTGGGCGTGAAGTCGACGATGCCGCGCACCTTGTAGCGCTTGGCCGTCTCGAGCCCGTAGGTGCGGATCACCTTGTCGGCCTCCGCGGCCGTGCCGACGACGAGGAGCGTCTCCACCTCCTCGTCTACGGGCTCGCGGCGAAGGCTCGGCAGGACGCCGTCCTTGAGCGCACGGTAGAGCAGCCGGGGCGCCCCGAGCAGGACGACGAGCGTGAACCATGTCATCAGCGCCGCGGCCCGCGGGAAGCCCTCGAGCCGGTTGACCAGGAACAGGACGAGCAGGAACGCCAGGACCGCGACCGTGCTCGCCAGCACGATCGCGCGCAGGTCGGAGATCGACGCGAAGCGCCACATGCCGCGCCCGAGGCCGAACACGCGGAACGTCACGGCCGAGATCAGGACGAAGCCGACGATCCAGATCGCGAGGAGACGATCGTCCGGCCAGTCGGCCGACTCGAAGCGCGCGGCGAGTGCGAGGAACAACGCCAGGCCGGCCATCGTCGCGTCGTGCGCGCCGGCGAAGACCCGCTTCCAGGACGTTCTCTTGCGTCTCTCGGTCATGGGCGACGGAACTTCCGGGGGCTCGACGCTGTCGCGGTGCGAGTATCACGCGCCCGGTCTGTAATCAAAGGAAAAGCGGCGCTCGCGTCGCTCGGGCCCCCTCCCCTCGAGTTGCGACCCCGCGTCGATACGAACAAGAGCGCGAGAAGAACGCCGAGCGAATAGAACCAGGATTGCCACGCTCCATGGCTGACCACGGCGACGGCGTGAAAGCCGGCCACCGAAGACAGTGCCGCTGCCTCCATCACGCGCGGCATGGGCGGTATGGCGCGCACGCCGAGCCAGATCACCACGCCGGAGAGTACGGCCCCGACGAGCCCCAGCTCGAACAGCACCTGGAGCGGCGCGTTGTGCGGGTGGCTGAGGCTCATCAGGAAGGCCTCGCGCTCGGACAGCACGCCCGCGGGCATGGCCGCGACGAACCCGTGTGCGCCCTCGACACCGTAGCCGAACAGGGGCCGTTCCCAGGCGTAATGAGCGAAGGCCGACCAGATCTCGGCGCGGATCCCGATCGAGCTCGGCCCGACGATGCGGTGGACCACGTCCGGCAGGTACGTCTCGACGAGCCCCGCGGCGAGCGGGACGAGGAGCATGCCGAGACCCACGAGGGCGGCGAGAGCGCCGCGCGTGAACCGAGGTGCGAGGAGCGACGCCGGCGCCACGACGGCGCACACGACGAGCGCGAGCTTCGCCGACTCGCTCGTGAGGCGCATGACCGCGACCCAGCACAGGACGATCAGCAGCGCGGCCGAGAGCCAGCGCCGGTCGCGGGCCAGGAGCGCCACGGCGAGCGGCAGGAACAGGGCGATCGCGACGGCGCCGCGGTTGAGCTGGTGGATCTCCGTGCGCAGCCCGAGCACGCCGCGGAGGTAGGCGCCGGTGTGGTGCTCGGCGATGAGCACGATCGCCGCGAGCCCGAGCGCGAGCCCGACCGCGCGCGCCCCGGCCCGCACCGTCCCCACCGACGCGGCGGCGACCGCCCCGACGGCGAGCACCGTCACGCCCACCATGTGTGCGACGCGCTCCGCGCCGCGCTCGGGCGCGAGGCTCCAGGCCACCGACGTCGCGAGGAGGGCGAGGAGCGCGAGCACGGCGACGCCGAGGGGCGTCGACGGCGCGCGCCGCGCCGTGGCGACGACGTCTCCCAGCCGCCCCGCCCGGTGGGCGGCCAGGATGAGCGCGAGCGCCGCGGCGACGGCGGCGGCGTCGGTGACTTCCCTCAGGTAGATCAGGAGGAGCGGCACCGCGGCCGCGATGGCGTAGGCCACCCGTTCGCCGAGGCGTGCCGCGCCCGCGTCCCGCGCCGAGAGCGGCCGATCGCTCGTGCTTGCGCCACCGCCGGCCACGTCACGCCTCCCGCGGCCGCCGGAGCAGCTCGGGGACCTTGCGCGAGAGCTTGCGGGCGATGAAGAGCGGCCCGCCCGGCAGCCCGTGCTTGCGGCAGGCGCGGGCGGATTCGACGTTCGAGCGTGCGATGGCGCGCACGCTCCCGGTCGAGTGGCCGCCCATGCGCATGCGCACGAGCGTCTGCGGGACGTAGCTCGCGCGGATTCGTCCCACGTCGAGGAGGCGCAGGCAGATCTCGAAATCGGCCGCATAGCGGTAGTCGAGGTCGAAGACGCCGTGGCGCCGGTACATCTCGGTCTTCACGTAGAAGGTCGGGTGGGCCGGCATCCAGCCCCGCGCGCACAGGCCCGGCTCGTAGGGCCGCGAGCGCCAGTAGCGCACGACGCGCGAGGTGTCGTCCTCCGGCACGAAGACGAGATCTCCGTAGGCGGCGTCCGCGCCGTCGCGCTCGATCGCCGCCGCGAGGAGCGCGAGCGCGTCGGGGCGGGCGTAGACGTCGTCGGAGTTCAGGAAGCCGACCACGTCGCCGGTGGCCAGCGCGAGGCCCTTGTTCATGGCGTCGTAGATGCCGCGGTCCGGCTCGGACACGGCGACGGCGACGCGCTCGCCGACCGACCGGACGATCTCCATCGTCGCGTCGCGCGAGGCGCCGTCGACGACGATGTGCTCGATGTCCGGGTGGGTCTGCGCGTTGACCGACCGCAGCGTCTCCTCGATGGTCGCGGCCGAGTTGAAGCTCGCGGTGACGACGCTGATCTTCATGCTGATCTCCAGGATGCGCCGCTCTACACCCCACCTCCGGCCCTGGCAAGCACGCGCCCGCGGCGTGGTTTCCACGGGCCTCTCGCCGGCGGGCGCCGGCCCGCCGCGCGTCAGGCCGCGGAGGTCGCGCGGGCGAACAGGAAATCGGCCTGCGCGGGGAGCCGGTCGGCGCCGGTGTCCACGTTGGCGACGCTGCGCAGCGTGAAGCCGCGCTGCGCCAGCCAGGCCACGATCTCCCCCGCGAGCGCCTGGCCCTCGTAGAGCTCGACGAAGCTGCCCTCGAGATAGACGTGTCCGACGCGGGAGAGCACCGGCTCGGCCCCTTTGAGGACCTCGAGTTCGAAGCCCTGCACGTCGAGCTTGAGGAGGGTGCGGCCCTCGACCGGCAGCGTGTCCGCGATCTCGGCGAGCGTGCGCACCGCGATCCGCTCGCGCCGCGCGACGGACGTCCCGGGATAGATCCGCTCCTGGGCCTCCGCGAAGGCGAGGATCGAGGACGAGCCCACGTAGGCGGAGACGTTGATCTCCGTCTCCCCCGCGCTCGCGCCCAGCGCGTAGCGGTGCGGCGTGATCGCCGGGTAGGCGCGGGCGATCGCCTCCAGCGTCTCGTAGCAACTCCCGATCGGCTCGAAGGAATGGACGCGCGCGCCGGGCGCGAGCGCCGCGGCGACGACGGCGAACTGCCCGACGTTCGCGCCGACGTCGAGCACCGTGTCGAAGGCGAAGGCCTCGAACAGGCTCTCGTGCTCGATCGCCGGGAAGACCTTCAGCCTGAGCGCGGGCCAGTACGCGCGACGGCTGGAGATGTGGGCGAGCTTGCGCGCACGACGCGCGTTGTTCGTGAGGGCGTACATGAAGCGGGAACCAACTCGGGTGGGTGCCGGAGCGGCGCCCGGCGAAGCGGCCGCACCATGGCATGGGCGCGCCGCGAGGCCAAGACGTGGGGCGGATCGGCATCGCCGCCGAGACCGTGCGCAGGTGTGGATGCCGCCATCGCTCAGGCTGACTTCAACCGCGCTGCATCACCCGTGTCGTCCACCGAAAGACCATCATCGGAGACGTCGCTCGCGAAGTACTCGCGCCACCTGATCGCCGACGATCGCGCTGGCACCTGCCGTCAAATGAATGATGTCACGCAAATGAGTGACTTCTCCCTCCTTCAAGCGACATACGTCGTCCCGGCAAAAGAGCGGCAGTGGATCGATTACCACAAGCTCGGGAAATCGCTCTTCTAAGTCTCTGACCCCACTGCGAAAATTCTTCTGGCGCAGAAGCTCGTGGCTGAGCGGGACCTCGCACGACTCGCTCGCAGCCTGGAGCGGACGTCGTGCGAAGCAGGAAGTGGGATCATAGGGAAGCAACGGAGTCGACAGGAGCAATACCGGCACGATGTCCCGGTCAACGAGATAGGCGATGCGCTCCTCCAGGCCGAGGAAAAACGCGTCGCGCGACGATAACGCCGCTTCCTCGGGGGACAACCTCACGAAGCGACCCTCGATCCGCGATGGATCGTGATAGTCCACGGAATTTCCATCGTCGTCGAACGTCGGCCACGGGCTCCAGAGCACGGCTACCGAGATCGATTCGTTTCGCTCGAAGATGCCATGAAGCCATTCGTCAATCCGTGACCGTTTCTCGCCATGACAAGGATGAGATGCCACGTAAGCAGTAAATCTCAAGCCGAGGGCCGGGTCACAGACGCCTACGCTGAGGACGTTCACATCCTCCATTCCCGCCGCATTGACGAGCCCTGGGTAGAGTTGATTCGCGAACGAATTGCCGAGAAGGATCAGGTCGACAGGCTCGTCTTCCTCGAGCATACAGAACCACCATCCCTCTCTCCGGGCCTCCGTCGGATATCGCTCCAAGCAAAGGTCATTCTCGGCATAATCCCACCGCATGTCTCGGCGAAGTCGGTCATCGAGCGACACATAAGGCGAAACGCTCGCGCGATTGGGCAGCCCTTCCTGACGCCAAACCTCCGCGCCAGCAACTCCGGAGAACAGCATCGAAGCTACCAAAAATAGTGATGCCGCACGGACCCGTCGAACTCGCCGCTCGAGGAGCGACCATGTCAGGTACGCGAGCGCAACGCTCGACACCAGCGCGAAGACCCGCACCTCAGGGGCAGGCATCCCCCCTTCGACGATGTAGGCGAAGGACAACAGCGGCCAGTGCCAGAGGTAGAGCGGGTAGCTGATTAGTCCAATCGCAACCATCTCGGGTCTTGAAAGAAAGAACCTATTGACGATCGCATCAGGACCCGCCGCGATCAGGAGACCAGCACCCGCCACTGGGAGGAGAGCGATCAGGCCGGGAAACGGCTGGGTCTCGTCGATGGCGACGAACGACAGAACCAGCAGGATCGAGCCAACGGCAGATGCCGGCGAGGCGAGTTGCGGTGGAACCAATGCAGGCTTGCGGCCCACGACGGCCATTATCGCTCCGATTCCGAATTCCCAAGCCCGGGTAAACGGAAGAAAGAACGCTGCGCTTGGATCGTGCAACGTGACGATTGAGCTTGCGTACAGCGATGCTGCTGTAACAAGGGTGAACATAATTACCAGTGAAATCCGGATTCTAACACAAAGAAACACCATCAGTGGCCAAAGCAGATAAAACTGCTCCTCCACGGCCAAAGACCATAGATGCAACAGTGGATTCTGATAAGCATTAGCCGAAAAATAACCGACTTGGCTCCAGAAATAAAAATTTGCAGCGAATATACTAGAGAAGAATATTTCTTTTCCCAACTGTATATACTCACCAGGCAACAAAATGAACCAACCAACACAGATACAAAATGCCAGAACAAGCAACAAAGCGGGAAAAAGCCGCCGCACACGGCGGAGAGAAAATTGAAAGAACGAAAACTCGCCGCGAGACATTTCCGAAACGAGTATGCGCGTGATCAGGTAGCCTGAAATGACGAAGAAGACGTCCACGCCCACGAACCCCCCCGGCAGCCAACTCGGGAATGCATGGTAGATGAGTACTGAGCCGACCGCGACGGCACGGAGACCGTCGATGTCTGGCCGATAGCCGATCACCTGCATAGTGCCCTTCACACCGACTCCATGAGCCTCAGCCACACAAGAAGACTCGAAGACTTCCATTCAAACGCGGTTTCAATGTTCTCTCCAGCCGCTGGCTCACCTTGTGCCGAGCCTGTCCTGAGCGACCGGCTATCGACGGCGATGGGCACCAGAGTTCACCGGCCGCGAACCGGCCGCACCATGCCACGCGAACTCTGCGAGGCCAAGGCGAATGACAGACAACACAAGTCACGAAAGCACCCGCATCACGAACGCGCGGGCGGCGCGCTTGTCCGCAGGCAGGCGCTGCGGTATGGCACGTCGGGGACGAGAGCACGACGACGGGGCTAACGCCCGACGTTCGTAGTGCTGAGCGCCGGTCGCGCGTGAGAGGGAGCTGGCGTTGGGGGTGCTGTTCTGGAGCGTCGTATCGGTCCTGCTGACGACCGGCCTCGGCGCTCTCGCGCTGTCGCGTGCGCGGTTCGACCCGCTCGGCAGGGTGCTCCTCGCCTTCCTCGTCGGCCAGGCGCTGCTGACGGTGGCCGCGGGCGTGCTCGACGCGTTCGGCTGGAGCTTCGGCGTCGTCTCGGCATCGCTGATCGGCTTGGCGTTGGCGGTGCCGGCGGCATTCGCGTTCCACCTGCGCGGATCGTGCACGATCACCGCTCCGCGGCCCGCCGCCGCTGGTCTCCTGGTTCTGGTGGCGTTCTGGGGCGTCCAGGCGTACACGGGCGTGAGCCACGGAATTCATCACTTCGACTTCACATACCACCACGATGTGATGGCGCGCTCGCTGGCGCATTCGGGAAAGCTGTCGGAGCCGTATCTGACATCGATCTCGTTCGAAGGCTGGTATTTGGTGGTCTATGGCTCCAGCGTCGTCCTGGACGCCTTCAACGCGCTCCTGGTGCCGGATGCGAGCCGGCTCGCCTGGTACCTGAACACGCTCGTCATTCCGGCGATGCTGCTGCTGCTCGTCGCGCAGCGCGCCGGACCGATCGCCGCCTTCGCGACGGCGGTCGCGATCGCGGCTCTGTTCCCGCTGCTGCTGCTCGACGTCCGCCCGAACTACACGGCCGCCCTGATGTTGGGGATCGCGAACGTGGCCGTTCTCACCTCGCGAGCGGAAACCCGCGCCGGCGACGCGGTGCTGCTCGCGATCCTCACGGCCTGCGCCGTGTTCGCGAAGCGCGAGGCCTTCATCATTTTCTTCTTCCCCTGCGCGCTGTTCCTGGGGATCCTGTTGCGCGACCGTCGGTTCGCCCTGGCCGCTCGGTTCTGCTTGATCGCGGGAATCCCGACGGTCCTGACTCTCGTCTACCGGATCGCCGTCCCGGAGCACGCCGGCCTGTCGGTGGGCATGCCGTCGCAGGTCCCGCTCACCGAGCTGCTCGTCGCGACCATGGGGATCGTCGGCGAGCGGCTGGCCACCAACAACGGGCACCTGGCGGTCGCCCTCGGCTTCGGCCTCGTCGGCGCAGCCCTCCAACGCGGCACGCCCGCACGGCTGAGCGCGCTGGCTCTCATCCTCGGGCAGTTCATCGCGTTCGCGATGTTCGTCTACGTCACGTACAAGGGCGGCCTGAACAATTTCTCGACCGATTGGCGCAAGGCGGTCTATCCGCTCGTCGTGGGAGCGGCCTTCTTCGGAATCGGAGTGGGAACACGGCTTCGGCACGTGCGCATCTGGGAGCCACTGCGGCTCGCAGCCGGGGTCGCGGCGGGCATCGCCATCGTCGCGTGGCTCTGGGATGCGACCCGTTCCAACGGGACCTACGACGTCTACCTCCGCCAGCAGGCGAATTGGAACGCGCTGCTGGACGTCCTGGACCGGGATCGCGCCGATCTGCTGCTCATCCCTGGCGAGGACGCCGTGAACGTCGGCAACATAGGCTACCTTCCCGTGGGGCTGATCGCGGCGGTCTATCCGCGACAGGTCAGGGTCATCAGGGGCATGCCGCAGGATCCTCCCGACCTGATGTTCCTCGCCTCCGACGTCGGCCCCGTCCCCGGGCTCGAGCCTCTCGGCGGACGCATCCTCGAGACCTCCTGGGGCCTGCGCTACTGGACGTCCGAGCCGGTGCCGCGCGAGGCGACGAACGGCTGGAGCCTCGACAACCCGGTTCCCGACGTCGAGGCGGACGTGCCCGTCGAGGCGGACGAGGACGAGGTCGTTCTCCTGAACGCCTGGGGCAGCGTGGCCGCCATCGCCCCGGCGGGCGCCGGGGCCGAGATCGACCTCACGCTGCGAAACACCGAGGGGGCGTACCTCACCCGCCTGCTGCTCGACCCCTACCCGGGCCAGGCACAGGACGCGCCCGTCCACGTCGAGGTCCGCGACGCGGACGGCGCGCTGCTCCACGCGAGCCAGACGTCGGAGCTGCCGCGGTTCGGCTCCTGGATCGTCCCGCTGCGCACGGCGTCGCCCGAGATCACCGTGCGGCTGCGCGTGGGCGAGACCGGCACGCTGCGGTTCTTCCGCCCGCGCGTGATGACCCCGGTGCCGGAGACGGACGGCGGTTGAACGCCGCAGAACCCGCCCGCTCTCAGCCCAGCATGTCCCACGCCAGCGGCTCGCCGCGGGAGAGCGGGCGGCGGGCGCGGCGGCCGAGGACCTCGGGGAGGTGCTTGGGCGCGAGGCCGTAGCCGGGGCGGATCGAGCGCACGTTGGCGCGGGTGATCTCGGCGCCCTCCGGCACGTCCTCGACCACGAAGAGCGAGCGGCGGAACGTCACGCTCCCCTCCTCCGCGGCCGCGCGGCGGAAGACGCCGTCGCCGAGGGCGGCGTGGGCGTCGCTCACGGCGCGCACCATGTCAGCCAGCTCCTCCTTCTCGAGCGAGAAGGCGCTGTCGACCCCGCCGTCGGCGCGGGCGAGGGTGAAGTGCTTCTCGATCGCCACCGCGCCGAGCGTCGTCGCCGCGATCGGGACCGTCAGGCCCATCGAGTGGTCGGACAGGCCGGCATGGACGCCGAAGCGGCGCGCCAGCTCCGGGATGCGGCGCAGGTTCGTCTCCTCGATCGGCGATGGGTAGCTCGAGACGCAGTGCAGGAGCACCAGCTCCCGGCAGCCGTTGGCGCGCGCGGTCTCCACCGCCTCGCCGATCTCGTCGAGGCTCGCCATGCCCGTCGAGACGATCATCGGCTTGCCGACACGCGCGACGCGCGCCACGAGCGGCAGGTCGATCATCTCGAAGGAGGCGATCTTGTAGGCGGGCGCGCCGAGCCGCTCGAGCAGGTCCACCGCCGTGTCGTCGAAGGGCGTGGAGAAGATGGCGATCCCGATCTTCGCAGCGTGCGCGAAGAGCTGCTCGTGCCATTCCCAGGGCGTGTGGGCCTCGCCGTAGAGTTCGTGCAGCCGCCGGCCCTTCCAGGGGCCGTCCGCGATCAGGAACTCGGGGCGATCGCTGTCGATGGTGATCGTGTCGGCGGTGTAGGTCTGGAGCTTGACGGCGTCCGCGCCGGCGGCCCGCGCCGCGTCGAGCAGCGCGAGCGCCCGCGCGATGTCGCCGTTGTGGTTGCCCGACATCTCGGCGATGACGAACGGCCGATGCCCCGGCCCGACCGGGCGACCCGCGATGTGGATGACGTCCGTCGCGCTCATGTGTCCAGTCCTCGCGTGTAGCGTCGGGAGCGTTCGGTGAAGCCGCAGCGCGCGAAGAGCGCCGCGGAGCGCGCGTTGCCGCCGAGCACCTCGGCGACGACGACGCGTGTTCCGGGCCGGTTCTGCCGCAGCCAGTCGCATCCTGCAAGCAGCAGATCGGAGCCCGCCCCGCGCCCGGACGCCCCGGGCACGAGGTAGATCGAGACCTCGGCCTCCTCCCCGCTCCGGTCGAAGCGCAGCACGCCGACGGGCGCGCCGTCGGCCTCGCCGATCAGGAGATCGCGCTGCGGATCGGCGAGCACGCGCGCGAGCCAGGCGAGGTGCCGGTCGAAGGGGATCGGGGCGTTCTCGCGCGAGACGGCGCGCACCTGCGGGTCGTTGCGCCAGGCGTGGAGCGCGACGGCGTCCGCGGCGGTCGCGGGCCGCAGCGCGATCGGGGCCGGGAGGATCACCGCGGCGACGCGCGCGGCCCCGCCGCCGTCGACGCGCGCCAGGCCGCGCTCCGAGAGGAACCCGCGCAGGGATGCGTTGGCGTCCAGCGCGGCGAGGTGGATCGCCAGCCCCTCGATGTCCCCGGGCGCGACGTCGGGCGCGTAGACGAGCCCCTCCGCAGCGGCGGCGCGCACGGGCGCGCGCTGGTTCTCCGCCAGCGTGAGCACGAGGCTCGGGACGCCGAGCGCGCAGCGCTCCCAGGTCGTGCCGCCCCCCGCGCCGACCGCCAGATCGGCCTGGATCATCAGCGCGGCGAGGCGATCGGTCTGCACGTGCAACGTCGCCCGCGGCAGGACGGCGCAGGCGTCGCGCAGGCGCTCGAGATGCGGGTAGAGCGCGCCGACGACCACGTCGAGCGCGCGCTCGCCCAGGCCCGCGCGGACGAGCGCCGCGACGACCGCTCCGGTCGCATCGCCGGCATCCGCCCCCCCGACGGAGACGAGGATCCGCTCCACGGGTCCCGAGCGGACGCGGGCGGCGGGGTGCAGATCGGCGAACTCCCGCCGCAGCAGCGCGAAGCCGGGGCCGAGCAGCCTCCGGCAACCGGCGGGAACCCGATCCACGTAGGGGTCGGCCCGGTCGCGCCCGGCGTTCTGGTCGACGACGAGGTCGCAGGCGTGGGCTCGGCCGAGATCGTCGACGGCGGTGACGTGCGCGACGTCCGCGGCGGCGCGCGCCTCCCAGGGCGTGCCGAGACCGTAATGGTCGACGACGATCCGCTCCGGCGCGAGCCCGGCGGTGCGGGCCGCGGCGAGCGTCGCGGCGGCGTCCGCCACCTGCAGGTTCGCCGGCCATTCCCGCTCGGGTCCGAGCGTCGCGACGGCCGCGGCCGCATCCGCCGCGAGCGGCGGCAGCGCGAGCGCCGCGTGGCCCTGCGCGGCGATCAGCGCCTTCGCCGCGTCCGGCAGGGCGAGGCTCGCGAACACCGTCGATGCGCCGCGCGCGCGCAGCGCGTCCGCGAGCGCGAGGCAGCGCGCGAGATGGCCGAGGCCCCGCTCGCGCGAGGCGTCGACCCGCACGAGGACGCTCACCCCGCCCCCCCGACACGCGCGCCGAAGAGGGTCTCGGCGCGCGCCCAATCGTCGGGCGTGTCGATGTCGACCACCTTGGACGCGGGCAGCACCAGCGTCGCCCCGTTCTCGTGGATGCTCTCCCCCGCGAGCCAGGCGTCCCGCACGCCCCAATAGAACTGCCCGGCGTCGTGATAGGCCGCGGGCAGGTCCTGCGTACGCGTCTGCGCGAACTGGGGGAACAGCGGACGCGTGCGCCCGCTCGGCTCCCGGGCGAGCGCGCGGTGCACCGAACTCTCGAAGGCGACGACCGGGAACGCGTAGCGCTCCCCGCCCTCGGCCAGCAGCGCATGCGCCGCGGCGAGGTCCCGCGCCTCCAGCAGCGGCACGCAGGGATAGATGCAGCAGGCCTCGTCGATCCGGCCCCAGAGCGCCTCGCAGGCCTCGATCGCGTGCGCGACCACCGGGACGGTCGGCGTGTAGTCGTCGGCGAGTTCCGCCGGGCGCCGGAAGGGCGCCTCCCCGCCGTGCGCGGCGACCACCGTGGCGATCTCCTCGTCCTCGGTGGAGACCACGACGTGGTCGAACAGCCCGCTCTCGCGCGCCGCCGCGATCGCATACGCGATCATCGGGCGACCGGCGAACGGGCGGATGTTCTTGCGCGGGATGCGCTTGGAGCCGCCGCGGGCGGGGATGATCGCGACGCGGGCGGCGCTCATGCGCGCCGCTCCAGCGCGGCCGCGAGCGTCGCGACGACGCGATCCTGATCCGCCTCCGAGAGCTTCGGATAGAGCGGCAGGGTGATGGCGTTGCGGTAGTAGCGCTCCGCCGCGGGGAAGTCCCCCGGCTCGAAGCCGAGGCGCCGGTAGTACGGCTGGGTATGGATCGGGATGTAGTGCACGTTGGCGCCGATCTGCGCCGCCCGCAGCGTCGCGAAGACGTCCGCGCGGCCGACGTCGGTGCGCTCGTCGTCGATCTCGACGACGTAGAGGTGCCACGACGAGCGCCGATCCGGCAGCCGCGCCGGCAGCCGCAGCGGCAGGCCGGCGAGCCGGGCGTCGTAGCGATCCGCCAGCGCCTCGCGCCGCGCCTGCATGGCCTCGACCCGCGCGAGCTGCGAGAGGCCGAGCGCCGCCTGCAGGTCCGTGATGCGGTAGTTGAAGCCGAGATCGGTCTGCTGGTAGTCCCACGGCCCGTCCGGCGCGCCCTCGAACAGCGCGGGATCGCGGGTGATCCCGTGCGAGCGCAGGAGTCCCAGACGGCTCGCGAGTTGCGGATCGCGCGTCGTGACCATGCCGCCCTCCGCCGTCGTGACGATCTTGACGGCGTGGAAGCTGAACACGGTCACGTCCGCGAAGGCGGACCCCACCGGCCGATCGAGGTAGGTCGCGCCCGTCGCGTGCGAGGCGTCCTCGAGGATCTTGAAGCCGTAGCGGTCCGCCAGCGCGCGGATCTCGCGCAGATCCGCCGGCAGGCCCGAGAAGTCGATGGGCACGACGACGTCCGGCAGCCGCCCGGCCGCGGCGGCGGCCGCGAGCTTCTCCTCCAGCGCCGCGACCGAGATGTTGCGCGTGCGCGGGTCGAGATCGACGAAGTCGACGTCGGCGCCGCAGTAGCGGGCGCAGTTGGCCGACGCCACGAAGCTGTTGGGGCAGGTCCACAGCAGCCCGCCCGGCCCGAGGCCGAGCGCCAGGCAGGCGATGTGCAGCCCCGCGGTGGCGTTCGACACCGCGAGCGCGTGCGGCACGTCGTGGCGATGGGCGAAGGCCTCCTCGAAGCGGCCGATCGCCGGCCCCTGCGTCAGGTAGGCCCCGCGCAGCGCCTCCGCGACGGCGGCGATGTCGGCCTCGTCGATGTCCTGCGTGCTGTAGGGGACGAAGCTCATTCGCGTCGGACCCCCGGCGCGCCCGCGAGCTCGCCGCCCTGGACGTGCCTGGCCACGAGGTCGCGGATCTGCTCGACGGTGAGGAAGTCGGGGTTGGAGCTGCTCTCGTAGGCGAAGCCCGCGGGCACGCGCGCGCCGCCGAAGCTCGCGAGATAGTCCTCGACGCCGTAGTCCCGCGTCGTCGGCAGGATGGCGTAGTAGGGTCCGATGTCGACCGCGTTCTGGCTGTCGCTCGCGGTGATCATCTCCTCGTGCAGCTTCTCGCCCGGGCGCACGCCGACGATCTCCTGGCGGCATTCCGGCGCAATCGCCGTCGCCACGTCGGTGATGCGGTAGGAGGGGATCTTCGGCACCAGGATCTCGCCGCCCCAGGCGTTCTCGATCGCCCAGAGGACCATCGAGACGCCCTCCTCGAGCGAAATGTTGAAGCGCGTCATCCGCGCGTCCGTGATCGGCAGCACGCCCTCGCGGCGGCGGTCGAGGAAGAACGGGATCACCGATCCGCGGCTGCCCATCACGTTGCCGTAGCGCACCACGCTGAAGCGCAGGTCGCGCGCGCCGCGAATGTTGTTGGCTGCGACGAAGAGCTTGTCCGAGCACAGCTTCGTCGCGCCGTACAGGTTGACCGGCGCGGCCGCCTTGTCCGTCGAGAGCGCGACGACGCGCTCGACGCCGGCGTCCAGGCAGCCCTCGATCAGGTTCTGCGCGCCGATGACGTTGGTCTTGATCGCCTCGAAGGGATTGTACTCGGCGGCCGGAACCTGCTTGAGCGCGGCGGCGTGCACGACGATGTCGATGCCCTCGAGCGCGCGGCGCAGCCGGTCGGGATCGCGGACGTCGCCGATGAAGTAGCGGATACCCGGGTGGTCCCTCTCCGAGATATGCTGCGACATCTCGAACTGCTTGAGCTCGTCGCGCGAGAAGATCACCAGCCGCTTCAGGTCCGGGTGCCGTGCGAGCACGGTCTTCACGAAGGCCTTGCCGAAGGAGCCGGTGCCGCCGGTGACGAGAATCGATTTTCCGCTGAGCATTCGTCGTTACCCGATTGCGCGACAGGCAGGGTCACGACCGGCCGCGTTCCGCACATGCCGACGGCGCCACGCGCCCGGCCGGGCGCCGGCCGTCGATCGCCTCGGCACCCTTCATCGTCGCCCGGCATCTAGCAGCAAAACCGCCTGTGCGCAAACGATCGCGGGCGCTCACGGATAGCCGCGGCCGACGACGATGTAGCCGTGCGCGCGGTCCCGCTCGAGCCTCGAATTCGCGGTGAAATCCGGGTCGGAGCGCAGTGGCGCCGGGTTCGCCGCCGCCTGCGGCTGGTCCATCGTGCTCCAGCCCCGGAAGCGCCAGCGGCCGGGCTCGTCCTCGCTCCAGAAGCGCGGGTCGCGGTGCTGGTCCATCACGAAGCCGAGCGCGTTCGGCTCGACGCCGAGCCAGTCGCAGAACAGGCCCAGGTGCTCCACCGCCTCCTGCTCGTGCCGGCGCACCAGGGCGAGCCCCTCCTCGCGGGTCAGCCGCCCGTGGCGGATCTCGCGAGTGGCGTGGTCGGTGACCTTCGAATAGCCGTGCTTGTACAGCTTCAGCAGGTCGTGGACGTTCATGTAGTTGTAGCAATCGACGTGATCGTAGCAGTCGAACGTCCGCGCGAACGCGGCCGTCTCGTAGCCGTGCGTGCGCATCATCTGCTCGTGCTGGGCCTTGGGGTCCCAACGCACGTAGTTGCCGAGGTAGATGCCGCGCACCCCGACGGAGGCGAGTTCCGCATCGTCCGGGTAGCGGTACTGCCAGACGTCCTCCTCGGCGAGCGTGTCGAAGAGGCCGATGAGGTCCGCGGGCTCGCGCGCCATCAGGTCGTGGTCGTAGCGGTAGCGCCGGGTCATCTCGACCTCGTGCTCGTGGCTGAACATGCCGACCTGCTCGAGCCCCTGGTGTGCCCCCCAGACGATCAGCGGGACGCCGAAGCGCACCGCCGTCTGCACCGGGAACACCGTCTGGCCCGCGAGGCAGGGCCAGTACATGCTGCCGATCTCGCGCAGGGCCGTGCGCGTGATCCTGCGCACGGACTGCGGGTTGACGTTCTGCACGAGGATGTCGCAGTCGAAGCGGATGCGCAGGTTGGCGAGGTTGCGGATGCCGAGCGGCGTGTTGAAGTACTTGTTGTAGGTGACGAGCAGCGGGTTCAGCCCCAGCCGCTCCTTCACGACGTGCACGATGAAGTACGAATCGTTCGCGCCGGACACGGGCACGATGCAGTCGTAGGTGCGTGCGTCGCGGGACCGGTACGGCTTCACCAGCGCCTCGAGCTTCGCCCAGCGCGCGTCCCAGTCGAGCCGGTCCTTCTCCTCGTGCACGCGGCAGCCCGAGCAGATCCCCTCGTCGTCCAGCGTGAGGCCGAGCGGATGATCGGTGCGGTAGAGGCACCGGCGGCAGGCGTGGGCGGGGCCGTGCGCGCGGCCGAGGGCGTAGCTGGTCACTGGTCGATCCAACGAAGGTACGAGGGCGCGCGGATGGGGAGCGCGCCGAGCTTGGACTTCAACTGGCGGATGCGGTTCTCACCGTAGCTCAGCGAGTTGCCGATCGCCGCGGCCCTGACGCTCGGACGCCCGAGCACCCGGCGGATCTGGTCCGGATCGCGCAAGCCCCCGAAGACGATCAGCGGCACTGAGGGGATCGGGAAGAGCTCGACGATGCGTTCGTCGAAGGCGGCACCGCCGTCGTTGACGTGGTCCATTGCCAGCACCTCGGAGACGCTTCCTGCACGCAGCAGCGCGAGCGTCGCCTCCGCGAGCGGGGCGCGCGTGCGCGTGCGGTAGTCGAAGGAGACGAGCGCATCGCCGTCGACGCCGAGCGGCAGCGCCGCGATCACGGCCTGGGCGCCGAGCGCCGCCTCGATGCCGGGCACGACGCCCGGGTCGTCGCGCAGGAGCGCGTCCACCGCGATCCGGTCCGCCCCGCTCGCCACCACCGCAACCGCGTCCTCGACGCTGCGGATGCCGCCGCCGTATATCAGGGGCGTGGAGAGGCCCTTGGCCGCCATCCGGCGCAGGAGCGCGAGGTCCGGCCCGGCCGCGCCGCGGTCGATGCACAGGACGAGCACCTCGTCCGCGCCCCAGCGGTCGAGGTTGTCGGCGAGGATCTCGGCACGGCCCAGCGGCAGGTAGCGGCCGAAGCCGAACGACTGCACCGCCCAGCCGTTCTTGACCGTGATCACCCCGACCAGTCGCTTACCCAGCATGATGCGCCTCCGCGAGCACGTCGGCGAGGATGCGCAGTCCCGCGCTCTGGCTCTTCTCGGGGTGGAACTGGAGCCCGAAGATGTTGCCGCGCTGGACGGCGACCGGGAACGGGGCGAGCGCCTCGCCGAGGCGCGCCACCGCGACGACGTATTCCGCCGAGGTCTCGAGCACGTAGGAATGGTTGAAGTAGACGCTGCGCCCGTCGCTCTCCGCCAGGAACGAGGCGCGCCCGGAGGTCTCGAGCGCGTTCCAGCCGATGTGCCAGCGTGCGTCGCGGACCCGCACGACCCGGCCGGGAACGAACCCGAGACCGGCGGTGGGCGCGATCTCCTCCGAGAAGTCGCCGAGCAGTTGCATGCCCAGGCAGATCCCCACGAGGGAGCGGCCGGCCTGGACGCTCTCCTGCAGGTAGCCGACTAGGCCGCAGCCGTGCAACGCCTGCATGGCGGAGGGGAAAGCGCCCACGCCCGGAAGAACCAGGACGCTCGCCTTGTCGAGCTCGGCAGGGTTGCGGCTCGCGAAGCACCGGTAGCCGGTTCTCTTCATGGAGCGGGTGACGGAGGCGATGTTGCCCGCGCCGTAGTCGACGATGCCGACGAGCTTGCGTGTCATAGGCCGACCCCCACCTGGAACCGACGACGGATCGTGCCGTCGTCGCCGACGTCGAACAGGTCGCGGTTCGTGGCGTTGCGGACGCGCTCCCAAAATTCGTCGACACCGATGCCGATGTAGTCGCAGAAATCCGCGATGTAGTTTGGCGCGCAGGCGTCGTCGTACTGCTCGACGAGCGAGATCCCCTTCTCGCGGGTCATGCGCCCGAGCCGGATTTCCTCGTTGACGTAATCCGTCACGCGGCCGAAGCCGAATTTGTAGTACTTGATCATCTGGTTGAGCGTCACCCAGTCCTCGTCGAGCGAGGTGACACCCTTCAGATCACCGGTGTTCGCGACCGTGTCCTCCCGGATCTTCAGGCCGCCGAGCGCTGAATAGGAGCCGTTGTTGACCAGCGACCAGTCGCCGAGGAACCAGCCGAGATAGACGATCTGCAGCTTGTGCTCCTCGAAGGCCGCCGGCGGCGGGTACTGGTAGGGCAGGAGCCCCTCCGGGCCGACGACCTCGCGCATCCAGTCGGCGACGCCGCCCGAGAGCGTGTTCATGTAGCGCAGGCTGTTGCCGTCGTAGCCGGTCCGCCCGAGCGTCTTCAGGTCGCCGAGCTGGAGGCCCGGGTTCTCGCCCCACAGGATCAGCGGGATGCCGTAGCGGATCGCCAGCTGCGGGACAGAGGAGAACAGCGCCATCTCCGTCGAGCGCGCCCAGTTCGTGAAGCGCAGGAACGATTCGCGCATCAGCCGCCGCCACGTCTCCGGCGCCGGCGCGGAGATCACCACGTCGAAGCCCAGCTCGATGAGGTTCGAGATGTTGTCCGTGCCGCGCTCGGTCACCTGCTGCGGCGGGTAGCTGAGGCATACGAGCAGCGGCCTCAGCTTCAGCTTGTCGCGCACCCACAGCGCCTGGCGCGTGCTGTCCTTGCCGCCGCTGACGCCGATGATGCAGTCGAAGGGCATGCCCGGCCGGCGCGGATAGTCGCGCAGGACCTCCTGGAGGATCTCCCAGCGCTCCTCCCAGTCGACGTTCTGCACCTGGTCGAAGTAGTCGCACGCCGGGCACAGCCCGGCCGGCGTGAAGTTCGTGTTGGGGCGCGTGTCGGGCTGGAGGCACCGCTTGCAGTATTTCATGTCGCAGGACCGAGATGCTTCAGGTGGACCAGCCGCTCGTGGGGAAGCCGGCAGGATGGGGCCCAGGGCGGCAGAGTGCAATAGACCGTGCGCCCCGCCTCGAGGGCGACGACGAGCGCGAAGCTCTCGCAGCCCGCGACCCAGCGCGCGCCGGCGAGCGCACCGCGCAGGTCCGCGGACCGGTCGAGCACGATGCGCGGCTCGCCGTCCTCGCGCAGGAAGACGTCGTATTTGCCCGGCGGATCGGAAGGATGCGGGCGCAGGCGGATGGTCAGCGGGCGCGGCAGGTCGAGGTCGGGCAGGCGCGAGAGGAACCAGGCGAGCGCCTGGAACTCGCCGGGCGTCTCGCGCCCCCAGGTCGCGCGCGCCGGCTCGGCCACGTAGAGCAGTTCCGCCTGCGCGATCGTCTCCGGCGGCGGCAGCCCCGCGACCTGCTCGGCGAGGTAGAGGTTCGGCACGCGGCGGGTCGGCACCTCGGGGACGCGCCGGCGCGCCTCGGCCTCGGCGTACGCGTCCGTCACCCAGATCTCGTCGGGAAGCACCGCGACGCCGTCCCGCACGAAGCGCTCGCGATAGTTCACCCAATGGTCGACGAGGGCGATGGAGCGTACGCCGTGCGCACGCGCGGCGACGCGCGCCTCGTGCTCGAGCCCGCTCGCCCAGCCGGTGCCGGTGACGCAGGTCCCCGCCCCCGCGATCGCCGCCGCCGGGTCGCCCTCGTCGAGGGCGGACGCGACCCGGGCCATCGCGATCGCCGCCGCCGGCCCGGCGGCGTGCACGCGAACGTCCGCGCGCCCGGCCTGCGCGACGAGCGGCAGCAGCAGGTTCGCCGCGCCCGCGTCGTGGCAGGCGACCACGATCGGGCCCGGCAGGTCAGCGATCGGCGAAGCGGGCATAGTGCACGACGTCCTCCGGACGCCCCTCGACGATCTCCTGGGCGCGGCGTGTCGCCTCGTGGGTCATGCCCGCGCGCTCCATGATGCGCACCATGGCGCGATTGCACGACAGCGTCCCGCCGGTGACCTTGCGGATGCGCGGATCGGCGAGCAGGCGCGCGAGCAGCGCGTCCCAGGCCGCCTGCCCGTATCCCCTGCCCCACGCCGCACGCGCGCCCACCATGATGCCGATGTCGGCGGTGCCGTGCGGACGCTGCACGTAGGCCGTCATCGTCCCGATGGCGTCGCCCTGCGGGTCGCGGCGGATGGAGAGGAACAGGTTGTCGGTGCCCGCGAAGCTCGCGAGATAGCGCCGGCAGGAGTCCGCGTCGTGTGTGCGGAAGCGTTGATTGCTGAAGCGCACGACCTCGGGATCGGCGAGCCATCCGAGATAGGCAGGCGTGACGTCCTCGTCCCGGAAGGGCACGAGGACGACGCCGCGGCCCTGGATCGGGAAGTCGCCGGCCTCGAGCATCCTCTCAGGCCCCGCGCAGCGCGTCGCGGCTCGACCACACCTTGTGGAAGGCCTCGACCACGAGCGCGATCTCCTCGGGCGGGAACTCCCCCATGCACAGGTTGATCCCGAGGAACGTCTCCTCGTGCAGCCGCTCGGCCGTGGGGCACACGCCCTTTCCGTAGGGCACGTCCCGCGAGACGAAGGGCTGGTTCCAGGGAAAGCCCTGCGAGCCGTAGGCGATCTTGTGCCGGAACAGCGGCAGGCGGTGGATGTTCTGATAGCCCGCCAGCAGCCACGGCACGCCCTCCGCCCGCAGCGCCTCGACGAGACGCGCGCGCGGGACGCCGACCGCCTCCGTCTCGAGCCGCATGCCGTAGACGTAGTAGACGTGCGTGTTCTCGTTGGGCACGTGCGGGGTGACGAGCCCCTCGAGCCCCGCGAGCCCGTCGTCGAGGGCGCGTGCGACGCGCTGGCGGCCCTCGATCCGCGCGGTCAGCTTGTCGAGCTGGGTCGCGGCGATCGCCGCCTCGATCTCGCCCATGCGGAAATTGTAGCCGAGCATGTTCGACAGCTCGCGCGGATCGTCGCTGTCGATCACCGCCTCGGCGTGATTGCGGATCAGCCGCATGCGCTGGGCGAGCCGATCGTCGTCGGTGACGAGGATGCCGCCTTCGCCGGAGTGGATGTGCTTGTGGTAGTTGAGGCTGAAGCCGCCGATGTCCGCGACCTTGCCGACGCTCTCGCCCTTGTAGAGCGCGCCGGGCGCCTGCGCCGAATCGGTGATCAGCGTCAGCCCGTGCCGGTCGGCGATCGCGCGCAGCCGCTCCATGTCGGCGGACTGGCCGAAGATGTCGGCGGCCATGATCGCGCGGGTGCGCGGGCCGATGCAGGCCTCGACCGAGCCGGGATCGATGTTGAAGGTGCGCTCGTCGATGTCCGCGAAGACCGGGATCGCGTTGAAGTGGAGGATCGCGGTGGCAGTGGCGGCCATCGTCCACGGCGTCGTGACGATCTCGTCGCCGGGCTCCACGCCGATGGCGCCCACGGCCGCGATCAGGCCCGACGTCCAGGAATTGACGGTGATCGCGTGGCGGAAGCCGAAGCGCTCGGCCGCCTTCGCCTCGCAGGCGAGGACCTGCTCGCCGCCGAGGAAGCCGGGTCCGGCCGCGCCGATGAAGGCGGACAGCACGCCCGAGCGCATCACGCCGGCGACGGCGTCCGCCTCCTCGGGCCCGATGCTGCGGAAACGCTCGAGGGGAGCGCGGATCACCGGCTCACCGCCGTGGAGGGCGAGTACAGACGTCGTCATGAGAGTCCATTCCGGCGCGAGGCCGCGAGAGAAGCCGTGTCCGCTCCCGATGCGCTCCTGATCGCCTCGCACAGAGCCTGCGCGGCCAGCGCGGTGCGGCCCGTGCTCGCGAGCGCCCGGCCCTCGACGACCGCCGCGTGGAGGTTCTCGACCGCCGCAGCCATGGCGAGACGATAGGTTCCGTCGACCGGCTCTCCGACGGCGAGCGACTTATATCCACGGAAATCCGGGTTGTCGATAGGTCGCCGGATGCGCCAGCGGGCCCCGCCCGCCTCCATCGCGATCACCGCCTCGGCGGTGACGATCTGGAGCTCGAAGAGCGCGGTGTCCGCGGCGTGCCCGACGCCGACCTGCACCGGCACGCCGCCCTCCGCCACGAGCGTGAAGGGAATCGTCGGGTCGTCCGGCCAATGGTCGGCGACCGCGCTCCCGGCCCACGCGAGCGCGAGGTCGCCGAGCAGGAAGGCGGCGAGATCCACCATGTGCGAGCCGTTGTTGAGCACGCCCTTATTGTAGAGGCCGTAGGCCGAGCGCACCGGGCCGTAACGCCCGGCCCCGAGGTCGTGCGCCAGGGCCACGACGTCCGGTGCCCAGCGGCGCGTGTGGTTGACGGCCATGAGGACGCCCGCGCGCGCGCAGGCGTCGACCATGCGTGTCGCCGCCGGCAGCGTCGGCGCGATCGGCTTCTCGCAGAACACCGCCCGCGCGCCGAGCTCGATGGCGAGGCCGACGTGCTCCTCGTGGCGATCGGTCGGCGATGCGACCACGACGACGTCGACGCCGCCGCCCAGCCCGGCGAGCGCCTCCGCCGTCTCGTGGGCTCGGGCGACGCCCCAGCGCTCGACGAAGCCCTGCGCGCGCCGCAGGTCGGGATCGACGCAGGCGACGAGCTCGAAGCCGCCGTGTCGCACGAGGGCGCCCGCATGCGTGAGCGGATCGGCGTCGGCCGGGCGCGCGGCGTCGAAGCCGCCTGCGATGTTGCCGCAGCCGAGGATCACCGTGCGCAGCCGGGTCGCCGTCATGCGACGTTCCCCCGGTAGCGCCCCGTGATGGTCAGCCCGCTCGGCACCGCGGCGAGTGGCGTCTCGCGCCCGCCGTCGAGGCTCGAGACCACGATCGCACCGAGGATGCGCTGGCCGAGGACCACGTCGCCGTGGGGCATCGGCATCGGACCCGTCCCGCGGATCGCGTCGCGCAGGCCCATGAACGCGGCCTGCGTTCCGCTCGGCGCCTGCGCCACGGGAACGCGCTCGACCCGGTCGAGGTACGCGCCGCCGGGTGCCGACGGGCGTGCCAGCTCGAGCGCGGCGCCGTCGGACAGGACCCGGATCGTCCCGGCCGTGCCCGACAAGCGCACGTCCATGCCGCCCGCAGCCGTGATCGCGCCCTCGACGCCGTCCGCGAAGCGCACGCGCGCGAACCGGACCGCAGGGTCGGCGTCGATCGTCTCGCCGGATACCGCCCCGTCCGGGATGTCGACGCGGCCGCAGACGCTCTCCGGGGACGATCCGCCATAGCCGAGCAGGAGGTCGACGGCGTGCGGCAACGTCCACAGCAGGAGCTGGCCCGCGCCGAAATCGACGGCGACCTCCCGGAGCGTGCCGATCGCTCCGTCCGCGAGGAGCTCCCGCGCACGGCGGTAGGCCGGCATGAAGCGCCGCACCGTCCCGAACGTGAAGGCGACGCCGTCGCGCTCCATACGCGAGAGCAGCCGCTCGGTGTCGCCGAGCCGCGGCGCGAAGGGCTTCTCCGCGTGGATGCCGCGCACGCCGGCCGCGAGGGCGGCCTCGACCGTCGCCGCGCGCACGTCGCTGCGCGTCGCGATCGCCGCGATGTCGGGCCGCACGGCAGCGAGCATCTCCGCCGCATCGGCGTATCGTGCCTGCGAAGGCACGCCGAAGCGTTCCCCCGCGTCGTTCCGGCGCGTCGCGTCCACCTCGGCGAGGGCGACGAGGGAGAGGCCGTCGACCGCCTCGACAGCTTCCGCGTGGCTGAGCGGAAGCCAGCAGGGCGGAACGCTCGTGCGCGTACCCTCGCTCGTGAACGCGCCCATGCGCCCGCAGCCGACGAGGGCGACCGTGAGGGGTTCGTGCGTCATGGTCTCACCAGCTCAGCGCGAAGGTGACGGCGCCGGCCTCGCGCGCCGCCAGCCGCTCGTAGGCGTCCCCGATCCGCTCCGCCGGCAGCACGTCCGAGACGAGCGCCTGCGCGTCGATCGCACCCGCGAGGATGCGGTCGGCCAGGAATTCCATGTTGCGCCCCAGCGTGAAGCGGATCTCGTGTGCGGGCGCGGGCGTCTCCGGCACCATGCCGCAGGCGACGAGGCTCAGCTGCTTGTCGTAGAAGAGGTGCGAGGCGAGAGGGTTCTCCTGCGGCGGCGGCAGGCCGCGCCCGGGGAAGCCCAGCACCGCGACAGTCCCGCCGCGGGCGGCGAGATCGAGCGCGAGCATCCAGTCTCCCCAGCCGTTCGCCGTGGTGACGACGATGTCGGCGCTCTTCGCCACCCGATCGTCCTTCGCCCTGGCCTCGCGCGCTCCGAGGCGCAGCGCGAGAGCCCGCGCGCCGTCCTGGTCCGAATAGGCGACGACCCGCCCGCCGAAGGCGGAGGCGAGCGCCGCCGCGCCGAGCCCGATCGCGCCGAGGCCGACGACGGCGACGTCGTGACCGGGCCGGAAGCCCGCCTTCGACAGGGCCGCATAGCCGAGATGGAACAGGTAGGTGACGCTCAGCGCCGCCGGCCGATCGACCCGGGTCGCGACCAGGATCTCGGCGTCGCGGCACACGAAGGCGCTGCGGTGGGACTGATGGGTCAGGACGAGATCGCCGGGCCGGCAGGCCGTCACGGACGCGCCCACCGCCTCCACCCGCGCGACGTTGCAATAGCCCTGCAGGCGCGGGTAGGTGGGACCCGGCCGCAGCGGCGGCGCGCCGACCCAGGCGGCGACCTCGGTTCCCGGCGAGATCGCCGAGACGACGGTGCGCGCGAGCACTTCGGAAGGGCCGAGCCGCGCGGGATCGAGCACGATGGTCTCCCAGGCGAGCGCGCGCGGGCCGAGCAGCCGGAGAACCTTCGCCTCGATCATCGCGCAGCCCGCTCCACCTCGGACGAGAGACAAATCCGGTCGATCGCGCGGCTCACGCCGCCCGTCCGGCCGCGGCGGTAGGTACCGGAGCCCTCGCGCGAACGCAACACCGCCGGCCCGTCGGCGGCCGGCCGGTTTCGCGCGATGCGGATGCGGCACCGGTGACACGGCGCACGGGAGGTGCTATCGGCCACCCGCCTTTCGGGCGCCCGCGGCGTTCGCCCCGCACGGAACGACATGACCAAGATCATCTGCCTCTCGCGCAGCTACTTCGCCAACCTGATGCCGGCGATCGCGGCGCGCGATCCCGACGCGACGTACCACTACATCGTCCAGACCGACGCCGAGGAGCGCCTCGTGCGCGCCAAGGGCGGCGAGGTGGTCCTGAACCTCCAGCGTGTCGTGCACGACGGGCTTCGGCGGGCCGATGCGCCCCGCTGGTCGGAGCCGGAGGACCTGCGCGCGGTGACCGGTTTCCCCTGGTCTCCGGTCGCGCTCGACCGGCACCTGAAGTCGTTCCCCGACGAGCGTCGGCGGGTGATCGCCGGCGTCGTCTACGCGGCGGTGGCCGAGCTGCTCGAGCGCGAGCGCTACGACGCCTTCCTCAGCGAGCCGGTCGCGCACTTCCTCATCCACGTGATGTTCTATCTCTGCCGCAAGCACGGCTGCCGGCCGCTGCTCTGGGCGAACACCTACTTTCCCGGCTGGTTCTACTTCACGCCCGGCTTCGACCTGACCCGCGGCGCGCGCACCACCCCGCTCGACGCCGAGGAGGAGACCGCCCTGCGCGAGACGATCGTGCGATACGTCGAGGGCGTGCGGGCCGACAGGGCCGGCCCGGTCTACCACTTCCGCTTCGCCAACCTCGGCCGCTCGCAGTTGTCCTACTTCAAGGGCCGGCGCGGCGAGGTGCCGTTCCTCTTCAACCCGGGGATCGTCTCCTCGGGCATCCAGCTCGCCCGGCTCGGCCTCGCGACCTGGAAGCGCGCGACCTTCGGCCTGCACGGCGACTACATGCACGCGGGCGCGGTCCCCGAGCACCTGCTCTACACGAAGAGCATGCTCGCGCCGCGGCGCGGCTACGACCCGATGCCCGACGAGCTCTCTCGGCGCAACATCGTCTACCCGCTGCAATACGAGCCCGAGGCCTCGCTGACGTACTTCACGCCGCACGTCGCGGACCAGCCTTCCTTCGTGGAGACGATCCTGCGCGCGCTGCCCGGCGATCGTATCCTCTACGTCAAGGAGCACCCGAACCAGTTCGGGGCGCTGAGGACCGGCCGCTGGCCGGAGATCCGCGCGCGCTACTCGAACGTGCGCTACATCTGGGGCCGCGAGAACGGGCGCGGGCTGATCGCCCGTTCCTCGCTGTGCGTGACGATCGCGAGCACGATGGGGCTCGACGCGATCCTGATGGGGCGCCGTTCGCTGATCGCCGGCAACGTCTTCTTCGGCGGCTTCTCGGGGGCGACCCGCATCGGGTCCCCCGAGCATCTGGCCGCGCTGCTCAACGACGAGACCTGCTACGACATCGGGGACACCGCGGCCGCCAACGTCGAGGAGATGGTCGCGTTCGGGCGCGGCTGCTACAGGGGCGATCCGCAGCCGGCGGCGACCCTGTTCTCGGAGGAGAACCTCTCGCGCCTGGTCGCGGGGATCGTGGACGCGCGGAGCTGATCATCGTTGGGAGCATCGGCTCCCCCACCAGCGGGTCCCACTCGGTGGGATGATGCTCTAGGCGCGCCGATCGCGGGCGCACGGGACCGGAGATCCAGGGACGTGTCGTCCTTCTTCCTGCTGATGCTGATCGCCTCGGGCTTCGGGCTCGCCAAGCTCGTCGTGCTCGCCAAGGTGCTCGAGCCCGCCGCCTTCGGCGAGTTCGTCACCCTGCTGGGCGCAGGCGCGTTGTCGGGCATCCTGCTGAGCTTCGGCACCGTCGAGGCGACGGTGAAGACCTACCCCCGCCTGTGGACGCTCGGGCGGGCGCAGGAGATCCGCGCCTCCGCGCGCGCCGCAGCGACCACGCTCGCGCTGCGGTTCGCGGTCGTGGGCGGCCTCGCGGCAGCGGCCGCGGCGTTCGGGCTCCTGCCCTACGGCGCACCGGTCGTCCTCGCGACGGCGGCGATCGGCCTGCTCTCGGCGGTGCTCAGCCTGCTCACCTCGATCCTGCGCGCGGCGGACGCCACCGACTCGGTGCGCAACCTCATGCTCGCCCGCAACGGCCTCGCCTTCGCGCTCGCGCTCGCCGGCGCTTTCGCCTTCTCCTGGCAGGGGGCGCTCTTCGGGGAGGCGATCGGCGCGGCGGTCGCGGTGGCGATCGGCCGGCGGGACGCGCGCCGCCGGGCGCGGCCCGAGCGCGCGGTCGTGCGCACGATCGCCGGCGCGGAGCCACCGGTGACGGCGAGCCGCGGGCTTCGCCTCTACGTCGCCTATCTCTCCTCCGCGGCGATCTCGATGGGAGACCGCGCCGCCGTCAACGCGGCCGCGGGCGCGGCGGCGGCGGGCGCCTACGGTATCGTGGTCATCGTCGTCCAGGCGGGCCAGATCCTCGTCAACATCCTCATCCAGCGCATCGGCGCGATCCTGATCAAGGGCGCGGCCGACGACGGCTCGCGCCCGCCGCCGACGCGACTCCTCCTGGCGGCCGCGTTCGGGTGCGCCGCGCTCGCGTCGGGTGGGCTGCTCGCCCTCCACGCCCTGGGATGGCCGGCGGCGATCTGGGATCGCTACGACATCTCGCGCACGACGCTCGTCCTCGCGGGCCTCGTCGCCGGGCTCCAGATCTACAGCGTGCTCGAATACCACCTGATCGCCCGCGACGCCGAGACGTCCGTCCTCCTCGCCTCCGTGGCGGCGCTGGCGGTCGCGGTGCTCGGCGTCGTCGGCGCGGCGGTGCTCGCCGCCCCGCTGGAGGGCTACGTGACGGCGGTCCTCGCCGCGCGCGTCGTGCAGATCATGATGCTCGCCCTCTCCCTGCGCGCCCGCCGCGACCGGGCGCCCGCGCCGGACGGGGGGCGCGACGGTGATTCGGCGGGCGCTTGACCGACCCGCGGTTCTGAGCTAGTGCGACCGCTCCTTTCCGGGGTCGGCGCAGCTCGTCCGAGGCACGGCAGACGAAGAGCTCGGGTCTAGACTTCCGGCATCTGGAGCGCCCGATGAGCAGCGCACTCAAGCAGACGTACGTTCGGTACGTGTATCCGAACAAGAGGCTGCATCACTTTCTCTTCCCCTACGCGATCTTCTTCAAGTTCCTGATCGACCACATCGTCCGCTTCCCGCGTCAGCTGCTGAAGGTCGACCTCGTCCGGCTGCTGATCTGCGTGCCGCGCTACCTGTTCTACCGCTACATCATGCGCTACCGGCGCGAGTACGGCGTCGACCCGAGCCTCGTCTCGGAGGGCACGGTGGCGCACAACATGGCGGGCCTGGGCGAGATCTCCGCGCCACGCTCGCACCTGCTGGTGGCGCCGCTGCTGTCCGTCTACGACGTCGCTCGCCGTGTCGGCGAGATGAGGGTGCTCTCCATCGGCCCGCGGGTCGAGGGGGAGCTGTTCAACCTGCGCGGCTACGGCTTCCGCAAGAAGAACATCGAGGCGATCGACCTGTTCTCGTTCTCGCCGCTGATCGACGTCGGCGACATGCACAAGATCGAGCATCCCGACGCGAGCTTCGACATCGTCATCTCCGGCTGGGTGCTCGGCTACAGCGACGACAAGGCGCTCGCCGTGCGCGAGATGCTCCGCGTGCTCAAGCCCGGCGGCCTGCTCGCCATCGGCAACGCCTACGACAACTTCGTCGACCCGGAATGGGGCGACGCCCTCGACAAGCCCGTCGGATCCCGCGAGCGGATCACGAGCCTCGCCACGATCGAGCGCCTGTGCGACGCGCAGCCCGACCAGATCGTGTTCCGCAGCGACGGTTCCGCCGACGACACCCGCGGCGACCCGATCATCCTGATCATGCGCAAGCGGAGCTAGGCGGGCCGTCGCGCGCGGGCTCTTGCGCCGGCGCGCCGGTTGGGGCAAATCTCGCCCGTCGGTCGCTTCCGGCGCGGGGGCGACCGTCCTCGACGGGAATCTTCCTCTACGGCATTGTGGAGAATTCGACGTGGTTGGCAGCGCTGCTTCGATCGTGAGCTTCCTGCGGTGGCGGCTCGTGCCCGTGCGTTACGCCGGTCGCGTGCGCCATCTTCGCCCACACCACCTGACGCCCGCCGCGCGGCCGGTGACCGAGGCGGGGCGCCGCGTCGAGGACACGGGCCACGCCGAGGGGCCGACGGCTTCGCCGGAGCTGCTCGCGGAGCTGCAGGGCCTCTACCGCCCACGCATCCCGGCCGAGCGGCCCGAGGGCCTCAAGGCGCCCTTCGTCAACCTCGTGAAGCCGGAGGACCTGACGCCCGAGAACCCGCTCATGCGGCTCGCGTTCTCGCCGGAGGTGCTCGACGTCGCCATCGACTACTTCGGCGGCCGCTGCACGCTCGACAGCCTCCAGGTGCTCTATTCCTTTCCCGTGCGTGAGCAGGGCCTGAGCGAGAGCCAGAAGTGGCACCTCGACTACGGCGACAGCCGTTCCTTCCATTGCGTCATGTACCTCAACGACGTGCTCGACGACGAGCACGGCCCGTTCGTGTTCGTCGACAAGCGCGACACGCGCCGCATCAAGCGCGGCATGGTGATTCGCCGGGTGGAGGACGCACAGTTCCAGGCCGAGCTCGGGGACGGCACGATCCGGTCGTTCTACGCCGAGGCGGGCCGCTCCGTGTTGATCGATCCGGCGGCGTGCTACCACTACGGCAGCCGCTGCAAGACGGGGCGCCTCGCGGTGTTCGTCACCTTCTCGTCCGACAAGCCGTTCCTGAACGCGACGCCCCTGGTGCGCGAGCACAGCGGGCGGATCCTCGCCGCGGCGAAGGAGCTGCGTCCGGATCTCGGCGGCGGGGCGCTGGACAAGCTGCTCGCCGTCTGACCCCGCAGGACGACGGTCGGGTGCGTGCGACCGCACGTCGGCCGAGTCCGGGCTGCGCGACCTCGGATCAGCAGACATCGCCAGCCTGATCAAAAAATACCATCATAAAGCGAATTACGGCGCCTTAACGACTATAAATTGACGTATGTCTTGCTTTCGGCGTTAAGGTTTGCTTTACCATCGGCTCGCAAGGTCGCGTCACGGTCATCGCCTGCGGACGACCAGGGAGAGAAGCCCGTGCCGCTCGCCCACATCGTGCTCCTCGCCGCGGTCTTCTTCCCCTACGTGCAGCTCGTGCCATCGCCGAGCTTCACGCAGCCCTACGCCCTGATCGTGGCCGCGCTGCTCTTCGTCCCGACGGGCGTCGTCGGGCTGCGCACGATGCCCACCCGCGACTGCGTGGTGCTGGTCTCCTTCGCGGCGCTGGGCGCGGCGCTGCTCCTGCTCGGCGGGGGCCCCGGCTCGATGCAGGACCTCAAGTTCCTCCTCAACTACCTCGCGCCGCTCCTGCTCGTGGCGACGCTGTTCGTCGTCCTGCGCGGCGACACGGCGGCGGCCCGGCGCGGCATCGAGATCGCCATCGTCGTCTGGCTCGGCGTCGCGCTGGTGGAGAAGTTCGTCAGCCCCCACGTCTTCGCCTTCCTGCTCGGAACCTGGTCCTCCGTCCCCATCGACATGCCGCTCTCGGCGCGCGGCGTCGTCTCGCTCGCCCCCGAGCCGACTCATTACGGCTTCCACGTCCTGATGCTCGGCGCCGCCGCCGTGCTGCTCGGGAGCCGCCCCGTCTTCCCGGCGCTCGCCCTGGCGCAGGCGGTGCTCCTGGCGCAGTCGTCGAGCGCGATCCTGGCGCTCGCGCTGGGAGGCGTCCTCCTGTGCCTGCTCTGGCCGCGCTACGTCGTGCTGCTCGGGCTGCCGGCGGTGGTGATCGGCGGCGGCGCGCTGCTGCTCGCGATCGCGCTCGGCATCGGCGGGCGTCCCGTCCTCCTCGTCCAGGAGCTCCTGGCCGACCCGAGGGGCATCGTCACCGCGGACATGAGCGTGAACTATCGCCTCGGGGGCCTCGCCGCCGCCTTCGTCGAGGTCTGGAACAGCGGCTTCCTGCCGCACGGCCTCTCCTGGGAGACCTGGATGGCGATCCGGGACGAGGCGCTGCGCGAGCACGACTGGCTCATCGACCTCAGCACGGTCGGGCCGCCCTCGGGCGTCGGCGTGATCGCGATCCAGAGCGGCATCGTGGGCCTGGCCCTCCTCCTCGCGATGCTCGTGCGCATCGTCGGGGCCAGCCCGCGCGCCGTCGTCGCTCTGCTGCCGTGCACGGCGCCGTTCGTCTTCGTGAGCCAGTACTACATCTCGGCGCCGGTGTTCTCGCTGGTGCTCGCCAGCGCGATCGTCGTCGCCTCGCGGCGGGAGGCGACCGCCGCGGCGCGGACACCGTCCGAGGAGCCGCTCCGGGAAGCGGCGCCCTCACCGGAGGCCCGCACCGCCGCGCCGATGGCCGGGTGACGCGCCCGGCGCGTCACCGCGGCGCC
>NZ_JBGMWH010000030.1:0-31488 GCF_041514305.1 Salinarimonas chemoclinalis
CGGCCCCGCACCCGCCGCCGCGGTCCGCACCGCGGCCGTCGCGACCGCGCCGACGGCGTCCGCACCCGTCGTACCGGTGTCGGCGCCGATCTCGGCACCCGCCGCCACGATCACCGCGCCGCCCGCGGCGCCGGCCGCGCCCGAGCCGATCCGGGTCGCGGCGGTGGCGCCCGCGACCGACGCCGAGGTCGTCGCCGCGGCGAACGCCTACTTCAACGGCATCGACGCCCTCTCGGGCCGCTTCACGCAGGTGGGCAGCGACGGGCGCTCCTTCTCGGGCGTGCTCTACGTCGACCGGCCGGGGAAGCTGCGCTTCCAGTACGACGCGCCGGCGACCATCGACGTCGTCGCCGATGGGCGCTCCGTGGTCGTGCGCGACCGGCAGCTCGGCACGCAGGACATGTACCCGATCTCGCAGACGCCGCTGAAGTTCCTGCTCGGCGACCGCATCCGGCTCGGCCAGGACATCGAGGTGATCGGCGTCGAGCGCGCCGGCGACGAGATCGACGTGCTCCTGCGCGATCGCTCGACCTTCGCCGGCACCTCCGACATCCGCCTCACCTTCGATGCCGGGCTCGAGCGGCTGAAGGAGTGGCGCATCGTCGACGCGCAGGGCTTCGAGACGCGGGTGTCGCTGACGGGAATCCAGCGTCACGCGCGCCTGGATCAGGGACTGTTCCAGATCAGCTACGAGCGGTTCCACCGCGACGATACGTATTGAGCCTCACTCCGCGACTTCGGCGCGACGCATTGACAGCCCGCGGTCCGACTGCGCATCGTCGAACCGGCGGTCGTGTCGAGGAGCGTGCTATGAATCGTTGTATGAGACAGTGCCTCCTCCGGCGGCTTCCCTGGTGGATCGGCATCGCCGCGCTGACGTTCTGGGCCGGATCGTTCTACGGATGGGTCGGCCTTCTCGTGGCGGCCGGCCTCTCCGCCGCGGTGGCGATCACCTTCGTCGTCCAGTGCCGTCGTCAGTGCCAGGGCCGGTGAAGGCCCGCTGGCGTCGCGACGCGGGCGTTGCTAAAGCTCGCAGCCGCACAGCCGCCCGCGAGCCCGCCCTATGCCCCCTGCCCCGCCGCCGTCCTCGCCCTTCGGCGCGCTGATCGCACTCGCGGCAGCGAGCTTCTACGGCTCGAACATCGTCATCGCGCGGCTCGCCGGGGACGCCGGGATCAGCGGCGTGTCCCTCGTGTTCTGGCGGACCCTGGTGGTGGTCGTCGGCGTCGTGGCCTTCGCCGTCCTCACGCGCCGCTCCGTCGCGGTGGGGCGCGGCCGCTGGCCGCTGATGACGACGCTCGTCGTCTCCAGCATCGCCATCGCCGTCTGCTACATCTCCGCGATCGCCTTCGTGCCCGTCACCGTCGCCGCGGTGATCTTCTACACGTTCCCGGTCCTGATCGTGCTCGCGAGCCCGCTCGTGGAGGGACGCCGGGTCGGCGCACCGCTGCTCTTGGTCGCTCTCGTCGCCTTCGGCGGCGTCGCCTGCGTCGTGGGGCCGGCCTTCGCCGGGATCGACTGGCGCGGCGTCGCGCTCGCCGGCGTCGCGAGCGTGGGGGCGGCGACGCAGTTCTTCGCCGGCGTGAAGGCGCGCGACATCTCGCTCACGACGAAGGTGTTCTGGATGAATGCCCTGACGCTGCCCGCGAGCCTCGTCATCGCGCTCTCCTTCGGCGTGATGAACCCGCCCGGGGAGCTGATGCTCGCGCCGGTCGTCGTCGGGCTCGCGGTCGTCACCTTCGTCGCCGCCTTCACGCTGCAATTCGTCGCGCTCGGCCGCGCCGGCGCGGTGGCGACCGGCCTGTCCTTCTGCATCGAGCCCGTGGTCGCCGCCTTCGGGGCGGCGCTGCTCGTGGGCGAGCGCCTCTCGGGCGTGCAGATCCTCGGCGTCGCCCTCGTCGTCGCTGCGATCGCCGGCAACACCCTCATGGAGAACCGCCGCGCGGCGGCTCAGCGCGCGAAGGCGAGCGCGAGCAGGCCGCCGGCGAGCGCGTAGGCGAGGCAGGCCCCCGCCGTGAGCCGCATCGCCGGGCCCTCGCGCCCGGCGAGCCCGACGGTGGCGCCGCCGGCGATGATGTTGTGCGGGCAGACGATGTTCCCTACCGCCGCGCCGAAGCTCTGGGCGGCCAGCAGCGGCACCACGTCGAGCGACAGCGCCCGGGCGGTCGCCGCCTGGAACTCGCTGAGCAGGATGTTCGAGGCCGTCGCCGAGCCGGTGACGAAGGTGCCGAGCACGCCCACCGCCGGCGCCGCCAGGGGCCACAGCGGCCCGATCCCCGCCGCCGCGTCGGCGAGCGCGCCGATCATGCCGGCATGGACCATGATCCGCGAGATCGCCAGCATCGCGAGGAGCGCGAGGACGACCGGGACCAGCCGGCGCGCGGCCGCCGCCATCGCCACGAGGAGATCGCGCGGGCCGCCGCCCTGGGCGAGGACGCCGGCGAGGAAGCCCACCATCAGCAGCGTGCCGGGATGGTAGAGCGGCTCGAAGCGCCCCGAGAAGCCGCCGTCCAGCGTCCAGGCGACGGCGACGGAGCGCAGCGCCTCCTGGAGCGGCGGGAGGAGGCGCGTCGCGAGGATGAGCGCGAGCAGCACGGCGTAGGGCAGCGCCGCGCGGGCGACGGCACGCGCGTCGAGCGCCTCGGCGGAGGCGGCCGAGCGCGGCGCGAACCGGCGCGCGAGCGGCACGAACAGCGCGAGACCGACGAGCGCGCCGCCGAGCGTCGGCACTTCCGGCCCGACGACGAGCGCCAGCGCGAGCGAGGGGCCGAAGAAGCAGGCGCCGGCGAGGAGCGCGAGCGCCCAGTCGACCCGGCGCAGGGGGCCATCGGCCGCGAGCCGCAGCACGAAGACGACGAGGACGATGCCGGCGATCGCGTGCATCGTCGCGGTCGGCGCCGCGATCGCGCCGGCGTCGACGCCGGTGATCTCCGCCTGGGCGATGACCGGGGTACCCACGGCGCCGAAGCTCACCCCCGCCGCGTGCCCGATCAACGCGAGCGCCACCGCCTTGAGGGGCGAGAAGCCCAGCGAGACGAGGAGCGGCGCGGCGAGCGCCACCGGCGTGCCGAAGCCGGCCGCGCCCTCCATGAACAGCGCGAAGAAGAAGGCGACCAGGAGCGCCAGCGTGCGCGGGTCGTCCGACACCCGCGCGAGCGCGCCGCGGATCGCGACGAAGGCACCCGCGCGCTCCTGCGCCTCGTAGAGGCACAGGGCGGGGAAGATGATCCACAGGATCGTCGCCGCCGTGAAGGCGGCTTCCAGCACCGAGAAGCCGACGGCGCGCGTCGGCCCGAGCGCCGGCAGGACGCGCTCCCCGAAGCCGAAGACGAGGAGCGCGACACCCAGCGCGAGCACGAGCCCCACCGCCCCCGCCCGCACCGCGGACCAGCGCAGGCCCAGCATCAGCGCGAGGATGGCCGCGAGCGGCAGGCCGGCCGCGAGCGCCTGCATGAACCCTCCCTCAGCGCGCCGCGTCGGCGCTGTCGAGCGGCGCCGGCGCCGGCTCGGCCGCGGGTGCGCTCGCCGCGGGCGCGACGGGCGCGGACGGCTGGACGATCGGCGGCTCGTCGCGCCGCCCGGGCGTCATCAGGATGCGCCCGGGCGTCATCGCCCCGCCCGAGACGATGAAGGACATGGCGTCGTTGGCCGACCAGTCGAGGAAGACGAGCCGCTTCGTCGGCACGAGTTCGACGTAGCCCGAGGTGGGGTTGGGCGTCGTCGGCACGTAGACGGCGGCGATCTCCTCGCCGGTGTCGTCCGCGGTGAACGTCGCGGTGACGAAGCCGAGCGCGCGCATGTCCCGGGAGGGGAACTCGATCAGCACGACCCGCTGGCCGGACGCGTTGCCCGCCTGGAGCGAGTTGAGGAGCGTGCGGGTGGCCGAGTAGATCGTCTTGACGAGCGGCACGTAGTCGATGATCCGGTCCACCATGCGCAGGATGCGCCGACCGATCACCGCGTTCGCCGCCGCGCCGATGACGTAGAGGCCGGCCAGCACGACGACGAGCGCGAGGGAGGACTGGAACCAGCCCTGCGCCAGCAGGTCGGCCAGCACGGCGTAGTCCGAGCGCACGTTGCGCGCGAAGGTGAGGACGAAGGGCCGGCCGGTCGCCACCAGGATGTCGATGATGAAGGTGACGGCGATGAAGGTCACCCACAGGGGGATGACCACGAAGAGCCCGGAGATGATGTTGCGCCTGAGGCGGAGGTGGGATTGCGAACTCATCGATCGACGTGGTGACGGAGGCGGGCACGGCTCCCGGACGGGCGCCGCGTCAGGCTACACGCCCGCGCGCCCCGGCGCGACCCCGCACGAAGCGTGAGCCGGCTCGAGCGTGCCGAAACGCGAGAAGGCCGGGACGAGCCCGGCCTTCGGATGTCCAGCGATGCGACCGGCGCTCACTGCGCGGCGGCTGCGTCCGACTCCGCGCCGGCGTCGGCTTCGGCCTCCGGCAGCGGGGGCGGGTTCTCGGTGATCGAGGCGAGGTACGCGATGATGTCGGCGCGCTCCTGGCCCGAACGGATGCCGGCGAAGGCCATCGAGGTGCCCGGGAGGTAGCCGCGCGGGTTGGCCAGGAAGCCGTAGAGTTCGTCGTAGCCCCAGAGCTCGCCGGCGGCGCCGCGCTCGGCGAGTGCGCTCGAGTAGCCGAAATCGTCGAGGTGCGCCTTCGCTCCGCCGACGATGTCGTACAGGTTGGGACCGACGCCGTTGGCGCCGCCCTCGTTGAAGCTGTGGCACGACGCGCACTTGCGCACGGCGGTCTCGCCACGGCCCACGTCCGCGCTCGCGAGCAGGATCGGCAGCGGCACCTCGGCGGGGGCGGCCTCGGCCACCTCGGTCTCCACGCCCTCGGGCATCGGCAGCGCGTAGCCGGCGACGCCGGCGGGCTCCGGCGAGAAGAGCATGTCCGACAGGACGCTCATGCCGACCACGAACAAGAGCACGCCCAGCACGGCGCCGAAGATCTTGTTGAGCTCGAACGAGTTCATGCGAAACTCCAAGCCGCCGGACCGGCGGACGCTGTACGGTGTCACGGACGCGGGGAGCACGGGGGGACGCGCGCTCGGGGCGGCGGTTGCTTAGCCTCATTCCAAGGCGACGACAACGAAAAACGGCGGGTCGCGTCGTCGCAGACGCGTCCGCATCCGGACCGGCCCGCGGTGACAAGCCGGGCGCGGGTTGCTAAAGCGTCTGCGCCCGCAGTCGGGCAGCGCAGCAGATCCCGGCCGAAGATCGCATGTCGGACCCCCTCGTCCTCATTCCCGCCCGCATGGCCGCCACGCGCCTGCCGGGCAAGCCGCTCGCCGACATCGCCGGCGTGCCCATGATCGTCCACGTCTGGCGCCGCGCCGTCGAGGCCGGCATCGGCCCCGTGGCCGTCGCGACCGATTCGCCCGAGATCGCCGCCGCGGTCGAGGGCGCCGGCGGCGTCGCGGTGACGACGCGCGCCGACCACCAGTCCGGCTCCGACCGCATCCGCGAGGCCGCGCAGACGCTCGATCCGGAGGGGCGCCACGACGTCGTCGTGAACGTGCAGGGCGACTTCCCGACGATCGACCCCCGCGCCATCGCCGCCGCGATCCTGCCGCTCGCCGACCCCGCGGTCGCCATCGGCACGCTCGCGGGCCCGATCACGCGCGACGACGAGCGGGAGGACCCGAACGTCGTCAAGATCATCGCGAGCCCCATCGCCCCCGGGCGGATGCGCGCGCTCGCCTTCACCCGCGCCACCGCGCCCTGGGGCGAGGGGCCGCTCTGGCATCACGTCGGGCTCTACGCCTATCGCCGGCGCGCGCTCGAGCGCTTCGTGTCGCTGCCGCCCTCCCCGCTCGAGATCCGCGAGCGGCTCGAGCAGATGCGCGCGCTCGAGGACGGCATGCGCATCGACGTGACCATCATCGACGACGTTCCCTTCGGCGTGGACACGCTGGAGACCCTGGCGCGCGCCCGCGCCGCGCTGGGCGGCTGAGCCACACGGAAGAGACGTTTCCCCATGACGAAGACCATCTCCTACCAGGGCGAGCCCGGCGCCAACTCGCACATCGCCTGCCGCGAGGTCTATCCCGGCTGGACGGCGAAGCCCTGCCCCACCTTCGAGGACGCCTTCGCGGCGGTGACGGAGGGCGAGGCGCAGCTCGGCATGATCCCGATCGAGAACTCGGTCGCCGGGCGCGTGGCGGACATCCACCATCTCCTGCCCGAATCGGGGCTGCACATCGTCGGCGAGTTCTTCCTGCCGATCCATCACCAGCTGATGGCGCCCAAGGGCGCGACGCTCGCCACCATCAAGTCCGTGCAGAGCCACGTCCAGGCGCTCGGGCAGTGCCGGCGCACCCTGCGCAAGCTCGGCCTGACGGCGATCGTGGGCGCGGACACCGCGGGCTCGGCGCGCCAGATCGCCGAGGCGAACGACCCGGCCCGCGCCGCGATCGCCTCGCGGCTCGCCGCCGAGGTCTACGGGCTCGACATCCTCGCCGAGGACGTGGAGGACGAGGCGCACAACACGACGCGCTTCATCATCCTCTCGCCGGAGCCCGCGCGCATCGCGCCCGGCGGGGACTGCGTCACGAGCTTCGTCTTCCGCGTGCGCAACATCCCCTCGGCCCTCTACAAGGCGCTGGGCGGTTTCGCCACGAACGGCGTCAACATGACCAAGCTCGAGAGCTACATGATCGAGGGCCAGTTCACCGCGACGCAGTTCTACGCCGAGGTCGACGGCCACCCGGACGAGCCGGGCCTGAAGCGCGCCCTCGAGGAGCTGGCCTTCTTCTCGCGCCAGCTCTCGGTGCTGGGCACCTACCCCGCCCACCCGTTCCGCGCGAACCTGCGCGATCGCGAGCCGGCGGAATAGGGAGCGGGCGGGCGCTCAGGCCGGGAGCGTGCGCGTCCACTCCAGCGTGCGGTCCAGCGCGCGGCCGAGCTTGTCGAACAGCTCGTCGATCTCCGCCTCCGAGATGATCAGCGGCGGGCAGATCGCCAGGCGGTCGCCCATCAGGTTGCGCAGGATGAGCCCCTCCTCCTGGCAGAAGCCGACCGCCTTCGCCGCGACCAGCGCCTTGGGGTCGTATTGCCGCTTCGTCGCCTTGTCGGCGACGAGCTCGATGCCGGCGATGAGCCCCAGCCCGCGCGCCTCCCCCACCAGCGGATGATCCTCGAGCATCGCCAGCCGGCGCAGGAAGTGCGGCTCCTTGGCGGCGACGCCCTCCACGATCTTGTCGCGCGCGTAGATCTCGAGCGTCTTGAGCGCGACGGCGCAGGTGGTCGGGTGGCCGGAATAGGTGAAGCCGTGGCCGAAGGTGCCGACCTCGCGCGAGCCCGCGAGCATGGCCTGGTACATCGGCTCGTCGATCATCACCGCGCCGAGCGGCATGTAGGCGGAGGTGATCGCCTTGGCCACCGAGATCGTGTTCGGCGTCATGCCGAGCCGCTCCGACCCGAACATGGTGCCCAGCCGCCCGAAGCCGCAGATCACCTCGTCGGCGACGAGCCGCACGTCGTATTTGGCCAGCACCGCCCAGATCGCCTCGAAATAGCCCTTCGGCGGCACCAGCGCGCCGCCGGCGCCCATCACCGGCTCGGCGATGAAGGCGGCGACCGTGTCGGGGTCCTCGCGCAGGATCGTCTCCTCGAGTTCGGCGGCGAGGCGTGCGGAGAACGCCTCCTCGGTCTCGCCGGCTTCCGCGAAACGGTAGTGGTGCGGGCAGGAGGTGTGGAGGATGTTCTGGATCGGCAGGTCGAACAGCGCGTGGTTCGCCGGAAGCCCCGTGAGCGAGGCCGAGGCGACGGTGACGCCGTGGTAGCCCTTCACCCGCGCGATGATCTTCTTCTTCCGCGGCCGGCCCAGCGCGTTGTTCATGTACCAGGCGAGCTTCACCTGCGTGTCGTTCGCCTCCGACCCCGACGAGCAGAACGTCACCTTCGAGATCGGCACCGGCGCGATCTCCTTCAGCGCCTCGGCGAGCGCGATCGCGGGGTCGTGGCTGCGGCCCGAGAAGATGTGCTGGAAGGGCAGCTTCTCCATCTGCTCGCGGGCGGCCTCGACGAGCTCGCGGTTCGAGTAGCCGAGCGAGGTGCACCACAGCCCGGCCATGCCCTCGAGATAGGGCTTGCCCCCGGTGTCGAAGACGTGGACGCCCTCGCCGCGCTCGATCACGAGCGGACCCGTCTCGCGGAACTTGTCGAGGTGGGTGTAGGGGTGGATCAGGGTTTCGACGTCGCGGGCGGCGAGGTTGGTGAGCACGGGCTGACTCCGTCCGAATGCAGGATGCGAGCCTAGGCGCCCGCGGCGCCGGGGGAAAGCCCGCAGGAATCCTCAGGACGTATCCGACGAGGGGCATCCCCGGCCGGGACCGTCCCTGCAAGGGCGCTCTTGCAGCCGGGGCCGCATCCCGCGGAGGCCCCCGGATGTTCTCTCGCCGCGGGACGCGCTACGGTGCACGCGCCCGGGGCGGTGGCGAGGAGAGACGTGTTGGAAGGATCGGGCGCGCAGGAGGGTCGGTTCGTCGGGGGCTCGACCCTGCGCCACGTCGTGGTGATGACCGTCACGGGGGCGATCGGGCTCGTCGCGATCTTCCTCGTCGACCTCCTCTCGCTCCTCTACATCTCCTGGCTCGGCGTGAAGGCGGTCACCGCGGGCGTCGGCCTCGCGACGATCCTCCTGTTCTTCGTCACCTCGATCAACGTCGGCCTGATGATCGCGACCGCCGCGCTCGTCTCGCGCGCGCTCGGCGCCCGCGACCGGGAGGGCGCGCGCCGGCTCGCCGCCTCGACGCTGACCTGGTCGGTCGCCGCCGCGACCGTCGCCACCGCCGCGATCTGGCCGCTCGCCCCGACGATCATGACCTGGCTCGGCGCGACCGGGGACGCGCACGACGTCGCGACCCGCTTCGTGCGGATGGTGCTGCCGGCCAACATCGTCATGGCGTTGGGCATGGGCGCGTCGGGCGTGCTGCGGGCGGTCGGAGACGCCCGCCGGGCGATGTACGTGACGCTCTCGGGGGCGATCGTCATCGCGGCGCTCGACCCGATCCTGATCTTCGGCCTCGGGCTCGGCTGGCAGGGGGCGGCGATCGGCATGATCGTCTCGCGCTTCATCTTCGCGCTCGTCGGGCTCCACGGCGTCGCGCGGGTGCACGGGCTCCTCGCCCGCCCGGCCTGGCCGGACCTGCGCCGCCACGCCGGGCCGATGGCGCACATCGCCGGGCCCGCCGTGCTGACCGCGATCGCGAGCCCCGTCGCCGCCGGCTTCGCGGCCTCGGTGATCGCGCGCTTCGGCGACGAGGCCATCGCCGGCAACGCCATCGTCGAGCGGCTCGTCCCCTTCGCCTTCGGCGGCCTGTTCGCGCTCTCCGGCGCCATCGGCCCGATCCTCGGCCAGAACTGGGGGGCGCTGCGCTACGACCGCATGCGCGCGATCCTGCGCGATTCGATGCTGGTGGCCGCCGTCTACGTGCTCGCCACCTGGGCGCTGCTCGTGCTGCTTCGCCACGAGATCGTGGCGCTGTTCGGCATCTCCGGCGCCGCGGCGGAACTCGTCGTGTTCTTCTGCCTGATCTCCGGCCCGGTCTGGTTCTTCAACGGCCTGCTCTTCGTGGCCAACGCCGCGTTCAACAACCTCGGCCACCCGCTGTTCTCCACCGCCTTCAACTGGGGCCGCGCCACGCTCGGCACCCTGCCCTTCGCGCTCGCCGGCGCGGCGCTCGCGGGTCCCGAGGGCGTGCTCGCCGGCGTCGGCATCGGCGCGGTGGGCTTCGGCATCGCCGCGCTGGCGACGGCGTTCTGGACGGTGCGGACTCTGGAGCGGCGGGACGGAGCGGCGGCGGCGACCGCCGCGCGAGCGCTCGTGCACGGGGAAGCGCGCGCACGCGGCTGAGACGCACGGGCGCCGCGGCCCGCCGCGATCGCGCCCGCATTCCCCTTCCCTTCCGCGCGTTTCCGGCTAGGCTCGCGCCGTCGCCAGCGGGGGAGCGCGGAAGTCATGGAATGGATCATCCTCGGCGTCGTCGCCGTGATCGTCGTCTACGGGATCGTCACCTACAACGGGCTCGTGGCCATGCGGCAGCGGGTCGACCAAGCCTACGCGGACATCGACGTGCAGCTCCACCAGCGCCACGACCTGATCCCCAACCTCGTCGAGACGGTGAAGGGCTACGCCGCACACGAGCGCGAGACGCTCGACGCGGTGATCACCGCCCGCAACCGCGCCACGCAGGCGAGCGGGCCGGCCGACCAGGCCGCCGCCGAGGGCCTGCTCACCGGGGCGCTGGGGCGGCTGTTCGCGCTGGCCGAGGCCTATCCGGACCTGAAGGCCAACACGAACTTCCTGTCGCTGCAGAGCGAGCTCGCCAACGTCGAGGACAAGCTCGCCGCCGCGCGCCGCTTCTTCAACAACGCGGTGAGCGAGTTCAACGCGGCGATCCAGTCCTTTCCGGCGGTGCTGTTCGCGCGCCGGCTCGGCTTCTCGGAGCGGGAGTTCTTCGACGTCGGCGAGGATCGGCGCGCCGAGATGAGCGTCGCGCCGCAGGTGAAGTTCTGACGGCGCGGCGCGCGCGAGGGAGGCGGCGATGACGCCCGTCTTCGGGCTCTACACCCACATCCGGGCGAACCGCATCCGCTCGGTGCTGCTGGTCGCGGGCCTGTTCGCGCTCGTGCTCCTCGTCGGCTGGGCGGTGGCGCTCGCCCTCGTCGCGGTGGGGGACGCCTCCGGCGCGCCGCCCGAGGCGTTGGCGGCGGAAGCCCTCGACACGTACGTGCTCTGGACGCCGTGGCTCGTGCTCGGCACGTTGGCGTGGGTCGGGATCTCGGTCGCGCTCAACACCCGCATCGTCGCGGCCACGACGGGCGCGCGCGCACTCGCGCGCGAGGACGATCCTCGGCTCTACCGGCTGCTGGAGACCCTGTGCATTTCGCGCGGCATGACCACGCCGCGGCTCGAGATCGTCGAGAGCGACGCGCTCAACGCCTACGCGTCCGGCCTGACGCGGAAGCAATACGCGGTCACGCTCACCCGCGGGCTCGTCGAGCGGCTCGACGACGCGGAACTCGAGGCGGTGATGGCGCACGAGCTCACCCACATCCGCAATGAGGACGTGAGGCTGATGGTCGTCGCCGTGGTGATCGCCGGCGTGATCGGGCTCGTCGGCGAGATCGTCTTCCGAGGGCTGCGCTTCGGGATGTGGCGTGGCGGGTCGAGCCGCTCGCGCGGGAGCGGCGGAAGCGGGAGCGGGAGCGGCGGCGGCGGGAAGGGCGCGGTGATCGCCGTCGCGATCGCCGTCGTCGTCATCCTCGTGGCCTGGGTCGCCTCGCTCGCGATCCGCTTCGCGCTGTCGCGGGCGCGGGAGTACCTCGCCGACGCGGGCGCGGTGGAGCTGACCAAGAACCCGGACGCGATGATCTCCGCGCTCCTGAAGATCCAGGGCAACGCCGATCTCGCGCGCGCGCCGGCGAGCGTGATGGAGATGTGCGTCGAGAACCCGCGGCGCGGCTTCACGGCCCTGCTGGCTACCCACCCCTCGATCGAGGACCGGGTCGCGGCGCTGGTGCGCAACGCCGGCGGGCGGATGCCGCCGGAGACGATCGCGCCGGAACCGGCGCCGCGCTCGCCCTGGTGAGGGTGCGTGATCTAGGCGAAGCCGAGAAACAAGGCCAGGGACCTCGTCACCGAAACCATCGTCTCGTCGTCGACATGACCCATGACGGGTCCGACCTTGCTACGCTTCACGGTCATCGGCTTGTCGCCGAAATAATCCGCTTGCACGACCAACGCCGGACGAGGCTTGCCGAGGTCCCCGAGAGGGCGACGGTCACCGAGTCACCGCGCTTCGAGGCTCGACCTCGTTGAGCAGATCCGCGAGGGCGGCGTCGAGAAACTCGTCGAGGTCTTCATCACGCGCGTCGGCGGCAGCGACGACCCGCGACTGCCGGCGACACTCTTCCGCGAAGCCCGGCTGCCGCGTGTCCGGGACCCAGATCTGGACAGGCCGCAATCCGGACGCCCGCAGCGCCTCTCGCCGCTTGCGTACTCTCTCGCTCACGCTCGCAGCCACCGGTGCCTCCGCCTTGTTACATGTCACATGGTGGGGATACCTGATCGAGCCGTCAAGGCGCACGCCGGGGTCGAGCGCGACCATCGGCACCTCACGCGCCCCCCTCACCCCCCCATGCTGCTCGACGGCGCGGCGGCACGCACGTCGTCGTCGACGTCCGCCTCGAAGCGGGTGAAGTTCTCGCGGAACATGGCCACGAGCTTCGCCGCCGTGTGCGCGAACTGCGCCTTGTTCTGCCAGGTCTTCACCGGGTAGAGGATGTGCGGCTCGATGCCCGGCACCGAGGTCGGGACGGCGAAGCCGAAGTAGGGGTCCTGCCGGAAGTCGGCCTTGGCCAGCGAGCCGTCGAGCGCCGCCGAGAGCAGGCGGCGCGTGACGCGGATCGGCATGCGCCGGCCGACCCCGTGCATGCCGCCGGTCCAGCCGGTGTTGACGAGCCAGCAGTCGACGTGGTGGCGCGCGATCAGCTCGCGCAGCATGTTGCCGTAGACCGACGGCGGGCGCGGCATGAACGGCGCGCCGAAGCAGGTCGAGAACGTCGCCTGCGGCTCGGTCACGCCCTTCTCGGTGCCCGCCACCTTCGCCGTGTAGCCCGACAGGAAGTGGTACATCGCCTCCGCCGAGGTGAGCTTGGCGATGGGCGGCAGCACGCCGAAGGCGTCGCAGGTGAGCATCACGATGTTCTTGGGCTGGCCCGCGCGCCCGCTCTCCACCGCGCCGGGGATGAACTCGAGCGGGTAGGCGCAGCGCGTGTTCTCGGTCTTCGAGGCGTCGTCGAAATCCGGCTCGCGGGTGTGCGGATCGAGCACCACGTTCTCGAGCACCGTGCCGAAGCGCCGGGTGGTGGCGTGGATCTCCGGCTCCGCGTCCGCCGAGAGGCGGATCGTCTTGGCGTAGCAGCCGCCCTCGAAGTTGAACACGCCCTGTGGGCCCCAGCCGTGCTCGTCGTCGCCGATGAGCGGGCGGGTCGGATCGTTGGAGAGCGTCGTCTTGCCGGTGCCGGAAAGGCCGAAGAACAAGGCGACGTCCTGCGGGCTCGACATGTTGGCCGAGCAGTGCATCGGCATGACGCCCTTCTCGGGCAGGACGAAGTTCAGGTAGGTGAAGACCGACTTCTTCATCTCGCCCGCGTAGGACGTGCCGCCGATCAGCACGATCTTGCGGGTGAGGTCCATGGCGATGACGGTCTGCGAGCGGCAGCCGTGGCGGGCCGGGTCGGCCTCGAAGCTCGGCAGGTCGATGATGGTGAGCTCCGGCACGAAGCTGCGCACCGTCTCGAGCTCGGGGCGGCGCAGGAGGTTCCTGATGAACAGCGAGTGCCAGGCGAGCTCGGTGTAGACGCGGGTGCGCACCCGGTGGTTGGGGTCGGCGCCGCCGAAGAGGTCCTGCGCGAACAGCTCCTTGCCCTGCGCATGCGCCCGGAAGTCCTCGAGCAGCGTGTCGAACTGTGCGGGCCCGATCGCGCCGTTGGCGTCCCACCACACGGTGTCCTCGGTCGTCGCGTCGCGCACCAGGAACTTGTCCTTGGGCGAGCGGCCCGTGTGCACGCCCGTCTCGGCGAGGAGCGCCCCGCCGGCCGCCAGCCGCGCCTCGCCGCGCGCGATGGACAGCTCGGTGAGCGCGGGCGCCTCGAGGTTCCAGTGCACGCGCGCGAGCCCGCGCAGGCCGATCGTGTCCGCGCCCTGAGCGCTGTTGAAGACGCCGAGATTCTCCACTTGCTCCATCCTCCTCGCATGCGGGGGGTCGGCGACGAGGGCGCGCCGAACCCTACGGAAACGCCCGAGAGGCGCGTCGGGATGCGCACTTGCGTTCGCCCGCCGCGCACAGCCGCATCGCTTTAGGCCTTCGCACGAGGAGCGGCAACCGGGCCGAAGGGTGGATGCCGGCATGCGGCGAGGGCATCCGGCCGCGGCAGAGCAAGACCGTGACTGAGAGGAACCCATCACTTCTGCGTTATTTGAATTGCCATAGGTCATTGATGGTATTTTTGGTTGTCTTAATGTCGACACGATTCTTCCGCTACCTCAACCCCCGGACGCAATTCGGGGATGCTTCAATGACACACACCTCATGCACGCAGCCGCTCCACCTTCGTCTCGACGATCCGACCCGCGATCGCCTCGCGACCAGCCTGCGGGACATCGTCTATCCCGCCGCCGGATTCGAGGCCTACGTCGAGACGATACGCGCGGCGTTCGCGCCGTTGACGGACGCCTTCGCGCCGGTCCGCGCCTTCCTGGACGAGGAGACGCCGGCCGACAGGCGGCCCGGCGCGATCAAGATCACGAACCTTCCCCTGTCCGCCGATATCCCGAAGCCGCCGCTCGATGCGTCGGCACTCACGCGCATCGACAAGCCCGACTACCTGTCGGAGAACCTCCTCACGGCGATCGCCTCCCTGTTCGGCGAGCCATACTCGATGCATTGCGAGGGACGCGGCCTCGTCAACAACCTGATCCCGACCCGGACGACGTCGGAGCAGATCACCGGTCTAGGCGCCTCGTCCGACCTGCGGTTCCACGCCGAGAATGCCGCCCTCCGCTTCCTCACGGACCGCGACTGCGCGCCGGCTGCGCTCCTCCTCCTCGGCGTCGCGCAGGAGCCGACCCCGCCGAGAACCCGCCTGAGCGACGCACGCGCGGCGCTCGCGCTCGTCGATCCCGCCGATCGTCAGCTGCTGGCGCAACCGCTCTACGCCATCAAGCTGCCCTATCGCTGGCGTGGCTACCGGACGGGCTACGACACGCTCTCGACGCGCCTCGTGCCCCTCGTCGAGGAGGACGAGCGGGGTCTCGTCGTCCACGCCGCCTTCTACGGAGACATGATCGCGCACGTGGTCGATGCCGCGGCCGAGCGCGCCGCGCGTGCCTTCGAAGCGGCCCTGGAGGAGGTTTCCCACGACGTGATCGTCTCTCCCGGCGAGCTGATCGGCATCGACAACCGCACGACCCTGCACGCGCGCACGCCCTTCCGCGCCACATTCGACGAGGAAGGGCGCGCGCGTCGGTGGGTGCAGCGTCTTTTCGTCACGAAGGACCTCTCCACTTTCGCCGATTGGGACGCGCCTCAGCAGCGGGTCTACGCACCTCGCTTCGAGGCCGTGCGACCCGAGGCCGCCGAGTAGCCGCGGCCGGAGCGTCGGAGACATCGCAGAACACTACACAAAGCCGTCTTTCACTGGTAGAACGCAACCTCGAAACGACGGATCGAGGCGTCCATGCGAAACCTGCTCGCCCGGCTGCACCGCAACGGGCCGACCATTCTCGCGTTCGGCATCGTCCTGGGTCTGGCCGTGCCATCGCTGGCGGAGCTCGCGCGGCCGGCTCTGCCGGCGACGGTGTTCGCCTTCGTGCTCGGGACGCTCCTGCGAGTCGAGCCGTCCGCGGTCCTGGCGCAGGTCCGGCGACCGCGGATCGCGCTCGCGCTGCCCTGCGCCATCGCCTTCCTGGCCCCCGCGCTCGCCGCGGTCGCGGTCTCGCTCGCGGGCCTGCCCGACGACCTCGCGCTCGCCATCGTGCTGGGAGCGGCCGCCCCACCGACGACGACGACGATCGCCGTGGCGCGCATGCTCGGGCTGGAGGGCGCGCCCCCGCTCGCCGCGCTGCTGGTCGCGACCTTCGTCGCGCCCCTCACCGTTCCCCTCGTGGCCGACCTGTTCGGCGGCCCCCGGATCAGCGCGCTCGACCTCGCGCAGGGGCTCGTCCTCCTCGTCGGCGGCGCGATCGTGACGGCCGCCCTGCTGCGGCGGTTCGCGGCCGGGTCGCTCGCCCGGAACGGCGTCGTGATCGACGCCGCGATCGTGGTCTCTCTGCTGGTCTTCTCGCTCGCGACGATGGCGGGGGTACGCGCGAGCATCGAGGCCGAACCGGCCTTCGCTCTGGGCGTCATCGCCCTCGCCTACGCGACGAACCTCGGTCTCCAGGCAGTCGGCGCCGCACTCTTCCCGGGGGACGGCGCGAGCCGCCTCGTCACGGGGCTGACGCTCGGAAACAAGAACGTCGGGCTCGTATGGGCCGCGCTCGGGGCGCAGATCAGCCCGACCATGGCCCTGTACTTCGCCGCCTGCCAGCTGCCGATCTTCACCCTCCCGCGCGCCGCCCAGGCGGTGCTCGGCGCGATCCGTCGGCGCGAGGCCCGGCACGCACCCGCCGGCAGCCCGACGCCGAATCGAGGAGCCCCACGATGATCGATCTCTTCCCCGATCCGTCCCAGGCCCGGCGCCGCAAGCTCGTCGTCGAAAACATCGGCCTCCTCCTCTCCGGGCGGCTCGAGCAGCCGATCCTCGACGCCGACACGATCGTCGCCGTCGGCGGCACGATCACCGCGGTGGGCAAGCGCGCCGACTGCGACGTCGAGGACGCGGACATCGTCGTCGACGCCCGCGGCACGACCGTGTGTCCCGGCCTCGTCGACGGCCACACGCATCCGACGCTCGGCGAGCACAGCCCACGCACGGACAACCATTCCTGGATCCTGCATTGCCTGCACGGCGGCACGACGACGATGATCTCCGCGGGCGAGGTCCACGTCGCGGGGCGGCCGACCGACCGCGTCGGCGTCAAGGCGCTCGCCATCGCCGCGCAGCGCAGCTTCGCGGCGGCGCGCCCCTCGGGCGTCAAGATGATCGCCGGCGCGCCGCTGCTGGAGGAAGGGCTGCTCGAGGAGGACTTCCGCGAGCTGGCCGAGGCGGGCGTCGAGCTCGTCGGCGAGGTCGGGATCGGCTCGGTCGCCGACGTCGAGACCGCGCGCACGATGGTCGGCTGGGCCCGCGCGAACGGGATGCGCTGCCTCACCCACACCGGCGGCCCCTCGATTCCCGGCTCGCGGCTGATGACGGCGGAGGAGATCCTCGCCATCGACCCGGACGTGATCGGCCACATCAACGGCGGTCACACCGCCTTCGCGCATTCGGAGATCCGCTGCCTGTGCGAGGGCTGCTCGCGGGCGATCGAGATCGTCCACAACGGCAACGCCTTCGCCGCGCTCTACGCGCTTCGTACCGCGGCGGAAATGGGGCAGCTCGAGCGGATCGTGCTCGGCACCGACGCGCCGTCCGGCGCGGGCGTGCCGGCGCTCGGCATGCTGCGGCTCGTCGCCATGCTGTCGAGCTTCGGCGAGCTCCCCGCCGAGCAGGTCTTCTGCTTCGCGACCGGAAACACGGCCCGCGTGCACGGGCTCGCGCAGGGGATCGTCGCGCCGGACCGGCCGGCCGATCTCGTCGTCATGGACCGGGCGCAGGGAACTGCGGGGCGCACGCTGCTCGACAGCGTCGCGCTGGGCGACCTGCCCGGCATCGGCATGGTCCTGATCGACGGCGTGCCCGTGCTGCGCCCCTCGCGCAACACGCCCCCGGCGACAACGCTGCCCGAGGCTCGCCGTCGTCCCGGGTGAAACCCTTCTGCCCGCTTGCCCGTACCTCTCTCCGGCGACGCACGAGGGAGAGAGAACGGGCATGATCGCGGCGCGCATCGAGCGACGACTGCTGCAGGGGGCGATCCTGCTCGCCGGCTGCGTCCCCGTCTTCGCCGGGCTCGCCGGCGTGACGACGGGGACGGGATTCGTCGGGGGCGGGGGCGGCGACGCCCTCGCACGCGGCGTGCCTCTGGAGAGCCACGTCCGCTACCTGTCCGGCCTGCTTCTCGGCATCGGGCTCGCCTTCTGGGCGGCGGTGCCGCGGATCGAGGCGCACGGCGCCCGCGTGCGGCTCCTCGCCGGCATCGTGGTGATCGGCGGCCTCGCCCGCCTGCTCGGCGTCGTCGTCGACGGACCGGCGGACGGCCCGATGACGGCGGCGCTCGCGATGGAACTCGCCGTCACCCCGGCGCTGGCGCTCTGGCAGGGCCGCGTCGCCCGGCGCTGGGGGCCCGTGATGGCCGCGAGCCGTCACTCAGCCGGGCTGGGCGCCGCCGCGGGCGCGGCGCGCTCGCCGGACTCGGTCAGCTCCGGCTCCAGCTCCCGGCGCGACACCAGCGTGTAGAACGTCGGCACGACGAAGAGCGTGAACAGCGTGCCCACGGTGATGCCGGAGAAGATCACCAGCCCCATCGAGAAGCGCGCCGCCGCGCCCGCGCCCTCCGCCGTCATCAGCGGCACGACGCCGAGCGCGGTCGCGGCCGTCGTCATCAGGATCGGCCGCAGGCGCAGCTTCGCGGAGGCGACCATCGCCGCCTCCCGCGTCAGGCCCTTCTCGCGCCGCAGCTGGTTGGCGAACTCCACGAGCAGGATGCCGTGCTTGGTGATCAGCCCGATCAGGGTGATCAGCCCCACCTGCGTGTAGATGTTGAGCGTCGAGAGGCCGAGATTGAGCGGCACGATGACGCCGAAGATCGACAAGGGCACCGACATCAGGATCACGAACGGATCGCGGAAGCTCTCGAACTGCGCCGCGAGCACGAGGTAGATCACCACGATGGCCAGCGCGAAGGCGATGGCGATCGTGTTGCCCTCGCCCACCTCCAGGCGGGACTGGGCCGCGTAGTCGATGTAGAACCCGTCCGGCAGGACGCGCTCGGCGATGGCGACGATCTCCGCGAGGCCGTCGCCGGTGGAGACGCCCGGCAGCGGCAGCGCCGAGATGGTGGCGGAGTTGAGCTGGTTGAACTGCTCGATCGTCGCCGCCGCGACGCCGGTGTCGATGGTCGCGAGCGCCGACAGAGGGACCATGGCGCCGCTGCGCGCCCGCACGTAGAGGTCGCCGAGCCGCTCGGGATTGTTCCGGTACGCGGCCGGCACCTGCATGATCACGTCGTAGCTGTTCGAGTCCCGGTCGAACTGCGAGATCGCCCCGCCGCCGACGAGGAGGCCGAGGGTGGCGCCCACCTGCGAGGCGGGCACGTCGAGCGCCGCCGCGCGGTCGCGGTCGATCGTCACCACGACCTCGGTCGTGTCGAAGGACAGAGAGTTCTGCACCACGATGAAGCGTCCCGACGCCTGCGCCTCCTGGCGGATGCGCTCGGCGACCTCGTAGACGTTGGCCGGCGTGCTCGTCGTCTGGATCACGACCGAGATCGGCAGGCCGCCGCCGGCGCCCGGCAGGGTCGGCGGCGCGAAGACGAAGGCCTCGACGCCGGTGATGCCGGCGATGCGCGCCTGGAGGTCCTGCTGGATCTCCGCCTGGCTGCGCGCGCGCTCGGCCCAGTCGTCGAAGGCCCAGAGCGCGATGCCGGAATTGGTCTGCCCGCCGAAGCCGACGATGGAGAAGTTGGCGGACAGCTCCGGCAGGTCCTGCGTGCGGTCGCGCATCTGGTCGATGTAGGTGCGCGTGTAGTCCGAGGTGGCGTAGGCTGGCGCGTTGACGATGGCGAACAGCGCGCCGACGTCCTCCTCGGGCGCGAGTTCGCTCGACGTCTTCGTGAACAGGAACCCGGTGACGCCGACGAGCGCGACGACGACGAAGACCGTCACTGCCCGGTAGCGCAGCGAGCCGGCGACGCGGCGCTCGTACCAGCCCTCGAGCCCGCCGAAGCCGCGATCGAGCGCGACCTGGAAGCGGCTGTGGCCGGCCTTCAGAACCCGCGCCGCCATCATCGGCGAGATCGTCAGCGCGACGACACCGGAGATGAACACCGCGCCGGCGAGGGTCACCGCGAACTCGCGGAACAGAGCGCCGGTCAGCCCGCCGGTGAAGAACAGCGGCGTGAACACGGCGACCAGCGTCAGCATCATCGCGACGATCGAGCCGAACAGCTCCTTCATCGAGACGAAGGCGGCGCGGGCCGGGTTCATCCCCTCGTCGACGTGGCGCTGCACGTTCTCGACGACGATGATCGCATCGTCGACCACGAGGCCGATGGCGAGCACCATCGCCAGCAGGGTCAGCAGGTTGATGGAGTAGCCCATCAGGAGCAGGATGAAGAGCGTACCCACGAGCGAGAGCGGGATCGCCACGAGCGGCAGCGTCACCGCCCGGAACGACCCGAGGAAAAGCAGCGTGATCACCGCGACGATCACGGTGGCCTCGACGATCGTGCGGAAGACCTCGTCGATCGACGCGCCGATCTGCTCGGTCGAATCGTACATGAGCGTCAGGCTCATGCCGTCCGGCAGCGTCCCCTGGATGGCGGGGATCTCCGCGAGCACGGCCGCGGCCATGTCGAGCGGGTTGGCGCCCGGCGTCGGGTAGAGGCCGATGAAGGTGCCGGGCTCCCCGTTGAAGTTCACGATCGTGTCGTTCGATTCGGCGGCGAGCTCGACGAGCGCGACGTCGCGCAGGCGCACCACGTCGTCGCCCCGCCCCGACAGCGGCAGCTGGGCGAAGGCCTCGGGCGTCTGCAGCGTCGAGCGCATCGTGATCGGGTAGGTGACGAGCGCGTTGCGCGTGCGCCCGGGCGCGGAGAGGAAGTTCGAGGCGTCGATCGCTTGGCGCACCTCGGCCGCCGTGAGCCCGCGCGCGGCGAGGCGTACGGGGTCGATCCAGACCCGCATGGCGTACTTGGCGCCGCCGAGCACCTCGGTCTCGGCGACGCCGGGGATGGTCGACATGCGGGGGCGGATGACGCGTTCGATGTACTCCGTCACCTGCTCCGCGGTCATGTTGGGGTTCTGCACCGCGAAGTACATGGTCGCGAAGGTCATGCCCGTGCCCTTCACGATCGCCGGGTCCTCGGCGTCCGGGGGCAGGCTGGAGCGGACCTCGTTGACCTTCGACATCACCTCGGTGAGCGCGGCGTCGGGGTTCGAGCCCAGCCGCATGTTGACCGTCACGATCGAGGCCGAGGGGCGCGACTGCGTGGTGACGTAGTCGACGTTCTCCGTCGTCGCGACGGCGCGGGCGATCGGCGAGGTGACGAAGCCCTGGATCAGCTCGGCGGAGGCGCCGGGATAGAGCGTCGTGATGGTCACGACGGTCTCGTCCACCTCCGGGTATTGCCGCGTCTGCAGCCCGAACAGGCCCTGGAACCCGAGCAGCAGGATCAGGAGGCCCAGGACCGTGGAGAGGACCGGGCGCTTTATGAAGACGTCGGAGGGACTCATCGGGCGGCGCTCGCGGCTTCGGGGGAGGCGGCTTCGGGGGAGGCGGCTCGGGAGGCGGCGGCTCCGGTGGCGTCCGCCTCCTCCAGCACGACGGGCATGTTGTTCGACAGCCGGTTCTGCCCGGCGGTGACGACGCGGTCGCCCGGCGCGAGGCCCGAGACGATCTCGATCAGCCCCTCGGCACGCCGGCCGGGCGTCACGAAGACCTGGTCGAGGGCGAGGCCCTCGCCCTCCTGCGCCGCCACGACGCGGTAGACGAAATCCCCGTAGAGGCTCGACACCAGCGCCGTCTGCGGCACGGCGACGACGCCCTCCTCCCGCGGCTGCTCGATCGCGATGCGCACGAACTGGCCCGGCGTGAGCACGCCGCCCTCGTTCGAGACCGCGCCGCGCACGGCGAACAGCCGGCTCGCCGGGTCGACGCGCGGGTCGATGCCGACGATCTCGCCGAAGATCTCCCCGGCGACGCCCTCCCCCGAGACGCGGATCGGCTGGCCGATCGCCACATCCGGCAGGCGCTGCTCGGGCAGGGAGAAGTCGACGCGCATCGTGTCGAGATCCTGGAGCGTCGCGACGGCGGTGCCCGGCGTGATGTACTGCCCGAGCTCGACCCGCGGCAGGCCGATCGTCCCCGAGAAGGGCGCGACGAGGCGGCGCTGCTCCAGAACCGCCACCGCGCGGGCGAGCTGCGCCTCCGAGGAGCGGGCCGCGGATTCGGCGTTGGCGACGTTCACCTCGGTGCCGGCGCCCCGCGAGCGCAGGTCGCGGGCGCGGGCGAGGTCCTGCTCGTCGAGGGCGAGGCGCGTGCGCGCGGCGTCGACGTCCGCCTGCTGCACGGCGTCGTCGAGGCGCACGAGCACGGCGCCCGCCGCGACCTCCTCGTTCGAGGCGAAGGCGATCTCGCGCACGATGCCGGCTGCCTCCACCGTCAGCTCGACGCCGCGCGCGGCGTTGACCGTGCCGATCGTCTCGATCGTCGGCTGCCAGGTGGCGGGCTCGAGCGTGACGACGGACACCGTCGCCGGCTGGACGGGCATGTTCGCGAAGAAGTCCGCGATCATCCGGTCCCGGAACAGGTTGAACCCGACGAGCCCGCCGCCGAGGAGGGCGACGAGGACGATGGCGATCAGGAAGCGCTTGATCATGGCTGGGCTCGTGGTCGGGGGAGGCGTTCGATCGGGGAAGAGCTTGCACGAGAAGGCCCGGGGCGTGTACGGTCCCCGTACTGTACCGTCCGGACGGTTGGGAACTGGACCGTGGGGACGTTTCTGTCAAGGAGGAACCGTGACGGCCGGCACGCGAAGCACACGCGCACGCATCCTGCGCGCGGCCCTCGAGATCGCGCAGGAGGCGGGACCGGGCTCGGTCTCGCTCGAGGCCGTCGCCGCGCAGGCCGGCGTCTCGAAGGGCGGGCTCCTCTACCATTTCCCCACCAAGGCGGCGCTCCTGCGCGGTCTCGTGGAGGAGCAGCTCGCGCGATTCGAGGCGGCGCTCGGGACCGAGGCGGCTGCCTCCCGTCACGATGGCGTGATCGCGGCCTATGTCGAAACCTTCGTCGCCCAACGCCTCTGCGCGGCGCCCCCGAGCGCGGGCATGCTCACGGCACTCGTCGAGGATCCGGCGATCCTGGAGCCCGTGCGCCGGCGCGAGCGCGGCTTCCTCGACGCGATCCGCGCCAACGCCGCCGACCCCGACGAGGCGACGATCGTCTACCTCGCCCTTCACGGCCTCGCGCTGATGCGGCTGCTGGGCATCGACGTGGTGGACGCGGAGGAGCGCGCGGCGCTCCTGGAGCGGATGCGCGGGAGTGCGGATCGGTGACGCCGGAGCGGCGCGCTCACCCCTCCATCCCGCGGGCCCGATCCGCCATCTCCTTCAGCACCCGCCGCAGCCGCCCGCCCTCGGCGATGCGCTCCGGGAACGGCACGCGCGCGGTGAGGTCGCCGGCGGCGAGGTCGAGGCCGTCGGGGTCGATGCCGGTGGCGTGCCAATCGGCCTGCGGCGCCTTGCCGAGCCGGGTGGCGTAGAGGGCGAGCGCGTCGCGGTGATCCTCGTTCATGTGGGCCACCGCGCTCTCCTCGAGCGCCAGCAGGCTCCGCGCGTCGTCGATGCGCGTGAGCAGGTCGTCGCGCGCGATCGCCATCGCCCGGGCGAACCCGCCGTTGAGGTGCGCGCCCTCCACGTCCATGCGGAACACGGCGAAGTCGCCGAAGCCGGCGTAGAGCTTCGCCTTCGGGTGGCGGGCGAGGAAGCGGGCGCGGGCGCGCGGGTCGTCGGTGGGTGTGATGCGCCCGATCACGGTCAGCCGCGGATGGGCGAGCGGGTCGCCTTTTCCACGCTCTGCGAGGAGCACGCTCGCCCGCGGGTCGGCGGCGAGGTTCGCGGTGTGGCCGGACAGGCGCGACATCAGGAAGAGCGGCGCGCCGTCGACGTCGGTGGCCACAGTCACCAGAGTGGCGAAGGGGAAGCCGGCCGCGCGATCGAGGGTCGCGAGCGCGCCGGCGCGCACGGCGCGCAGCAGCCCCTTCGCCACCGCGAGCCCGTCGTAGGACGGGTCCGGACCCACCCGCTCGAGGATGGCCTTCGCCTCCTCCGAGACGCCGCTCTCGCCGGGATTGCGGCCGGGATCCCCGCCCTCGCCCGCGCCGTCGCCGTCCGCCTGCGCCATGCCCGCACCCCTTCCGAAAGCGCTCGCCTTTGCCCACATGCGGCAAGACGTGCTAAACCGCCATGAATTCGGCCGAATTGCGAGGCTTGGCGGGAGGGTGACGGTTTCGTCGCACCATCCGCCCGCCTCGGGCGTTCCCGCCCGTACCGTATCGGAACGTGATCGGAAACGTGTCCAGCCGGAACGTAGCCAGGCCGCCAGAGCATCGGGAGCCGTGATGCCCACCATCGCCCTCGTCGACGACGATCGCAACATCCTCACCTCGGTGTCCATCGCCCTCGAGGCCGAAGGCTATCGCATCCAGACCTACACGGACGGCGCCTCCGCCCTCGACGGCCTGCGCCAGACGCCGCCGGACCTCGCGATCTTCGACATCAAGATGCCGCGCATGGACGGCATGGAACTGCTGCGGCGCCTGCGCCAGAAGTCCGACCTGCCGGTGATCTTCCTCACCTCGAAGGACGAGGAGATCGACGAGCTGTTCGGCCTCAAGATGGGCGCAGACGACTTCATCCGGAAGCCGTTCTCCCAGCGCCTGCTGGTCGAGCGGGTCAAGGCCGTCCTGCGCCGCTTCGCGCCCAAGGACGTGTCGGCCCCGCGCGAGCCGGACACCAAGGCGCTCGAGCGCGGCCAGCTCGTGATGGACCCCGAGCGCCACACCTGCACCTGGAAGGGCGAGCCGGTGACGCTCACCGTCACCGAGTTCCTCATCCTGCAGTCGCTGGCCCAGCGCCCCGGCGTGGTGAAGAGCCGCAACGCCCTGATGGACGCCGCCTACGACGACCAGGTCTACGTCGACGACCGCACGATCGACAGCCACATCAAGCGGCTGCGCAAGAAGTTCAAGGTGACCGACCAGAGCTTCGACATGATCGAGACGCTGTACGGCGTCGGCTACCGCTTCAAGGAAACCTGAGGGAGACCGCGTGGACGCACGCCGGCGCGCCGACGGATACGCGCACGAGGACGACCGGCCGGCTTCCGGCGGCGCCGGCGGCGAGGACGCGCGCGTCCCGCCACGGCTCTCGACCGTCGCGACCCTGGCGAAGGGCGGCGCGGCCCGGCGCATGCGGCTCGGCCTGCTCGTGCGCCTTCGGGGCCTGTGGCGCGCGATCGCCGGGCGCGCCTCGTCGAGCCTCGTGCGCCGCATCGTGGTGCTCAACCTCGCCGGCCTCGTGGCGCTGTTCTTCGGCTTCCTCTACCTCAACCAGTTCCGCGAGGGCCTGATCGAGGCCCGCGTCCAGAGCCTGCTCACCCAGGGCGAGATCATCGCCGGCGCCATCGCGGCCTCGGCCACCGTCGATTCCGACACGATCCTGATCGATCCGGACCGGCTGCTCCAGATGCAGACCGGCGAGAGCTCCGTCCTCACCGACGACCTGTTCTCGCCGCTCGAGTTCTCGATCAGCCCCGAGCAGGTCGCGCCGCTGTTGCGCCGGCTCGTGACCCCCACGCGCACCCGTGCGCGGGTCTACGACCGCGAGGCGTCGCTGCTGCTCGACACCCGCGCGCTCTATTCGCGCGGCGACATCCTGCGCCTCGACCTGCCGCCGATCGAGACGAGCCCTCCCGGCCCGCTGGAGCGCGCCTTCGGAGCGCTGCGCGACTTCTTCGCGCCCACGCGCGCGCCCTCGCTCGAGACGATCGGCCCCACCGACGGGCGCACCTTCCCGGAGGTCCGCCAGGCCCTGCGCGGCGAGCGCGCCAGCGTCGTGCGGCTCAACCCCGCCGGCGAGACCATCGTCTCCGTCGCGGTGCCGATCCAGCGCCAGCGCGCCGTGCGCGGCGTGCTGCTGCTCTCGACGCAGGGCGGCGACATCGACGCCATCATCGCCTCCGAGCGCTTCGCGCTGCTCCAGGTCTTCATGGTGGCGGCGGGGGTGATGATCGTGCTGTCGCTCATCCTCGCGAATGCCATCGCCGGGCCGGTCTCGCGCCTGGCGGAGGCGGCCGAGCGGGTGCGCCGGGGCATCAAGTCCCGCCAGGAGATCCCCGACTTCACCGGCCGCTCCGACGAGATCGGCCATCTCTCCGGGGCGCTGCGCGAGATGACGGAGGCGCTCTACGACCGCATCGAGGCGATCGAGAGCTTCGCCGCGGACGTGGCGCACGAGCTCAAGAACCCGCTCACCTCGCTGCGCAGCGCCGTCGAGACGCTGCCCTTGGCGCGCTCCGACGACAGCCGCCGGCGGCTCCTCGACATCATCCAGCACGACGTGCGCCGCCTCGACCGGCTGATCTCCGACATTTCCGACGCCTCGCGCCTCGACGCGGAGCTCGCCCGCTCGGAAGCGGGGCCGGTCGACATGGCGCGGCTCCTCGGCGCGGTCGTCTCCATCGCCAACGACGTGCGTCGCCCCGAGGACGCGCCGATCGACCTCGACGTACGGCGCCCGGCGCGGAAGGGAACGGCCGGAACGGGTCGCGACGGCGCGCGGGACGGCGCGCGGGACGGCGCGAAGGAGCCCGGGGAGCGCGACGCCCGCACCTTCGTCGTCATCGGCCACGACAGCCGCCTCGGCCAGGTCGTGCGCAACCTGCTCGACAACGCCCGCTCCTTCTCCCCACCGGGCGCCGCCGTGCGCGTCGTTCTCGAGCGCGAGGGCGAGATCCTGCGCCTCGTCGTCGAGGACGAGGGACCGGGCATCCCCGATCACGCGCTGGAGCGAATCTTCGAGCGCTTCTACACCGACCGCCCCGAGCAGGGCTTCGGCCAGAATTCCGGGCTCGGCCTGTCGATCTCGCGCCAGATCGTCCAGGCCCACCGCGGCACGATCCGCGCGGAGAACCGCCTCGGCGCCGTCGGCGAAGACGGCGAGCCCCGCCGGCTGGGAGCCCGCTTCGTGGTGACGCTCCCAGCCGTGCGGGAGCGCCCGTGACGAGCGCATTGCCCCATCTCGCTCGCGGAGCCGGATTGGAGGCGACGCACCATGTCGTTGCAGCGCGCCGACGGTCTCCCCTCCCCCTCGTGGGGAGGGGCCGGGGGTGGGGGGCATGCAGGACGATCTCGACGCGCATGCCGTGCACCCGCCCGGGCGGGTTCGGCCGCGGCGGTGAGATCTCGGCGGCAGGCGCGGGGCGAGCGCATCGGCATCGACGTCGGTCGCAATCCTGCCCGCTCCACACCCCCCACCCCTCTCCACCAGGGAGAGGGGAGCACGTCGCGGCTGCGGATGCGGGGCCGGGGGCATGACCAGGACGGACACCCTCCACGCCTCCTGCGTCCTCGTCGGGGAGGCCGGCGTGCTGATCCGGGGGGCGTCGGGTGCGGGCAAGTCGCGGCTCGCGCTCGATCTGCTTGAGGCTGCGCGGGCGCGCGGGCTGCATGCCCGGCTCGTGGGCGACGACCGCATCCGGCTCGCAGCCGCCCACGGTCGGCTCGTGGCGCGCCCGCATCCCGCGATCGCCGGGCTCGTCGAGCGGCGCGGCGTCGGCATCCTGGAGCGGCCGCACGCCCCCGCCGCCATCGTGCGCCTCGTCGTCGACCTGGTTCCCGAGTACCCCCCGCGCCTGCCCGATCCGGAGGCTCTGGAGGCCGAGATCCTCCGCGTCAGGTTGCCGCGCCTCGTCTCCTCGGCGCACGACGGGATCGCCACGATTGCGCTCGACGCGCTGAGAGGCTTATCTGTCGGGACACCGCGGTGAACTGCCGACGAAATGGCGCGATGCTCTTGCGTTCGGCTTCGCAGTGCACAAGATAGCGGCTCCGCTCAGCCGAGCGACGGATGCAGGTCCACATGATCGGAATGGTGCTCGTCACCCACGGCCAGCTGGCGACGGAATTCCGCGCCGCGCTCGAGCACGTGGTCGGCCCGCAGGAGCAGATCGAGACGATCACGATCGGCCCCGAGGACGACATGGAAGCGCGCCGCGGGGACATCCTCGACGCCGTGCGGCGGGTCGAGACCGGCTCGGGCGTCGTCGTCCTCACCGACATGTTCGGCGGCACGCCCTCCAACCTCGCGCTCTCGTGCATGAACGGGCGCATGGTCGAGGTGGTGGCGGGCATCAACCTGCCCATGCTGATCAAGCTCGCCAGCGTGCGCGATCTCGAGCCCCTGGCGGACGCCGTGCTGCACGCCCAGGAGGCGGGGCGCAAGTACATCAACGTGGCCTCCCACGTGCTCGCGGGGAAGTGACATGACGGCCGAGCCCTCGATCGCACATCACGACGTGGAAGAGCCCTGCCCGGAGCCGCCGCCGGTGCCGGAGGGCGTGCTCGCCCGCGAGCTTTCGATCGTCAACCGCAAGGGACTGCACGCCCGCGCCTCGGCGAAGTTCGTGCAGACGGTCGAGCGCTACCAGGCGGAGGTGACCGTCACCCGCTGCGGCGAGACGGTGGGCGGGCGCTCGATCATGGGGCTGCTCACGCTGGCCGCCGCGCAGGGCACCTCCGTCCACGTCACGGCGGCCGGTCCGCAGGCCGAGGGCGTGCTCGACGCCCTCGCGACGCTGCTCGCGACCCGCTTCGGCGAGGACGAGTGAGCGTCAGCGCGTGAGCGCGCCGCCCGCGCGCCGCGCTTCCAGCCCGACGATCCGCTTGTGCAGATGCGTCATCAGCGCCACGCCGAAGAGCGGCGTCGCCAGGTTCACGATCGGGATCAGCAGGAAGCCCGCGATCACCGCGCCCGCGAGGAAGACGCGGCCCCTGTGGCGCTTCCTCAGCGCCACCGCCTCCGCCCGCGGATGGTGGCGGTTCGCGGCGAGCTCGAAATACTCGCGCGAGAGCAGGTAGGCGTTGGCCAGGAAGAAGGCGGCGAGGTTGACCACGGGAACGAGCAGCAGCGCGAGCGCCACGAGGTTGACCGCGAGCGTCAGGCCGAAGAAGCGCAGGCCGTAGCCGATCGAGGGCAGGAGCGGCATCTCCTTCCCCGGCGGATCGGTGGGGAAGTCCGTGCGCTCGACGATCGCCGCCGCCTCGTCGGCGAAGATCGAGGCGACGGGCGCCGAGACCGCCGGGATCAGGTAGAGCGCACCGACGAGGAACCCCGCGCCGGCGACGATCACGCCGATCGTGTCGATCCACGGATAGGCGTCGGTGAACGTCTCGCGCGCGAGCAGCCAGTCGACGCCCCGCGTCGCCGCCGCCCAGGCGACCGCGAGAAGGAGGATCGTCAGGCCGATCGAGCGCAGGAGGATGCCGCGCAGGCCCGGCGAGACGACCCCGCGCAGCGCGGCGAAGGCGGAGGCGAGGATCACCGGGCCGCTGCCTCGCCCGCGTCCGCCGCCGCGATCATCGCGAGCGCCTCTGCGGGATCGATGCGGCCGTCGTAGAGGGCGCGGCCGGTGATGGCGCCGCCGAGGGCCGCGCAGTCGGGCTCGAGCAGGCGCGCCACGTCGTCGATCGAGGCGAGGCCGCCCGACGCGATGACGGGGATCGTCACCGCCCGCGCGAGCGCCAGCGTCATCTCGATGTTGAGCCCCTTGAGGATGCCGTCCCGGGCGATGTCGGTGTAGACGATCGCCGCGACGCCCGCGTCCTCGAAGCGCCGGCCGAGTTCCTCGGCGGTGAGCGTCGAACTCTGCGCCCAGCCCTCGACGGCGACGTAGCCGTCCTTGGCGTCGATGCCCACCGCGATCCTCCCCGGATGCAGCCGCGCCGCCTCGCGCACGAAAGCGGGATCGCGCACCGCGGCGGTGCCGATGACGATGCGCGCGACGCCCTTGGCGAGCCAGCCCTCGACGGTGCGCATGTCGCGCACGCCGCCGCCGAGCTGAACCGGGATCGACACGTCCGCGAGGATGCCGTCGACCGCCGCCGCGTTCATCGGCTTGCCGGCGAAGGCGCCGTCGAGGTCGACGACGTGCAGCCAGGGGAAGCCCTGGGCGGCGAAGACGCGCGCCTGCGCGGCGGGGTCGTCGTTGAAGACGGTCGCCTGCTCCATGTCGCCCTGGATCAGGCGCACGCAGCGGCCTTCCTTGAGGTCGATGGCGGGATAGAGGATCACGGGCGCCACCTCAGGAAGTTGGCGATGAGAGCGAGCCCGAGCCGCTGGCTCTTCTCGGGGTGGAACTGGGTGCCGGCGATGTTGTCGCGCCCGACGATGGCGGCGAGGGGGCCGCCGTAGTCGGTCGTGGCGACGACGTCGCCGGGCTCGCGCGCCTCGAGGGCATAGGAATGCACGAAGTAGGCGTGCAGCCCGCCCTCGCCGGTGGGGATGGCGTCGAGCAGCGGGTGGGCGCGGCGCGCGTCGAGCACGTTCCAGCCCATGTGCGGGATCTTCAGCGCCGGGTCCGCCGGGCGGATCGCGCGCACGTCGCCGGGGATCCAGCCGAGCCCCGGCGTCGTCTCGTGCTCGAGACCGCGCGAGGCGAGGAGCTGCATGCCCACGCAGATGCCGAGGAAGGGCCGGCCGCGGCCCATCACCGCCTCGGTGAGCGTCTCGACCAGGCCGGGTACGGCGTCGAGCCCGCGCCGGCAGTCGGCGAAGGCGCCCACCCCCGGCAGCACGACGCGCTCGGCGTCGCGCACGTCGGCGGGGTCGCTCGTGACGGTCACCGCCATCGCGAGCCCCGCCTCGCGGGCGGCGCGCTCGAAGGCCTTCTGCGCGGAGTGCAGGTTGCCCGAGCCGTAGTCGACGATGGCGACGCTCATGGCGTTCCCTCCGGCCGCAGACCGAAGCGAACGATGTCGGCGCTCGGCCGCCCGGGCTCCGGCGGGGGAGGCGCGGGCGGAGGAGCCGCAGGCGGCAGGTCGGCGGGCGGAGGAGGCGGCGTGGCCGGGCGCTCCTCGCGCGTCGCCACGAGCCGCGCGCAGGCGAGCGCGTCCGCCTCGTCGTAGGTCGGCGCGGCGACGACGTCGACCATCGGCATGCCGCGGCGCGCGTAGGTCCAGCGCCGCAGACTCGACGCCTCGAGCCCGATCAGGAGCGCCAGGAGCAGGCTCGCCAGCGCCGCCGCACCCTCCCCGACCTCCAGCGCCTCGAGCGCGACCGAGAACGCGACGACGGCGAGAAGGGTCGCGAGCGCGGCGAGCCAGAGGCGGTGCCAGAGCATCCACAGGACCGAGAAGAAGAACGCGGCCCAGTTGAAGCCGTCGCGCACGAGGATGGCGCGATCGAAGGCCGCCGCGTCGCCCGGCGCGGCGCCCCGCGGCAGATGGACCGTATAGGTGCGCATCCTCACAGCGCTCCCTTGGTCGAGGGGATGCGGTCGGCCTCGCGCGGATCGACCGCCACCGCCGCGCGCAGCGCCCGGGCGAGGCCCTTGAAGCAGCTCTCGGCGATGTGGTGGCTGTTCTCGCCGTAGAGCGTCTCGACGTGCAGGGTCACGCCGGCGTTCGTCGCGAACGCCTGGAACCACTCGCGCACCAGCTCGGTGTCGAAGGTGCCGATCTTCTGCGTCGGGAAGGCGGTGCGGAAGACCAGGAACGGCCGCCCGGAGATGTCGATCGACACCCGGCTCAGCGTCTCGTCCATGGGCAGATGCACGGTCGCATAGCGTGAAATGCCGCGCTTCTCGCCCAGCGCCTCGCGGAACGCCTGGCCGAACGCGATGCCGACGTCCTCCACCGTGTGGTGGTCGTCCACGTGCGTGTCGCCCTTCGCGGTCACGTCGAGGTCGAACAGCGCGTGGCGCGCCAGGAGATCGAGCATGTGGTCGAGGAAGCCGACCCCCGTGGCGATCGCTGCTTCGCCCGTGCCGTCGAGGGCGAGCGAGAGCGAGACGTCGGTCTCGGAGGTCCGGCGGTCGACGCGCGCGGCGCGCATGGCGGTTCGTCCCGTGTGATGGTCGGGCGCGCGTTCTAGCAAGCGCCGGGCCGGATGGCCAGACGCCGATGACGCCCGCCTCCTCCCCGC
>NZ_JBGMWH010000031.1:0-21122 GCF_041514305.1 Salinarimonas chemoclinalis
TCCTCCCGGCGGCCGAAGCCGACGGTGGCGAGCCGGTGCAGCAGGCCGCGCTTCTGCTCGGCCTCCGGCTGCGGACCGCGGGCGCGCAGCTGGTTCTGCGCCGGCATCGGCAGCTCGTCGACCCGCGGCATGCGCGGCGCGCGATGCACGCGCTCGGCCTGAGGCGGCACGAAGATGTCGTCGTGCGCAGCCTCGGGCTGCGGCTGCGGCGCCGGCGCGCGCTCGACGGCGAGGCCGGCCATGGCCTCGGCGACGGCACGCTCGGCGGCGGTGACCGCCGGCGACGGGGCGGGCGCGGCGGCCTGCGACGAGACCGGCGCGTGAGCGTGGGCGTGGGCGTGCGCGACCGGCGCGGTGGCCGGCATCGGGGCCTCGACGTGCGCCTCGGCCTCGTCCGTCTCCGTCATGGCCGCGGGAGCGTGCGTCTGGGTGAGCGTCTGGGCGTGCGCCTCGGCGACCGGGCGGGCGGGCGCGGGCGCCGCCGTCTCGGCCGGCGCGGCGGCGCGCTGCGCGGGCACCTGGGGCACGACGGTCGTCGTCGCGGGCGACGCGGCCTGCCCCTGCGCCTGCTGGGCGGCGCGGGCGCGGGCCTCGGCGCGCAGGCGCTCGGCCACCTCGGCGATGCGCTGCTCGGTCGCGGAGACCTCGAGCGCCGCCGCGGCGAGCTCGTGGTCGATGCCGGTGGCGACCACCGACACGCGGATGACGCCCTCCAGGGTCTCGTCGAAGGTGGCGCCCAGGATGATGTTCGCCTCCGAATCGACCTCCTCGCGGATGCGGGTCGCCGCCTCGTCCACCTCGTAGAGCGTGAGGTCGGGGCCGCCGGTGATCGAGATCAGCAGGCCGCGCGCGCCCTTCATCGAGACGTCGTCGAGCAGCGGGTTGGCGATGGCGGCTTCCGCCGCCTGCAGCGCGCGATTGTCGCCGGACGCCTCGCCCGTGCCCATCATCGCCTTGCCCATGCCGCGCATGATCGCGCGCACGTCGGCGAAGTCGAGGTTGATGAGGCCCTCCTTCACCATCAGGTCGGTGATGCAGGCCACGCCCGAGTAGAGCACCTGGTCGGCCATCGCGAAGGCGTCGGCGAAGGTGGTGCGCTCGTTGGCGACGCGGAAGAGGTTCTGGTTGGGGATGACGATCAGCGTGTCGACGTTCGACTGCAGCTCCTGGATGCCCGCTTCGGCGAGCTTCATGCGCCGCGAGCCCTCGAACTGGAAGGGCTTGGTCACCACGCCCACCGTGAGGATGCCCATCTCGCGGGCGGCCCGCGCGATCACCGGCGCGGCGCCCGTGCCGGTGCCGCCGCCCATGCCGGCGGTGATGAACACCATGTGCGCGCCCGAGAGCTGATCGCGGATCTCGTCGATCACCTCCTCGGCGGCGGCGCGGCCGACGTCCGGCTGCGAGCCGGCGCCGAGACCCTCGGTGACGGCGACGCCCATCTGCACGATGCGGCTCGCCCGCGAGGAGGCGAGCGCCTGCGCGTCGGTGTTGGCGACCACGAACTCGACGCCCTGGAGCCCCGAGTCGATCATGTTGTTGACGGCGTTGCCGCCGGCGCCGCCCACGCCGAAGACGGTGATGTGCGGCTTGAGCTCGCGAATGTCCGGAGCCTGCAGATTGATCTGAGCCATTGGCTTGCCCTCTCGTGCCCTGTCCCGTGTCCCGCGGCGCTCTCTCGGCGCCGCCCCTGTTCCGTGTCCCGACCGTGCCCCGCGCCCGTCATGCCGGCGCGTCCGGTTCATCTCAGAAGCTCTCGCGCAGCCATCGCCCGACCCGCGAGATGTAGCCCTGCCCCTCCGCGCCCCCCGTCTGCCCACCGCGGGTGTCGAAGCGCTCCGCGTGCGCCACCTGCGGGTAGACGAGGAGCCCCACCGCCGCCGTGAAGGCGGGTCCCTTGGCCGCCTCCGGCAGGCCCTTGATCCCGAGCGGACGGCCGATGCGGACCGGCCCCTCGAGGATGCGACGCGCCGTCTCCGGCAGCCCCGCGAGCTGGCTCGCGCCGCCCGTGAGCACGATGCGCCGGCCCGGCCGCGGGCCGTGGCCCGCATCCCCGAGGCGGTCGCGCACGAGCTCGAGGATCTCCTCGACCCGCGGCCGCACGATGCGCACGAGGTGCGATTTCGGCAGGTGCGCGGCGAGCGCGCGCTCGTCCTCGTCGACGGTCGGGACGTGGATCAGGTCCCGCTCGTCGGCGGCGGACGCGATGCAGGCGCCGTGCAGCGTCTTGAGCCGCTCGGCCGCGGAGAGCTTGGTCGCGAGCCCACGCGCCACGTCCATCGTGACGTGGTGGCCGCCGACCGCGAGCGCGTCCGCGTGAACGAGATGCCCCGCCTCGAAGACGCCGACCGAGGTGGTGCCCCCGCCGCAATCCACCACGACGACGCCCATCTCGGCCTCGTCGTCGGAGAGCGCGGAGAGCCCCGCGGCGTAGGGCGTCGCCACCACGGCCTCGACGTCGAGGTGGCAGCGCTGGACGGCGAGCATCAGGTTGCGCGCCGCCGCAGCCTGGGCGCCGACGACGTGCAGGTCGATCGAGAGCTTCTCGCCGAGCATGCCCGTCGGGTCGGCGATGCCGGCCTGGCTGTCGAGCGTGTAGGCGAGGGGGATGGAGTGGAGCGTGATCCGCCCCTGGCCGACGCCGCCGGCGGTGGCCAGCCGCAGCGCGCGCTGGATCTCGGCGTCGCCCACCGTGCCGCGGGCGACGACGCTCGAGGAGAGCCGCTGCGAGGCGATCCGCCCGCCCGTCAGGTTGACGATGACGGACTGGATCTCGACCTTGGCCATCCGCTCCGCGGCATGCACCGCGTGGCGGATCGCGGTCTCGGCGGCCTCGAGGTCGACGATCGCGCCGGCCTTGAGCCCGGTCGAGCGATGATGGCCGATGCCGAGGATGCGCGCGAGATGCGTGCGGTTGGTCAGCCCCTCCGCGCCCTCCCAGGGCTGCAACTGGGCGACGAGGCAGACGATCTTCGAGGTGCCGACGTCGAGCACCGAGAGGATCGCGCCCTTGCGGGCGGAGAGCGGCTTGAGGCGGGGGAGGACGACGGTGGCGCTCACGTGCGCACCCCCCGGCCGCGCAGCGGGCGGCCCTTCATCTCCTCGGCGCGCGCGGCGGCGGCCTCCTCCGTGAGCCGCACGACGATTCGATCGGGCATGCGCAGGTCCACGGCGATGATGTCCTTGTCGAGGAGCGCGTGCTCGCGCTCCAGCGCGACGAAGCGGGCGAGCGCCGCCATGGGGTCGCGCTCGGGCAGCCGCAGGTCGATGCCGCTGTCGAGGGTGAGCGTCCAGCGCCGCTCGGCGACGAGGCTGCCGGCGCGGATGCGCGCGCGCAGCGGACCGGCGGCGTCGACGATGGCGAAGTAGTCGTCGAGCCGCTGGTTCGCGCCCTCGCCCACGACGTGCGGCAGGACGCGGTAGCGCGGATCGTCGTGGAAGACGTCGATGACGCGCCCATCCGACGCGATGACGTAGACGCGCCCGTCGACCTGCCACAGGGCGTAGGGCTCGCGCTCCTCGATGCCGATCGTCACCTGGTTGGGGAAGAGCTTGCGCACCGAGGCGTGGCCGACGAGGGGCAGCGCCTCGAGCCCCTCGCGGGCGATGCCTGCGTCGAGGAAGGGCAGCGAGCCGCGCGGGGCGATCCCCGCGGCGGCGAGCACCTCGCGCTCGTCGAGGCGCGCGATGCCGGAGATGGTGACGGCGTCGATGCCGAAGCCGAGCGCCCGGGCGAGCACGTCGCGGGGAGACCCGTTCTGGGCGAAGAAGGCGTCGAGCCGCCCGCCCGCGGAGAGGCCGGCGATCGCCGTCACCCCGAAGAAGCCCGTGAGCAGCATCGTGCCGGCGAAGCGTGGCAGGCGGCGCTCGAGGCGGGCCATCGGCCCGCGGCGGCGGAAGGCGGCCGGAAGGTCGGCGGAGAGAGCGGAGCCCAGCGCGTCGAGCCGCAGGGCCGCGCGGAGCCCGGCGCGCGCCGTCGCGCCGCCGGGCGATCCGGCGGTCAGCGGTTCAGCGAGGCGTCCTCCACCATCCATCGTACAAGCTCACCGAAGCTGTAGCCCGCGTGGGCTGCGATCTCGGGCACGAGGCTCGTCGGGGTCATGCCGGGCTGGGTGTTGACCTCGAGCGCCACGAGCTTGCCGGTCCCGCCGGGGCCGTCGTCGTAGCGAAAGTCGGTCCTCGTCACCCCTCGGCAGCCGAGAGCTTGATGCGCCGTTAACGCCGACTCTTGGACCTGATGGTAAATTTTCGGTTTAAGGTCCGCGGGCAGGACGTGGATCGAGCCGCCGGCGGCGTATTTCGCGTCGTAGTCGTAGAACGCCCCCGTGGCGGGGCGGATGTCGATCACGTCGAGCGCCCGGTCTCCCATGACGGCGCAGGTCAGTTCGCGCCCGGCGACGTATTCCTCGGCGAGCAGGACGTCGCCGTAGGGCCAGTCGTCCCGGGCGATCTCCTGGGGCGGATGCGACCTGTCCTCGCGCACGATGACGACGCCGAAGGACGACCCCTCCGCCACGGGCTTGAGCACGTAGGGCGGCGGCAGGACGTGACGCCGCGCCGCCTCGAAGCGGGTGCAGACGAGGCCCGTCGCCACCGGCACGCCGGCGGCGGCCATGACGATCTTCGCCTTGTCCTTCTGCATCGCCAGCGCCGAGGCGAGCACGCCGGAATGGGTGTAGGGGATGCGCAGGTACTCGAGCAGGCCCTGGATGCGCCCGTCCTCGCCCATCGGCCCGTGCAGCGCGTTGAAGGCGACGTCCGGGGCGAGCGCGGCGAGGTCGTGCGCGACGTCGGGCGTCACGTCGACCTCGGTCACCCGGAAGCCCTCGCCCGCGAGTGCGGCGGCGCAGGCGCGCCCGGTGCTGAGGCTCACCGGCCGCTCGGCCGAGGAGCCGCCCATCAGGACCGCGACGTGCTTCATGAGATCATCCCTTCCCGGCGGCGGACGCCCCCTCGGGCTAGAGCGTCGGGCCTCGTGCTGAACGGGCGGTAAACGCGTCCGATCGAATGCGCCGACGGGCGGGGTAGCGCGGGCGGGTCGCGCGCGCAAATCGGGGCGGGTAGCATGGGGAACGTCGGCGCCGATTCGCGCCGGCCGATCACGAGGCCCCATGCCCCCCGCCGCCCCCCGGACCCCTGCCGCGCGAAAGACCCCGCCCCGCCTCGACGGGCGCCGCGAGCGCGCGCTGGCGCCGGGAGCCCTCGTCGCGGGCATCGACGAGGCGGGCCGCGGGCCGCTCGCGGGGCCCGTCGTGTGCGCCGCCGTGGTCTTCCACGGGCCCGTGCCGCGCGGGCTCGCCGATTCGAAGACGCTCGGCGCCGAGCGGCGCGAGGACCTCTACGAGACGATCCTGGCGCGCGCCCACGTCGCGGTCGCGAGCGCCTCGCCCGCCGAGATCGACCGTCGCAACATCCGCGGCGCGACGCTCGCCGCCATGTGCCGTGCGCTGCTCGCGCTGCCCTGCGCGCCGGATCTCGCCCTCGTCGACGGGCGCGACGTGCCGCCGGGCCTGTCCTGCGAGGGCCGGGCCGTGATCGGCGGGGACGGCCGCGTCGCGGCGATCGCGGCGGCGTCGATCGTCGCCAAGGTGACGCGCGACCGGATGATGAGGCGGCTCGACGCGGTTCACCCGGCCTACGGCTTCGCGCGCCACATGGGCTACGGCACGCCCGAGCATCTCGCCGCGCTCGCCGCCCACGGCCCCTGCCCGGCGCACCGCCGCGGTTTCGCGCCCGTGCGGGCGCATGCGAAAGAGGCCGGCGACGGAGCCGGCCTCCCTCTGCTTCGCGCGTCCTGAGGACGCGCCGGCGTCCGCGGTCTCGTCAGCCCTGGGGCTGGAACACCTGGCCGTCGAGCATCTCGCAGGACGACGTCTGCGCCGAGATTCGGAAGCCCTCGCCCTCCTCGTCGATGGTGCAGGTCATCGGGAAGGAAGCGTCGCCCGTGACGCCCTCGACGTTCGTCAGCGTCAGCGTGTCGTCGAACACCCGCCAGTCGCCCTCGACGGCGTTGCCGTCCGGCCCCGTGAGCGTGAACGTGCCGCCCTCGGCGAGCTCCAGCGAGAGCTGGTCGGAGGTGTAGGTGCCCGGATCGATCATCGTGGCGGTCGTCGCGCTGATCGCGCCGGTCGACTCCGTCGTCGTGCCGGCGCCGAGCTCGGTGCCCGTGCCCGTCGCCTGGGCGGTCGTCTGCGACCCCGCGTCCGGCGTGATCACGGTGACCTCGGCCTCGCCGCCGCCCTCGACGATCGGCTCGATCTCGGTGGCTGCCGTGTCGGTCCCCGCCGCCGTGCCGGCCCGCGGCTCGATCGCCGTCACGTCGGTCCCCGGCTGCGTCGCGAGCGGGTCGACCGCGGCGGACTCCTGCTCGACGGCGGGAGCCTGCTGCTCGACGATCGCGGTCTCCTCCTCGACGATCACCGGCGCCTCGGCGGTGGTGGGCTCGTTGTCGCAGGCTGCGAGGGCGAGAATCGCCACGATGGGCGTGAGCTTCGCGAAGTTCATGGTGCGCATGGCATCACCTCTCGTGTGTCCGTTTCGGATGGGTTCCGATGTCGGCCTGACAACGAACGAGAGCGCCGAGCGTTCGATCACGAAAGATGACGATCTGAATCAGGTCCGGCTGAGCAGGAACACACCCTGCTCGCCCAGTATGTTCCAGGCCCACCACGGCAGCGGCAGGCGCACCGGCTCGCCGCGCCCGTCGAGCGCCCACGCCTTCTCCATGCGCGCGCCGACGAGCTCGCACAGGCCGACGAAATCGCGGATCGTGCAGAAGTGGATGTTGGGCGTCTCGAACCAGGTGTAGGGCATCGTCTCGTTCACCGGCATGCGCCCGCGCAGCCCGATGTCGACGCGCACGCGCCAGTGCCCGAAATTGGGGAAGGAGACGATGGCCCGGGTGCCGATGCGCAGCATGTGCTCGAGCACTTCCCGCGGATGCCGCGTCGCCTGGATCGTCTGCGAGAGCACCACGTAGTCGAACGCGTCGTCGGGATAGTCCGCGAGATCCGTGTCGGCGTCGCCCTGGATGACGGAGAGGCCCTTCGCCAGGCACGCGGCCACGTTGTCGCGGGCGATCTCGATGCCGCGCCCGTCGACGCCGTTGCGGTCGCGCAGGAGCGCGAGCAGCGAGCCGTCGCCGCAGCCGACGTCGAGCACGCGTGCGCCGGGCGCGACCATGCCCGCGAGCAGCAGATGGTCCTTGCGCGGCTGGGCTCCCGCGCCGGCGGGTCCGACGGGAGCCGGAAGCGGCGGGGCGGGCTGGTGCACGGTCATCGCGAGATCCCCCGCGCCGCTGCGGCGCCGTCGACGAAGCCCTTGGCGGCGGCGAACATGTCCGGCTCGTCGAGCAGGAAGGCGTCGTGGCCCTTGTCGCTCTCGATCTCGACGAAGGAGACCGACGCCCCCGCCGCGTTGAGCGCGCGCACCACGGCGCGGCTCTCCTCGGTGGGGAACAGCCAGTCGGAGGTGAAGCTCATCACGCAAAAGCGCGTGCGCGTGCCGCGGAAGGCGTCGGCGAGCTTGCCGCCGTGCGCGTCGGCGAGATCGAAATAGTCCATCGCCCGCGTGACGTAGAGATAGGAATTGGCGTCGAAGCGCTCGACGAAGGTGATGCCCTGGTAGCGCAGGTAGCTCTCGATCTGGAAGTCGGCGTCGAAGGAGAAGGTCGGCGCCTCGCGCTCCTGCAGGCGCCGGCCGAACTTGCGGTGCAGCGCGCTCTCGGACAGGTAGGTGACGTGCGCGCCCATCCGCGCGACGGCGAGCCCTTTGCGCGGCCGCGCGCCCTCCTCGAGGTAGCGCCCGCCGCGCCAGTCCGGATCGGCCATCACCGCCTGGCGGCCGACCTCGTGGAAGGCGATGTTCTGCGCCGAATGGCGCGCGGAGGCCGCGATCGGCATCGCCGCGAAGACGCGATCCGGGTAGAGCGCCGCCCATTCGAGCACCTGCATGCCGCCCATCGAGCCGCCGACGACGCAGAACAGGTCGTCGATGCCGAGCTTCTCGACGAGCATCGCCTGCGCGCGGACCATGTCGCGGATCGTGACCAGCGGGAAGTCGAGCCCCCAGGGCGCGCCCGTCTCCGGGTTGGTGGAGGCGGGGCCGGTCGAGCCCATGCAGCCGCCGATGACGTTGGCGCAGATCACGAAGAACCGGTCCGTGTCGATCGGCCGGCCCGGCCCGACGAAGCTCGACCACCAGCCCGGCTTGCCGGTGACCGGGTGGACGTTGGCGACGTGCTGGTCCCCCGTCAGCGCATGGCAGATCAGCACCGCGTTGGAGCGCGCGGCGTTCAGCGCGCCGTAGGTCTGGTACGCGAGCTGCCAGGGCGCGAGCGCCGTGCCGCAATCCATCATCAGCGGCTCGTCCCCCGAGAAGCGCATGACGAGGCTCTGCGGCTCGTCGGCCTGCGAGCGCGCCTCGCGCGCGAGGGTCGAGTCGGGAATCGGGGCGGCGGCGGTCATGGGCGGCGGTCTGCCTTCGGCGGCGTCTGTCGAGGGTCCGGGCTGCGGGATGAGCCGATCGAACGATCGAATTCGTTCGATAAGGCGAACGGAGCATAATGCGGGGGAGGGGGCTGGGCAATGGGGAGGGTGGGCGTCACGCACGAGCGCGGTTGCGACCACGGATCGTCCCGGCCTAGTCTCTCCTCAGGCTGGAGGTCCCTTCGATGATCCACGTCCCCGTCACCCCGAAGACGATCGTTTCGTTGCTGGTCGCGATCGGTGCGGTCACGATGTCGGAGCCCGCGCGGGCCGACATGGTTCGAGCGGTCGTCGATCGCGAGATCGCCGAAGCGTGCGGCGGCACGCCCGGCGAGCTGCAGAGCGAGGGACGCATCGAGCGGGATCTCGACGGAGACGGCCTCGAGGACCTGATCGTCTCGCACGAGTGGATGCGCTGCACCGGCGGCATGGGGATGGCGGGGCGCAGCGAGTTCTGCGGCATGCAGGTCTGCAGCGTGAACATCTACGTGCGGCGCGGCTCCGGCTTCGATCTCGCCCGCGAGATGCTCGGCGCCGACGTCCGGGTCGGCTCCGGCGCGCGGCCCGAGATCACGATGCGCGCCCACGGCGGCGACGTCTTCGGCATCCGCCTCGACCCCGCGCCGTGAGCGGCACGGCGGCACCCCGGGCTCCGAGGCGAGGACGGGCGCGCATCGGCTACGCCCCCACCCCCACCGTCGCTGGGAAGGTCACCTCCACCAGCGTCCCCTCGCCCTTGCGCGAGGAGATCGTCATGGCGCCGCGGTTTGCTTCCACCAGGGCCTTGGTCAGCGGCAGGCCGAGGCCGGTGCCGCCGGGGCGGCGGGCGGTGGCGAGCTGGCGGAAGGGCTCGAGCGCGGCCTCCACCTCGCTCGGCGACATGCCGATGCCGGTGTCGCGTACGCGGAAGGCGATCTCGCCGCGGTCGGTCAGCGCGGTCGAGACGATGACCTGGCCGCCGGGATCGGTGAAGCGCACCGCGTTGGAGAGGAGGTTGAGCACGATCTGGCGCAGCGAGCGCTCGTCGCCGACCACCTGCGGCAGCCTGGCGAGGAGGCTCGTGCGCATCACGATGCGCTCGCGCGCGGCCTCCGGCTGCATCAGCGCGACGCAGGCGCCGACGAGCTCGTTGAGTCCCACCGTGCGGAACGACAGGTCCATGCGCCCCGCCTCGATCTTGGCGAGGTCGAGCAGGTCGTTGATCAGGCTCAGCACGTGTTGGCCGGAGGCGTGGATGTCGGCGAGGTAGTCCTTGTAGCGCTCGTTGCCGATCGCGCCGAAGCGCTCCTCGCGCATCACCTCGGCGAAGCCGATGATGGCGTTGAGCGGCGTGCGCACCTCGTGGGAGATGCGGGCGAGGAAGTCGGACTTCTGCGCGCTCGCCGCCTCGGCGGCGCGCTTGGCCTCGAGCAGCTCGCTCTCCGCCTGCTTGAAGGCGGTCATGTCGCGCAGGACCGCGCAGAAGCGCGCCGGCTCGCGGCCCTCGCCCTCCGGCGTCCCCGCCTCGCCGACGCGCCCGAGCGTCATGAAGAGCGGGATGGCGCCGCGCTGGCGCACGCGTCCGAGCACCTCGCGCCCGCCGTCGAGCAGGCTCGCGACGCCGGCGCGGCCGAGGCTCGCGAGGTAGTCGAGCGCGGCGGCGTGGCTCTCGGTCTCGAACAGGGCGGTGAAGGGCTCGCCGGCGATCTCGTTCGCCTCGTAGCCGAACAGCGCCTGGGCGGCGCGGTTGAGGGCGTGGATGCGGCCCTCGCCGTCGACGACGACGACGCCGTCGGTCGCGGTGTCGAGGATGGCGTCGCGCTCGGCGAGCGCGGCCTCGAGGCGGGCGGCCTCGATCTCCAGCGCGCGCACGCGGTGCACCGGGTCGCCGTCGGGCAGTCGGCGCACGACGAGGAGGCTCGCGGGGCCGTCCTCGAGGTCGAGCGTGGCGAGGCGCACCTCGGCGGCGAAGCTCGCGCCGTCGGCGCCCGCCAGCGCCAGGGGGGCTGGATCGAGCGCCTCGACCCGCGCCAGCGCGCCGGGCCGGCCCTTCACCAGGCCGGCGACGCCGCCGGCGGCGCGGAAGGCGTCGAGGTCGGCGTGGCCGAGGAGATCGAGCAGGTGCCGGTTGGCGTGGAGCGTCTCCTCGCCGCGATGTACGACCACGCCGAGCGGGATGCGCTCGAGCGCGGCCGCCGCCAGCGGATCGCCCGCCGGGCGGGCGGGACGGGCGGGGAACGCCGCGACGGCGGAGGCCGCGGCGGCGGCCGGGCGGGCCTCCGGCTCCTCGTCGCCGGCGTAGCGCGCGCCGAGGGCGCGGGCGATCTCGCGGAAGGCGGAATGCTCGCTCGGCGACAGCCGCAGGGAGGCGGTGGCGGCCGAAGCCGGCCTCGGGGGCTGCGGCGGGACGTCGCCGCCGGCGGGCGCGCGGGCGTCGACGTCGTTCGCCGGCGTGCTGGGGGCGAGGTCCTCCAGCGGCTCGGAGGGCGCGGCGGAGGGCGGGGCGGAGGGCGGGGCGGAGGGCGCGGCCGCGAGGAGATCGGGCCGGGCCTCGCCCAGCCGTCCCTGCGCCGGCGCGCCGATGGAGGCGAGCGCCACCGGCGTGGCGAGCTCGGCCATGGGCTCGTAGCGCTCGCCCGCGGCGACGGCGAAGCGCGCCTGCGGCGCGAGCGCCGGGCCGTCGTCGAGGAGCGCGGCGGGTTCGGGCACGGCTGAGTACTCGGGGTCGAGGGCGAGGTCGGTGCGTCCGGTCTCCTCGGTGGAGGGCTCCGGCGTCTCCGCCACATCGGGCTCGGCGACCGGCGCCGCGTCGTCCCGGCCCTGCGGCACGGGCTCGGGGCGTGCGGGGAAGAGGACGAGCGCGTCCGTGCGGATCAGGCCGAAGCCGCGCATCTCGCGCGCTCCCGCGCCGCGCCCGCCCGAAGGCAGGCCGGCGAGATCGATCTCGACCGCCGCCGGCGTCCCCGCCACGCGCCACAGCACCGTGCGCCCGCTGAACGTCTCGCCACGCGCGACGAGCTCCGCCACGATCTCGCGGGGGTCGTGGGCGACGTCGGCCAGGATCTCGGCGAAGCCGCGTCCGACGATCGCCGCGCTCTCGGCGCCGACCGTGTCCGCCAGGGCCGGCGAGACCTCGCGCACGCGCCCGTCGGCGTCCGCCCGCCAGACGAAGCGCACGGCGCCGCGCCCGGAGAGACGCGCGCGGGCCTCGGCGAGCGGATCGGGCGCGGGTTCGGGCTCCGACCGAGGCTCCGGCTCCGGCTCGGGCGCGGCGGCATCCGGCGGCGCGACGTCGTTCGCCTCGTCGGCACCGGACCCGTCGTCCTCGCGGCTCGGGGACGATTCGGGGACGGGGGCGGCATCGGGCTCGCGCACGAAGGGTGCGAGGACGGGCGGACCGTCCAGGAAGGCCGTCAGCAGCACGCTCTCGCCGGTCTCCAGCGGGAGGCGCCGGCAGGCGAGCGTGGTCGGCGCGGCGAGGCGGCCGGGGCGGAAGCGCAGGCGCTCCAGCCGCTGCGCGCCCTCGGGCGCCAGGCCGCCGGCGAGGGCGGCGAGCCGTTCACGCGCGGCGAGGTCTGGGCGCACGGTACCCTGGGCGTCGACGACGAGCGCCGCTGCGAGCGCGCGCGCGCCGTCGGACGCGTGCAGGATTCGCCCGGCATCGGCGCTCCAGGCGAGCACGGGACGCGTGACGAACGGGCTCGTCGCCTCCGCCTGCGCGACGAAGGCCGCGAGCGCCGCGCGCGCCACCTCGTCCACCCTCGCCTCGTCGCCCTCGCCCATCGCTCGACACCCCGTCGGCAGCCCGGACCTATCGCGAACGCGGTCGAGGGCGCATACTTAACCATCGTTTAACGCAGGACGGCCCGCAACGCATCCCCGCCCCCGGCGGTAAGCCGGCATCAACCTTAACGGTGCGGACCACCTGTTGATTTTGCGTCGCACAAGAGTTATGTTGCGATGCACAACGAGCCGGGCCGCCGTCGCGGCGCCGGTGAAGCCCAACGATGGAGGATCGCCATGGCGAACGAGCGTAACACCACCTTCGAGATCCCCGCCGAGATGCGCGAGATGGCCGAGCGCAGCGTCGAGCAGGCGCGCATGGCCATGGAGGGCTTCGTCACCGCCGCCGCGCGCGCGATGGAGAGCTTCGACGCCCCCGCCGAGCGCATGGGCATGGCCCAGCTCGGCATGAACCCCAAGGACATGCGCGAGAAGACCTTCGGCATGGCCGAGGCGAATCTCAAGGCGAGCTTCGAGCACGCCCAGAAGATGATTCGCGCCAAGGATCCGGCCGAGGCCATGAAGCTCCAGATGGAGTTCATGCAGGCCCAGTTCACGCTGATGCAGGAGCAGATGCGCCAGCTCGGCGTCGACGCCTCCGCGGCGATGAAGCAGGCCGGCGACGCGGCGACCGCCGCCGCGAAGGACGCCGGCAAGGCCGCGCCCGCCGGCGGTGCCTCCAAGAAGGCGTGACCGGAACGGTGTGACCGGGACGGCGTGACGAGCGCCGGCCCGTCCGAGCCCGATCCCGGCGCGCGCGACCGTGCCGGGATCGATCAGGGGTGCGAGCGCGCGCAGACGAGGAACGAGCGATGAGCGACGAGACCAAGAGCAAGCCGAAGACCGCGGTAGCGTCGTCGACGAAGGCGGCCGCGGGCCGCGCGTCCCCGCAGCGCGGCGCGCCCGCGAAGGCGCGCGTCCCCGCGAAGCCTCCCGTTTCCCCCGCGCCCGCCGTCGCCGCTGCCCCCGCCGCACCGGCGTCGAAGCCGGCCCGCCGGGCCGCCGCGCCGAAGACGACGGCGCTCAAGTCCGCCGCCCTCAAGGCCGCCGCCGCGCCGCGCCCCGAGCCGGTGGCGAGCGAGGCCGCCGAGATCGCCCAGATCGCCGAGATCGCGGCTCCCGCCGATCCCGCCCCCGCCGCGGCGCTCGCCGCCGCGCGCGTGCCGGGCGACATCCCGGCGCCGTCCCTCGCGCCGCGCGCCCCCGCGTCCGTCTCGGCGACCGTTTCCCCGGCCGCGGCCGTCGACGAGATACCCGATCCGCGCGACGATGCGTTCTCCGCCGTGGGCATCGCCCCGATCCCGGCCGCCGAGGACCTGGTGAAGCCCTACGGTCGCCTGCTCGAGAGCGGCGCCGACGGCGCGCGCACCGCCTACGCGCAGGTTCGCGAGAGCAACGAGACGCTGGCGCAGGCCTGCTTCGAGAGCGCCGCCGCCACCTCCCGCGGCATGGCCGCGCTCAACGCGCAGGTTCTCGACCTGATGCGCGCGAACACCGACCTCACGCTGTCGCTGATGCGCTCGACGCTGACCGCGGGCTCGCTCTCGGAGGCGGTGAAGCTCCAGACGTCGGGCGCCCGCCAAGCCTACGAGACCACGAGCGCCCACCTGCGCGCCATCGCGGACACGACGACGAAGCTCGTGGGCGATGCGACGGGGCCGATCACGCAGGCGATGACGAAGAGGTGAGGGGGCTCCGCGCTCCGTCGACCGAGCCCCGTCGCCGAGCCTCGACCCACGCGCCTCACCGCACCCGCTCGAGCACCGACACGTAGTTCGCCACCGCCGCGCCGCCCATGTTGAAGATGCCTCCCAGCCGGGCGTCCTTCACCTGGATGCCGCCGGCCTCGCCCACGAGCTGCATGGCGGAGAGCGCGTGCATCGACACGCCCGTGGCGCCGATCGGGTGGCCCTTGGCCTTGAGCCCGCCCGACGGGTTCACGGGGAGCTTGCCGTCCTTGCGCGTCCAGCCCTCGGCGACGGCGCGGGCGCCCTGGCCTTCGGGCGCGAGACCCATCGCCTCGTACTCGATCAGCTCGGCGATGGTGAAGCAGTCGTGCGTCTCGACGAAGGAGAGGTCGTCCAGGGTGACGCCCGCGTCGGCGAGCGCACGCTTCCAGGCGACCGCGCAGCCCTCGAACCTCAGGATGTCGCGCTTGGACATCGGCAGGAAGTCCTGCGCGTGCGCGGTGGCCCGGAAGCCCACCGCGCGGGGCATGGTCATGGCGCTGTCCATGTCGGCGATGACGAGCGCGGCGGCGCCGTCGGAGACGAGCGAGCAGTCCGTGCGCTTGAGCGGCCCGGCGACGAAGGGGTTCTTCTCGCTCTCGGCGCGGCAGAAGGCGAAGCCGAGGTCCTTGCGCATCTGGGCGTAGGGATTGTCGACGCCGTTGGCGTGGTTCTTCGCCGCGATGCCGGCCAGCGCGTCCGACTGGTCGCCCCAGCGCTGGAAGTAGGCCGCCGCGATCTTGCCGAAGACGCCCGCGAAACCCGCCGGCGTGTCGCCGTCCTCGGGCAGGTACGAGGCCTTGAGCAGGTTCTCGCCGATCTTCGGCCCCGGTGTCGTGGTCATCTGCTCGACGCCGACCACCAGCACGCGGCGCGCGCGGCCGGCCTCGATCGTCTTGAGCGCCTGCTGGACCGCGGCGGAGCCGGTGGCGCAGGCGTTCTCGACGCGCGTCGCCGGCTTGAAGCGGAACAGGTCGGAGGCCTGGAGCACCAGCCCGGCGGTGAAGTCCTGCGCCGAGAAGCCCGCGTTGAAGTGGCCGAGCACGATCTCGTCGATGTCCTCCGGCCCGATCTCGGCGTGGGCGAGCGCCTCGCGGGCGACGCGCACGATCAGGCTCTCGACGGTCTCGGCGTCCTGCTTGCCGAACGGCGTGTGGGCCCAGCCCACGATGGCGGCTCTCATGGCGTCCTCTCTCCGGAATCCGGGGCGGCGTCTTCTCGCGGCGTCGTTCGCCCAATGTGCGTGCGCGGGCGGCGCGGGGCAAGAGGGTGCGAGAGGCGACCGCGGCGCCGGCGAGCAGCGGCGATCACGCGGGGCAGGTGTGCCGCGAACGCCGTGCGCCGACGCACCGCCGCGCGCTAAGGTGGGGCCTCGTCCCGCCACCGGATCGCCCGCCCCATGCCCGCCCCGCGCGCCTCGACGCTCTCCGCCCTGACGACCCCCGGCGCGCGCGCCGGCATCCTCGTGATGCTGTTCGCGATGTTCCTGTTCGCGGTGAACGACACGCTCGGCAAGTGGCTCGTCGCGACCTACTCCGCCGGGCAGGTTCTCCTGATCCGCAGCCTCGCGGCGCTCGTCGTCCTCGCCCCCTTCCTGATGCGTGCGAGCCCGAGCGCGCTGCTGCGTCCGGAGCGCCCGCGCCTGCAGGCGCTGCGGGTGGCGCTGTCGACGCTGGAGGTCTTCTGCTTCTACGTCGCGGTCGCCTCCCTGCCGCTGGCGGACGTGCTGACCTACTGGATGGCGGCGCCGATCTGGGTCGCGGCGCTCGCGCCGCTGGTGCTCGGAGAGCGCGTCGGCTGGCGGCGCTGGAGCGCCATCGCCGTCGGCTTCGTCGGCGTGGTGATCGCGCTCGAGCCCTCGCGCGCGACGATCTCGCCGGCGGCCGCGGTGTCGATCGTGGGCTCCCTCGCCTTCGCGGGGATGATGCTGCTCTCGCGGGTGCTGCGCGGCACGCCCGACACCACGCTCGTGCTCTGGCAGACGACCGGGGCCGGGCTCGCCGGGCTCGTGCTCGCGCCCTTCGCCTGGGTCGCGCCGACCGCGCTCGACCTCGGCCTGCTGGCGCTGCTGGGCATCCTCTCGATGATGGGCCACGTCGCGGTCAACAGGGCCTTCAAGCTCGCGGACGCGGCGACCGTCGTGCCCTACCAGTACACGCTTCTGTTCTTCGCCGCCGTGCTCGGCTTCCTCGTCTTCGGCGACGTCCCGCGCCCCGCGCTGATGCTCGGCGCGGGCATCATCGTGGCGGCGGGGGTGTACATCTTCCTGCGCGAGCGCGCGGTGGCGCGCAGGATGCGGGAGCGAAAGCACGCATCCCGCGAATGATCGCAAGCTCTCGTCACGGATTGTTCTTGTATTCGCCGGGGAAAGGTCTAAGCATGTCGGTGAGAGGTGACGAACCGGCCTCCTCGCGGTGGATGTCCACCCCCGCCGGCTCCGTATCCCTCCCTCCAGGAGCCCTCATGTCCGAACGTCGCGGCGGCGCGAGCCCCGCCCACAGGTACGCGCTCCACCAGGAGGTGCGCCTCTTCGCGACGCGTTTCTCCGGCGCGCGCGCCAGCGAGACCGGTGTCTACCGGATCACGCGGCTGATGCCGTTCGACGAACGCGGCGAGCCGTCCTACCGGGTGGAGGGGAAGGGTTCCGGCGTGCGTGCGGTGCGCGAGAGCGAGATCGAGCGGCGCGTCTCGCCGCTCCTCGCCTGACCGCCGTCGGAACCCGCCCGATGGACCACGATCCCACCTCGCTCGACCATCACCGCGGCGCCGCGGGCCGCAGGGCGACGGAGCTGCGGCGTCTGCACGCGCGTATCGAGGCCGACCAGGCGGCCGTGCGTGCCAGCCGGTCCGAACTCGAGGTCCTGCTCGCCACGACCCCCGCCGAGACGCTCGGGGACGCGATCGAGACCGCGCGCTACCTGCTCGAGCTCTTCGCCGACGGGGCGAGCGCCTCGCACCCGAGCCGCCGTCGATTGATCGCCCGCACGCTGACCGACCTGGGTCGACTCGGCGGCTCGTCACCCGATGCGTCGCCCCCGGACACGCGCGAGAAGCGCGCCGTCGGTCGCAGCGGGCGTGGCGGCTCGGGGCGCAGGGTCGCGAAGCCGGCGGGCGAGCGTCGCCCCGCGGGCGGCGACGTCGTCACGTCGATGGCGGCGCACCGCAACCCGGACCGCCTGCATGATCCATCCGCCGGGGACGCCGGCCCGCCGCCCGCGCCCGGCGACGATCGGGACGCATGACCGGCCGCGTTCTGCGGGCCGGAGAACGAGGGAACACCGAGATGGCCAAGAGTCAGATGCGCGGCAACAAGGAAGCGCGCAAGCCCAAGACGAAGAAGGAGGCCGCCCCGCCGCCGACCGGCTTCGCCAAGGGGTCGCTCGGCGCGGCCTCGACGACACCGCCCAAGAAGAAGGGCTGAACCCGGCCGCGACGGTCGGGCGGCGCGAGTCGTGCTCGCGCGCGGCCGCGTGCGCGCTCATCCCGCGCACCCGCTCGTCATGCCCGGGCCCGTCCGGGCGACGGACGGCTGCGCGCGGCGCTGTTCCGAGCCGGCTCAGAACGCCCCCCGATACCCCTCCTCGCCCACCGCCACCGCGATCACGCCGAACCCGTCCCCCGCGAGCGCCTCCTCCAGCGCCGCGCGCAGCTCCCCCTCCGAGCCCACGCTCCACCCGCGCCCGCCGAAGGCCCGCGCCGCGGCGGCGTAGTCCGTCGCGCCGAGGCCGACGCCGGCGCGCGCCAGCCCCGCCTGGACCTGCTTCAGCGCGATCAGCGCGAGCGAGCGGTCCTGCAGGACGACCACCGTCACCGGCAGCCCCTCGTCGCGCAGCGTACCGAGCTCGCCCATGGTCATCTCGAGCCCGCCGTCGCCGATCACGGCGATCGCCGGTGCCCGCGGTCGGGCGAGGCGGGCGGCCATGGCGAGCGGGATCGCCGGACCCATCGTGCACCAGCCGGCGGACTGGACCAGCGCGAGCGGGCGCGGGGCGTTCCACATCTGCGAGAGCAGGATGCGGTGCGCGCCGGAATCGACGCTCACCGTCGCCTCCGCCGGCAGCGCCGCCGCGAGCGTGCGGAACGCCGCGTGCGGGCCGAATCCGCCGTCCGCCGGGCCGGCGAAGGCGTCCGCGATCGCCGCTCGCGCGGTCGCGATCGCCGCGCCCCACCCCCGAGCGCCGGTCGGGAGCCCCGCCGCGAGGACGTCGAGCAGCGGCCCGATCGGGCCGAGGATCCGCGCGTCCACCCGGTGCATGCCGTGGTCGACCGGCGCCGCGCCGATCTCGACGACCCGCGCGCCCGCCGCGAAGGGGTCGAGCCAGCCCGGGCGCATCTCGATCGGGTCGTAGCCGACGCACACGACGAGGTCCGACGCGCGCGCGAGGGGCAGGAGCGCCGCGTCCGCCCTCGGCGAGAGCCCGGCTGCGCCCAGCGCGAGCGGGTGCGCCTCGTCGATCAGCCCCTTGGCCTTGTAGGTCGTCACCACCGGCGCCCCGGCGGCCTGCGCGAAGGCGACGAGCGCGGCCGCGGCGCCCGCGCGCGCCGCCTCGAAGCCGGCGACGATCAGCGGTCGCTCGGCCGCCGCGAGCCGCGCGCGCAGGTCCGCGAGCGCCGGGTCGTCGCGAGCGGGGGCGGGGAGGGCGAGGGTCGGCGCCGGATCGATCGCCGCCTCCGGCGCCGGGTCCGCGAGCGCGGCGACGCCCGGTGCGAGGTCGAGATGGACGGGGCCCATCGGCGCCGTGGTGGCGAGCGCGATCGCCCGGCGCACCGTCGCCTGCGCGCTCTTCGGCTCGACCTCGAAGGAGCCCTTGACGAGCGGGCGCAGCAGCGCCGCCTGGTCGAGGATCTGGTGCGTGTAGAGCGCCCGGATCGCCCGGTCGACCACGCCGGTGAGTACGAGGAGCGGCGCGCGCTCCTGCACGGCGTCCGCGATGCCGTTGACGGCGTTGGCGAGGCCCGGCCCCAGCGTGGTCACGAGCACGCCGGGCGTGCCCGTCAGCACGCCGACGCCCGCGGCGGCCATGGCGCCGGCGCTCTCGCCGCGCACGAGCAGGAAGCGCACGCCCGCGGCGGCGAGCGCGTCGACGAGGGTGACGACCTCGCCCCCGGGCATGCCGAAGGCGTGTCGCACGCCGTGGGCGTGCAGCGTGAGCGCCACGGTGTCGGCGACGCGTCTCATGGCGGGGTCTCCCGGTGGGTGGTCGTGTGGTCCGTCGCCGTCAGGTCGCGAGCGCCGGCTCGGGCCGGTCGCACGCCGCGAGACCGGCCGCGAAGCGGTCGGGGCGCCTCAGACGATGGCGCGTCTCCAGCACGGCGTCGAGCCCGTCGCGGTCCGCCGTCCCGGCGGCGCGCAGGGCGAGCGAGCGCAGGAAGACGTCGCGCTGGGCGTGGCTCCCGCCGATCGCCGGCAGCCGCCGGGCGATGCGGACGAGCCGCGCCGCGGGGAGCGGGGCGTCCGAGGCGAGCGCGCGGGCGAGTTCGAGCCCGACGTGACGCAGCACCCGCGCCTGCTCGTCCGCGCCCTCCGCCCGATCCTCGAGAGCGGCGAGGCACTCCCGCGCGCCGGCCCGGTCGCCGGCACCGAGCAGCGCGAGGAGCGTATGGAGCGCGGCGAAGACGAGGGTCGCGTCGCGCCGGCGCGCCCGCGCCACGCCGCGCAGCTCCTCCCAGCGGTCGCCGACGGCGACGCCCTCCTGGCGCAGCCGCCACAGCAGCGAGACGGCGTTCGCCATGTCGCGGAAGTCCTCGCTGGGGCAGGGGCGCACCTCGCGATCGTAGAGCGCGAGCACCGCGTCGTGCGCGCCGCGTTCCAGGTGAAGCAGCGCGAGGTGCCAGGCGATGTGGAAGGCGAAGTTGTTGCACCCGCCCCAGGCCGGCCGCGCGGCCTCGATCCAGGCGACGCCCTCGCGCACGCGCCCGTCCGTCTCCATCACGTGCGCGACGGCGTGGAGCCCCCAGGCGTCCGCCGGCTCGGCCGCGACGGCGCGCCGCCCGACGGCCTCCGCCTGCGCGAGCAGACCCGCCTCCTCGAGCGCGAAGGCGCGGCAGCCCAGGGCGAAGCCGAAGCCGGGCGCGGCCGCGTCCCAGCGCGCGAGCGCGACCGTTGCGCCCGCGAGCATGCCGGGCAGGTCGCCCGCCATGAAGCGCAGCGACTGGGCGAGCTTGAGCGGCAGGAGCAGGCCGTCGCGCGCGGCGCCGGCCGCTTCCAGCCGCGCGGCGGCATCCCGGAAGCGGCCGTCCAGCGCGATCGCGAGCGCCTCGACGAGGGCGGCCTCGTCCGGCGACCCGCCCCCCTTGCGTGCGAGGGCGGCGCGGGCCGCCCCGAGCGCCGCGCGGGCGGGCGCGACGAGCTCGGCGCGCGCCAGGACGAGGCAGGCGAAGCCCTCCAGCGCCCGGCCCGCGACGAGGTCCGCGTCCGCCGCCAACGCGGCCTCCAGCGCCGGCGCGGCGCCCGGCCGATGCGCGGCGACGGCGCGCGTCGCGTCCGCGAAGGCCGCGACGGCGACGGGGTGGTCGCAGGCGTGGCGCAGGCCGTATCGATCGGTGAGCATCGGCCACTCCCGCCGGGTCGGATGCGATGGGCGGGAGGCTAGCCCCTCCGGCGGGGGGCGTGAACGAGGGGGGCGATCACGAAGGGCGCGGGGCGGCTCACCTTCGCGTGAGACGGGCGCGTGAGACGGGCGTGGGACGGCGGGATGGGCGCGCGGGTCGTTCGTCTCCGGGCGCGGGCTCCCGTGTCGGCTCTCGTCCGCTCAGCTCTCTTCCGCGACCACCGCGTCCGCGCGCAGGCGCCAGTCGCACCCTTCGGCGAGCACGTAGAGGCGCGCCGCTTCCTCGACGGCCGCGTCCCGGTCGTCGGCGAGCACGGTGATCTCCTTCTGGACCGCGCGATGCTCGTGCCCGGTGTCGTCCGAGATCGTCTTGTAGAACGTCACGCGCCAGCGCGGCATGGCTTCCTCCGTCGTGATGGATACGAGGGGGAACGCGCGAGCGGCCGCAGACGTTTCGCGCGGTCGTGCCCTCGCCGGCGCCGGGGCGTGAAAAAACTTCGTGCGCGCTGTTGACCCGGCCGGCGGACCCTCGTATACCCCGGCTCCCGACGCGGCGGGGCCTTCTCAGGGAGGTTCTGCCGGATCGGGCAGCTCTT
>NZ_JBGMWH010000032.1:0-12898 GCF_041514305.1 Salinarimonas chemoclinalis
CCGAACAGAACTGTCAACCAATCAACCGGTCTATTCCGTCAGGGATCTATCCGGTCTGAACAGCCGCCCCGCTTCCTCCCCGAAGGGGAGGAGTCCGCGCGGAGCGCGGGCGGTGGGGCCGTTCGGGCTTTCCGGGCGAGCGGCCTCGCCGTCCTCCCCACCCTCCGGCCTTCGGCCGTCGTCCTCCCCTCCGGGGAGGTGGCGCTACACCAGCCGGCGCCGCGCGCTCGCGGTGTGCTCCTTGACGACCGTCTCCGTCTGCGGGTCGACCTCGCGCAGCAGCACGTCGTAGCCCCACAGGTCGGCGAGGTGCTGGAGTGTGCGGCGGGTGTCGCTCTCCTCGAGGCCGACGCGGTTGAGCATCGTGTGCTGGAGGATCAGCCGCCGGTCGCCGGCGAGGTCGACGTCGACGATCTGGATGTCGGGATCGGTGTGAGCGACGTCGTACTGCATCGCCAGCGCCCGACGCAACTTGCGATAGCCTCGCTCGTCGTGGATCGCGCGCACCTCGAGATCGGGCTCGTCCTCGTCGTCGACGACGTGGAACATCTTCAGCTTGCGCATCAGGTGCGGCGAGAGGAATTGCAGGATGAAGCTCTCGTCGCGGTAGTTCGCCCACACGTCGCGCAGCACCGCCATGTGGTCGCCCCGGCCGGCGATGTCGGGGAACCACTCCCGATCCTCGTCCGTGGGCGTCTCGCAGATGCGCTCGATGTCCTGCATCATGGCGAAGCCGAGCGCGTAGGGGTTGATGCCGCCGTAATGCGGCTCGTCGAACTGGGGCTGGTAGACGACGTTGGTGTGCGAGCGCAGGAATTCGAGCATCGCGCCGTCCGAGATGCGTCCGGTCTCGTGCAGCCGGTTCATGATCTTGTAGTGGACGTAGGTGGCGCAGCCCTCGTTCATGACCTTGGTCTGGCCCTGGGGATAGAAGTATTGCGCGATCAGCCGCACGATGCGCAGCGCCTCGCGCTGCCAGGGGGCGAGCTTCGGGGCGGTCTTCTCCAGGAAATAGAGGATGTTCTCCTGCGGCAGCTGGAGCAGCGCGTGGCGGCGCAGGAGCTCGGCGTCGTCCGGCGTGCCCTTGTCCTTCGCGGGGACGGTGCGCCACAGGTCGTTGTACATCCGCTCCTCGTGGAGCCGGCGCTCGCGCTCGCGCTTCTCCTCGGTGCGCAGGTCCGGGCGGACCTTGCGCGGGTAGCGATGCACCGCCTGGCTCATCAGCGCGTGGGCGGCGTCGAGCACCATCTCCACCGGGCCGTGGCCGTAGCGCTCCTCGCACTCCGAGATGAAGCCCTTGGCGAACTCGAGATAGTCGAGGATTCCGTCCGCGTCGGTCCACTGCTTGAACAGGTAGTTGTTCTTGAAGAAGTGGTTGTGGCCGAACGCCGCGTGCGCGATCACGAGCGTCTGCATCGTCGTCGTGTTCTCCTCCATGATGTAGGAGATGCACGGGTTGGAGTTGATGACGATCTCGTAGGCGAGCCCCCGCATCCCCTTGCGGTAGCTCGCTTCGTGCGCGGCGAAGTGCTTGCCGAAGGACCAGTGCTTGTAGAACAGCGGCATGCCGATCGAGGAATAGGCGTCGAGCATCTGCTCGGCGGTGATCACTTCGATCTGGTTGGGATAGACGTCGAGCCCCAGCTCGTTCACCGCCACGTCCTCGCAGGCGTCGAACACCCGCTGGATGGTGTCGAAATCCCAGTCCGCCCCCTCGAAGAGCAGGCCGTCGGGCAGGCTGCCGCGGCGAGGCGCGGGCTTGCGGGTCGTCGGTTCGGCGAGGCTCATGCGCGTCTCCCCCGCATCCTTGCTGTCGTGACGGGTCAGGCCGTCGCCCGCTCGCCCTTCTTGGCGAAGAGCTCGCGGAAGACTGGATAGATGTCGCGGCGGTGCCGCACCTTGCGCATGGCGATCTGCGCCCCCGCGGTGCGGGCGAGATCGTAGGTGCGCCACAGGTCGCTCTGCCGGTAGCCGAAGCCCATCGGGCTGTCGTCCTCGCGGCCGACCTCGAGATAGGCGAAGTACTGGCACGCGGGCAGGATCTCCTCGGTGAGCAGCGCCGACGTCTTGGCATTGTCCGAGGAGGTGTTGTCGCCGTCGGAGGCCTGGGCGGCGTAGATGTTCCAGTCCTCCGGACGATAACGCTCGCGCATGACCCGGATCATCTCCACGAGCGCCGTCGAGACCACCGTGCCGCCGGTCTCCGGCGAGTAGAAGAACGTCTCCTCGTCCACCTCCGACGCCTCGTGCGTGTGGCGGATGAAGACGATCTCGACATGCTTGTAGCGTCGCTTGAGGAAGAGGTAGAGCAGCGTGAAGAAGCGCTTGGCGAGGTCCTTCATGTGCTCGGTCATCGAACCGGAGACGTCCATCAGGCAGAACATCACCGCCTGCGCCACCGGCCGCGGCGTCGATTCCGACCGACGGTAGCGCAGGTCGATCGGGTCGATCCAGGGGATCGCCCGGGTGCGCTTCCTCATGCGCGCGAGCTCCTCGCGCGCCTCCTCGAGCCGGATCGGGTCGTCGTGCGTGCGCTCGAGTTCGGCGATCTCCGCCTCGAGGGCCGCCATCGCGTCCGGCCGAGGCCGCCGCAGGGCGATGCGCCGCGACAGGGAGTTGCGCATCGTGCGGGTCAGCGCCAGGTTCGCCGGCGATCCCGTCACCGAGAACCCGGCGCGGCGCCAGCTCAGCTGGTCCGTGGTCGCGAGCTTGCGCTTGGCGAGGTCGGGCAGCTCCAGGTCCTCGAGGAACAGGTCGACGAACTCCTCGTGCGTGAGCGCGAAGCGGAAGTCGTCCTCTCCCTCGCCGCCGGGCGCGCCCTGCGAGCCGCCGCCCCCGCCGCCGCGGGGCGGGCGCGCGATGCGCTCGCCCTCGACGTAGTCCTTGTTGCCCGGCAGCAGGTAGTCCCGCACGCCGCCCTCGGAGGATCGCCGCAGCCGTGGCTCGCGCACCCCGTCGAGCGGGATCGAGACCTCGCCGCCGGCCTCCAGGTCCTTGATCGAACGCTCCTTGGACGAGTCGCGCACGGCACGCTTCACCAACGCCTTCGCCCGGCGCAGGAAGCGCTGTCGGTTCGCGAGGCTCTTGCCGCCCGGGTTCAGGCGGCGGTCGACGATATGCATCAAGGCGCCTCTTTCGCGCGGGCCACCCTCAGCCCGCCTGCTTCACGCGCATGTACCACTCTACCAGACGTCGCACCTGCCGCTCGGTATAGCCCCGTTCGGTCATCCGGTCCACGAAATCGGAGTGCTTCTTCTCGGTGTCGGAATCCTTCTTGGAGCCGAAGCTGATCACCGGCAGCAGCTCCTCCACCTGGGAGAACATCCGCCGCTCGATCACCTCGCGGATCTTCTCGTAGGAGGTCCAGGACGGGTTCTTGCCGCCGTGGCTCGCCCGCGCCCGCAGCGAGAACTTGACGACCTCGTTTCGGAAGTCCTTCGGGTTGGCGATGCCGGCGGGCTTCTCGATCTTCGTCAGCTCCTGGTTGAGGAGCTCGCGGTTGAGGAGCTGGCCCGTGTCGGGGTCCTTGAAGTCCTGGTCCTCGATCCACGCGTCCGCGTAGTCCACGTAGCGGTCGAACAGGTTCTGGCCGTAGTCGTGGTAGCTCTCGAGATAGGCCTTCTGGATCTCGTTGCCGATGAACTCCGCGTAGCGCGGGGCGAGCTCCGCCTTGATGAACTCGACGTAGCGCTTCTCGGTTTCGTCGGGCAACTGCTCGCGACGCACCGTCTGCTCGAGCACGTACATCAGGTGCACCGGATCGGCCGCGATCTCGATCGTGTCGTGGTTGAACGTGGCGGCGAGCACCTTGAAGGCGAAGCGGGTGGAGATCCCGTCCATGCCCTCGTCGACGCCGGCGGCGTCGCGGTATTCCTGGATGGAGCGCGCCCGCGGGTCGACCTCCTTGAGGCTCTCGCCGTCGTACACCCGCATCTTCGAATAGAGGTTCGAGTTCTCGTGCTCGCGCAGCCGCGAGAGCACCGCGAAGCGCGCCAGCATGTCGAGCGTACCCGGTGCGCAGGGCGCCTCGGCCAGCTCCGAGGTGCGGATCAGCTTGTCGTAGATCCGCTGCTCCTCCGTGACGCGCAGGCAGTAGGGCACCTTGATCACGTAGATGCGGTCGATGAACGCCTCGTTGTTCTTGTTCGCGCGGAACGTCTGCCATTCGGCCTCGTTGGAATGCGCGAGGATGATGCCCTGGTAGGGAATCGCGCCGATGTTCTCCGTGCCGGTGTAGTTGCCCTCCTGCGTCGCGGTGAGCAGCGGGTGGAGCATCTTGATGGGCGCCTTGAACATCTCGACGAACTCGAGCACGCCCTGGTTGGCGCGGTTGAGGCCGCCGGAGTAGGAGTACGCGTCGGGGTCGTTCTGTGAGAGGGTCTCGAGCTTGCGGATGTCGACCTTGCCGACGAGCGACGAGATGTCCTGGTTGTTCTCGTCGCCCGGCTCGGTCTTGGCGATGCCGATCTGGCGCAGCCGCGAGGGGTTCACCTTCACGACCTTGAAGCGGGAGATGTCGCCGCCGAGCTCGTCGAGACGCTTGAGCGCCCACGGGCTCAGCAGGCCGGTGAGCCGTCGGCGCGGGATGCCGTAGCGGTCCTCGATCATCTCGCCCATCCGCTCGGGATCGAACAGGCCGAGCGGGCTCTCGAAGACCGGGCTCATCTCGCCCCCGGCCTTGAGCACGTAGATCGGGTGCACCTCCATCAGCGCCTTGAGGCGCTCGGCCAGCGAGGACTTGCCGCCGCCCACCGGCCCGAGCAGGTAGAGGATCTGCTTGCGCTCCTCCAGCCCCTGGGCGGCGTGGCGGAAGAAGGAGACGATCCGCTCGATCGTCTCCTCCATGCCGTAGAACTCCTCGAAGGCGGGGTAGACCCGGATGGTGCGGTTCATGAAGATCCGGCCCAGCCGGGAATCCTTCGCCGTGTCCACCATCTGCGGCTCGCCGATCGCCGCGAGGATGCGCTCGGGCGCGCTCGCGTACATCATCGGATCCGACTTGCAGCCTTCGAGATAGTCCGTGAGGGACATCTCGGTCTCGCGCCGCTGGTCGTACATCTGCGCGAATGAGGTGAACAGGTCGTCGTTCGGATACATGTTCGCTCGCCCCATCATGGCATCATCTTGACTTCAACCCCCGACCCTTGTCGAAGGTTGCCGGGAGAATGCGTCGGCGAATAGACGGGCATCGGGTCGCACGTGGCTCTCACATGGCGGCTCGTCCCTCGAATCGGTACCCGGCGCACGCGTCGTCGTATCGTGCCGAAGGCCAGTGTGACGGAGCCGGGTCGGCGCGCCTATCCGCGCTGAGCCGGATGCGGTGAACTGGTCGCGGCCTGCGGCGCGTGCCCTCGTCGGGACCGCGCGCGCCGCAGCGAAGCAAGACGCGTACCCAATCGGGGCGCGCCATGGAGAACTCCGCCCGTGCCGCGCCCGCGCCTCATTCGAGAGCTAGCGCGCGGCGACCCGTCGCACAGGGGGCGCGTCCGAGGCGACGCTCCCGACCACCACCCACCGGACGTTCCCATGGCCCGTACAGTCCAGCCCGTTCTCGCGCTGCTCCTCGCCGTCGTCCTCCTGATGGCGGGCTCCGGGCCGCTCGGGACCGTGGTCAGCGTGCGGCTGGGCGAGACCGACGCCTCGACCCTGGTGATCGGCCTCGTCATGGCGGCGAACTTCCTCGGCCTGACGCTCGGCGCGCTGTTCGCCTTCCACGTCGTCACGCGGGTTGGGCACGTGCGCGCCTTCGCCGCCTTCGCCGCGATCATGGCGGCGGCGACGCTGGCCTATCCGGTCGTCGTCGACGAGCCGCTGTGGGCGCTCTACCGCATCACCCAGGGCTTCTGCGCGGCGGGCCTGTTCGTCTGCATCGAGAGCTGGCTCAACGATTCGGCCACGCCGGAGAATCGCGGGACCATCCTCGCCGTCTACATGACGTGCCTCTATTTCGCGCAAGGCGCGGGACAATTCGTGCTGACCGTGCCCGACGAGAGCGGCTACCTGATCTTCAGCCTCGTCGCGATGGTGATCATCCTCGCCGTGGTGCCCGTCGCGATGACGCCACGTGCGCCGCCGATGATCCCCAACGTCTCCAGCTTGAGCTTCAAGCGGCTTTGGATCGCCTCGCCGCTGGGCATCTTCGGCTGCATCTCGTCGGGGCTCGTGCTCGGCGCGATCTACTCGCTCGCGCCGGTCTACGCCTCTGGCCAGGGCCTCGACCTCTCCGACACCGCCAGCTTCATGTCGGCGATCATCTTCGGCGGCGTGCTGCTGCAATGGCCGCTCGGGCGGCTGTCCGACCGCTACGACCGCCGGCTCGTCATCGTCGGCACGATGGCGGCGGGCGCGGTCGTCTCCTTCGCCATGCTGCCGACGCCCGGGCTCGGCTTCTGGGCGATGCTGCTCGTCGGCGCGCTCTACGGCGGCATCGGCTTCGCGATCTATCCGCTCTGCGTCGCCCACACCAACGACCACCTCGAGCGCGAGGAGCGCGTCGGCGCCTCCGGTGGCCTCGTCCTCACCTATTCCGCCGGCGCGACCGTCGGGCCGCCGATCGCGGCGGCGGTGATGGGGGCGCTCGGACCCTCGGGCCTGTTCGTGTTCTCCGGCGTCATCGGCGCCGTCTCGATCGGCTTCGCCGTCTGGCGCCTGCGCGCGCGCCCCTCGGTGCCGGCGGACCAGCAGATGCGCTTCCAGAGCCTGCCGCGCACGACGCCCGTCGCCGCCCCGCTCGACCCGCGCGGCGAGGAGACGGTGGAATCCACGCCGACGGTCTCCCACACCCACGCCGCCGAGACGATGGAGGGGATCGAGGCCGCCGTGGTCCAGGCGGAACAGGCGCAGTTCCTGGAGCTGCAGGGCGAGCTCGATTTCGGTCGACCGCGGGAGAGTTCGTCGCGGGAACCGGCCGACACCGCCGCCTGAGCCTGCCGCATCGCGTGCGCTCGACCCGACTTCGTCAAGTCACTTGACGAAAATCGGGACACGTCGCAGAGTGCCCGGCACATGGCACGAGGAGGGGGCGTTCATGGCCCTTCGCATCCAATCCCCGCAGGGCGCGCCGGCGCGCGACGCCGCAGGGGCGCTGGCCGCACGCTACGATGCTGCCGCGGCGCGGTGGCACGACAAGATCACGCGACTGGGCTACTGCCGCGCCTACGCGGACCTTTGCCGCGCCTTCGCCCCCGGGGCGGTGCCGGCCGGGGACGCCGCCGCGCTGCGCGTGCTCGACGTCGGTACGGGGACGGGCGCCTTCGCTGCGGCGTTCGCCGAGGCGCGGGGACCGGGCGGCCCAATTTCCCTCGATCTCCTCGACAAATCACTCCCGATGCTCGACGAGGCCGCTCGGAGGCTGGCCGACGCGGGGCTCGCCTGCCGCCTCATTCCCGGGGAGCTCGGCGTGGGGCCGCTTCCAGCCGGTACCTACGACGCCGTCCTGTGCGGGCACGTCGTCGAGCATCTGCCCGATCCAGCGGCCGGGCTGGAAACCCTGCGTGCGGCGCTGCGGCCGGGCGGGCTGCTGCTCTTGGTCGCGAGCAAGCCGCACTGGTGCACACGCCTGCTGCAATGGCTCTGGGGGCACCATGCGCTGCCGGAGGCGACGGTCCTGCATGCCCTGGAGCGCGCGGGCTACGTGCGGGCCGAGGTGTTCGCGTTCGACGAGGGCCCGCCGAGCCGTACCAGTCGCGGCTATGCCGCGTGGGCGTGACGGGACCGCGCGCCCGATGAGCGAGACGACCCGAGTACCGCCCGACCACATCGGCTGGCTGCTGCACCGCGCGAGCACGGTCTGGTCGCACCGCTTCGCCCACGCGATGGCGAAAGCGGGCTTCCCATGGTACGCCGAGGCGCGCGGCGCGCTGCTGCGACACCTCGCAGCCGAGCCCGTCTCCCAGTCGGAGATCGCCGCCCGCGCCGGGCTCACGAAGCAGGCGGTCCAGCAGCACCTGGACGCTCTGGTCGAGGACGGGATCGTCGAACGTCTCCCCGATCCGAAGGATGCGCGCAGGCGTCGCGTGCGCCTGACATCGGCGGGCCTCGCGGCGCTCGCCGAAGGAGACCGCATCAAGGCGCGCATCGAGGCGCAGGACGCGGCGCGGATCGGCCCTGCGCGGCTGGAGGCGCTGCGTCGCGATCTCGTCACCCTGGCGCAGGACGCCTGATCCCGCCGGGGACTCGCCTTCGCGCCCCCCGGAACACACCCACCAGTTCCACGTGGGGCGCGTGGGCGAACTGGTCGACCGGCGTCACCCGCTCCAGCGCGTAGCCCGCGCCGACGAGGATCGCCGCGTCCCGCGCGAAGGTCGCCGGATCGCAGGAGACGTACGCGATCGTCGCGACCGTCGTCTCGGCGAGGCGCGCGGCCTGCGCCTGCGCGCCCGCCCGCGGCGGGTCGAGCACCACGGCGTCGACGCGGGCGAGCTCGGTGGAGAGGAGCGGGCGGCGGAACAGGTCGCGCGCCTCGACCGTCACGGGGCGCAGCCCCGGCGTCGCGCGCGCGGCGCGGTCGAGCGCGGCGAGGGCGGCCGCGTCGCTCTCCACCGCGTGGACCTGCGCGCGCTCGGCGAGCCGCAGGGCGAAGGGTCCGGCACCGGCGAAGAGGTCGGCGACGCGCCGGGCCTTTCCCACCGCGTCGAGCACCAGCGCCGCGAGCGCGGCCTCGCCCGCGCCCGTCGCCTGCAGGAAGCCGCCGGGCGGGATCGCCACCGCGGCGCGGCCCATCCGCACGAGCGGCGGGCGCCGCTCGACCAGGATCTCGCCGTGCAGCGAGAGGCGGGCGAGATCGAGGAGCCCCGCCGCGCCGACGAGCTTGGCGCGCAGCCCCGCGTCCACCGGGCCGTGGCCACGCACGTCGACGTCGAGCCCCGCCTCGGTGAGCGTCACCTGGATGTCGAGCGGCTTGCCCGAGCCGCGCAGGAGGTGCGCGAGCCCCTGCGCGGCCCTCGGCGCGTCGGCGAGGCCGGGCTCGGCCACCGGGCAGGCGTCGATCGCCACGAGATCGTGCGAGCGCGCCGCCATGAAGCCGACGCGCGCGCCGCCGTCGCCGGCGCGCACATGGAAGGTCAGCCGCCGACGCCCGGCGCCGTGCGCGTCCACGGTCGGTGCGATCGCGCCGGACGCGACGCCCGCGGCGGCGAGGGCTCCGGCGACGATGTCCGCCTTCCAGGCCCGCTCCGGCGCGGCGGCGAGGTGCTGCGTCAGGCAGCCGCCGCAACGGCCGAAATAGGGGCAGAACGGCGCGACGCGGTCCGGCGAGGGCGTCTCAACCGCGACGAGGCGCGCGCGCTCGCCGGCACCGAGTGCGACGCGTACCCGCTCGCCGGGGAGGGCGTAGGGGACGAAGAGCGGTCCGCGTTTCGTCTCGACGATGCCGTCGCCCCGCGCGCCGAGGCGGTCGATCTCCACCGTGACCACGTCGGTCTCGCCGGGCTTCAGCCCGCTCGGGGGAGGATCACTCACGCGCGGCTCCGATCAGGCTCTCGCGGTTGCCGTCGCCGCCGGCGATCGGGGAGGCGACCCGGCCGAGGACCCGCCAGCCGCGGCCCTCGAGCCAAGCGGCGACGTCCGCGGTCACCCGCGCGCGGATGGCCTCGTCGCGCACGACGCCGTGCTTGTCGAGCGCGGCGCGGCCGGCCTCGAACTGCGGCTTGACGAGCGCCACCAGCCGCGTGCCGGGCGCCGCCTGGTCGAGCACGGGCGCGAGCGCCACCGTCAGCGACACGAAGCTCACGTCGGCGACGATCAGTGCAACCGGGAAGGGCAGTGCGGCGAGATCGAGGCCGCGCGCGTCGCAGCCTTCCCGGGAGAGCACCCGCGGGTCCGCCCGCAGCCGCGGGTGCAGCTGGTCGCGCCCGACGTCGATCGCCGCGACCCGCGCGGCTCCGCGCGCCAGCAGCACGTCGGTGAAGCCGCCGGTGGAGGCGCCGACGTCGAGGCAGCCGAGGCCGGCGGGGTCGATCCCGAAGGCGTCGAGGCCCGCCTCGAGCTTCAGCCCGCCGCGCGAGACCCAGGGGTGCGGCGCCTGCGCCGCGATCTCCGCGGTCTCGGCGAGCGTCTCCGACGCCTTGCGCACGGGGGTGCCGTCGGCGACGACGAGCCCCGCCGCGATCGCCGCCTGCGCCTTGGCGCGGCTCTCGAACAGGCCGCGCGCGACGAGGAGCGTGTCGGCGCGCAGCTTGGCGTTGGCGGGCGGCCGCGCCTGCGGCGGCGCATCGGGCATGGCGTTCTCCGGATCGGATCGGTGGCGATCCGTAGCACGGGCGCGCCGCGGCCGCGAGGATGGGGAACATCGCCCCGGACCGCCCGTTCCCCGGCTTTTCGAACCGACCCGGAGGCCACCACATGCAGCACCCCACACCGCATCGCCGCATGCCGCATCGCTGCAGCACGTTCACGCTCGCCGCGCTCCTCGCCGGCGGCGTCGCCGCTGCTCCCGCCGCGGCGCAGGTCCAGTCGCAGGACGTCGAGACGGTCGAGGCCCCCGTCGTCGGCGTCGACGGAGAGGAGATCGGCCTCCTGGTGCTGCGCGGCGGCGCGAACGGCGTCGTCGCGCGGCTCACCATCGAGGCGGGCCGGCTCGCCACCGGCTGGCACGCGGCGCACTTCCACAGCGTCGGCGACTGCTCCGACGCGCCCGAGTTCCAGGCGTCACGGGGCCATATCGCGTCGGACGGTGCGATGCACGGCTTCCTGCATCCCGAGGGTCCCGAGGCGGGCGATCTCGCCAACTTCTACGTCGGCGAGGGCGGCGCGGCGGTCGCCGAGTTCGCGACCACGCTCGTCACCTTCGACGGCGACCCGGCGCTATTCGACGAGGACGGCTCGGCGCTCGTGATCCACGAGAGGCCCGACGATCACGTGACCCAGCCGATCGGCGGCGCCGGCGGGCGCGTCGCCTGCGCGGTGATCGAGCGCGGGCGGTGAGGCACGTGGCGCATACGCTCGCTTAAGGGTCGCCCCGCTAGCTTGGCCTGCGGGCCCGGATCTCGGGCGATCGGAGCGGAGCGGGGCGGCGTGAGCGTGGGCGACGAGGAGAGCGAGATCGGGCGGCTGCGGCAGGCCCTCGCGGAGCGCGACCGGCTCGTCGCCGCGCAGGAGGCCGCGCTCGCCCACGGCGCCAAGATCTTCGCGCGCTCCTGCGAGGTCGCCAGGATCGGCGTGTGGGAATGCGCGTTGCCGGACGAGCGTCTGAGCTGGACCGACGGCGTCTACGACATCTTCGGGCTGCCGCGCGGGACGCCGGTGACCCGCGCCCGCGCCGTCTCCCATTACCACCCCGACTCGCTCGCCGAACTCGATCGGCTGCGCGGCCGGGCGATCCGCGAGGGGATCGGCTTCACGCTCGACGCGCGGATCACCACCGCGCGCGGCGCCGAGCGCTGGATGCGCATCACCGCGACCGTCGAGCGCGAGGACGGCGTCCCGGTGCGCATCTTCGGCATGAAGCAGGACATCACCGAGGAGAAGACGCTCCAGGACCGCACCCGCTTCCTCGCCGAGTGCGACGTGCTCACGGGGCTCGCCAACCGCAGCCGCTTCCAGGCGGCGCTCGCCGCGCCGAGCGCGCGGGGCGCGGCTCCCGTCGGCGCGCGGGCGCTGCTCCTCGTCGATCTCGACGGCTTCAAGCACGTCAACGACACGTTCGGTCATGCCGCCGGCGACGCCTGCCTCGTCGCGATCGCCGAGCGCCTGCGCGCCGCCTGCGGCGGGGCGGTGCTCGTGGCGCGCATCGGCGGCGACGAGTTCGCGGTCCTCCTCGAGGGGCGCGACCGCGTGGTGTTGGAGGAGGCGGCCGGCGCTCTGGGCCGACGCATCGTCGCCGACGCCCGCGAGCCGATCCGTCACGCCGGCCGGTCCTACGAGATCGGCGCGTCGGTCGGCGTCGCCGTGAGCGCGGGGGCCGCGGGCAACCCGCACGCGGATCTCCAGGGCGAGGCCGATCTCGCGCTCTACGCCGCGAAGGCGGCCGGCAAGGACCGCGTGGCGCACTTCGACCCGACGATGCGCGTCGACGGCACCGCCCGGGTGCGGACCATCGCGGAAGTGGCGGCGGCGCACGACGAGGGACGTCTCGCCCTCGTCTACCAGCCGATCGTCGATCCGCGCGACGGGTGCGTGCGCGGCTTCGAGGCGCTGCTGCGCCGGCGCCGCGCGGACGGCACCCTCGCGGACGCGGCGAGCTTCGCGGCGGCGCTGCGCGACCCCGATCTCGCGCGGCGCCTCGACGAATGGGTTCTCGACGCCGCGCTGGCGCAGGCCGGGCGCTGGCGCCGCGAGGGCGTGCGTGCCGGCGGCCTCGCCGTGAACATGGGCGCAGCGACCGTCTGCGCTCCGGGCTTTCCGGAGCGCGTCCTCGCCGGGATCGCGCACGAGGGCCTCCCCGTCGGCGGCGGCCTCACGCTGGAGATCGCCGAGGCGGCGTTCGAGGCGCGACGCGACGCGCTCGCGGGGCCGCTGGCGCACCTGCGCGAGGCCGGCGTGCGCATCGCCCTCGACGATTTCGGCGACGGGCGCACGCCGCTCGTCGAGATCGGGCGGCTGCCGATCGACACGATCAAGATCGACGGCGCCCTGGTGCGCCGTGCGCACGACCCGCGCGAGCGCGTGGCGCTGGAGGCGCTCGTCCACCTCGCGCGGGGCTACGGGATCGAGCTCGTGGCGGAGGGCGTCGAGACCGCGAGCGAGCGGGCGCTCGTCGCGGCGATGGGCATCGTGCGCGCGCAGGGCTGGCACTTCGCGCGCGCCCTGCCGGCGGAGCGCCTCGTGCACGAAGTGGAGATCGACGCCGCGGCGTTGTGCGCCTGAGCCGCTCGACGGCAGGCGCGCGCCGGTTCAGGCGCGCCGGCCGAGCACCGCGCCGTCCGCCTGCGCACCACCCAGCGCCTCGAACACCTTGGCC
>NZ_JBGMWH010000033.1:0-7965 GCF_041514305.1 Salinarimonas chemoclinalis
CTGTGGGCGGCCAATTGGTTTTGACAAAGCGTGGGGCCGGCAGCAAGCGAAATCAATGCGTTAGAGGTCCGGTGCGGGACAGATGGTTTTAACAAAGCGTGGGATTCGGCGAGAGCACCCCACGCTTTAGGGAATGCTGATGTTTCAGGCCGCTGCGAAAAACCGCTATATCACAGTGACTTAGACGAAACATGGCGCGGCATGGGCAGCCCACGCTTTCCGGTGCGAGGCCGTCACTCGAGGAGCTGATGGAGAGCCGATCCGCTCGCAGTTGGAAACGCGTTTTGCGAATATTGAGCCGCGGCGCATTGCGCAAGGAGCATTCCCACATCAGTCAATCGGCGTCAGATGCTTGTATGCGTCCTCGGCGCTGTACCCGTATAACTTCATCAAACGATCTCTCATATCTACAACGTCACGATATTTCTCAAAGGTAAACCTCGAAACTTCAGTGCGCGGCCAGCCCTCATCGAGACGCTTGACAAGGATGCTGACAGCAATCTCGAAAGCTTTTGCATCAAAATCGGGTACGCTATCCCGCCCGCCGCGCCCGAGAACAATATAATCCAGGGACAGACGAAGCATAACCGACTGTTCGACAAGCAATTCGATTGGGATCGAATTGCGTGCCTTCCAGGAACCGAGCGTGGACGTCGATACCCGAAGATCAGCAGCGAGTTGGCGATCTGTAGTTGCGCGATAGGCATTCTTCAATCTTTGAAGAATTTCGGCGGCATTGATCACGCCTGAAAGGTCCTTTCGCTCCATTGACGTCAGCCCATTTTGCGTTTATTCCTTACGCAGATCGCGTACGGATGACACATGGAACCTATCCCAGAAAATCCCGGACCGCAATTGATGGCACGCGCGCGCGCCGGCTTTATCCTTCGCGGTGAAAGCCTCAGTGCGTGGAGTGCGCGCGAGGGGCTGAAGCGCCAGAACGTCGCCGCGGCTTTGAACGGGCGTTGGCGGGGGGCGAAGGCGCAGGAGATCATCCGGAAGGTGTTCGCGTACCTTCGCGCCAAGGACGTTGCCGGGTGATGGACGCCGTGTCACTCGCTCATCTAAAGCGCCTGGCGGCCGAGTGTGGGATGCCACGCGACACAAAGGCTCTAATCGCTCGGCTTGGACGTGCGGGTGCGCGCCGCGTCGGTTCGGCTTCGGTGCGCGGGGGGAGAACCCACCTGTACGCTTTGGCGTCCCTCCCCACCGCGTTCCGGGATCATCCCGAGCTGAGAGCCCTCTCAGAGCCCTCTGAGGCGCCCGTGCCGTTCGAGGTCTACATGCACGCGACGCCTTCTCAGCGGGCCGAGGCGGATCGCCGCCGGGCCATGTGCGCGGACCTGGCGTCGCGGATCGAAGCCGGCGAGAGCAAGCAGGACGCCTATGCGGCCGTCGCCGTCGTCTTCGACGTGTCGGTGTCGACCGTGCGGAACGCCTGGCGCTGCGTCCGCGACCTTCACCCGGCGCATTGGCTTCCCGCGCTCGTCAAGGGCTATCGCGGGCGCGAGGCCGAAGAGGTGCACCCGGACGTACTCCGGTACTTCTTCAGCGACTACGGGCGCCAGGAAGCCCCGCAGCTTCAGGCCGTCTACGAACGCACGGTGCGAGCTGCTGCGCACAAGGGCTGGGGGCCGGTCCCGTCCGCGAAGACGCTGAAGCGTCGGTTCGAGGTGCTCCCGGCCGCCGTCAAGGTGCGCCTGCGCGAGGGCGACAAGGCCGCAGACGCCATGTATCCACACCAGGAGCGGGACCGGTCCGGCCTGAAGCCGCTCGACGGGCTCAACATGGACAGCCGTATCTGGGATATCCGGGTGGAGCTGCCGGACGGGCGTATCATCCGGCCCGTCATCACCCTGGCGCAAGACGAGGCGAGCAATCTCCTCCTCGGATACGAGGTTACGGAGACGGAAAGCTCGCATTCGTACCGGCGCGTCCTGTGTTCGATCTTCGAGACGTTCGGCATCTACAAGGCGGCGCGGTTCGACAACACGCGCGCAGCCGCCAACAAGGCACTGACGGCGGGAGCGAAGAAGCGCTTTCGCTTCACCGACCGGCCGGACGATATCGAGGGCATCCTGCCTCGCGTCGGCTGCACGCCTCGCTTCACGCTCCCCTACAACGGCCGGTCCAAGCTCATCGAGCGCGGCTTCGCCGAGGTGAAGGAGCGGACGGAAAAGCACCCCGCCCTCGCCGGTTGCTACACGGGCAAGTCGCCCGCGCACAAGCCGGAGAACTATGGTTCGCGCGCCGTGCCGCTCGCGACCTTCGAAGCGATCCTCCGCGAGGGCATCGAGCACTACAACACCCGCCGCGACCGCGCCTCGGCCGTCGCGTTCAAGCGATCGCACCGCGATGTCTTCGAAGAGGGCCTCGCATCCGTCCAGGTGCCGAAGCTCACGGCGGCTCAGAAGCGCTACTTCTTCTCGATCGCCGAGCGCCGGACGGTGACGCCGAGCGGATCCGTGAAGCTCGGCAAGGCGCCGCACGTGAACCGCTACTTCGCTTCCGAGCTGCAGGATCACGCCGGCCGAGAGGTCGTGGTCTGGTACAATCCCGACGACCTCGCCTCGCCGCTGTTGGTGGAGACGCTCGACGGGCGGCTGATCAGCGACCGCGTGCCGCTCCTCGAGAAGGGCGGCTTCGCGAGCGCAGACGCGGCCCGCCAGTACGCTCGCGGCCGGCGCCAAGCGCGCAAGGCCGAGCGCGATCGCATCGCCGCCTTGAAGCTCATGAGCGACGCCGAGCGCGCCGAGGCGCTGCCGCCGATCGTGCCGCTTACCGCTCCCGAGGCGTCCGTGGTGCGCCCGGCTACGGGCTTCGGCCGCTCGCCGAAGCGCGAGGGCGCCCCCGCGCCAGCCATGTCGGCGGCGCCGGATCACGACTTCCACAAGCTTCTCGCGATCGGCGCCAGGAAGGTCCAGGCCGAGCGCGAGCGTGGCCGGCTCGCCGGCTGAAAACGAGAAAGCCGGGAGCGCTTCACCGCTCCCGGCTCCCGAACCAACGCGGAAGGTGTCAATGGACAGGATCGACGATAGCGGCCTCTCGGAGGACCTTCAAGACGGGATGCGGCCGCGCAACCGGGATTATTTGGCGCGCGTGCGCGAGTTCGTCGCCACGCCTTCCGCCGAGGTGATCCTCGAGAAGGCGAACTTCGCGCACCGCAGTTACGAGATCGTGCCGATCGGTGGGCGGCCGGGCGTCGGCAAGACGCGGACGCTCCGGTACTACGCGGCGACCACGCCGCGCGTCTGGTACGTGCGGTTCTCCCCGGACACCACGAGCGTCTTCGCCGTGCTGTCCGAGATCGCCGAGGCGCTCGGCCTCGGCAACCTGCCTTCGCAGCCGGCGCCGGTGCGCCGCGCGATCGTGCACCGGCTCGCCGCCGGCCCTTCGCTTCTCATCTGCGACGAAGCGCAGAATCTCACGACGAAGGGGTTCGAGGAAGTCCGGGCCATCTTCGACCATCTCGAAGACGGCGACGGCTTCGGCATGGTGCTCGCCGGCCACCTCGACCTTCTCGACAAGGTGGCATCGCTTCCGCAGCTCGCCGGCCGCGCGGCTGCCGAGCTGCGCATCAGCGAGGCCAAGCCCGCCGACGTGGATGCGCTCCTCGCCGGCTGGGGCTTCGAGTGCGAGCACTCGCGGCAACTCCTCCGCAAGCAGGCGGGCCAGAAGAACGGCCTTCGCCGCATCGCCAAGGTCTTCGCGAGCGCGATCACGCTCGCCGAGGCGTTCGGGGCCGATCTGGCCTTCGAGCACATCGAACGCGCATGGCGCGGGTTCGATGGTCGTTCCACGACCAACTAGGAAGGAATGGACAGATGACGCAAGAGAACATCTTGAATTTGGACGATCTCTCGAAAGCTCAGCTTATCGGTCTGGTGCGGCACCACAGTCAAGCAATTGATCATCTGCTCGAGGTCAACAACGAGATGCTGCGGTGCTTTATCCAAGCGGACGGAAAGCCGATCCCGATGCCCGTCGAGGTCAACGAGGCCCTCAACCGTTGGAGCATGGCGATCAACGATGCACAGGCTATCTCGTTGGCCGAGGTCAATCGCATCGTATCGGGCGCGCCGCGCGGCGAGAACGCCCAGCGCAACAAGATGAACTGAGGGAGCAAACCATGCACGCGACTGTGGACAACGGAGCGGCGGCGGACATTCACGCGATCCGCCGGGCGCTCTTCGTGAAGGATCAGGCGAGCGAGGTCGCCAGCGGCCAGCGAGACGAACTCTCGCTCCGCGCTCAGAACGCGAGCCGCGCGCTTCGCGCCATCGCCACCATCGCCGAGGCTGGCGGCCGATACGCTCAAGCGGACGTTCTCAACGACGATTGGGCATCGCTGATGTACGTCTTCGGCACCTACCTCAACCCGGCCGACGCTGAGGAAGACGGCGAAGTCGCAGGGCTGGCGCGTGATGCGGCGGACTTCTTCGCCCGCCTCTTCTTCCGGCACGATGGTCCCTCGTTCGAGCACTGCTACAAGGAGCTGGAGCTGACGGCGGTGGCGAACGGATGGTACCTTCGAGGCCCCGACGTTCTGCGGAGAAGTGTCAACCGCATCATGGAGGTGACGTCGTGACGCCCGCACAGCTCTCTCTCGTCCACATCGCCCGCGAGCGCCTCGGCCTGGACGAGGCGACCTATCGCGCCGTGCTCGCCGATCGCGGCGGCGTCGCGAGCGCGCGGGACCTGGACCCGGCCGGCTTCGAGGCGGTGATGGCCTACTTCACCGCGTGCGGCTTCCGGTCGACCTGGACGCAGCGGACCTTCGGGACGCAGCGCGTCGGGATGGCGAGCCCGCGCCAGGTGGCGCTGATCAAGTCGCTCTGGCGCGAGGCCGGCGAGACCGATCCGAGCGCCCTGGATCGATGGTTCGAGCGCTCATATGGCGTGTCGTCGCTCCGCTTCGCCTCCCCGGAGGTCGCGGCGAAGGCGATCACGGGCTTGCGGGCGATCGTGCGACGCCGGAGCGCGGCGCTCACCGGAGCCGCCTGAGGACGCACGACGCGCCCTCCACGACCGGCGGGCCGGCCTCCCGCGCCGACCCGCCTCTTACCCGCCTCTTTCGGCTCTTATGTGGCGTCCGTCGGGCTTCCTCGCCCCATGCCGGTGACACAACGGTAATCCATGGGGAGCGTCTGTCCGGTCTCGCGCGCGGTCGCCGTCTTCCTCACCGCCGCCCCCGGACGCGCGTCCGGCTCCCTCTCCCCCGGAAACCTGTCTATCCATTGCCGTCGGCGGGTATCGCGAGAGGGCGGGACGAGTGGTCACGGACGGCCTGGACATATTCGGTCTGGTAGAACTGCTCGGCTTGCCACGCGCCGCTGACCTCAGCGCCGAGTTGGGCGGACGCAGTTGCTACGTGCCGCGCAGCCCAGGCTCTCCTCTCGTCCACTTCCTCACGGCGGCTGAACTCGCGCGGCTTCGGGACCAATGGGGAGGCGAGCAAATCGTCATCCCGAAATCGCAGCCCGTCGTAATCAGCAAGCTCTACTTCGTCGACGGGCTCGGAATGCCGGAGATCGGCGCGCGGCTCAATGCGCATGAGCGGACCGTCCGCCGAAACGTTTCCGCCGGCCCTCATCCGCTGGTGGAAGCCTACATGAGGTCGCTCCGATGAGCCCGCCCGCGCTCTTTCAGGCGGCGGCCGCGGCAGTGCAACTTCCGGCGAACGTACCGACGACGATCCATCTTCTACCCGCCGGCACGTTCCAGTGCGCGGATGGACGCGGACCCTTCACCGTCGCGAACGCGAGCGAGCTGATTTCGGCGTCGTTCGCCATCGCCGCCGGACAGACGCTCCCGATCGATTACGACCATGCCACCGACCTCGCAGCGCCAAAGGGCGGACCGGCGCCGGCGGCAGGATGGATCGCGAGCATGCACAGTCGCGCGGACGGGATATGGGGCGACGTCGAGTGGACGCCGGCCGCGACAGAACGCATCCGCAATCGAGAGTACCGCTTCATCTCGCCCGTCATCATGTTCGGCGCGGACGGACGGGTCCGCAGGATCGCGCGTGCATCCCTCACGAACAACCCGGCGCTTGTCGAGCTGACATCGCTCAACGCGCGCCGAGCCGAACCCGGAGCAGTAGGCATGACGATGGACCAATTCCTCGCGGAGCTGCGAAAGCTGCTCGAGCTGGATGATCCGGCTGCGGACCCGGCCGCCGTGATCGAGGCGATCAAGAGCATGAAGAAGGCGGGCGGTGTCGACCCGGCGAAATACGTGCCGATGAGCGTATTCCAGCAGACCGCAGCCGAGCTCGCCGCCGCGCATCAGGGGTGCTCGCTCCAGGCGGCACAGATGGCCGTCGACAAGGCTATCGAGGATGGCCGCCTCTTCGTCTTCATGAAGGATTGGGCGCTCGAGCTGTGCATGTCGAACCGCCCGGCTTTCGACAGCTTCGTCGACAACCTCGCCACGCCCGTCGCGGGGCTGGCCCAGATGCTGAAGAAGGCGGACGGCAACCAGATCCGCGATCCCGGCGCACGTGCGGGGCGTCGGGTCGATGAAGTTCACACCCGTCTCGGCCTTTCCCCCGACGACGTGGCCAAGTACGGAAAGGGCGCGTGATGCTGATCAACGCGAGCAATCTCGACCTCATCTTCAAGGGCTTCAACACGGCCTTCAACAAGGGCCTTTCGGAAGCGCCGTCGCGCTACCGCGACGTGGCGATGGTGGTTCCGAGCGAGACGGGCGAGACCGAATACGGATGGCTCGGCGAGACGCCGGCCATTCGGGAATGGCTCGGCGATCGGCACATCAACAGCCTGATGGCGTCGAGCTACACGATCAAGAACCGCCGCTTCGAGAGCACCGTTGCCGTTCAGCGGACCCAGATCGAGGATGACAAGTACGGCGTCATGTCGCCGGTCTACCAGAAGATGGGTCGCGATGCCGCGCTCTTCCCGGACAGCTTGGTGTTCGCCCTTCTCTCGGCCGGGTTTCACGAGCCCTGCTATGACGGACAGCCATTCTTCGATGCCGAGCACCGGGTGATCGCGGAGAACGGCGCGGACACTCTGGCTTCGAATTTTCAAGACGGCGAGGGTGAGCCGTGGTTTCTCCTGGATTGCAGCCAGCCGATCAAGCCGCTGATCTATCAGGAGCGCATTCCTTTCGAGTTTCAGCACGTCGACAAGCCGAGCGACCCGCACGTGTTCTTCCGGGACGAATACGTCTACGGTACACGCGGGCGCGGAAATGCCGGTTTCGGCCTCTGGCAGCTCGGCTTCGGCTCGAAGGCCGAGCTCAACGCCGTCAACTACGAGGCCGCGCGGGCCGCGATGCAGAACCGGCGAGGCGACAACGGCAAGCGTCTCGGGATCACGGCGACGCACCTCGTCGTGTCTCCGACGCTCGAAGGCAAGGCGCGCTCGCTGCTCGTCGCAACCCACCTCGCGAACGGGGCAACGAACGTCTGGTCCGGCTCGGCCGAGATGATCATGACGCCGTATCTCGGCTGAGGTCGCGAGCGATGACGCGCCACGACGCGAGCACTCCGGAGCGGCCGAGCCTGATCACGGCCGAGGAGTTCGAGACCGTTCTCGCGCTCCGCTCCGGGCGCGCCGTGGCGATCCCTCGCGAGGAGTACGAGCGCCTCGGCGGCACGCCGCACCTGGCGCCGGCCGAGGTCTACGAGCGCCTGGTGCGCGCGCGCCTGTCATGGCGCTCGCGGGTGATGCGCGACCGCGACGTGGCGCTGTTCGTCATCGCGCGGGCGACGACGGAATACCTTGACGACGTCCACGCGGCCGTCGTCCAATACTTCGGCGAGCGCCGCGCCCCCTCGCGGTCCGCGCTCGGCCGGTTCGTCGTCCACGTCCGGCGCGTCACAGAAGATCGGAAGTAATCGGCGAGGCTCACGGCGACCCGCGAAATCCCGCAGAAACCCGCCAATTCCCGTTAAAATCATCTGTCTGGAGTGTCAAAACCATCTGTCCATACAAA
>NZ_JBGMWH010000034.1:0-6822 GCF_041514305.1 Salinarimonas chemoclinalis
ACCGAGCCGCCCCGGTGCCCCCGACGCGCGGGCGGTCGCCTCTCGACGGGAGAGGGCGGCGCCGTGCCGGACGTGTCCCGGCACGGCGCTCCGGGCGCCCCGGCTCAGGACAGCGCGCTCGCCCGCTCCGGCCTCGGCAGGACGATCCAAGCGAGCGCCGCCGCGACGGCCCCGCAGGCCGCGATCGCGGCGACCATAGGCAGGGTCGTACCGTCGAAGAACGGCCCGGACGCGACGACGACGATGCCGCCGAGCACCATCTGGAGTGCTCCGCCCAGCGAGGAGGCGAGGCCCGCGATCTCGCCGTGGGGGTCGAGCGCCATCACCATCGTGCTCGGCAGCACCACGCCCAGGCACGCGTTCGCCACGACGAGCAGGCCGACGACGACGGCGAGGCTGGCCAGGCCCGCCCACGCCAGCCCGAGGAGGAGCCCCGAGAACAGGGCGAACCCCGTCGTCCCGCCCAGCACCACGCGGTTCATGCCGAAGCGACGCCCGAGCCCCGCCGCGACCTGCGAGGCGGCGAAGAAGCCCGCCGCGTTCACCGCGAAGGCGATGCTGAACCCGGTCGCGCTCAGCCCGAAGCTCTCGGTGTAGACGAAGGAGGCGCTGGCGACGAAGACGAAGAAGGAGGCGAAGCCGAAGCCGCCGATGAACGTGAGCCCCATGAACCAGCGATCCGAGAGCAGGACCTTGCTCCCATGCAGCAGTCCCGCGAGCGACGCGCGGGTCCGCGCGGCGGGAGGCAGCGTCTCGGGCAGGAGGAACCGGGTGACGAAGAGGCTCGCCACCGCCGCGGCGAGCAGCACGGCGAACACGAGGCGCCAGCCGCCGATCGCGATGACACCGCTCCCCACGAGCGGGGCGAGCATCGGCGAGACGCTGATCACCAGCATCACGAGCGCCATGATCCGCGCCGCGTCCGCGCCCGTCGCCATGTCGCGGATGACGGCGCGCGGGACCACCATCAGCACGGACCCGCCGACGCCCTGCACGAAGCGCGCGGCGATCAGCCAGCCGATCGAGGGCGCGAGCGCGCACAGGGCGCTGCCCAAAGCGAAGACGCACAGCCCGACGATCAGCGGCGCCTGGCGGCCGACCTGGTCCGAGATCGGCCCCCAGACGAGCTGCGAGACGCCGAACGCGAGGAAGTAGGCGATCAGCGTCGCCTGGACCGCGGAGATCGGCGCGTCGAGCTCCGCCGCGACCGCGGGCAGCGCCGGCAGGTACATGTCGATCGCGAAGGGCCCGACGCAGGCGAGCAGTCCGAGGACGGCGGCCAGGCGTGCCGTCGAGATGGGGGCATGAGCGGAGAGCATCGTCGTCTCGTCGAAAGAGGGCAACGGACGTGTATCTACTCCGTGGTGCCCATCGTCGTCGACAACGATTTTCAATTGCCGACTGCCGAGCTGCGTCGCGTCGGGGCTCGGTGCGGCGCGGCACGCGATGTCTCTCTCGTCGTGCCGGGCGCCTACGCCGCCTCCGTGCGGCCGCCGCGCAGGCGGTGCCGAATCTCCTCGGCGGGAACGGGGCGCCCGACGTGGTAGCCCTGCGCCTCCTGGCAGCCGACCTCCCGCACCAGCCGCAGCTGCTCGGACGTCTCGACGCCCTCCGCGGTGATGGTCATCCCGAGGCGCTCGCCCAGGCTGGCGATGGCGCGCACGATCGCGTCCGCCTCCGTGCTCGCGATGCGCTTCACGAACGAGCCGTCGATCTTGAGCTTGTCGAACGGAAAGCGCTCGAGATAGCCCAGCGACGAATAGCCGGTGCCGAAATCGTCCATGGCGAGGCGCACGCCGAGGCGCCGCAGGGCATGGAGCGTGTCGAGGACCGTGGCGCCGTCCATGAGGACGCTCTCCGTGATCTCGAGCTCCAGCCGGTCGACGGGGAGGCGCGACGCCTCCAGCGCCGCGACGACCACCGCCAGGAGGTCGGCGCGGGCGAACTGCACCGCCGAGACGTTCACCGCGATTCGCACCGGCGTGCCCCATCCCGCGGCTTCCCGGCAGGCCGTCTCCAGCACGAAGGCGCCGAGCGGCGCGATGAGCCCGGTCTCCTCCGCGAGCGGGATGAAGCGGGCCGGGGAGATCGCGCCGAGCCGCGGATGCGTCCAGCGGCACAGCGCCTCGACGGCGGTGACGCCGCCGCCGTGCACGTCCACGATCGGCTGGTAGGCGAGCGTGATCTCGCCGCGCTGGATCGCGTGCCGCAGCTCGATCTCGAGCACCTGGCGCTCGATGTTCGCCGCGTCCATCTCCGGCGCGAAGACGCGATGGGTGTTTCGCCCGTCCCCCTTCGCGCGGTAGAGCGCGAGGTCGGCCGCCTTGAGGAGATCGTCGATCGTGCCGCCGTCGCGCGGCGCGTTGGCGATGCCGATGCTGACGCCGATCTCGATCGGCTTGCCCGAGAGCGCGAAGGGCTGCGCGAGCGCCGCGATGATGCGCTGCGCCAGCGCCGCGATGATGCGCTGCGCCAGCGCCGCGCCGCTGGTCTCGTCCCTCGCGCAGCCGGAGGCCTCGGGGCACAGGAGCACGAACTCGTCGCCTCCCACGCGGGCGAGGAAGTCCTCGCCGCGCACCACCTCCCGCAGACGCTCCGCCACGAGTCCCAGCAGCATGTCGCCGGCGGCGTGCCCCATCGTGTCGTTGACCACCTTGAAGCGGTCCAGGTCCAGGCAGAGCACGGAGAAGGGCCGGTCGTGGCGCAGCGCCTCGGCGAGCCGCTCCTTCAGCCGCTCGCGCAGGCTCGCGCGGTTGGGCAGGCCCGTGAGCGAATCGTGGCGCGCCATGCGCGCCAGCTCCGCCTCGGCCGTCTTGCGGGCGGTGACGTCCGTGAAGGTCCGCACGGCGCCCCCTTCCGGCCGCGGCACCGTGCGGATCTCGAGAATCGTCCCGTTCGGGCGCTCCCGCTCGTAGAGCCGCTCCTTGAAGGCCGAGCCGCCGTAGAGTTCCTTGACGCGCTCGGCATCCTCGTCGCGCACGAACTCGTTCCTGGCGAGCTGGTGCGCGTGGAGCTCGGCCACGGTGGGTCGCGACGCGACGAGGTCCTCCGGCAACTCCAGCAGGTCGACGGCGCGCCGATTGTAGACGGAGACCCGCCCGTCCGCGTCGACCATGACGAGCCCCTGGTCCATGTGGTCGAGCGTGGTCTGGAGGAGCGTCGTCTTCTCCTCGAGTTCCCGCGTGCGCGCGGCCACCCGCGCCTCCAGATCGTCCTTGGCCTCGCGCAGGAAGGCGTTGCGACGCGACAGGTGAACCGAGGCGCGTGCCATCACCGAGGCGATCGTCCGGGCCTCGGCGATGCGCACGTCCGGTGCTGCGAGCGGCTGGCCCATGCCCAGCCGCCGCGCCATGGCGGTGAGCTGGGCGAAGGTCCCGGCGATCTCCCGGCAGATCGGCACCGCCACGATCGCCGTGATCGCGAGGACGAGCGCCGCGAGTCCCACGAGGCGCATGCGCCATGCCGCGACCGGCGCATCGAGCGCCGCTTCGTCGACGCCGACGCCCGCGGTCCAGCCGGTGAGATCGGAGCGCTCGTAGGCCCCGAACACGGTGATGCCGAGAAAGCCCGTTCCGCGCCACGTGCCGGCGGGGCTCGTCAGCTCGGAGAACCCCGGCAGGCGACGCCCGACGTGATCGGCGTTGTCGGCGCTGCGCGCGAGCACCGTGCCGTCGCGGTCGGAGATCGAGCCCCAGCGCGGCGTGCCGACGTCCGCCGAGACGACCGTCTCGAGCAGCTTCCGGAGCGGGATTTCCAGCGTCAGCACACGACCCGTATCGGCGCCCGCGTGGACGGGCACCGCGACGGCGACGAACCGCTCTCCCGTCTGCGGCGACGTCAGCAGTCCCGAGACGAACGGCTCGCCGGTCCGCACGACGGCCGCGACGACGCCGCCCTCGTCGATGCTCGACAGCAACGTACCCCAGGGGACGCGCGTGTAGGCGAGGCGCTCGCCAGCCGCGTCGGCGAGCGCGACGTGCCCGCCGAGCTCGCGCCCGACGACCAGCGCCTCGGCGTGGAAGCCCGACAGGTCGTTCGACCGCACCGCCCGCGAGGTCGCCAGGATGCGCAGCCCAGAGAGCGCGTCGGCGACGAGCGCGTCGGCGGCGCGCCGCACGCGGGCCGCCGCATCGAACACGCCGGCCTCCACCTCGGCACGCTCCTTCGTCCCGAGCTCGTACGAGACGACCGCGGCGAAGGCGAGCAGGGGCACCGAGAGCGCGAGGCTCAGGGCGATGAGGTATGCGGAGAAGGTCGGCCGGCCGCGCCGCACCCAGCTTCGGACCATGGATTGCTCCCTTTCCTGGGAGCTTGTGCGCGCAAAGGTGAACCAAACGCTGGACGGGGCGGCCCTCGGCGGACGATCTTCGTCGCCCAAATCGCCGCTTGGTTTTCGGAGAGTGAACGCGTCGCGCCGCCGCGCGGGACTCGGCTGAACCGAATCGCGTCCTCGTCCGACGAACGCGAGAGACGCGAGCGGGATGCGCCCGCCGCGCCGCTCGTCGAAACCCGGCACCACCTCGCGCGTTCGTGACCCGACCTCGTGCGGAGCAGCCCTCGGTGACCCCGTCGCCGCTCCGCCGCCCACCCTCTCGTGCCCGCCCACGTCGTCCCGACGCCGGCAGCGGTGGGGCACGACCATCCCGCTCAGGAGACCCGATCGATGTCCGCAGGTACCGTCCCCGACCGCCGCGCCCTGTCCGCCGCCGCCCCCTCGGTCGGCGGCGATACGCCGTCCTGGCGCGTCGCCGCGCTCGGCTTCACCCTCTCGCTCGGGACCACGGTCGCGCTCGCGTTCGGCCTCGCGGCCCTCTGATCGGCCCGCGGACCGGACCCCGCCGGCTCGGTCTCGCGCCGCATGCGCGTGGGGCGCCCGTACCCCTCCCCTATTCCGCCGCCTCCCGCCCCTCCTCGAAGGGCGGGACGATCGTCATCTGCGGCACCAGCACGAGCCCCATGTCGGTGATGCGGATCTCCGGGATGACCGAGAGCGGGATCAGGTTGAAGCCCATATAGGGGATGGTGCAGCCGGCCTTCGCCCAGACCTCCTTGAGCACCCGCGTCTCCTCGGCCACCTCGGTGACGCGCTTGTCGGAGAGGAGGCCGGCGATGGGCAGCGCGACGAAGGCCTTCACGGCGCCGGCGTCGACCACGCACACGCCGCCCTGCGCCGCGCGCAGCGTGTCGAGGGCGAGGCGCATGTCGGCCTCGTTGGTGCCGGCCACGATGAGGTTGTGCGAATCGTGCCCGACCGAGGAGGCGACGGCGCCGGACTCGAGGCCGAAGTCCTTCAGGAGCCCGTGCGCCACCCGGCTCTCGCCGCCCGAGAGCCCGTGGCGTTCGATCACGGCGACGTGGCAGAGATCGGCGCCGCTCTCGCGGATGATCTCCTCCCAGGTCTCGCCGGAGGCGAGCGTCACCCGCTCGTGCAGGACGACGATGCCCGGCAGGGCCGTGCGCAGGGTGTTGGCCACGCAGGGCGTCGTCGGCGGGGCCGGGACCAGGGGCGGGTCGCCGGCGATCTTCACGGTGGCGTAGGCCGCCTTCGGGTAGACCCAGCGATCCGACAAGGCGGCGTCGAGGACGGGCGTGATCTTGGCGTCCTCGACCACGAGCGTGCCGCCGTACCAGGTGTTGCGCACCTCGAGCGCGTCGTTGAGCAGCACGACGTCCGCCCGGCGACCGCCGCCGAGCGCGCCGATCTCGCCGTCCTGGTGGTAGCGCGTGGCCGGGTGGAGCGAGCCCATGGCCCAGGCCTGCTCGCGGGTCATGCCGGCCTTCCACGCCTGGCGGGCGACCCAGTCCATGCCGAACTGCATCAGGTCGTCGGCGTCGCGGTCGTCCGTGCATACGCACACGCGCTTGTTGGAGGCGCCGAGCTCCGTGATCGTCTTGATCGCCTCGGGCAGCGAATGCCACGGCGTGGTCGGCGGGCCGCCGCGCAGGAAGATCCAGACGCCGGCGTCGAGCAGGTCGTCGGCGATGTCGCGGTCGATCGCCTCGTGCGTGTCGGTGACGCCCGCCGCGGCATAGGCCGCGACGAACTCGCGCCCGTAGATGTGCCCCGACACCGGCCGCCCGCGCGACAGCGCCGCGGCGAGGATCGCGTGCGAGCGCGGATCGCCGTGGGCGACCTGGACGAAGTCCATCTTCTCGCCGAGCGCCACCGCCTCCGGCCAGCGATCGAAGAGCGCGCCGATCTTCTCCGCCGTCAGGTCCCCGCCCGCGGTCTCGAGCTGCGGCGAGGTGGCCGGCACCGTCGAGGGCACGGTGAGGAAGATCGAGAGCGGCGCCTGGCGGGCGTCCTCCAGCATCGCCTCGACGCCGGCGACGTCCATGACGTTGCCGATCTCGTGGCTGTCGCAGAAGATCGTCGTCGTGCCGTTGAGGAGCGCCGCCTCTGCGTAGGCGCAGGCGGTGACCATCGAGGATTCGATGTGGATGTGCGGGTCGACGAGGCCCGGCGCGAGGATGCCGCCGTCGGCGTCGTAGATCTCGGCCGGAGCGTGGGCGAGTTGCGCGTGCGCGCCGTTCGGCACGACCGCGGCGATGCGCCCGCCGGCGATCCAGACCTCCCGCTCGGGCAGGATGCGGTCCGTATAGGTCGACAGCACCCGCGCCCCGCGGATCACGAGATCGGGCGCCGCCCGCCCCGCGGCGACGTCGGCGAGGCGGCGGGTGCTCTGCGCGAGCGGCGGGACGGAGAAGCGGGTGAGGCGGGGGGTCGAGTCGGCCATCGGAGGGCTCCTGCGCGGGACCGCCCGACGGTAGCCGAGGGGGCCCGGGGTGGGAAGCCCGGGGCGCCGACCGCCTCCTCCCCGT
>NZ_JBGMWH010000035.1:2500-6235 GCF_041514305.1 Salinarimonas chemoclinalis
CGCGCATGGGTCATGGGAGCGATCAAGTGAACGAAGGGCATTCGGTGGATGCCTTGGCGCTGAGAGGCGATGAAGGACGTGGTACGCTGCGATAAGCCTCGGGGAGCTGCGAACGCGCTTTGATCCGAGGATTTCCGAATGGGGAAACCCACCTTCAGTGACCAGTGAACAGTGAACAGTGACCGGATCTTCTGGTCACTGGTCACCGGTTACTGGTCACTACCAGAAGGTATCAGATCCTGAATTCATAGGGATTTGAGGCGAACCCGGGGAACTGAAACATCTCAGTACCCGGAGGAAAGGACATCAACGAGACTCCGTCAGTAGTGGCGAGCGAACGCGGACCAGGCCAATGCCTGCGTCATGTGAACCGGAACCGTCTGGAAAGTCGGGCGACATGGGTGACAGCCCCGTACGGATCGAGCATGGCGTGGGATACGAGTAGGGCGGGACACGTGCAATCCTGTCCGAACACGGGGGGACCACCCTCCAAGCCTAAGTACTCCTCAGCGACCGATAGTGCACCAGTACCGTGAGGGAAAGGTGAAAAGCACCCCGACGAGGGGAGTGAAACAGATCCTGAAACCGGATGCCTACAAACAGTGGGAGCCCAAGATTCGTTCTGGGTGACCGCGTACCTTTTGTATAATGGGTCAGCGACTTGGCGTGTCGAGCAAGCTTAAGCCGTGAGGCGTAGGCGCAGCGAAAGCGAGTCTGAACAGGGCGTTCAGTTCGGCGCGCCAGACCCGAAACCGGGTGATCTAGCCATGAGCAGGTTGAAGGTGCGGTAACACGCACTGGAGGACCGAACCGGTGTCTGTTGAAAAAGCCTCGGATGACTTGTGGCTAGGGGTGAAAGGCCAATCAAACCCGGAGATAGCTGGTTCTCCGCGAAAGCTATTTAGGTAGCGCCTCGTGTGAATGCTCCAGGGGGTAGAGCACTGGATGGGCTAGGGCTGTCCACAACGGTACCAAACCTAACCAAACTCCGAATACCTGGAAGCAGTGCACGGGAGACACACGGCGGGTGCTAACGTCCGTCGTGGAGAGGGAAACAACCCTGACCTACAGCTAAGGCCCCCAATTCGTGGCTAAGTGGGAAAGGATGTGAGGACCCCAAAACAACCAGGAGGTTGGCTTAGAAGCAGCCATCCTTTAAAGAAAGCGTAACAGCTCACTGGTCTAGTCAAGGGTCCTTGCGCCGAAAATGTAACGGGGCTCAAGCCACGAGCCGAAGCTTGGGATTCGGTGACCAGTTATCAGTGAACAGTGACCAGAATGGCCTTCGATCGACGCAGCGGCGGAAAGTGGGACGCGGAAGACCTGGAGGTCTTTCGTAGGGCCTATGCGCTGTCGCTCGAGCTCCATGGCGAAAGCCCGGGGTTCCCGAAGATCGAGCAGTTCGGCGGTCTCGCCGATCAGCTCAGACGGTCGTCCAGGTCCGTCTGCAGCCTGATTGTCGAGGGCGCCGGCCGGCAGCAAGCCTCTCCTCGGGAGTTCGCACGCTATCTCGTGATGGCGATCGGCTCCGCGGAGGAAGTTCGGCTTTGGTGTCGGTATTGTGCCGACCTCGGGTATGTCGAGGCGGCGCGTGCTGAGAGTCGGCGCGACGAGGTGCGCCACATCGTGCGCATGCTGCAAGGCCTCAAGAACAGCCTCGCCGGCCGTTGAAGGTCGCGGAGGGTTCTGGTGACTGATTACTGGTAACTGGTCACCGAGTGGTAGCGGAGCGTTCCGTAGGCCCGTGAAGGGAGACCCGCGAGGGCTCCTGGAGGTATCGGAAGTGAGAATGCTGACATGAGTAACGACAAACAGCGTGAGAGACGCTGTCGCCGAAAGTCCAAGGGTTCCTGCGTAAAGTTAATCTGCGCAGGGTCAGCCGGCCCCTAAGGCGAGGCCGAAAGGCGTAGTCGATGGGAATCAGGTGAATAGTCCTGAGCCAGCGGGTGGTGACGGATCCGAACCGTCGTGTCTCCTCATCGGATTGGAGGCGCGGCCGGAGGGTCCCGGGAAACAGCCCCCGCGTGAGACCGTACCCGAAACCGACACAGGTGGACTGGCAGAGCATGCCAAGGCGCTTGAGAGAACGATGCTGAAGGAACTCGGCAAATTACCTCCGTAACTTCGGGATAAGGAGGCCTTCCGCGTGGGCAACCGCGTGGGAGGGGCACAGACCAGGGGGTGGCGACTGTTTAGCAAAAACACAGGGCTCTGCGAAGTCGCAAGACGACGTATAGGGTCTGACGCCTGCCCGGTGCCGGAAGGTTAAGAGGAGAGGTTCACGCCTTGAATCGAAGCCCCGGTAAACGGCGGCCGTAACTATAACGGTCCTAAGGTAGCGAAATTCCTTGTCGGGTAAGTTCCGACCTGCACGAATGGCGTAACGACTTCCCCGCTGTCTCCAGCATCGGCTCAGTGAAATTGAATTCCCCGTGAAGATGCGGGGTTCCTGCGGTCAGACGGAAAGACCCCGTGCACCTTTACTGTAGCTTTGCGCTGGCATTCGTGTCGGCATGTGTAGGATAGGTGGAAGGCTATGAAGCGCGGGCGCCAGCTCGCGTGGAGCCGCCCTTGAAATACCACCCTTGGCGACATGGATGTCTAACCGCGATCCGTCATCCGGGTCCGGGACAGCGCATGGCAGGCAGTTTGACTGGGGCGGTCGCCTCCCAAAGAGTAACGGAGGCGCGCGATGGTGGGCTCAGACCGGTCGGAAATCGGTCGTCGAGTGCAATGGCATAAGCCCGCCTGACTGCGAGACGGACATGTCGAGCAGAGACGAAAGTCGGCCATAGTGATCCGGTGGTCCCGCGTGGGTGGGCCATCGCTCAACGGATAAAAGGTACGCCGGGGATAACAGGCTGATGATCTCCAAGAGTCCATATCGACGAGATCGTTTGGCACCTCGATGTCGACTCATCACATCCTGGGGCTGGAGCAGGTCCCAAGGGTTCGGCTGTTCGCCGATTAAAGTGGTACGTGAGTTGGGTTCAGAACGTCGTGAGACAGTTCGGTCCCTATCTGCCGTGGGTGTCGGAGATTTGAGAGGATCTGTCCCTAGTACGAGAGGACCGGGATGGACGTACCTCTGGTGGACCTGTCGTGGCGCCAGCCGCGGTGCAGGGTAGCTATGTACGGACGGGATAACCGCTGAAGGCATCTAAGCGGGAAACCCACCTCGAAACGAGATCTCCCTCGAGAGCCGTGGTAGACCACCACGTCGATAGGCCGGGCGTGCAAGCGCAGCAATGCGTTGAGCTTACCGGTACTAATCGCTCGATCGGCTTGATCGCCTCCCATGATCCCTGCGCGCCGTCGCGTGCCGGGACGAAAGCGACGTCGAAGACCAGACCACACCTGTGCGCGCATTCTGTCCTTCGCCGGCCCGGTGACCGGAGCGAGGAGCACAAGACCCGATCCCATCCCGAACTCGGCCGTCAAACTCCTCAGCGCCGATGGTACTGTGGCTCAAGCCCCGGGAGAGTAGGTCGTCGCCGGGCCTGCAAAGGACAGATCCCCTCTCGAAGGGAACGCGCGCACACGCCGAAAACAAACCATCCTCCTCACGACGCCTCCCGCGCCGGCCCCGGTCTCGAAACCGGGGCCGGTCGCGTTCGAGGACCAACACACACGTCCCCCACACGGGAAGACGAACCCTTGCGCGGGGTGGAGCAGCCCGGTAGCTCGTCAGGCTCATAACCTGAAGGTCGCAGGTTCGAATCCTGCCCCCGCAAC
>NZ_JBGMWH010000036.1:0-1775 GCF_041514305.1 Salinarimonas chemoclinalis
ACGATGCCGCGGGCGTCGAGGCCTGCGGCGGCGTACATCCTGGCGGGCTTGTCCTGGTCGATGAACACGTCGGGGAGCACCATCGCGCGGACCTTGAGGCCCTTGTCGAGGAGGCCGTTCTCGGCGAGCGCGTGCAGCACGAAGGAGCCGAAGCCGCCGATCGAGCCTTCCTCGATGGTGATCAGCACCTCGTGCTCGCGGGCGAGGCGGGTGACGAGGTCGAGGTCGAGGGGCTTGGCGAAGCGCGCGTCCGCGACGGTGGTGGAGAGGCCCCGCGCGTCGAGTTCCTCGGCGGCGGCGAGCGCCTCGGCGAGGCGGGTGCCGAGGGACAGGATGGCGACGCGCGAGCCCTCCTTCATCACGCGCCCGCGGCCGATCTCGAGGGGCACGCCGCGCTCGGGCATCTCGACGCCCACCCCCTCGCCGCGGGGGTAGCGCAGGGCGATGGGTCCCTCGTCGTGCGCGGCGGCGGTCGCCACCATGTGCACCAGCTCGGCCTCGTCGGCGGCGGCCATGATCGTCATGTTGGGCAGGCAGCCGAGATAGGCGACGTCGAAGGAGCCCGCGTGCGTCGGCCCGTCGGCGCCGACCAGCCCCGCGCGGTCCATGACGAAGCGCACCGGCAGGTTCTGGATCGCCACGTCGTGGACGATCTGGTCGTAGGCCCGCTGCAGGAAGGTGGAGTAGATCGCGCAGAACGGCTTGTAGCCCTCGGTGGCCATGCCCGCCGCGAAGGTCACCGCGTGCTGCTCGGCGATGCCGACGTCGAAGGTGCGCGTCGGGTGCGCCTTGCCGAACAGGTCGACGCCGGTGCCCGACGGCATCGCCGCGGTGATGGCGACGATGCGATCGTCGGCCTCGGCCTCGCGGATCAGCGATTGCCCGAACACCTTGGTGTAGGCCGGCGCGTTGGCCTTGGGCTTGGCCTGGGCGCCGGTGACGACGTCGAAGGAGACGACGCCGTGGTACTTGTCCGAGGAGGCTTCCGCCGGGGCGTAGCCCTTGCCCTTCTGGGTGACGACGTGGACGAGGATCGGCCCGCCCTTCGTGTCGCGCACGTTGCGCAGCACCGGGAGCAGGTGATCGAGGTTGTGGCCGTCGATCGGGCCGACGTAGTAGAAGCCCATCTCCTCGAACATGGTCCCGCCGGTCCAGAACCCGCGGGCGTATTCCTCCGCCCGCGCGGCCTTCTGCGACAGCCCCTTGGGCAGCTTGCGGGTGAGCTGCTTGGCCGTCTCGCGCAAGGAGCGGTAGGTCTTGCCGGAGACGAGCCGGGCGAGATAGGCCGACATCGCGCCCACGGGGGGCGCGATCGACATGTCGTTGTCGTTGAGGATGACGACGAGGCGCGAGTGCATCGCGCCGGCGTTGTTCATCGCCTCCCAGGCCATGCCCGCCGACATCGCCCCGTCGCCGATCACGGCGACGACGTCGTTGTCGCCCCCGGCGAGGTCGCGGGCCACCGCCATGCCGAGCCCCGCCGAGATCGAGGTCGAGGAATGCGCCGCGCCGAACGGGTCGTAGGGGCTCTCCGCGCGCTTGGTGAAGCCCGACAGCCCGCCGCCCTGGCGCAGGGTGCGGATGCGGTCGCGCCGGCCGGTGAGGATCTTGTGCGGATAGGCCTGGTGCCCGACGTCCCAGATCAGCCGGTCGCCCGGCGTCTCGAACACCGCGTGCAGCGCCACCGTCAGCTCCACCACGCCGAGCCCGGCCCCGAGATGCCCGCCCGTCACCGACACCGCGTCGATCGTCTCCGCCCGAAGCTCGTCCGCCAC
>NZ_JBGMWH010000037.1:0-1435 GCF_041514305.1 Salinarimonas chemoclinalis
AGGACGACATGACGCGCATCACCCCCCTGATCATGGCCGGCGGCGCCGGCACGCGGCTGTGGCCGGCCTCGCGGACGAGCGCGCCCAAGCAGTTCATCCAGCTGATGGGCGCGCGCTCGACCTTCCAGGACACCTGCCTGCGGGTGGCGGACCCGGCGCTGTTCGGGCCGCCGGTCGTGATCACCAACCACGACTACCGCCACCTGGTCGCCGACCAGCTTTCCGCGATCGGGGTCGCGGGCGAGATCCTGCTCGAGCCGATGCGCCGCGATTCCGGCCCGGCGATCGCGGCGGGCGCGGCCTTCCTCGCCGCGCGGGAGCCGCAGGGGCTGATGCTGGTGCTCGCCGCCGACCACGTGGTGCGCGACGAGGAGGCCTTCCGCGGCGTCGCGCGGGCGGCCTCCGCGGCGGCGCGCGAGGGCGCCATCGTCACCTTCGGCATCCGCCCCGACCGGCCCGAGACCGGCTACGGCTACATCAGGCCCGGCGCGCCGACCGCCCAGGCGGGCGTCCACGCGCTGGACGCCTTCGTCGAGAAGCCCGACGCCGCCCGCGCCGCCGACTACGTCGCCTCGGGCTACCTCTGGAACTCGGGCAACTTCCTGTTCCGGGTCGACACGCTGCTCGACGAGTACGCCCGCTTCGACGAGGCGAGCGTCGAGGCGGCCCGCGCGGCGGTGGCGGGGGCGACGCGCGATCTCGGCTTCACCGTGCTCGACGCCGACGCCTTCTCCCGCACCACGGCGCTGTCGATCGACTACGCCGTCATGGAGAAGACCGACCGCGCCCGGGTCGCGCCGGTGTCGATGGGCTGGTCGGACGTCGGCTCCTGGCACGCGGTCTGGGAGCTGTCGGAGAAGGACGCCGCCGGCAACGCCGCGCGGGTCTCCGGGCGCGGCGAGGTCGTCTTCCTCGACGCCGCCGACAACCTGGTGCGCGCCGAGGATCTCGTCTGCCTCGTCGGCGTCTCGAACCTCGCCGTGATCCAGACCCGCGACGCCACCCTCGTGTTCGATCGCGCCAAGCCCGAGAGCGTCAAGGCCCTCGTGAAGGAGCTCGAGCGGCGCGGGCGCGCGGAGGTGCACGACCACACGGAAGTGTTCCGCCCCTGGGGCTCCTACCAGGGCGTCGACCGCGGCGAGCGCTTCCAGGTCAAGCGCATCGTGGTCAAGCCCGGCGGCCGGCTGTCGCTGCAGAAGCACTTCCACCGCGCCGAGCACTGGATCGTGGTGCGCGGCACCGCCCTCGTCACCGTGGGCGACGCCGAAACCCTCGTCCACGAGAACGAATCGACCTTCATCCCGCTGGGCGCCGTCCACCGCCTCGAGAACCCCGGCAAGATCCCCCTCGAACTCATCGAGGTCCAGTCCGGCTCCTATCTCGGCGAGGACGACATCGTCCGGCTCGAAGACGTCTACAACAGGACCTGACGCGA
>NZ_JBGMWH010000038.1:0-1209 GCF_041514305.1 Salinarimonas chemoclinalis
GTTTGGGTGTTTTGCGACGCCCGGTCCCCCGGCCGGGGGACCGGGCGTCGCAACTTTCTGGTCTTGCGGTCGATGATCCCGATTTCCAGGTCGAAGAAGCGGACGAGCCAGTCGCCGGTGTCGGTCTCTTCGATCGCGATCGGCTCGCCGACGAGAGCACCGCTCACGAAGACGAGGCTCCCGGCCCACTTGATCTCGCCCGCCTGGCGTACCTTTCGGACCGCCGCCTCGGGCGCATAGGTCGGCTCCGGCAGGCGGTCGGGGAACAGCCGTGGCGCGGGCTCGTAGAACGCTGCCGGCGGCTTCTGGCCCAGCGCCTCGTGAGGCCGCTCGTGATTGTAGTCGTGGCGGAAGGCGTCGAAGCGCGCCTGCTGGGTCGCACGATCGGCGCAAGGCGGCATCATCGCCTCGCGCAAGAGCGTCCTGTGGAAGCGCTCGTGCCCGCCGTTCTGCTGCGGGCTGCCCCGGTCGATGCGTTCGTGGCGGACGCCGAGCTTGGCCCACCAGACCCCGAGCTCGGTGAGGCCCGTGATCCCGCTGGAAGCGAAGGGCGCGCCGTTGTCCGTTCGGATCGTCTCCGGCAGACCGTGCTCCCGGAAGGCGATCTCGAACAAGGGAATGGCTTCCTCCTTGCCGGTCGAGGCCGTCGCGCCCAGCACCACGAGAAAGCGGCTGAAGCCGTCGGTCACCGTCAACGGCTCGAGCCGGTCCCGATCTCCCAGCCGTACCCAGCCCTTGTGGTCGGCGCACCAGACGTGATTGGCATGCTGCGGTCGCGTCAGCTCGCCCAGGCGCGCGGGCGCCCGTCGCGGTGGCCTGCGGCTCGTCACCAGCCCCGCACGCTTCAAGATCTCGCCCGCCGTCGAGGGCGCGGGCCAGGTCACCTCCGGCATTTGAGCCGCGAGCTTCGCCACGATCTTGCGCGGCCCCCAGCTCGGACGCGCCAGACGCAGCGCGACGATCGACTCCGCCACCGCATCCGGCGTCGATCGGCCGTGACGATGCGGACCGCGTGGGCGATCCACCAGACCCGCCGGACCTTCCTCGCGATAGCGTCGGCGCCACTCGTACCCCGTCTGACGGCTGATGCCGAACAGCTCGCACAGCTCGACCATCGTCTGCTCGTCACGATCGCACAAAAGCGCGAACCGCATCCGTTGCTCCATCACACAGCTCTCGTTCCAGGCCATCGGCAGGTCCCCCTGCCGA
>NZ_JBGMWH010000039.1:0-1174 GCF_041514305.1 Salinarimonas chemoclinalis
GGGCGCGGGAGGTGTGGATGCCGTGGAAGGAATGCTCCGTCATGGAAGAACGTCTGCGTTTCGTCGCCAGGGTCCTCGAAGGAGAGTCGATGACCGACGTCTGCCGAGAGTTCGGGATTTCCCGGAAGACCGGGTACAAGCTGATGGACCGGTATCGCGAGGAGGGGCCGGTGGCGCTCGCCGATCGCTCGCGCCGCCCGGTCCGGTACGCGAACCAGCTTCCGGCTCCCGTCGAGCGCCTGATCATCGACACCAAGCGCGAGAAGCCGCATTGGGGCGCGCGCAAGATCCGCGAGCTCGTCGTGCGCCGCCTGGCCGGCGACGTGCGGGTCCCGGCCACGAGCACGATCCACGCCGTGCTCGATCGCCACGGGCTCGTCGCTCGTATGGGCAAGCGCCGGCGCAAGGCGACCGGGACGCCGCTGTCGACCGGCGCCGCGCCGAACGACCTGTGGTGCACCGACTTCAAGGGCGAGTTCAAGCTCGGCGATGCACGCTGGTGCTATCCGCTCACCGTCACCGATCACGCCTCCCGGTTCATTCTTCTCTGCGAGGCGCTGCAGTCCACCCGCGAGGAGCCGGTGATCACGGCTTTCGAGCGCCTGTTCCGCGAGCGCGGCCTGCCGGCTGCGATCCGCAGCGACAACGGCGTGCCCTTCGCAAGCCCCAACGGCCTGTTCAATCTCTCGAAGCTCTCGGTCTGGTGGCTGCGCCTGGGAATCGCCATCGAGCGGATCAAGCCCGGTCATCCCCAGCAGAACGGCCGCCACGAGCGCATGCACCTCACCCTGAAGAAGGAGACCGCACGGCCGCCGTCGGCCAACGCCGTCCAGCAACAGGAGCGCTTCGACGCCTTCGTCGCAGAGTTCAACGCCGAGCGTCCCCACGAGGCGTTGGACATGGCCATGCCCGCTGCGCGATACGCCCTATCGCCGAGACCATACAGGGGCCTGCCGGAACTCGACTACCCGCTCCACGACCGCGACGTCGTCATAACCGCCTGCGGTCGACTCTGCCTGCACCGCAAGAAGATCAACATCTCGACCGTGCTCGCCGGTCAGCGCATCGGAATCAAGGAGGTCGACGACGGCATCTGGCTCGTCAGCTTCATGCGCTACGATCTCGGCTACGTCGACCTCGAGCAGCGAACGCTTCAGCCTCTCGACAACCCGTT
>NZ_JBGMWH010000040.1:0-695 GCF_041514305.1 Salinarimonas chemoclinalis
CCCGTCACCACCGTGCCGCGGCCCGAGATCGAGAACACGTCCTCGATCGGCATCAGGAACGGCTGGTCGATCGGGCGCTCCGGCGTCGGGATGTACTCGTCCACCGACGCCATCAGCTTGAGGACAGCCTCCTTGCCGATCGCCGGGTTCTTGTCCTCGAGCGCCATCAGCGCCGAGCCCTTCGTGATCGGGATGTCGTCGCCCGGGAAGCTGTACTTCGACAGCAGCTCGCGGATCTCCAGCTCGACGAGCTCCAGCAGCTCCTCGTCGTCGACCATGTCGACCTTGTTCATGAACACGACCAGCGCCGGGACGCCGACCTGGCGCGCCAGCAGGATGTGCTCGCGCGTCTGCGGCATCGGGCCGTCCGCCGCCGAAACGACCAGGATCGCGCCGTCCATCTGCGCCGCACCCGTGATCATGTTCTTCACGTAGTCCGCGTGGCCCGGGCAGTCGACGTGCGCGTAGTGACGGTTCGCCGTCTCGTACTCCACGTGCGCCGTCGAGATCGTGATCCCGCGCGCCTTCTCCTCCGGAGCCTTGTCGATCGCGTCGTACGCCGTGTACGTCGCACCGCCCGTCTCCGCCAGCACCTTCGTGATCGCCGCCGTCAGCGACGTCTTGCCGTGGTCGACGTGACCGATCGTCCCGATGTTGCAGTGCGGCTTGGTACGCTCGAATTTCGCCTTGGCCAT
>NZ_JBGMWH010000041.1:0-307 GCF_041514305.1 Salinarimonas chemoclinalis
CCGCGTCGAGCGCGGCGTGGTGAAGGTGGGCGAGGAAGTCGAGATCGTCGGCATCCGCGACACCGTCAAGACGACGGTCACGGGCGTGGAGATGTTCCGCAAGCTGCTCGACCAGGGCCAGGCGGGCGACAACGTCGGCGTGCTGCTGCGCGGCACCAAGCGCGAGGACGTGGAGCGCGGCCAGGTCGTGTGCAAGCCGGGTTCGGTGAAGCCGCACAAGAAGTTCAAGGCCGAGGCGTACATCCTCACCAAGGAGGAGGGCGGCCGCCACACGCCGTTCTTCAACAACTACCGCCCGCAGTTCTAT
>NZ_JBGMWH010000042.1:0-323 GCF_041514305.1 Salinarimonas chemoclinalis
GTAGAACTGCGGGCGGTAGTTGTTGAAGAACGGCGTGTGGCGGCCGCCCTCCTCCTTGGTGAGGATGTACGCCTCGGCCTTGAACTTCTTGTGCGGCTTCACCGAGCCCGGCTTGCACACGACCTGGCCGCGCTCCACGTCCTCGCGCTTGGTGCCGCGCAGCAGCACGCCGACGTTGTCGCCCGCCTGGCCCTGGTCGAGCAGCTTGCGGAACATCTCCACGCCCGTCACCGTCGTCTTGACGGTGTCGCGGATGCCGACGATCTCGACTTCCTCGCCCACCTTCACCACGCCGCGCTCGACGCGACCCGTCACCACCGCGA